>JBBQUZ010000006.1:0-106861 GCA_038212035.1 Fimbriimonadales bacterium
CCAAATGAGATTTCTTGTGATGGTGAGCTTCTTGAGTTGAAATTTATCTCGGAACATCGGAAATCGCCGATGCACTAAGTGAAAAATACGGAATATGCCGCCTGCCATTGGGATTCGACGGCGTAGCCGGTAGTCGTCGGATGACGGTGCCGACGTCCGGGTGCCCCCCGACTCCGATAGTCACCCGGACTCGGGCAAGGTCATCCCGAGGCTACCGGCTTCGCCGAACTGTTTGGAATTCGACGGCGTAGCCGGTAGTCGGCGGATAACGGTGCCGACGTCCGGGTGCCCCGGGATGACCGAAAATCACCCCGGGTATTCGCGGATTCGTCCTTGCGATTCTTGGTTGAGAATACGATGTGATAGCTCAATTTCGTATGAGTTGTAGGCATTTGGTAGATTCTAGTTCCCCTGCCGGGGAACAGACTTCTTTGCTCACCGATCCTGGCATGGCACCAGAGCTTATGCCAGGCTACTCGGGGATAGTCTCTGCCGGGACAAGGGAGGGCTAGTCCATATAAAACATTTTCTTCCTAATAAGTCCGTTGCTAGATTCTAGGGCCCCTGCTCGGGAACAAACTTTGTTGCTGACCGATCTTGGCACGGCACCACATGTACACTTTGTGGGGCATCTTTAGGCCCATTTCATCGGTCTTTGGTGTATCGATCTAACGTAAAGGAGGCGCATACCGCCAAGGCAATTTAACCTGTCGAGGGCTAACTGAGCCAATTGCAAAACTAGGCATAGACAAGGATTCCGTTGCCTATTTAGGTTCAAAATAGAGATACTAGTGCTCCGTTTTTGGAGTTTTGCAATTGGCTCAGCTAAACGAATATGAGTAATCACCCATGCTTCCGACGAGGGGGAAACGGAGGCCATCGGGACGTTTGAGACGGTTAGGTATACGTTTTTGAGACAATGACCCGAATGCGCACTGCCGTACAAATCAGGAATCACCAAACTAGTCATCCCGGGACATTAATCCGTGTCGCCAGCCCCGAACGCTAACCGTACAACCCGGAACCCCAATGGCCGCGAGGAAACGCTCTAAGATGAGCGCGCCAATGTGAATGGTTTGTTCTCGTCCCCGCTCCATTCCGACCACTTGGCTTCGCTCTAGGTCGGTCATAGGCATCAGCAGGCCCACGGCTTGGCTGATCTCACCAAAGTCTAGGTAAGCCCCGTGCACCCGTTTGGGGTCCCACACCGCGATTCGGTCACGGATCGTCACCAAGTTAGTTCCGGCGGCACCCAGAACGATGGCCCGACCGGCTTGGTCCCTCCGGTAACAAAGCCCAATGGTGTCATCAATCTCCGCACTCGCGGATAAAATTTCCGCCGGGCCACACGCCGGGTTTTTCAGCACGCCGCCGCGCAGGCCCAGCGATCCGATGGAGAAGCTTTGGCGAAACAAAACTTTCCAACCTTCGGTCGTTTTTTGAGCGGTGACAAGTTCAGTGCTGTGCCCGCCGGGATCAATGATTGTGATCCTTGGCTCGGTGGCAAGCAGAGGATCTTTGGCAACGGAAAGAAAGCCCAGTTCCGCTTCTTCTTCCCCCGTAAGCACTCTAATTGGAGTGCCTTGCTCTACGGCACGGCGCAAGAAATCGGGGGTGTTGGTGGCAATTCGGGCGGCCATGGTTGCGGCCGCCTCAATCTTGCTGGCTCCGTGGCTTTTGGCATCTAAAAAGGCTTGCTCTACGGCGGCCAAGGTGGCCACCATCTCGGGCCCCCCTAGAAGGCGCGTTTCTTTGGTGCCTCTCCCCAGCACGGTTACCGCCGTTGATTCAAACACGGTAACCCAGTAACCATCGCTGAATTCTGCCACGGATAGCAATACTGAATTTGAACCCACATCAATTACGGCATGCCGCATGGCTTCTATTATGGTGGCGTGGTCATAATTGCCCGATGGCCAAGCTTTTGGGAATAGACGTAGGGACGAGCGGTTGCAAGGTTCTCTTGATTGACGAAACGGGAGCCGTCATCAAGCAGGCATCAGCTGAATATCCCCTGAGCGTGCCCCAAGCCATGTGGTCGGAGCAGGACCCGGAGGATTGGTGGACCGGGGTTCAGGCTTGCTTGGCCGAGATCGGCGAACCAAATCCAACCGCAATTGGGGTCACCGGCCAAATGCACGGGGCGGTTTTTTTAGATGATCAAGACCAAGTCATTAGGCCCGCAATTCTTTGGAACGATCAGCGAACGGCGGCAGAATGCGGGGAAATAGACGCCACCGTGGGCGCAGAGAGGGTGCGCGCTATCACTTGTAATCCTCCCCTCACCGGTTTTACAGCGCCAAAGATTTTATGGGTTAAGAATCACGAGCCCGCAAATTTTTCCCGAATCAGAAGCGTGCTGTTGCCCAAAGACTACATTCGGTTTCGCCTTAGCGGCGTGAAAGCAACCGAAGTGAGCGATGCCAGCGGAGTGGGCTTGCTTGACGTCCCCACTCGAAATTGGTCGCCGGAGATGCTGGAGAAGTTAGGAATCGATTCGGCCTGGTTGCCCCCGGTAAGCGAATCAGACACGGTCACCGCCCATACAAAGGGATCGGGCAGTTTGGCTGCCGGAATTCCTATTTGTGGAGGAGGCGGTGATCAAGCCGCGGGAGCGGTAGGCACCGGCGCGGTCAAACCCGGCGTCATCAGCGTGAGTTTGGGGACGAGCGGAGTGGTTTTCACCGCGATTGATCGTCCAGAGTTTGACCCAGGCGGGGCCGCTCACACGTTCTGCCACGCCAACCACGGCTGGCACGCGATGGGGGTGATGCTCTCTTGCGGAGGTGCGTTGCGCTGGTATCGCGACACAATATGCTCCACCAGTAGCTACGATGAGATATCTTCGGAAGCCGCGCTGGCACCCGTGGGTGCGGGTAGCGTAACGTTTCTTCCGTACCTCACCGGCGAACGCACTCCGCACAATGACCCCAATGCCCGAGCCGCCTTTGGGGGACTAACTTTGGGACATAACCGGGCAAATCTCAGCCGAGCCGTATTTGAAGGAATCAGCTTTGGTTTGTTGGACGGGATGAATTTATTGAGAGGTTTGGGGGCCACCTCGTCGGAAATTAGGCTGACCAGCGGAGGGGCAAAGAGCGCGTTTTGGTCGCAAATGTTAAGCGACATGTTTCTAATGCCGTGCGTAACCCTTACTTCGGATGAAGGGCCGGCGATGGGCGCCGCGATTCTTGCCGGTGTGAGTGTAGGAATCTGGTCAAACGTTGGGGCCGCTTGTGATGCGGTAATCCACGTAAAAGACCGATTTGAACCTAGTGGTGCAGACTACTCCAGTGCATATTTACGCTACCGCAGATTTTATGAAGCAATAAAGACGTGGTAGCGAACGAAAAAGCGTCATACTGGAGTGTTTCTGCAAGAAGATTCGGACGGGGAGACTTTGTTCAATCGGGTAGCATGAAGCCCATTCTCTTTGGAGACTAGTCCAACAACTCTTATGACGATCGACCACAACCAGACGCCCGCGGGTGAGGCAATCCCGCAGCCGGCCACGTCCGAGCTGGCGTCCGACGCCCCAACGGCCAACGCAACGGCAGTTCATTCTCCGATGGAGAATGAAGCGCCCCTTACCGATTTACCCCTCAGCCCGGTACCTGCAAACGAGGCATCGGCTCCGGCCGACCCAGAAGTTGCCCCCGTGGTTGCAACTATGGCCGAGGTTCCCACACCTGTTGCAGAGCATCTTTCTGCGGCAGAAGTTACCGGGGTGCCCGAAGTGGCCTCTGCTACCGATGTTGCGCCCGTGGGCCAAGTTGTTTCGGTAGGCGATGCTGAAACTGTCGCCGAAGTAGCTCCCTCAGTGGCACCAGCGGCGGTCATCCCCGCGCCCGAACCCGTAGTGGTTGCAACAGCCAAACCCGCGGCCGAAATACCAGCTCTGGCGGAAGTTAAGGCCGCAGTAAGCGCCAGCCAGCAGTCTGACCTTGACCTCTTTGAGGCGGCCATGCGCGGAGATTTCGGGTCAGAATCAGAGCCAGGCGAGGGCGGATACAAACGACTCAATAAGGGAGACCGAATTGAAGCGACGATTATTCAGGTTGATCGCGACAAAGTCTTTGTTGACTTAGGCACTAAGGCAGAGGGCATTGTTCCTCTCGGGGAACTGAGCGAAGAGAATCTTGAGACCGCGAAGGGCCACTTTAATGTGGGCGATAAGATCAATGTTGTGGTCATTCGGCCAGAAGGAGCGGAAGGAAATCCGATCGTTTCTAAGCGCCGTGCCGACTTTGAGGAAATTTGGGATCGAATCGAAGCCGCTCACAAGAGCCAAGAAATGGTCACCGCGCAAGTGGTTGATCGAGTTAAGGGTGGTCTCGTGGTGGACGTTGGGGTGCGGGGATTTGTGCCTGCCACCCACGTTGGCTCCGGCAAGCTGAGAAATATTGAAAAGTACGTTGGCCAGCCTCTGCAACTCAAGGTCATTGAAATTGACCGAGAGCGAAAGAAGGTGGTTCTCTCCAACCGCCAAGCAGAAGAAGAGCGCCGCGCCTCCGCCAAAGACAATATATTTAATGACGTTAAGCCGGGTGACATCCTTGAGGGTGCCGTTCGGCGATTAACCGACTACGGGGCGTTTGTTGACTTGGGCGGCGTGGATGGTCTCCTTCACATTTCTGAGATGAGTTGGGCAAGAATCACCCACCCCAAGGAAATGTTCAAAGAAGGCCAGAAAATTAAGGTCATGGTCCTTCGTTTGGATCAGGGCGCCGGCAAGATTTCTTTGGGTCATCGGCAGGTTCTGCCCGATCCTTGGAATCTGATTAAGCAGAATTACACGGTGGGTCAGAAGCTCACCATTATCATTGGTCGAATCGTCCAGAGTGGTGCGTTCATTAAGCTACCGGAAGGCGCAGAAGCCTTCATGCCGGTTAGTGAGATGTCCTTCCGCCGAATCAAGCGTCCTCAGGACGTGGTGGAAGAAGGTCAGGAAGTTGAGTGTCAAATCATTGACTTGCGACCGGACGAGCGACGAATGGTTCTCAGTATGCGCGCCATCGGTGGCGGCGGAGAATTGAGACCAGGAGCCACGGAAGTGACGTCGGGTAGCTATGACGACGAAATGCGTCGTGGTGGTGCCGGCGGCGGTGGTGGCGGAGCCGGGCTGGATCGAGGCGGGGCCAAAAAGAAGGGTGCCAAGAAGGGTCGAGGCGGCCGAGATGTGGATGACGACTTTGAAGACGTAGCCGGCCGACGGGGCTTTGCCACCGGCGGTGCCACGATTGGAGAGCGTTTGGGTGCGTTGAGGGGGATTTTGGCCCGAGACGACGAAGATGAAGACGTGACGGACAACAAGGACGAAGCGGAAGCAGACGCGGGTACCGAAGAAGCTTAAGCTTTTAATGGTTCGCCCGAGAAATGCCTCGCCAGATGGGTGAGGCATTTCTCATTTTTGCGGTACCGTTTCTAGGTTCATGAGAGTGGCCATCACGGGAGGTATTGCGGAGGGAAAATCCACCGTCATGGGAATCATCCGTGACCATGGGGCCGAGACTCTGTCTGCGGATGACATTGCCCGGAAAGTGGTTGCAGAGGTTGGGGTCCAGAAGGAACTCTGGCAGATTGCAAAAATATCTGGAGAATTTTCTTCGGCGGCATTGAGAACTGCTTTGGCGGAGAACTCAGACACGAGGAGGCAAGTAAATGCTTATCTGCACCCTTTGATCATGGCTGAGATGTTTTCGTCAGCCGCAACCTTCTTTGAGGTGCCGCTGCTGATTGAAACGTGCCTTTACCGGGCCTTTGATCGAGTCTGGGTGGTCACGTGCGGCAAAGAAGAGCAAATCCGGAGGCTGATGGCACGGTATGGCCCAGATTGTCGGGTAGAACAATATTTGTCGATGCAGTTGCCCGCGGTGGCCAAGCTGGCGTTTGCCGACGTAATTATTCGAACTAATCAGCCCATTGAAGCCGTCAGGAGCGTGGTGATCAACAAGGTTGGAGGATTATCGGCATGTTAGATTGCGCTCTGCAGAGGATAGTGCTATACTCCGACCGATTCGGCGAGCCAATTAGCGGCATGCGTTGCGGCAATTGTGTGAGTCGAATGAATTTGAGGATTATGGATTGGACTAAGGATCACGGTTGTTCTTTGCCTTTCTACGCTGGATGCCGAAGGGCCCTCCAGGGGCTCTCTCAAAGGAATCCGCGTCTGAGAAAAAGGGCTCACGCCCAAACCGAATCGAGGATTGACTAAGGAGGACGCGTCATAGTGAGGCGGTTCATCGCATCGTTACCCGGGAAGTTTTTAAGCCACATGGTCATCCTGGCCCTGTTGCTACCTTCCGTTACGTTAACCATTATCAGTCGTGCATACGCTCAAGTAGCCGTGCTGCCCAGTTGGGCCGTTGTCGAATTCCGGAACCTAAAGGGTCCGGGTACAAAATTTGGCACGGTCGCGCAGACTGCAGTGCGTGATGAATTTGCGAAGGGGGGTCAGTATGATCTCGTCACTTCGGAAACCATCCAAAGAGCTATCGAGACCCTTGGCGTGGACTCCCCGCCCTCCTACCCGGTCAATTTATTCCGGGTGGCGCAAGAAGTTCGTTCAACTACGGTTGTTGCGGGCGACATCGTTGACTACCGAATTGTTGGGGGTAGCAGCGGAAAGCAAGCTCTGGTCTCTCTACGCGTAGTGGTTTACGACGTGGCTTCTCAACTGGCAGTAAACGGATCTGCCATTTCCGCTAAGTCCACGGTTCGTCCGGGAACGGCGACGGACCAAGAACTCATTGAGGACGCGGTCAAGTCTGGCGCTGCGCAGGCAGTCCAGGAAGTTCAGAGTAAGACGTTGCCCACCGGCACCGTGCTCAACACAGTAACGGATTCTGCCCTCATTAACCAGGGTGCGCGATCTGGCTTTGCGGTCGGGCAGGAAGTAATTGTTCTGCGCGGTCGAGAGCAAGTTGCGACGGCCAAAGTGTTTGATGTGGAGCCGGACAGCGCGCAGATTCGCGCCAGCCGGGTGTTCAAAGGCATTCAGCCGGGAGACAAGGTCAGGGTTATATTTAGCCCGCCTAGCATTACCACTGGATTTAACGACAAGGGCGAAGCGCGCGTTGTTAAGACTAAACCAAAGGGCTTCAACTCTGAACTGCTGACGATCTTGCTGGTGCTCGGTGTGGTGGGTCTATTCCTATCCAACGGAAACAGTAGCAGTCAGTCGGCCACATCAGATGTCACGGCCGAGCCGTCGGTATCGGGTGGTGGTGCAGGCGAAGAAGGGGTTACGATTCACTGGAGCCGTAACATGTTCTCGGTGGGTAACTCTCAGAGCTTTGGCTGGCAGGTCTGGCGAAGCGATATCACCGACACACCGGTGCTCCGAGCGGCCGGCGATCAAGGGTTTGCGTTTGACGGTCAAACTGCTCACACTAACGTTCAATGGCTCGACACTCAAGGCGTGGTTGGTGGAACAACCTGCGTGAATACCAACTCCAGTAGCGCAACCGTGGTTTCGGTTCCCGGTGTGACTCTGGGTCGCCCTTACACCTATCAGGTGGAGTGGGTTTATGGCGTATCTAGTCGGGATCTCCCCGGCACCTCTGCAGGGTCTGGCACTACCGGCGGCACTGCGGGTGGTACGACTGGCGGAACGGCGGGAGGAACAACCGGCGGCACGACTGGCGGAACAACCGGCGGCACCACGGGTGGTACGACTGGCGGAACAACCGGCGGCACCACGGGTGGTACGACTGGTGGAACGACCGGCGGCACAACTGGTGGCACAACCGGGACTACCGCAACTGCAGATACCTGCTTCTTTGTGAGCGCGAGAAGCTCTGCTCGGGGTCTTGCTACTCCGTTGGCGCGACCCGTGCTGGCAGAGCCAGCCAGCAATCAGCAAATCTCGGGACCGATCCAATTCAAGGCCCTGTCCTCGAACAATGCCACTTACCCAATCCTGGCGGAGTACATTCTCCAGTTCTCCACATCGTCTGCGTTCCCTAGGGACTCAACGGTAACGGTGGCGACGGTGCAGTGGGGCTCAATCCAAGAGGTCTTCACGCCATCCATCGATACGAAGTCAAACACGTTGCCGGCGGCCATTCGCAATGCGGGAACCGTCTGGTGGAGAATTGGAGTCAGAAATCTAGCGGACGTTCCGGGCCCGGTCCGATTCGGAAGCACTGGAGATCGGTATATCTTCAGCCAACCGCCTCGCGCCTTCACTCGACCGGCGGGCCCGCCGTCTCCCCCCTAGGTGGGTGGGTTCAGGGCAATTAATTCCATATCCTTCCTTCACCGCTACTTGCGGTGCAGGAAGGCCGAAGTCTGAAGAGAGAACATGAACCGCAATCTTTACAAGGCATTTGCAATACTGGCTTCATCTGGAGCGATTTATCAGGCCGCCAACGCGCAGGCTTCGTATGACCCTACGTGTACCGTGACCATAACCACGCCGTACAGCACGGACCTCAACGAATATTTCCTGCCGGTCAATGACTCGGACAACGCCCTTTTTGGTGTCACCCTTGGCATCTCAGGAACGGTTCAGTACAACAAAGCTTGTATCGGGCCCAATGGTGCGACGATGAACGTGAGGGGGCGGCTTGGATTTACCATCGGCTCGCTCGGATCCGTTCAGAGCACTGCGGATGACTACTTAAGGCTTACCTACGGAATGCCACTCCATGCGCTGGGAGGATGTGGTTATGCCATGACCGTGGAGCAGGCAGTTACGGGAGGCGCCCTCACCAAAACGCTTATCGGTGCAAACGCCTTTACAACCGCTTATGTGGGTGCTTCAGATCGCTATTGTTCCGGTACCACGCAAAATGGCGATATTCAGATTCGCCTGGTTGTTGGTCTCACGGGCGATGCCGCGCGAATTAGCTGGAACTTAACCAATACCAGTGCCAACGCGATTAAGGCGGGGCTTTGGTTTGGGCAGTGGGTGACCATGCTCAACAGTTCGGGTATTCAGTCCGGCGCAGAATTCGTAACCACGGGTATTAGTAAGCCACTCATTACCGACGTTCGATATATTCGCAACGACAACCCTGCCATTTTCCCAAGTACAGTCAACTTTGGCGTCACGCAGATCAATGCCTACGGCTTGCAAATTAATAACGCCGCCGGACTGGATGCGGCAGGCGTACAGAATGATCAAAGTCAGGTTGATGAATTAGCCGTTGCTCAAGACGGACTGCTGCTAGGCGATTTCACTAAAGACGGCACTTTTCCGGATCAGGAACTTCCCGACACTCGCTTTGCCGACTACACTGATGTTGGCCAAACGGGATTTCCGGATAACTTCTACGACGAGACCGCATATATCCAGAAATGGTATCCGACCGCCGTTCCGGCAGGCGTGTCCAGAGAGATCGTTTCTTATTACAAGTCCACATGGAGCGTCGCCAGCTATTCCAAACCGTTTGCCGTGGTCTTGGATGCTCCAACCCTTCTCGCCACTGCGCAAAACGATCCTAATTCCTTTGAGAAAGATCCGTTCACGTTACGTGTTTATGTAGACAACGCCAGCGGCTACTCAACCATTGACAAAGAAATTGCTCTTGATAGTGTTCGAATTACCGTTTCCCTGCCTCAGGGTATGAGCGACGCGGCGGACGCGACACGAAGCACGATGTCCAAAATCATCAGCCGCATTGAACCGCGAAAGATGGGATTTGTGGATTTCTTTGTTCACACAGACAGCACCCTTAACGGACCGCAAACGTACACCGTAAAGGTAGATGCGGCCACCGGAGCCTCCAAGACACTTTCGGGTGTGATCAACGTGGCAACTCAGCCCAAGTTGAGAATCAATGCGGACGCGAACTTGGTTACCTCGCCATGGAAATTTGCCAATAACAGCTGGGAAACAATTCTCGGTCTGAAATTCGATCAGGATTTCCAAGCCTTCGAGTGGGATCCTCAGCAAGGGCAGTACGTTATTCAAACCGCTCCTCGCCGCGGATACGGAACCTGGATCGTTTCTAAGGATGCTCAGAATTTCATCGATCTCGGTGGTTCACCGGTTGAGCCGCCAGACCTTAAAACGGGCGCGCCCGTCATCACCCTCCACGGAGGATGGAACATGATTGGTAACCCTTACAACTACTCCTTCCCGCTTGGCCAGTTGGTAGGTGTATCTGCGGCAAATCCTTCTCAGAGCTATACGTTCCAAGAAATGGTCGACCAAGGGTTCATCAGCAATTCCGTCGCTTATTGGGATCAAGACGCAGTAACCCCGGATTACAAATATCTGACCCAATTGTCAGACCGAGTGACTCCTAACAAGGGCTACTGGCTCTACGTGAACACGACCCAGGATCTCACATTGAGCTTCCCTCCGGTTCTCGAGCCGTTCCTCCCCGCCCGATCGGCCGCTACCTTTGTTCAATCAGACAAACAATGGCGTCTCCAGTTGGTAGCTCGCACCAACGTTTCCGCAGACTCTCAAACCTACGTTGGCGTGGCTAAGAGTGCAAAAGATGCCAAGACATTCCGCATCTATAAGCCACCCGTTGCCCCCACCAAGGGCGCGGTCTCCATTGCCGTTCAACAGTCAATCGATGGCAAGCCCACCCGACTGGCTCAGTCTCTCTCCGAGAAGGCTGGACAGCAGGAATGGACTCTGCAGGTCTACAGTAAAGATGCCGGTCCGGTGACCGTAACTTGGCCCAACCTCAGCTCTATTCCTAAGAACTATCGAGTGCGCATGGTGGACAACGCCACCGGGACCGCCCGCGATCTCCGGAAATCGTCGGGTTACACATTCACTTCGGTGGAGCGTGCCACCCGAACGATTACGCTCCAAGCGGTACCGGGCACTCCCGCCCGTGCGGTTATCGGCAATGTGATTGTCACTCGGCCATCGCGAAGCCCCGGCTCGTCCTTCACTATCTCCTATGCCCTGGCTAGCGATGCCACGACGACGGTGAGAGTGTTGCAAGGGGGCCAAGAGATCTACGCTGCAGTGAGGGGCCGGGCCGATCAGGCAGGTCAACGCACCGCAACTTGGAATCTCAGAGACTCGGCCAACCGATCGGTTGCACCGGGCGTGTACCAGATCGAGATCGTCGCTGAATCAGTGGATGGTGAGCGAGTACGACGAGTCGTGCCGGTTACCGTAACCCGCTAAAAACCCTGGGGCCGAGGATACTCCTCGGCCTCATTTACTTCCCGACGGGGATCCTGCCTAAGAACTGTCTGTGAAAGCCCTCAACCCTTCCCGGATGTTTCATCGCAAACTATTCTGTTCTGCGGTATTGGCATTTGGGCTCCTGTCTGGGGTGTTTGCGGATCAACTGGACATTAAGCTGTCCAGTTTTCCCTCGATGAGCGTAGCGGATGGAAGGTCTACCGCTCAAATCACCGCTTACGTTCGTGATGCCACGGGTCGATCCGTTCCCGATGGAACTCGAGTCATCTTTGCCACCACCATCGGCACCTTTCGTGAGTCGGTGGTCACTACCGTTGGCGGAGTGGCCAGAGCAACCTTGGTCGCCGGGGGAAACGCGGGGGTCGCGGCAATTACGGTGACTGCATTGCGAGGAGATTCAAGCCCGGTCACACTGACCTACGAATTTGTCGGCGATAAATCTTTGCTTTCTTCGGCAAAAGAATACGTTGAAATTGTGAGCGGTAACGCGTTGAGCTACGCCGCCGACACGCGCAAAATTGAAGCGGCCAGCCCAGCCCAGGGCGTTGCCCTTCGCTATCGAGATATTTCGATTGATGCGGATGCTGTGCAGCTTAACATTCCCAGTTATGTGCTGCGCGCCAAAAACGCTAAAATGCGCATTGGGAAAGTGGTCCACGTTTACAGCGACCTGTTTTTTAACCTTAAGCAGCGTAAAGGCTTTGGAACCACTACCTTTTCCGCCTATCGAGTAGAGGCCATATTGCCTTCTGGAGGCGGGTTGGCCTTTGCGGCCCAGACGCAAACGGGTGACTATCAGGCCGCTCAGCCGGAAGACCGATTTGGGGTTGTGGAAATTGAGGGCCCTACCATTAAGCCGGGCCGGTCCCCCATGGGTAGTCCCATTTTTAACTTTGAGGATCTCAGCGGGTCTCCATCAACCATAACCGCCAAAAAAGTTGTGATCTTCCCCCAAAAGGGCGTCCAATTTCAAAAGGCCGAGATCATGGTTGGAGGTGCGCGCGTGATGAAGCTGCCCCTCTTTGAACTTAGCTTCTTGGCGAGCAGTAGCCCGCTGGTGACCGACCAAATGGTTAATGTTAATAACAACCAGTTGGCGGTGAACTATCCCTACTACTTGTCACTCAAACCTGGGCAGACCAGTCTCCTGAGATTTAGAACCGGAGAGCGGTTGGGAAGAGGCGTGGGTGGTAGCGGAGGCGCATTTTTAGATTACGAGCTTAATTGGAACAGGGGTGACCAAATGGAAGGTGGGCTCACGGTGAGTGGCCTGGCCAGAAACGATTGGTCCATTGGGGCACGCCACTTTATTCGGTTTGACGATAGAACAACGGGATTCGCTCAGGTAGACATTCCTTCCGGTCGTAGCATCTCGGGATCCTCTAGCGTGGGCCGGCAATTTGATGGATTTCAGGTGAACATGAGCGGAAGCATGACGCGTTCGTTACGAGGAATCAAATACTCTGCCCAGGATTACTCGATGATTGCGGAGAAGGATCCCACGAAGGTTGGGCAATTGCCCGTTCGCCTGTACTACGGGCTCACCGCAACCTCTAGCACCAACGACTTGGTGGGGAGAAGCCAGCATAACGTTGGACTAAGGCTTCGTGGGCAAAGCCTTCAACTCCCCATAGATTCAAGCACCAGTCTCACATCGTCATTCTCGGTGAGCCGCTTTGCCTCAAACTCCAGCGGTCCCAACATGGCGTTCAGCGGGAATATTACACTGAGTAAAAGGCTCAGCTCCACCGCATCGCTGGTCGGGATTTACGATTACACCAAAGATGGATTCAATGACTCCATCCTGGGTCAGCATCGGCTCAGCCTTCAGAGCTACTACAATTCGGGCCGAACCAACATTTCCATCTTTGCCAGTAAGAGTCTTGATGTTGATCGGCTGAGTTATTTTGGTGATCTTTCCTACGGCCTCAGTCGAATGTGGCGGTTGAGCTCTGCCTACACTTTGGATCGATACAAGAGCGACACTTACTTGGATTACACCATGGGGTTGGGGTACCAAATTGGTTGGCGCGAGGTTGGGCTGGTGTGGTCTAAGGCTACTAAGCGGATCGGGTTCCAAGTGTTGGGTGCAACGGTTTATTAAGCCCACCCTCCTGGCGGGGGCGGCGCTGTTTCTGCTTGCCCCGTCTTGCCGGGGCGAAGCCTTCGGTCGATTTGCGTATTCTGACCACCCTAGCCCAACCGGATTTCAGGTGGCGGAAGATGGATTTGTGGCCAACCAACCCATGGCCGATAGGTTCTACTTTGCTAAACCCAGCGGAGGATGGAAGGTGGTGCAATCCAGCGAAATGGGGCAAACTGTTCTCTTAGAGTCTCGCAAACTCAATCCGCTTAAACTCAACGTGTCACTTACCGCTCCGGGGTTTAGCTTGTATTGGAACGCCGGTTTCCAGCTGAACCTGCATTCCACGGTCGCGCCCTACTTAAGTTGGCCGGAGGGTTCTGTCACCAAAGGAATTCCCACTCCCGACTCAAAATGGGTGCTCGTTTCCTTTAAAGACAACCAACCGGCGGTGGTGTTGGGGTTTCCTCAACACCCTTGTGGGCTTAAAGTGGAGGGGCGTCCGGGGGCTTGGAAAATTGTTGGCCCGACCAACTACCAGGGTTGGGTGCGAGTTGGGTTGCCCGACGGCCTTAGAGGTAACCCAGCCAATTCGGCCTCCTCTCTGGGGCGCTTGTCCGCTTTGGTCAGCCGTCAAGAGAAAGTTTGGACGGCCTTGGCCCCCACACTTCTTAGCTGTTCTGTACAATCCGATTCGCAGAGCGTCACCGCCGCTTGGCACTTCGACCGCAACGGTTCCACCATCCCAACGGCGGCGCAGTTTGCGTCTCTGGGAGGTTATCCATTACGAATCCTATCACCCACGCAGGACGCTTCCTTGCAAGAAGCAGAGCTGCCGGTTCGTACGGTGATCGGGCAAGATCTTGTGGTCAGGTTTCCGGTAAGACGAGTTCCGACCGGTCGCGGATTGGCCATCGGAGAGGATCTGTCTCCCGGCATCACGTCGGCCGCCCCTACGGATATTCCTAGTGTGGTGGAACTTGGATTAGAGAACCTTCGATGCGGGCGAGATCCCCAGACACAGAAAGCCGGCGAAGACACGCTTGCGGAATATTTACTGCAGGCCAACTACGTGCTAGAGCCCGTTTCTGGGCAGCAATTACCGTTCGATGGAGCTGGAAAAGGGGTTGATCTCGCCGCGAGCCACGCCTGGCTCATGCAATGCGTCAACGCCACCCAGAGAGCCACCTCTGAATCCAATTCCCTCCTCACATCGCTGAGCTGGCGTAGAGATTGGACCACTTGGTCATTGGGTTGTTTGGATGTGGCGATTGAACGTCGCGGAGCGGCTCTGGCCGCTTTAGCGGGTGCATTGTGTTCAGAACCGGAGCGCCGTTTAGATGCGGCTATGCTCCAAGCCGGCCTCGCTGCGGTGCGCGGGATTGCTCGGTTTAAGAAGACTCAGGGTGGCCCAGAAAATCTTCCGGTCTTCTCTGAGCCAATGTTTGGCTTGAGGAAGAGTCTTTTTAGCTTGGCCACTCCCGGAACGGTTTCCACTGAGTTTGCCGACATACTTTTCAGCCCCCTTCGCACCTACGGCAGTCCATCCGTTTCGGTGGCATCTGCTGGGGGTAAATTTGAGTTACGCTGGCCCGCCTTGGAGCCTAAATCTGGCATTCTCACTCTAGCGGCGGGTTATGCGGTGCAATTAACGCCGCTCACCAACCTCACTCGGCTTCAAGTAAACCGAGCTTATGGATTTGTGGAACTGATATACGTTCCGGAGACGGCGGGCGGTTGCCGGGCACAGTTGACGTTGCCGGATTGGGCGCCGCCACTGCCTAAGGCAGTGGAACCGCCTCGCTATTCAGAAGCGGCTCTTTAATCAAGTCTCGGTTGAAGTGAAGGCCAATATTTTCCTGTCGGCTTATGGCGCCGTCAATCACGTGGTGAGCGGCTTGCAGAAGATTGGCGGTTCCCAAAGAGTGTTGAGAAAATGGCGCAACGGGTTGGGACTCGTAATCTCGTTCAAGCGAAGTCACCGTCTCTTTGCATTCGGACAAACCGGCAGAGGAGCGTACAATGGCCGCGTTTTGCATCATGGTCCGTTGGAGCGCACGCCTAATTCTAATCGACTCTGCTTCGGGGATTCCAACCACATCGTCATCGCCGCTCCAACAGGAACGATCCCAAGCGATAGATTTTAGAGCGGGTTCCCGGGGTGCCGCATCGGCGGCGGCAGTGGCAAACACCATGGCCTCTAGTAGGCTATTACTGGCCAATCTGTTGGCCCCATGCACCCCGGTGCAAGCCACTTCACCGGCCGCATAGAGGCCACTGAGGGTGGTCTGGCCGTCTAGGTCTGTAACCACGCCTCCGCAAGAGTAGTGTTGCGCGGGCACCACGGGAATCCACTCCTTTTCAATCTCCAGTCCAATGCTTCTCAATCGATTGTAGATGGTGGGGAATTCTTCTTTGATCAGATGGGGGCTCAGGTGCGTTACATCTAAATATACGCACCAGGTGCCGTGCTTGGCAATTTCGGTCTCAATTGCGCGGGCCACGATGTCACGGGGGGCTAATTCTAGCCGGTCGTCGTAGTCGTACATAAATCGCCGCCCCAAGTGGTTCCGAAGGGTACCTCCCACTCCACGTACCGCCTCCGTGATAAGAAAGCTCCTCATTTGGGGATGAAAAAGGGTGGTGGGGTGGAATTGCATGAACTCCATGTGCCGAATTTCCGCCCCAATCGCATCGGCCAGTGCAATTCCGTCTGCGGTAGCCACGGTGGGGTTGGTGGTGTGTTGGTACATACGACCACAACCGCCGGTGGCCAGCAACGTCGCCCGAGCACGAAAGTGCCGAACACCAACGTCGCTCACAAATGCCGTAGCGCCCACGCACCGGCCCTCTCTCTTGGCGAGGGCAGTCACAAAAGTGTGCTGATACACCTGAATTCGGGAGTTGGCCCTCACGGCCGCAACCACGGCTCTCTCCACTTCCCAACCCGTCCGATCTTGGTGGTGGACAATCCGATTCATGCTATGACCACCTTCTCGTCCCAGCGCGAGCCCACCATCGTTCTGATCGAAGTTCGCTCCCAGACCAATAAGCCATTCTATTGCTCTTGGAGCATTCTGAACTAGGAACCGAACGGCTTCTTCATCGCACAGGCCAGCCCCCGCGATGAGGGTGTCTCGTTCGTGCATCTCCCAAGAATCCGCCTCGCCAACCGCCGCCGCAATGCCCCCTTGAGCCCAGCTGGTATTGCTGTCACTCACGTCGCCTTTGGTTAGGACGCATACAGTTCCAAATTGGGCTGCCCTTAACGCAAAGCTGAGGCCAGCAAGGCCGCTGCCGATGACCAGGAAATCAAAGTCTTCTAAGTTCAATGTGGTGGTATCCAAGCTGACCGATCTGCCGATTCATCGAGGAATAAGCGTTAGTTTGACCGCAATGTCGGTGCGGATGGTGGGTAGCGAAGCCCTAAGAAGGCCATTACCCTCTACGTGGACCAAACTTTCTTGCGTTACGGTGCCGTTCCAAGTGTCCCAAATTTCCATTTTCCATGCACCCGCAACCAGCCCCTTCAGCCTTAATTGCGTGGGAGGCGCCGGAGCGGGGACTCTTTTTTGTTCTACGAGCGCTTTCCAACTTCGGCCCTGAACTCTTATCCAAAGCAGAGCGGTTCGGTTGCCGGTGAGTGCCCATGCCTCTAACGGCGGAGTGCTTTGGCTCAGGAGATTTTCAAAGCGGTAACTCGCATAGAACCAGTCGTTGCCCGGGTTTGATACTACAATGGCGTGCTTTCCTTTAGGAACCACCACGGAGTAGGAGCCGCTGTATTGCTTAACACTCTGGTGATTCACATTGTCGGCCGAATCTGGAAAGGATTTTGCCAGAACTATCTTGCCATCAACCGCAATCTTGAGGGCCGCACCGCCGTAACCCGAGACTTCTCCCACATCAACCGTGAATTTGGTTTCCTTTGGAAGCAATACCAAGAAGGTAGCCGGATTGTGAAGGTTGGGATGGTTCACGGTGCCGTGTTGCACGCCGCTAAGCGGTAATGAACCTTCCGGCTTTTTGCCCGACCACTGAACGGTTTGGGGTCGGTTGAACTCGGATGGACTCCAAGACACGGGGCCGTTGGAGAACACAAGGTCTCTCCCCATTGCGGTTGGTGGCGGCGTGGTGTATGAAAGCGTTACGTCGGTGGGTCTAAATTCTTCGGAGGCAAAGTTAACGCCCGTAGTGAAGCGTTGCAGTGCGCCAAAAAGTGGATACAGGTTTTTTGGCTCAATGAGGTTATCCCACCACCAAGGCATAGCTCCTCCAGCGCAACCGGTGACCGTACTAATCCAAAGGGGGTCGTGAATTTGAATTCCGGTAGGGTCCTCATCAGAGCGGGGACCTTGGGAATCCGCTCCGATTTCGCCAATGAGGTGGGGTTTGCCCCATGCGCTTTTGCGAGCCTGCTGGTACGAAACGGCCCAGGCCAGATCGGGCGCATTGTAGGTGTGGGTCTGAAAAAAGTCGAGTCCCGGTAGTAGGTCAATTCCGCGTCGTCCCAAGGCATCCGAGAAACTGGTGGTGATGAGATGATGGTAGGGGTCTACTCCCTTTAGGAATGTGGCCATTCTGTCGTGCCAGGGCCGGACCAGTTCCTCGTCGAAATCTTTTACCAGATCCACCTCGTTCCAAAATTCCCAGGCCAAGACGTTTGTGTATCCTCCGTATCTGGCAACTAGGTACCGGAGTTTTGCCTGGTAAACCTTCTCCATGGTGGCGCTCTTCCAGAAGTCGGTCCAAACCCTCAAAGGTCCGCCGTTCTTGGCGTTTAGCGCGGTTTCTTCCCACTGGGGCGACACGTTCTTATCTGGATTCAACGTGTTGTAGGAATCAATGGTGAGGAGCACAGAAATATTGTTTGCCGCGGCCTGCTTTATCACGTAATCTAGCCGCCACGCATTGGTTAAATTGATTTGATCGAAGCCCTTGTTTTCGGTTGCCAATCCGTTTGAGGTCAGCTCAAATGGCGACCAAGATTCGGCGAGCCACAATCGCGCGTAGTTGGCCCTTTGTGCGCCAAAAGCACTCAGCCACTTGTTGTAATCAAACGTGCCGGCAGGACCAGACCATGCCATATTGGTGCCGATGGGGAAGTAGGTTTTTCCCGAATCGAAGGCAAAGTAGTGAGGGTCTTTGGGACTCACCTTAATGAATCCGTCTGAAGTAGACGAGGCAACGGTGAAGGATAAGTCTTTGGGATTTGCTTGCCCGGCGTGGTCTGATAGCGTGACGTGCATTTGGTATGTGCCCGCTTCCGTGGGGCAGAACCGGATATTCCAAAGTGGGTTACCGACCGGCTTCATCTGTTCTTTGCCGTTAAGGAGGCTACGGTTGAACGCCTGATTCACAAAACCGGGCACCTTTACCCTCTTTCCAGAAGGAGTTTTGATCTCGGCATCTAGCGCCACTTGGCGGGGATCAAATGCATTCGTGTAGTCGGCGGTCAGGTCAACGGTGAATTCCGCCAGCCCATACTGCTTACAGGGGCCAGAACTAAGTTCAACCTTGCCTAAAATGGGGTTTTCAATGGCGGGTTCAGAGGCAAGTCGGACGGAGAGCACAACAAAGAGGAAACCTAAACTGGCAAGCATAAGAAAGACCAAATCCATCTCTCTTGTACCCGTGGCGTTGGGTTCAAGACTGCAATTTGGACTTGTCGGATACAAAATAATATTTCGTGGACTCCGGTTTCTCCGCTCTGATAGTTGCGGCATATTTAACAGTGTGTCAATATGCAATTTAACGTAGCTACGCAGTTTGCGCAATCTACGTTCAATTGGAGAATTTGAAGAAAATGAAATTACGAAGTCTGCTCGTTATCCTTAGCCTCTTGGTCTTTCCCAGCGCACTGTTTGCCCAGGTTGCCAAGAAGGCACCCGTTAAGCCAGCGTCAAAGGTAACCCAGAAGCTGTCCGGCAAAAAGTCGGTAAAGAAGGCGGCTACCAAGATGTTGGCAAAGCCTGTGGCTAAGACCGCAACGGGCAAAATGTTGCCGCTTCGAGATCCTAAGACGGGTCGATTCATCAAGAAGGCGGATGCGGCTAAGACGGTGAAGAAGGGCCCGGCCCGCGATCCTAAGACGGGTCGATTCATGAAAAAGCAAAAATAATCCTTAAGGATTGGGTTACACGCATCGGGGGAGAACGAGTTGTTTTCCCCCGATGCGTGTTTTTGGAAGACCTCACGATGGCGTAACATATCGGCGTGCGGCTGAAAGACAAAGTTATTCTGGTTACGGGTTCCAGTTCTGGAATTGGCGAGGGAATTGCGCGGCGGTGCGCCACAGAAGGGGCGTCGGTGATGGTGCACGGTCGGACCGAGGGAGAATCCAGACCCGTAGCGGAGTCCATTTGCCATGAGGGTGCGGAGGCCTCTCCGGCATTTGGCGATGTGAGCGACCCTGCGGTGCCCGCGCGTCTGGTGGAGGAGACGGTGGAGTGTTACGGAAGAATTGATGCCCTGGTTAATTGCGCCGGGATCTCCACCCGGGCGACTTTAGAAACCGTTACCCCCGAGATTTTTGACCACCTTATGGCGGTTAACACGCGCGCTCCGATGTTGGCGATTCAGGCCGCTCTGCCTCACTTTAAGGCACAAGGTAAGGGGTCAGTCCTCAACATTGGGTCGGTGTGTGCAACCCGGGGACCCGCGCACCTGGTGCCGTATTCTATGACGAAGGCCGCGCTGGCGAATCTTACCGTGACGCTTTCTGGCGCATTTGCAAAAGATGGTTTGCGCATCAACCAGTTAAACGTGGGGTGGACGCTTACGGAAAACGAATATCAGTTGGGCCTGCAAGATGGCTTGGGTGAAGGCTGGCCTGAGCGGATGGGTTCTGAAGCGCCGTTTGGGCGCATGATGATGCCGAACGACATTGCCGACGCGGCGGTCTATCTGCTTTCCGACGCGGCTACGATGCTGAGCGGTTCCGTGATTCTGTTCACGCCGGGACCATGGTAGGTTAAGAATGGAAACCCAAATAGTGCAAGTAGCAGGTGCAGAAGTCTCGGAGATTGAGGCTTGGTTGCACCGAGACTTGCACGTTTTTAATGAAACATTCCTGGGCCCCTACGGCAATCAACGCGTGGGGGTAGTTGCCATGGCAGACGGACAGAGGGTGGGGGGCATTTGCGGAGGCGTCCACTTGGGATGGCTTTCTCTGGACATCGTGTATCTGGATGAGAAATTCCACCGCCGGGGGCTCGGTTCGCAGATGGTTTTGGCCCTAGAAGCGGAAGCTCGTAAGTTAGGCGCAACCCGCGTCTTTGTGGATACCACTGGCTTTCAAGCCGAAGGCTTCTACGCGCGGCACGGCTATCAGGAGTGGGGACGTTTCACCGACTTTGCCCCGGGAGTGGACCGGATTTACATGCGTAAAGATGAATTGTAGGCAACCGGGGTAGGGAAGGTTTGTATAATTGGGCACGTAAGATGTCTCAACCCCTATTTTATAAGGCTGTGAAAGCTGGCGACCTGGGCACCGTTCAGGAAATGCTTGCCCGTGACCCAGATTTAGTGCACGCAAGAGATGCTGACGATTCCACTCCGTTGCACTGGGCGGCTTGGAAGGGGCAAGCAGCGATTATTGACATTTTATTGGATGCGGATTCCGATATTCAGGCTCACAACAAGAACGACCACTGGGGAACCACCCCGCTTCATGCGGCCGCCCACGGGAACCAGAAAGCTGCCGTGGCCACGCTGATTCGCCGGGGCGCGGATATCAACGCGCTAAAAAGTAGCGGTCAGGGAACTCCCTTAGCTGAGACCGAGGTCCACAACGCCACCGCCGCCGCCAAACTTCTGATGTCGGCGGGCGCGGTTCGGTAGGTTTTTCTACCCTTACCATTCAAAGTCTGGTGAGAGCCAAGGCGGGTATATTTAAGTTAATCCACGACGGCGATGGTCACTGCGTTAAACCAAGCGCATCCCCGCCGAAACCGAGTCTGCGAGGGTAACTTCAGACAATTGGGCGGTTGGCACAGTGGTAGCGCGCTTCGTTCACACCGAAGAGGCCACAGGTTCAAATCCTGTACCGCCCACCAATCCCTTCACACCATCAAGCGATGCCTTCAACCAAGAGGCGGGAATGGGTCGATGCCAAAGCTGTCCTTTGATCTGATACAACGAACCCGCGACTGAAACGGGTTTCGAGATCAAGGACTGACTGAAGTGACATACATCACCTTGCAGTAGCCGTTCAAAATCTTCGAGTAACCGCCGAGCAAAAAAGTCGAGTGATAGACGGTCACTGCGGTTCACGATCTTAGGGCCCGCTCGCAACTACGTCAACCTGCGCGCAAAACGAGACGATAAATCGCACACACTCTTCCACAGTGGAACACTCCTTCCAGGGCGATAGGAGAATGTGTATCCTATGTGTCCGGAACAATCTGTTACCTATCTGTCAGAACGCAAAAGCCTAAAACACGGCTCTCGTCCTTGACCAGCAGTTATTTTTACCCATCTGGTCTCTCATTTAGAGTCTCGTGGAATGAGCAACTCTTTGAGGGGCCAAACCCGGAAACTGGCATTGAGTAGGTTCAGGAGCGTCCGACTGACGCCCTCCACGGTATGGAGGGCGTCAAGAACGACACTGCGTTGTCGTCTCCCAAACTGCAGTCATAAACCGTCTACATGTATCAGGTCTGCTCCCATTCCTGTCTCTCCGCAAACAAAGAGAGTGGACTTTACACCAGAACTAACCGAGTCTCTCGGGGCCGCACACTCGTAACGCCGCTGACCCGGTAGATTACATTTGTGTCGAAGCGTTTACCTACCAGTGCGGAATCGTCTCGTGCCTTGCACTTGAGAGCCGAGCAAGAGCAAATACTCGCCGACTATTCAATTTGCGTTGGACGGGACCAAGAACTTGAGCTCATCCGAGATTGGGTTAAAAATGGCCGTGGCGGATTTCGCGTCATCACCGGGTTGGCTGGTGTTGGGAAGACAGCGTTCATGCGCGTGGTTCGTGACGAGCTTTCAAAAGACAAATACGAGGTTAAAGCCTATTTCTTTCGGGCTATGACTAAATTCGATTCGATCGAATGCCTCCAAGAGTTTGTTAAGGAAGGGGACCTTGTCAAAGCTCCAGCAAAGTCCGTGAAGCGTGTCGTTATCTTAGATGCCCTGGAGGAAAGTCAACTGCGCCTGGATAGCCTCCGTTGGAACTGGGGAGGCCTTGGCGAGAATGTCTTTGTCATTCTGAGTTTGCGCGCGGCAGAAAATGACAAAGACCTGCTCGAATTACCGTCAGCAATTCGCTCGGCGATCAAACGGCCTCTCTCGCCCGTGGAATCGCGGCCACGCATCATTCTCGCTAACCTTAGCAAGTGGGAGGATATCGACCTCTGGGTACGCCTGGTAGCCGAGCAAAAGGGGATCGTAGCTGGTCAGATCAAAGGACTCGACAGCTACGTAGAATTGCTTCGCAATACGACAAAAGGCTTTCCGCTCTACCTCTCGCTTCTGCTACAAGATATCGAGCGCGAACCGAAGATGCCAGACATCACAAGGGGATCGGATGAATACGTAAGCGCAGCGTGGGAAATGCTGTGTCTTGAGAATAAAGACAGATCGCACGATCTTCTGCCGCTCATTGCGTCGGCGAAGCGAGAGCTTCACGAGCGCGAAATCAAGGCGATTTGGGAGTCATGCCACGTGGGTGACCGGTCGCTTGACAACTTGACTTCTCTACCGCACGGGGTAAGACGATGGTTGCGAATGACGCGAACCGATTCAGGCTACCAAGTCAGCTTTGCCCATGAAGTTCTTCGTGATTGGTTCCGGGAGTCAGGATCGTCTTTCGGGACCGCATACCATCGAGCTAACGATGAGCTAAAGCAGTATGCCTTCGATCACCGAGATTGGAACTATTCTCTCACGTACTTACCCGAGCATTGCGCTGAGGATGCAGATACAAATAGGCTCCGCGAACTGTTCCAAGACGTCGTGTTTCAGGACCGAAGGTGTGCCCTAATTGGTTTCTCACGGTTTGAGTCATTTATCGGGAAAGCTAAGAAACAGTTTCACGATGTAGATCCGATATTTGATGAAGTCGAGATCTTGGTCAGCGCCCTGAGTGACCAGATAGCTCATTCGGGGCTTCAGTCCGCGACCGCCCTAGCACCTTCTACAAAGTGGGGAGCGAAAGTGCGAGCTTCTGCCACGGGTGCTGGTAGACCTTGGCTTGCCCTTACGTATGGCCGTCCATTGCTGCGGTCCCTAAGTCGGCTGGTGAGTCCCTCACGCCTACGTGACACGCCGATTCTTGTTTCCTTTGCCGACCTAATTGTGTGTGGGCGTCTCGACGGCCAGATAGAAGTGAATCGGGTGCGAACCGACGGCTCCTACGAGGTCGTATTCGAGTCAAAAACGAATTCTCAAGTCCTAAGCGTGGCTCATATGGACGGACGGTTCATCACGGGAAAGGGCGATGGAGTCCTTTGCATCTGGTCACCAGAGCCTGATGGCACGTACCTAGTTGCCTTTGAGTCGGCCAAGCCTGTTCAACGTGAGGGGGAAGAAGCAGACGCGATTTTCAGCCTCCAATGCAATGGAGACGGCTTTATCATAAGCGGACATTACTTCGGTCATATTCGAGTGTGGGAGCCTAACGAAGACGGTTTGTTTCAGGTTGTCTCGGAAATTGAAACACCATCTAATGTGCTGAGCCTGGTTCTATGTGGCGAGCATATCGTCAGTGGACACGACGACGGGCAAATGCGAAGCTGGAAAACTTCACAAGACGGGGCTTACAGGATGGACTTCGAATCTCAACGATTGGGGACTGAGTGTTTAGGTTCTATAGATGGCAAGATCGTTAGCGGACACAGGGACGGGCGCATCCGGGTTTGGAAACTGGAATCTGAAGGGTCCTACAGTATCGAGTTTGAGGAAGAAACACCATCGCCCGTGCGAAGCCTGACATCATTCGGCGGTCGAATATTCAGTGGCCACGCTGACGGAGCCATTCGCGTTTGGGCACTAGATGGAGCCGGATCTTGGCAGTTAGCATTCTGTTCAGAGCGGTTGGCACAAGTGACGAGTTTGTCCGATTCCGATGGCAAACTTGTTAGCGGACACGGAGATGGATCGGTGCGCGTTTGGGAATCTGAATTGCAGGGACCTTCTCGCTTTTCCCAGGTGTCAAGAGCTGTCGGTGAAATTGCCGGACGGTTCGGTCTTGAGGATCCCCTAATTGAATTTGAGGGCCAAATTGTCAACGGGGACAAGGATGGACTGCTCCAAGTGTGGTCTCTTGAACGCGATGGTTCGTATAGTTTGTCGTTCGAATCTGATCCACTTGGAACGGTATATTGCCTTGCGAAGGGTAAGGCACAGATCATAAGTGGCCATCGTGACGGCTTCAGGGTCTGGCGCGTAAATTCAACTAATGGCTATAGCTCACATATTTGGGCATTTGGACTCAGCCGCGTATTGAGTCTTGCTTTCAGTGATGGGAAGATCATCAGCGGACATGCGGACGGACGAATCCGTGTCTGGGAGTTGTTACCCGATGATTCGTGGCGGAAGGCATTTCAATCAGAAGAACTCTCTGATGTTTGCGCTTTCGCGTCCGAAAATGGGAGGATATTTAGTGGCCATATTGACGGGACAATTAGGCTCTGGCAAGAAGATTCGAGTGGCTCCTACTCCCAGGTTCATCACATCAACCTATCCCGCCCCATTTCAAGCCTTTCTTTGTTAGGTCGCTACGTGGTTAGCGGGGGTCTCGACGGAAAGCTCCGCGTACATGAGTATGACGGAAACAATGGATTCCGATCGGTCTTTGAGTCCGGAGCGTTTAGTGGTATCGAAAGCTTGATCTGCACCGGTGAGCAAATCTTCACTGGGCACTATGACGGTTGCATCCGTCTGTGGGGGCCCAGTTTCGCAGGGAGTTACGAACTATTACTGACTTCCCCGATATTGAGGCCCGTTATTGGCCTTGCTTTTGTCTGCGGTCGCCTTGTTAGCAAGCACAGCGATGGCTCAATTCTCGTGTGGCAATTGTATCCAGGGCAGAGCGCGAGCCATGTACCCACAAGCGTTACATTTGCGAGCATCGGAGCCTTGCTGCAGAAGAAAGCAGAAGACACCACCCTTGAATTCAAGGAGACTCTCATGTGGGACATTAAGCAGGGCCAGTACAACAATGAACGAGTGCTCGATGTGTCCAAGGCAATCTGTGCGATGATCAACCGGGATGGAGGGACGATACTCATCGGCGTAGCAGATGATGGCAATCGACCCATAGGCATTGGAAAGGACTTGGAAAACCTAAAGACTGTCGATAGGTTTCAGCGAAAGCTAGCAGAGCCTTTCGGCCAAAAACTCAGCCCTGATCCGACGGATTTAGTGCGCGTACACTTTGAGGAATACAGGGGTACCTTGATTTGCCAAGTCAATGTGAAATCTGACAGAACATCAATGTATACACTAAACAATAAGGTTTACGTGCGACGCGACGGAGAAAGTCGCGAGATTTCGGGTCGCGATCTTGCTCTTTGGTGGTCTCGGAGGCAGAAAGGCCATGATTTGACTTTGGGTACCTTAAAGCATAGCTATTCCATAGGAGTCCCCATCTCAAAGCTCGTCGAATAACCCTGCAACAGCGCCAGAGATTGCTTCGGCCCGGCAACCCGCCGCTTTGTTTCTCAGTTGCCTTGGGGTATCTGCGACAATATGAGACTTCTCCGGATTAAAAGACCGATTCTTGAACCCGAAGATATTCAGTCCTAAGGAAGGCGCCGAGGGTTCGAGCCCCTCCGAAGCCGCCAAAGTTTGAACAGTCCATGGAGGACACATTGGCGACCTCCTAATTGCACATTTACCCGCCATCTAATCGTGACGTTATGATCGTCTTAGAGCCAAAACGTGCCCATATTCGGCCCCTTATTGTCGGAAAGGGCTTAATGTGACAATAAGAAGCGATCTGAACCGTTGTTATGATCGGTAGGGTGCCGCACGGGAAGGTGTTCATTAGGTGATCGTGCGGGGGCAATGTTGTCTGCCATAGTTGAACCGTGGCTTCGTTGCAGCGCTTGGTTAAAGTTATCATTGAATGCTCCGCGTTCCCTCCGGCAGATTGGGGTGGATATGGCGGGGTTTGGATGGGGATTCAGGCGGGGAAAGACGTGGTGCAGAGAGTCAAACTACCCGTCGAATCTGCCACGTTCGAAGCCGAGCTTAGAATTGGCAACGATGAATCAGAACCGACGCCGAATTTCTTAGGTCCCTACGCCCAGGGCACCGCCCAAGACCGATTTATATACCTCTGTTGGGGCACGGTAAGCCTTGGAATTTGGCAAGGCATACGGCGGGCTAAGCTGCCCTTAGGGGGGTTGAGCTGGAAAGATATCGGGTCGAATCGGGTCCGGGGAAAACTCAGTTGTACCGATTCTAAAGGCGGCCCCATATGCGCGACGGTAAAAGCGGACCATTTTTCCTGGTTACCATTTTTGTAGGGTGCCTCTGGCTCTGAGTCCCATTCATAACACCAGGTTTCGACGTGAGACAGACCTCAGGGGGAACAATGGAGAACTAGAAGTTCAGCGGTGCCCGGATCCTGAAGATATTGGCGGAGGCGGATTGGTCTTCTGGGGCAAGCGCACCCGTCGAGCATCAACTTAGCCAGTTTCGATTTCCTGGCGACCACGGCAACATTCGCTGATTCAGGTTGCGTTGGCGCCGATTCTGGGGTGGGTAACCTACCTTGATGCTTGATGAGCTAGACGCGGTAACCGCAGCGCCGGAACACCATAAGGTGTTGCTGGAGACCGACCAGATTAGGGTGTTGGAGACGTTGATTGAGCCGGGCGATGAGACTTCCGTTCACACCCACATTTGGGGTGGATACCTCTACGTCATCAGTTGGAGCAACTTTGTTAGGTACGACGATAAGCGGAATGTGATGCTAGATTCCCGCATGATTCAGGCTCCCGTGGAGGGCTCGGCCCTCTTGGCTTCGCCTTTGCCTCCGCACTCGCTAAAGAACGTTGGATCCAAGAGGATCCATGTGATTTTGACGGAATTTAAGAATGGCAGTATTGCGATGGCAATGCCCTCTCACGGCCACGAATTGCCGGCGTCAAAGACGCCCGAATGAAAACTCACTTTAACTCGCGCATTACGCCTCACATTTGAGGTCGGTGGGGTTAAACTGCGCACAGTGTTCTTCGTCCGGAAAGAACAAGATCTTTCATGCTGATATTCACCCCTCTCCTTCTTGCGTCGACTTCGGCGCTCTTCCCGACGCATCTGCGTTGCGAGTACCTCGCTAATCCCATCGGAATCGACGATTCGGCGCCTCGGCTCACTTGGATTGATGAGTCTGACCAACGCGGTGCACGCCAGTCGGCCTACCGGATCACGGTTTCATCCGCTGATTCCACTGCGCACAATGCAGACCTTTGGGATTCGGGCAAAGTGACCTCAAACAAGTCGTCCCAGATTGAATACGGGGGCAAGGCGCTGATGGCCGGCCAAAGGGCCTACTGGCGGGTTCAGATTTGGGACGGCAACGGGGATTCGCAATCCAGTCGACCCGCCTTTTGGGAATTGGGGTTGCCCAAACTTTCGGATTGGCATGCCAAATGGATAGCCCTCCCCACCACGGCGAACGACCCTCTGGACATTCCGGCTCCGCTGCTTAGAAAGAGTTTCACCGCCGACAAACCCGTCAAGCGCGCCCGGGCTTACGTAAGCGCCAAGGGACTGTTTAATCTGTACGTAGACGGGCAGAAAATTGGGAAGGCCCTGCTCACCCCCGGCTGGACCGATTATAAAAAGAGAATTCAATACGAAACCTACGACGTCACCCGGCAAGTGCAACAGGGAAGTCATGGGCTGGGAATTCTGTTGGGAAACGGTTGGTACTGCGGCCATATTGGCCTCACCGGAGGCAACAATTACGGCAAATTCCCCGAAGTGCTTGTACAGCTAGAAGTGGAGTACACCGACGGAACGAAATCCGAGGTGGTGACTGACGGCAGCTGGAAGGCAAAGCCGAGTGCGATCCTCAGTGACGATTTGCTAATGGGCGAAACCTACGACGCTCGACTTGAAACACGGGGCTGGAGCAACGCCAAGTTCAATGATTCACAGTGGTCGAAGGTTGAGGTTCGCGAACTTGATGCGGTGCCTCTGGTCGCAGATCAGGCGCCGCCCATCGAGTCAATCGAAGAAATTCACGCCAAGCGACTCATTCCCCAAACCATTGCCGGAGTTTATGTCTATGATCTCGGGCAGAACATGGTGGGTTGGGCTCGGCTAAAAGTCCACGGACCCGCGGGGACCAAAATCCAACTCCGCTTTGCAGAAATGCTGAGCCCAAATAAATCGGTTTACACCACCAACCTGAGGGGGGCCAAGGCTACCGATAACTACACGCTCAGCGGAAAAGGCACCGAAGTGTTTGAGCCGTCCTTCACGTCTCACGGCTTTCGATACGTAGAGATCACCGGATTCCCCGGCACGCCTGGGCTGGATGCGATCACCGGAGTGGTTGTGGGCTCTAACAATCCTCAAACCGGCACATTTACTTGCTCTAACAAGCTGGTGAATCAGCTTCAACACAACATCTACTGGGGCGAGCGGGGCAATTATCTTTCAATTCCCACCGACTGTCCGCAGCGAGATGAGCGTTTGGGATGGATGGGTGACGCCCAGATATTTGTTCGCACCGCGTGCTTTAACAACGATGTAGCCGCGTTTATGACCAAATGGACCCAAGACGTAGTCGACGCGCAGTCACCCGAAGGCGGATTCTCGGATGTTTCGCCGCGAAAAGGTGATTCCTCCGATGGTGCGCCGGCCTGGGGTGATGCGGGTGTCATCGTGCCTTACACCGTGTACTTGTGCTACGGAGACACCCGACTGCTGGCCCGTCGCTATCCGGCGATGCGAAAGTGGGTGGAATACATTGATTCGGTAAATCCGAACCATATTTGGGTTAACCGATCTAACAATAACTTTGGAGACTGGCTGAATGTGAACGATGACACCCCGCGAGACGTCATCGGTACCGCATATTTTGCCTACAGCACAGACTTGCTGGCGCGTTCTGCCCGCATCCTGGGAAAGACCGAAGACGTGGAGCATTACGAGAAGTTGCGATCTCAAATTGGAGAGGCATTCAGAAGCCAATTTGTGGCAGATGATGTTAAGATCAAGGCCGATACCCAAACCGATTACGTGTTGGCGCTTCGCTTTGGACTCTTAGAGGATAGCCAACGCGAAGCGGCGGCCAAGCGGCTGGTGGATCACATCATGATCGACCGTAAAGGTCATCTTTCCACGGGGTTTGTGGGCGTGGGCTATCTTAACCCAACCCTCAACGCGATCGGCCGTCCGGACGTGGCCTATCGGCTTTTGTTGAATGACACCTACCCCTCCTGGGGTTACTCCATCCGCCAGGGCGCGACGACCATTTGGGAGCGGTGGGACGGTTGGACAGAAAAGGGTGGTTTCCAAGATCCGGGAATGAACTCGTTCAACCACTACTCCTTGGGCTCAGTGGGCGAATGGATGTATAACCGGGTCGCCGGTATCGATCTGGATCCGACGGTTCCTGGTTACGAGAAGATCGTGATCCGGCCAACGCCGGGCGGCGATCTCACTTGGGCGAGCGGCGCGCTGGATTCTATTCACGGGCGAATAGAGAGCAAGTGGAAACTCAACGGAAAGCAAATGACGCTAGACGTTCTGATTCCGGCAAACACGACGGCAACCATCTGGGTTCCCGCGACTAACCTCGCGTCGGTCACCGAGGGAGGGAAAGCCGCATCCGGCGTCAGAGGGTTAGATTATGTGCGTCAAGAATCCGGATGCGTGGTGTTCGCGGCAACGAGCGGTAGGTACCACTTTGTTTCGACAATGAAGTAACCGGTTGCCCTGCGATCACCGACGGGCATCCGGCCTCGGGCACGGTCATCCCGAGGCTACCGGCTTCGCTTTAGGCCCACGGCGCTGATCTAAAGGCGGGCTCTGAGCCAGATCTTTGCAGATCAGATTCTGAGTTGATGAAGGCGAGGTTATCCCAGCACATGTAATAGGCATAGGGCTGTTGAGCCAGAATTTCCGGGCTGGGAATCTCGCTGTTCTCGCTGAGGGCCAGCGGCTTGCTTCCCGCAATCGCCTTCATTCGTTGGAACCACTCTAACGGAAAGGTCTCTGCGCGGTCCTTCGACGGGTAGATATCAGTGCCCACCAGATCCACTTTATCGAGACCAGGAAAGTAGTCTTCTACAATTCCAACGTTAGGCTTATCGGGATTCCACGCCCAGAGCAGGTTGTTGAGCCCATGAAAATGAGTGAATCGATCGTAGGTGAGATCCCACAATTGCCGAAACCGGGGAGCATCTCCACCCCACCAAAACCAATCCCCATTCATCTCGTGGTAGGGGCGAAAAATGATCGGAATTCGTTCGCTTTGAAGGGTTTGGAAGGCAATTGCCAAGCGGTCGATATGATCTTGGCAGATGAGGTGGAGGTCAGATCCAGGGGAGAGAATGGCATCGAATTGATCATTGGAGAGCCGTGCTTGAACTCCGTCTGTAAACCCGCAGGGCTCTCCTATCGTGGGGCTGGCTTGGTGGTACGTCATCACAATGATTTGTCCCTGATGGTGATGGCGCCGGATCTCCTCGAGCAGAAGCGGCCGATACTTTATGTTGTCTATATCGTGGCGCTCATCGCTAAACCCCCACTCACCGCCCCAGATCGCAACGGGTTTTCCCGCTCGCTTTTTTACCCGTTCGGAGGGTTGATCGGGTCTTCCCATGCTGTACATCTGGTCGTGCTGCCCCGTCAGTGTCACTTTTCCGTATTGGTTGTACAAGTAGGCAAGAACGGCGCAGGCTTCTGGGGATGCGTTTGGGTTGATGGGAGGCGACATGTCATTCAAGAGTTTACGTTAGAAGAAACCTAAAATCGGTTTGGCGCCGCCGAATGATGTGTACAAATACTTTGGTATAAGGATAGGTGATGAATTCATTGAGTGTGTTGATTGCGGTGGGAACGATTGGTGTGCAATCCAGTGGGGCGATTCCAAGATCACTGGAGCAATATGTATATCCTTTGGCTAAGCCCATTCAATCTCCGAGAGTGGAAATTAATTTTAAGGCGGCCCCCGAGGCCGAGCGGTGGGCAAAGTCGGCGAAGTCGGTGGTAGAGGAGTGGTTCCCCGAAATCTGCCGTTGGTTGGCAACCGAGAACTTCAAAGCGCCCAGGGTGCTCAAGCTCACTTTTCGACCCGACATCGATCCTCCCGCTTATTGCGCGGGGAACGAAATCACGATCAAATCCAGTTGGATTGCCGCTCATCCCGACGATCTTGGCATGGTGATTCACGAACTTACCCACGCAATCCAAGCGTATCCAGATTCGCCCTCCACGCCCGGGTGGTTGGTGGAGGGAATTGCCGATTACACCCGATGGTGGCGCTATCAACCCGATAGCCCTCGACCGAAGATAAACTTCAAAACCGCTAACTACACAGACTCCTACCGGGTGACCGCTTACTGGTTGGCTTGGGTTTCGCAAAGGTACGACGAGCGGCTGGTCCCCAGCCTGGACCGCAAAATGCGCAACAAACAAGATCCCATGCCCGTGTTTCAAGAGCTTACCGGAAAGAAGCCCGACGAGCTATGGCGAGAGTTCGCCGCGGCCGTCGGGAATCCGTAACTCTGCGCTATGGATGGTGGTCCACGAAAATGGTTGCTGAATGCGAATTTTCGCATTTAGAACCTGGGCAACCAGATACTCATACGGTGTAAATTATAGAGGTCGCTTTGGCCTTGTCATGGTTCATATGATCAAACCTTCTCCCATAAAAATTGTTGGAATTCTCATGGCAATTACTACTCAATCGATGGCCGTTGCTCAATCGGGCGGGACGGGCGTTTTTGGAGCTTACGAACCCAGCAAAGATTGGATTCCCCCTTCAGACCTTGCCGTTCAAAAGAAGTTGCATACCTGGCAAGACCAGAAACTGGGGATCCTCATCCACTGGGGAACCTATAGTCAGTGGGGAATCGTCGAATCTTGGAGCCTGGTCACGACCCGTTATCCCTGGAACCATCGGCCCACGCAATACGCAAATCTGAGCGACTTGGAATACGAAAAGACGTACGAGAAACTGGCCACCACGTTTAATCCGGTGAAGTTTGACCCGGATAAGTGGGCGATCGCGTTTAAGGATGCGGGGGTCAAATACGTATTGAGCATGACCAAGCATCACGACGGATTTTGCATGTGGGATTCTGCGTACACCCAGTATAAGATCACCGCTCCGACAACACCCTTTCACGTTGACCCTCGGGCCGATACGGTTAAGTTAATGAGTAACGCTTTCCGAAAACACGGATTGAGTTCTGGCCTTTACTTTTCTAAGGCAGATTGGCATAACCCGTATTACTGGCTCCCGGAACTTGGGCCCGGAAGTGGACAAGGCCCGAACTATAACCCTTCTACCCAACCGGCCAAGTGGCAGAAGTTTAAAGACTTCACCTGGAAACAGGTTGAAGAGTTGATGACCGGTTACGGCAAACAAGACATCCTTTGGCTGGATGGTGGATCCGTGAGACCGCCAGGCACCGACATTGATATGAACGGAATGGCGGCGATGGCGCGAAAACATCAGCCCGGGTTGATCGTGGTGGATAGAACCGTGGCGGGCGTCAATGAAAACTACATCACGCCAGAAGGCGAAATTCCATCTCACTACCTGCCCTATCCGTGGGAAACGTGCATGACAATGGGCTATTCGTGGCCCTGGACTCCTCACGACAATTTTAAGAGCGTAGGCACCCTCATCCACAACCTTTGCACCATCGTGGGGCGGGGTGGAAGCTACCTTATTGGAATTGGGCCAGACTCAAATGGCGAGTTTGATCCAGTTGTGTATGAGAGACTGAAAGGTATTGGAACCTGGATGAAGACTAACGGGGAGGCCATTTACTCCACTCGCGCCGTCTATCCGTATGAGCATGGAGACTGCGTCTTCACCCAGCGACGAGACGGAACGACATACGCGATCGTTCTCGCCAAGCATGAAGATGCGGGACTTCCGGAGACGATTTTGTTGCCTACGGAGATTGTTGGGAATGTCCAAAAGGTTCGGCTTGTCGGATACGGGGAGCTCCCCATCGCACACGGTGGGTTGCTCACAATTCCGGCGGCTTGGCAGATTAAGTCGATGGGTGGACATGCGTGGGTAATTAAGGTCAGTCCTAAAAAATCGGCACGGACAGTTTAAGAACCGGAGTTCCCCCCACCCTGCCCTCTCCCGTAGCGGACAAGCACCGCCGTAGGCGAGGGTTCCGAGAGCCCTTCTCCCCCTGTTTTTCTGAAAACTGGGGGAGAAGTGTTGGGATGAGGGGGTCGGTTGCTGACCAGTTTGTAGTGCGTTGAGAACCCAAAAACGTAGATTCGATGCCCGGGACCTTCGAGGGCATTGGATGGGCTGTTTGCGGAAGAGACAGTTATGAACCGGAATTCACCCTCACCCTGCCCAAATACGGTTTAGTTAGGCTCTTTTTTGGCCCATTTCATCGGTCCTGGGCGTGTCGATCTAATGCAAAGGAGGCGCAGACCGCCAATTTAATTCACCCTTTCAATGCCTAACTAAACCGTATTGCACCCTGCCCTCTCCCGCAGCGGACATGCACCATTGCAGGCGAGGGTTCTGAAAGGCCTTGCTAACAAGCATGCAGAAACTGCGTCCGCCCGGAGATATTCCAGACGTGTGGGAACCCGCTTTTGCTCTGCCTTACGCCAACAACTCTTTTACGACGTGACCGTTCACGTCGGTCAGACGGAAGTCTCGCCCGGAAAATCGGTAAGTCAGCTTGGTGTGATCAATGCCGAGTAAATGCAATATAGTAGCGTTGAGATCGTGAACGTGGACGGCTCCTGGAGTAAAGGTCTCGGGAGTTGGGTTGAGGGCTGCGCCGTCTTTATCAATAATATTGTATCCAAACTCGTCGGTTTCACCGTAGACCATTCCCGGTCTCACTCCGCCGCCGGCCATCCACATCGTAAAGCTACGCGGGTGGTGGTCTCGGCCGTAGTTTTCTTTGGTGAGCGGCCCTTGGCAGTAGACGGTTCTTCCAAACTCTCCACCCCAAATGATCAAGGTGTCGTCTAGCAGTCCTCGTCGCTTAAGGTCAGTAACCAGGGCGGCGCAGGCTTGGTCTACGTCCATGCATTGGCGAGGGAGGTCTCCTCCCAGGTTTCCGTGCTGGTCCCAGCCGCGGTGGAAGATTTGAATGTACCGAACTCCTCGCTCCGCCATTCGGCGGGCAAGCAGGCAGTTGGCGGCAAAAGTGCCTGCCTTACGAGCGTCGGTCCCGTACATTTCAAAGGTTTCTTCTGGCTCTTTAGAGAGATCCATGAGGTCTGGAACGCTGGTTTGAAGCCGGTAGGCCATCTCATACTGGGCGATTCGGGCCGCGATATCGGGGTCGCCAAAGTGAGCGAGCTGCATTGTATTCAGCTTGGCGATGCCATCCAACATCTTGCGGCGCGTTACGCCATCCACGCCGTCTGGATTCTCAAGAAACAGAACGGGGTCGCCAGAACTTCTGAGCGCCACTCCTTGATACTGCCCGGGCAAGAATCCAGATCCCCAGAGGCGGGTGAATACCGCCTGAGCATCTGCTTTAGCGCTCCACGTGCTGTGCAGAACAATGTAAGTGGGGAGTTCTTGGTTAAGGCTTCCCAAGCCGTAGCTCACCCAAGACCCAAAGCTGGGCCGGCCGGGGAGTTGACTACCGGTTTGGATGAAGGTGGTGGCGGGGTCGTGATTAATCGCCTCCGTGAACATAGATTTGATCACGCAGAGATCTTTGACCACCTTGGAGGTGTGAGGTAACAGTTCACTTACATAAACGCCGTCGCCCCCGTTGTCAAATTTTTCGAACTTGTATTTTGACGGTGCCACGGGGAATCTCGTCTGTCCACTCGTCATCGTAGTGATACGTTGACCGTTGCGGATGCTTTGGGGCAGATCCTGATCAAAGTGGTCCATCAACTTCGGCTTGTAATCCCAGAGGTCTAGCTGGCTGGGGCCGCCGTTCATGGTGAGGTAGATCACTCGCTTGGCTCGAGGAGCAAAGTTCGGAAAGCCGGGTTGCCCACCATGAGCTAATCGCGTATCAGCCTGGACCAATGAGGCCAAGGCAGCCGTCCCCACTCCAAGCGTGGTTCGCCCAAAGAGTTGGCGCCGGGTCATCAATAGTTCGTTTTCGCGTCGTGGATCCATGGTGTTTCCGATTAGTGCTGAGTCAATGTTTCGTCGAGGTTAAGAATTAAGTTGCAGACTAGGGTCCAAGCGGCGTGTTCGGGTATTGGCAAACTGGAGTTACGTGGCGATTCGCCAATGGCTAGGGATTTCTTGGCGTCCGCCGGGTCTGACTGGTAGCGAGTACGGGCTTCTGACAGGAACCCTTGTACGATCCGGGCTTCGCTCTGTGACGGGGTTCGCCCAGTGGCTAACCGGAACGCGTAGTCGATGCGCGTTGGGTCGTTGGGCTTGGTAATCAACACTCGCTGGGCCATCGCCCGGGCATCCTCAAAGAAACCCGTCTCATTTAAGCTAGCCAAGGCTTGGGTTGGAGTGTTGGTTCGAGAGCGTCTCACCACGCAAGATTCCCGCATGGGGGCATCAAACAGCATCATGGTTGGCGGAGGGCTGGTGCGTTTCCAGAACATGTACAAGCTTCTTCGATAGAGTGCATCGCCGTGGTCTTGCATGTATTTTGCGGTATCGCTGATGGGGTAGGCGATGATTTCCCACAATCCAGCGGGCTGGTAAGGTTTGTCTGCGTGCCCACCCAAGTGCTCTTTAAGCAACCCAGAAACGTAGAGTGCGCTGTCTCTAATCACCTCGGCATCCAACCGGAAACGAGGTCCGCGAGAAATCAACGCGTTATCCGGGTCCTTCATTCGCTTTACCTGCGTGGTAGCCGCCGATTGTCGGAATGCGGCACTCGTTAGGATGAGCCGAGTGATCCGCTTGGTGCTCCAGCCGTCCTCAACAAACTTACAGGCCAAATAATCCAGTAATTCCGGATTTGACGGCCAGTCACCGCGACTGCCAAAGTCTTCGCTGGTCTTAACTAAGCCAGTGCCAAAGTGTTGCTGCCACAGTCGGTTGACAATGACTCGCGCGGTGAGCGGATTCTTGGGGTCAGTTATCCATTGCGCCAGCCCCAACCGGTTATTGTTTTTAAGGTTACCGATGGAGCCGAATACCTTGGGAACGGCACGCGCCACTCGAACTCCGGGCAAGTCGTACTGGCCGCGCCGCAACAAGAAGGTGGGGCGTGCCATCGGGAGTTCTTGCGCAACGTAGGTCATCGGGATCAAAGCATCCTGCGCGGAGTAGGCGGCCTGCGCCATTTGAAATTGATTAGCTAACGGGGTGGGTGGTCCAATGGTCAAGAAAGTTTCTGAGAGTTCCTTGGACTGCTTTGACGTCAATTTGGCCATCTTAGCCAATTCTTGAGCCCGGGAAATGCGTTGGGTATCGGCTCCGCCCACTCCCACATAGGCGCCGTCCACTCCGGCTCCGTTCACGATTTTCACTAGGAGTTGGTTGTCTCCCGCGTTCAGATTCACGGTGACCCGGTCCGAATCTGCCACCAGCGATCGGCTGGTTTTGTTTTCAAATGCCGGCTTTCCGTTCAGCCAAACTTTGATGCCGTCGTCGCTGCCCAGGCGAAGATCCATCTTTCCCGCCTTTGCCACTTTAACCGTGGTGCGCAGGTAAATCGCTGCATTTTCCTTGCCCACAAGGTTGGGCTGAAGGGTATCCAGTTTGAAGTCAATGGGTCGCCAAGTGACGGCCTTGCCATCGGTTTCGGGGTCAAAGGCATTGTCGAATGCCGCGTCAAATGTCTTTTCTTGAAAGGGGCCAGAAATTTCCCAAGTGGTTACCGTTGGGTTCGCGGTAGTGGCATGGAGCGCCCACTGCTTTGCCGCTTGGACGTCCGCCTTTGTACACACCGTTTCAATGACTTGCCGGAGATAAGTTAGGCGAGTTGCCTGTTGGGGCGATGGGGCCGGCATTACGGGGGCATGGTAGCGCTGGTTTCCGTCAAGGGGAGTATCGGCCGTACTGTTGAAGTAGGCGTACATGCTGAAGTAGTCTTTCTGACTAAACGGGTCAAATTTGTGGTCGTGACATTTAGCGCACTGCAGGGTGACTCCGAGGAAAACGGTTGCCGTGGTGTCCACCCGGTCAAATGTATTTTTAGCGAGGAATTCCGCCTCAATCGCTCCGCCTTCTGCGGTAGTTGGATTCAGCCTAACGTATCCGGTGGCAATTTTCTGGTCTAGGGTTGGGTGGTCTAGCAGGTCTCCGGCAATCTGCCATAGGGCAAATTTGTTGTACGGCAGGTCTTGGTTATAGGCTCGTACCACCCAGTCTCGATAGGGGTAGATCGCACGCTCGTTGTCAATATGGAGGCCATGCGTGTCTGCGTAGCGAACGGCATCCAGCCAATATCGGGCCTGATTTTCGCCGTATCGGGGGCTGGCCAGGAGACGGTCTACTAGCCGTTCGTAAGCTAACGGTTTCGTGTCTTGCAAGAATAGATTGACTTCTTGGGTCGTAGGCGGTAACCCGGTGAGGGTTAGGGTCACTCTGCGAATGAGAGTCTGCTTGTCTGCCTCTTGCTCTGGCTTGAGGCCCGATTCTTCAAGATGGGATAACACAAACCGGTCGATGTCATTCTTTGCCCAGTTTTTCTGATGCACTTTCGGTACGGCGGGCATGTGCGGAGTCACAAAGGCCCAATGGGCGCGATATTCGGCTCCTTCAGAAATCCAGGTCTTAATCGTCTCAATCTCCAAAGCCGTAAGCGGCTTAACCCCGGATTGGGTTGGAGGCATCTTCAGGTCTTTGTCCGCACTCGATATTCTGGCCACGACCTCCGATTTCTGCGGATTTCCGGGCGTGATCGCATGGGTTCCGCCATGGTTAGTGGTCGCTCCGGCAAAGGTATCTAGGCTAATTCCGCCTGTCTTGCGTAACGCGACTCGGTCCTGACCGTGGCACAGCCAGCAATGCTGGGCCAGCAACGGTCTCACATCTCGATTGAAGTCAACCGAGAGGCGTTTGGGCTTGGGGGCCGGTTGCGCGCCGGAAAATGCTCCGGTCAATAGAGTGCCCAGCGAAAGGGCAAGAAAGAGGTAGCGAATGTTCATCGGTGATCAACGCAATTCAGACGGACTGTTAGTATAAGGGCGATTGCTCGGCGGATGATAAGGCCACCTTCTCGTCGAGCGAGAATCTCGGCGGTTTGTCCGTAACTTGGGTGGAAACTGACCGAAATTGCCCGGTCAGTTTATAGGTTTAGGCCATCAGTTCTGGGACCACATGACCGTGGACATCGGTGAGCCGAAAGTCTCGGCCCTGGTAAGGAAAACTCAGCCGTTTATGATCCACACCCAGCAACCACAATAGGGTTGCCTGAAGGTCATGCACATGCACCGCACCCTTGGTAAAGTCTTGCTTGGTGGGGTCCAGCGCGTTTCCATCCACGTCGGCGATGTTGTATCCATAGTCATCGGTGCGACCGTAGGTAGTTCCGGCATTAACTCCTCCGCCCGCTAGGAACACGGTGAAGCATCGCGGGTGGTGGTCCCGACCAAACGAGGCAGGGTCTAGCGACCCTTGTGAGTAGCTGGTCCTGCCAAACTCCCCACCCCAAACAATAAGCGTGTCCTCCAGCATTCCCAACCGCTTGAGGTCTTTGATAAGGGCGGCGGTGGGCTGATCCGTGTCTTTGCATTGCGTGGTGATTCCCGCCTTGAGACCACCGTGATGGTCCCAACCTTGATGATAGAGTTGGATGAAGCGAACACCCTTTTGGGCTAATCGGCGCGCCATTAGGCAGTTAGAGGCAAAGGTTCCTGGCTTGCGAGCATCCGGCCCGTAGAGTTCAAAAACCTCATCCGACTCCTTGCTCATATCGGTCACTTCGGGAACGCTCGTTTGCATTCGGTAGGCCAGTTCGTACTGGGCAATCCGGCTTTCGATTTCGGGATCCAATTCTTGTTCGTAAGCCACGCGGTTCAGTTCGCCCAGTCGGTCCAGCATGGCGCGTCGGCCAGATTGGCACACGCCGTCGGGGTTTGATAGGTAGAGAACCGGGTCTCCTCCGGATCGAAATCGCACACCCTGATAGCGAGAATCCAGAAATCCGCTTCCCCAAAGTCGAGCATAAAGCGGCTGGTCTCCCTTGTTTGCGCTGGCAAGCACCACAAAGTCGGGCAGGTCTTTGTTCATAGAACCCAGGCCGTAGGAGAGCCAAGATCCAAACGACGGACGACCGGCAATTTCACTTCCGGTTTGGAAAAAGGTGATCGCCGGATCGTGGTTGATTGCCTCGGTGAACATAGACTTGATGAAGCAGCATTCATCCGCAACTTCGGCAAGGTGGGGCAAGGTTTCGCTGAGCCAAGCACCGCCTTTTCCGTGCTGAGCAAAGGCAAACGGCGAGCCCGCCAGCGGGATCACACTCTGATTAGTGCTCATCGCGGTGAGCCGCTGCCCGCGGCGCACGCGGTCGGGCAGAGGTTGACCATGGAGCTTATTCAGCATCGGTTTATAGTCAAAGAGGTCCTGCTGGGCCGGCCCGCCCGCCTGGAAAAGGTAGATGATCCGCTTCGCTTTAGCGGCATGATGAAGTCCTTTTATGCCGGACTCTTGGCCGAATGCCAGGCTGGGAAACATCGAAGCCAGGGCAAGCGCGCCAAATCCTTGGGCCGAGCGACCAAAGAATTCACGCCGGGTAAGGCTAAGCAATTGACCGTAGGCTTGATTAGAATTGATGGGCTGCATGGTTATCTTTTCCAAACGACGGCGTCTGAGTTGAGTACGGTCTGTACCGCGACCGTCATGGCGGCAAGTTCGGAGGGGGCGAGGGTTCTTGCCGGCTTGGAGTCCCCGATTTTTATCAAGAGATTGGCCGCCTTGGGATCCTTTAAGTAGTCGCGTCTTTGATCGTTGAGGGTGGCCAGGACGATGGAGGACTCTCTGGAGGTCGGATGCCTTCCCGCGAGTCGGAGGAATATGTAATTGAGTCGGGACGCGTCATCCGGCGAACCTAGGAGGGCACGCTCGGCCAGTTTGCGGGCGGCTTCTACAAACTGAACGTCGTTGAGCAACACCAAAGCCTGAAGTGGCGTGTTGGTGGCCGGTCTCCGTACCGCGCAGGCTTCTCGCGAAGTGGCATCAAATAGCATCATGCTGGGTACGGGAGTGGTTCGCTTCCAAGTGGAATAGAGACTTCGCCGGTAGAGGTCTGGCCCCGTGCTCTGAATAAACTGGGGGCTCATCGTGTTGTTCTCCTGCCAAATTCCGGCGGGCTGGTAGGGGTTTACGGGACTTCCCCCAATTCTTGGATTCATGAGCCCCGAGGCCGCCAGCACGGTGTCTCGGACCATTTCCGCAGGAAGCCTTTGGCTGGGCCCGCGCGCTAAGTATCGGTTTTCCGGGTCAACTTTTACCTTGTGGGGACTCCTAAGTGAGTCTTGGCAGTAGGTTGCCGAGGTCACCATTTGCCGGAGCATCGCCTTCACGTTCCAGCCGGAGTTGATGAAGTGACGGGCCAGATAGTCAAGAAGGGCTTGGTTGGTGGGCCTAGACCCTTGAACACCAAAGTTCTCGCTGGTTTCCACGAGGCCCACCCCAAAAACCATCTGCCAGAGCCGATTCACCGCCACGCGAGAAGTCAGCGGATGGTTGGGACGGGTGGCCCACTGGGCCAGAGCATATCGATCGTTGTGATCAGTTTGGGGGAGCGGAGGTAGCGCGCGGGGTACCCCTCTTTGGACCATGGTGGCGTTGGTCTTTGGCGCATCATAGCGACCACGAGCTAACAGGTAGGCCGGAACACGGGGAATCGCCTCTTGCATCACGGAGATTTCGTTGATGTTTTCTTCAAACGCCGCAAGGTCAGCCTGCGCCTTCATCATGCGGTCTCGGGCAACTTTTACTTCTGGATCTATCGCCGCATTGTAGTACTCCTTAATCTCGTCCCGGTTGTTGGAAGGCTGCTTCAGGGCGTTGGTGAGTGAATGACCGTCTTGCAGTTGCCTAATCTCAATCGGGCTTAACGCTCGATCGGCAAAGTAGAGTTGGCTCACCAGCCCACCCTTGAACCCCGCATCTCGGAATCTTTGCGCAAACGACCATTCACCGCCGCTCGGGCCAAGGTCGCCGTAAGCGTTGATCTTCTTCCAAATCTGGTCGTTTAGCACGGTCGATTCGGCCAGATGACCGTTGAGATGCAACTTTAGGCCGGATGCACTCCCGCTTCCGTCCCAAGACCAGCCCAGATGGGTCCAAGTTGCCTTGGGCACTCGATTCTTTGTGCGGATTGCAATGGCGTTACCCGGCCACTGCCGCATCACCCGGGCGGTGAGAAATCCATCCTCCAGCATCAGATCAAATCCGCAGAATCCAACATCGGTCCCCCCGGTTCGATGAAGCAACACCACCGGTCCCAGATTCTGGACAACGTCCTTCATCCAAAACGCCCATGTGAACGGCTGCCAACGATCTTTGGCGGGCAAGCCTTTTGTGAGTAACCCGTCGTCACCTTGGAACTGGGCGGCTTTGCCATGCTCTGTGTCAACCACTTTGAGACCGCCAATTTGTTCTCCCGGCAATGTGGAATTTTGTCCATTCACAAATTTGCCATCTTTAGCTCGCTCAAAGTCCAGATGAAGCAGAAGTCCCGGAATCTTTGGTTCGGCGGAATTTTGGGAAAGCCAAGTGTTGAACGGTTTATCAGTGGCTAATTTTGCGTCGGTAAGTTGCTTAGAGGCGTTTTGAGAATTGGCCCGCAGGGTTGTTAGTTTGGCCGCTTGGGTGGGGCTGGGCAGGAGAAGTGACGGGGTGGGGACGACTTCCGTGCTGAGGAGTAATCCGTATTCTTTGATGGAATTGAAGTAGCCAAAGAGTTGGTAGAACTCACGTTGCGACACCGGATCAAATTTGTGATCGTGGCACCGAGCGCACCCCAAGGTGAGGCCGAGCACCGCGGTTCCAAAGGTGGAGACGCGGTCCACTGCGTATTCGGTTTTGTACTCGTCCGCAATCGATCCCCCTTCGTTGGACTGTCGATGCAGTCGGTTAAACGCGGTGGCTAAGACCGTGTCTCGGGTGGGATGGGGCAGGAGGTCGCCCGCAATCTGGTCGGTGAGAAACTGGTTGTAAGGCAGGTTTTGGTTAAAGGCTTTGACCACCCAATCTCGATAGGGCCAAGTGGGCATCAGGAGGTCTGACTGGTAACCGTAGCTGTCAGAATACCGGGCGGCATCTAGCCAGTCAACGGCCAGCCGTTCTCCAAAGTGCGGACTGGCAAGCAGGCGATCGACTACCCTTTCGTAGGCGTCTACCTTCCTGTCATTCGAAAACGCACTGACGTCCGCTTCGGTCGGCGGGAGGCCAGTGAGGTCCAGAGTGACACGCCGCAGAAGGCGTTCTCGGCTGGCCGGGCGATTGGGACTCAGGCCAACCTTTCTCATTTGGGCCAGCGTAAAGCGGTCGATATCGTTCTTGGGCCAAGTGCTAGTTACTGCAGGAATCGGAATCTGCGTGGGGAGCGGATCCAACGACCAAAGGCGGTCGTAGTGGGCACCCTGTTCGATCCATTTGGTAAGAATTGCCGTCTCGTTTGCCGACAAAGACTTTCCGCTGGACTTCGGCGGCATCGGATCGTCTTGGTCGTGAATTTTTTTTACCACCAAGCTGTTCTGGGGCTTCCCGGGGACAATCGGCCAATGTCCATTCCGGTTGGCGAACGCTCCCTGCGACGTGTCGAGCCGAAGGTCCGCTTGGCGTGATCCACCGTCGGGCCCGTGACACTTGAAGCACTTGTCAGAGAGAATGGGAAGGACGTCTCGTGAGTAGCTGACCTTGCTCTCTGAGTGTGCGGCGGACGCGGGCAAGAATGCGGACACCAAAAGAAAAGTTGGTCCCAAACCAACGAGTACCCCGTGAGAAATCTTGGCTTGGATCGCCATGAAATGCAGGTTACACTAATTGTTCAAAGAAGTTAACTTCCGGTTTTTTGGTCAAGATGGGGGGCCGGAAAAAGGCAGCATTATTGGGTGCAGTCTGCGCCCCGCGGTGGACCATTCATTAATTTTGCATCGCCCACCACGATCCTTGGTTTACGTTCCGCGTAAGGTGAGATAAGTAGGCAATTGCGATTGGAAGTGCGGTCCTCGATTCGCAGCTTTAGGGTGGCTTCGGTGGCTGAGGCGACGATCGCGAGCTTTGTGAGGTCTCTTTGAAATATCGAGAAACACATTCCAAATAAGCTCATCGAATCGCGGTTAATTAATTTCCCCGATTCGATCCCTTTTCAATGGCGTCGAGGCGATCCGATATTTTGTCGAGTGATTTTTGAATCTCGATGATCTCTCGGTAGGTCTGTACGTTCACCTCGTAGTCTAACTCTGCCCTGGTATTGGCGAGATCGGCCTGACCGCTGGTATTGATCACTAAGATGCTTGTGATGAGAATGGCTTCGATGGAGAGAACGAGGCCGAGAAGTCCAAAGGGATACGCGTCAAAGCTTTTCAGGAACATCAAAAAGCCGGCATTGAGCGCCATCCAAATGCCGATAACGGCCAGATGAATGCCAACGAAGTGAGGTTTACCAATAAACCGAGCAATTTGGTTTACAAGCATTTCGTGCCATCGACTCTTCTTTGCTTGTTCTTCTAAGGCGTAACGAAAATCGCCCAACGCTTTGTGACACGAAGGGTTTGCGCAAAAGACCGCCTCGGGCCGGTTTGAGCCTCCGCAAGCGGGGCATATGATGGGCGAGTTGTGCTTGTTCATAGGTGAGTTTTGATGACGATTTTCGTAACCTCCCGTCAACCTAAGAAGTTTCCGCGTTTGAGATGTGGAGGATCATCTCATTGTTCGACTGCCAATCTAGAGCTTCATACACGGGGCGGCCCATGGGTGACGCATGCAGAACGGCCACTTTCACACCTCGCTTGGCGCACTCGGCAACTGCTAACCCCACCAGTTGTTTGGCAAGGCCCCGTCCTCGAGCCTGGGGTTCTACGTAGAAGTTTAGTAAATAACCCCGAACGGGTTCTAAATGGATGAAATGCGGCGGCCATTCCATAAACCACACGCCCGCACCCCCCATCGCGGCCCCGTCTTCCTCAATGATCCAACCCGCATAGGAGCCATCGGCCAGGTGGTTGCTAAGCCAACGCACCGAATGTAATTCGAGTTCGTCCCATGTGGTTACCGGGGTCAAGTTGTTGGCCCGAAACATCAAGCATCGTTGCTGAGCGATGAGGGCGGCGTCGGCAACGCTAGCATTTCGAATGGTATGCATGGACTTCTCATTGTGGCGTCTGAGTAGGTGACCCCGCATACATGCAAAGGGGCGGTCGAGAAACCCGACCGCCCCGCCATGCTGTCTATTATTCTGCGACCTCTATTTGGTGCTCTTCCCGCCGTTGTCTCCAAAAGTCTTGGCGTGTCCCATCATTGCCTTTTTGTAGATCTCCTTCTGTTCCGGGGTCCACTTGGCGGCCTCACCTTCTGCGTTGGCCTTGGCTTGCGGGGATTCAACGTTGGATTTATCCTCAGACGCCCCGCATCCAACTAATGCGAATCCTGCTAAGAGCAGAACGAGCAAAAATGGAACTTGGTTTCGCATTAGTCGTTCCACCACTGCGCGCCAAAGGCCTCCGGTGCGGCGGCCCAGGTTTTGCACGTAAAGTTTGTCCCAAACGGGTAACCGTCTCGGGGGAACGGTGCCACCGAGGCTTCGGGGTCTGCGCAATACATTTTGACTCGGTCATCAAAGCTTTTGGGCGATGCAACCAGCGATCCGAATGACGCGATCACTCCACCTTTCCATCCGATGGCCTTGGCACTGCTGTCGGCGTGGACGGCGATGATTCGACCGCCAAAGTAGATATCGTTGTTATGACCAACCCCCGAACTGTTAATGGCGGAGTAGTTGTCAAAGAACCAACCATCTGCGCCACCTAGCGTCATTCGGGGTGTATCGTAGCTGTTTCCAAAAACCATCAGGTCAGAAGGGCTCACCATGGACGAGGTCGAAATTCCGTCCATGATTCGCACCGCGGAGGACCCGTCGGTGTTTTTTCGATCCGTACAACCTTGAACCGCACCACCGTCGCTACACTTCTCAGCCTGAACCACCGCTCCACCAGATCGAATTTCGAATCCCCAGTTGTAGCCCCAGTCCAATCGGTCATAGTCAGTCGCACTATTGTAATACTGCCTTCCACTTCGAATGTTATTTCGGAAGCCGCCAGCCCAAACCCCACCGCTCTTAACGTAGGGCGCCATCGAGCAAGCCGGGTCGCCACCACAGCCGTTTATAGAACCATCACCATCGTCGTAGATTGAAGGTAATTTGTCGTCATTGTCGGTGGAGTAAATGTTTACTGCGGTACCAAGTTGTTTTCCATTGCTAAGGCACGCGGTTTTCTTAGCCGCCGCTTTTGCCTGAGCAAAGACTGGAAACAGAATTGCCGCGAGAATGGCGATGATTGCAATAACCACCAAGAGTTCAATTAAAGTAAATGCCTTTTTCATTAGGAGCCTCTGAGAGTGAAATTCGCTTTCACTGACGATAATGGAAAGTACCATTGGTATGTTAAGGGTTTGTTATGAATGTTAAGCGGCGGGGACGCTTTTAGATTTTCCGCAGGTTTATGCTGGTTTACTAACTTGGGCCGTGCGCATTAGAGCTATTTGGTGGCCGCAATGAACGTGGCATCCTAAAACGAGTCCACCTCTTGGATCTTGGGGAAACGATTTGGCGAGATGCCATTCCCATCTGGGCCGAATTCACAAAGCGCCTCACAAAGATTACGAGTTCGGCCCAATGGAGTCCTTGTAAACTTCTTTTATGATCCGTTTGGCAAAAACCGAAGACACGGCAGACATTGCGGCCCTTTTCGTGGACATTCGGCTGGACACCGTGCCCGCGGTGCACTCGGAAGAAGCAGTTTTCGACTTTATCAGCGGCCACCTGCTTCCGCGCGGATCTTCCTATGTTTGGGTTTTGGATGGGGAAATACTAGGCTGGGTTGATGTTCATGATGGATGGTTAGATCAACTCTATTGCCGCAGAGGGTCAACGGGCCAAGGCTTTGGCAAAATCCTGCTCGAATTCGCCAAAGAAAGGTCTCCGGAAGGATTGCATCTTTATACTTTTCAGATCAACCACGGGGCTCGGCGTTTTTACGCTCGGGAAGGATTTGTGGAAGTGGAATTAGGGGATGGGTCTGAAAATGAAGAGGGAGCTCCCGATGTGAAATTATCGTGGACTCGCCAAATGGTTTCAACGTAGAATGGAGGCATGTCAGGGCACGCGATCGATGCGCTTCAACCGCAAGATTATGATACTAAACTCTATATGGCGGCCTACGAGGCAACGCCGATTGATGGCCTGGACCTCTTTAATGAGGCAATGGACGACGAGTTTAGGGCGGTGGGGTTTGTGCCAGTAGCAAATGTGTTTTCTGCTTTCGAATGCTCAACCACAGTAGCGGCACTGCTAGAGTTGGCGGACCGAGATGAACTACCGGCCGGAGTTGAACTCAGCTTTGAATCCTTGGCTGATCTCGAAGCGTTAAAATTGCCCATCGAATTACGCCAAGACCAGATTCGCAAATTCATGTGGTTTGTAAATCACGACGTCCGATTTGCAATTACGGCCCAGAATCCGGGAATTTTGTCGGTAGTGAGCCGCTTGTTGGGAGGGGAACCCGAACTATTTCAAGATATGGCTCTGTTCAAGCCTCCGGGCATTGGCCGAGAAAAGCCCTGGCACCAAGATCACGCCTATTTTAACCTTCCTTTAGACACGCCCGTGGTGGGGGTTTGGATAGCCCTGGACGATGCGAGTATAGAAAACGGGTGCATGATTTTTAAACCCGGCGGCCACCTATCGGGGCCGGTTCCGCACTTCAATCGCCGGGACTGGCAGATTTGCGATGCGGTTATTATGGAGTCTGGCGGCGCGGTCGCGGCTCCATTGGCGGCAGGGGGCTGCCTCATCTTTGACGGACTTACTCCCCACGGCACCCCCATGAATCGATCGCTCAAACGGCGAAGAGCGGTTCAATACCACTTCGTTAAGAAAGGAACTCAACGCATTGAGATTGAAGAACGGCTTCGTTTATTTGGACCCGAAGGCAGGAATGCTGTCTGTTGAATCACAGGAATCCCTATTTTCCATGCTGTACTGAACTGAAGTTAATACTCCAAACGGTGGGCAAACGTTCATACTCCGTATAAAAAATTCGCTGAATTTTCCCTCAGGTATTGCGCAAAGCCCACATTTGTGTTACAGTCATTTCACCGATGTCGTGATTGTTTTTGAAAGCACCTTGCGTTCAAGTTCTCGATAGAGGGGGAGTATTTGCAATGAAGCGAAGTTTAATTTCTAAGTTGTCTGTGTTAGGGTTTTTGGCAGTTGGCGCAACTCAAGCCCAAGCTCAGTTCTCATTTGTGTTCGACGAAAATGGTGCGGCCTCCTACAAGATAAACGACACCAAAGACTGGGTGGGCACCAAAGGTTGGCTGGGGTCAGATCCAACCGCAGCCGGGGGAATGGCATTAATCTATCAGTTGCCGAAAATTGTTGGACCCGGTGACGTTTACTTTACGGAGCCCAGTGCAGTTGGAACCGTTGGAGACATCAGTGATGTCCTCAGATTTTATACTCTGACCGACGCAACGGGCCTTGATGTGAGCTACATGAACTTTTACTCGGGTAAAGGTGATACCGATCTCGCAGATACCGGATTTCCGAATTTGGATCCCGCTGCATATTTTGGAGGCTATGAGACCGGACGCGAGGGTGGTAACCAGTGGATTGTTTGGCAGCCAGGAGGAAATTCCTATTACGGCCTCAGTGATCGAGCGGTGCCAGCACCCGCAGCCTTGTTGACCGTGGGCTTTAACGCCTTGTTCATGTATCGACGTCGAGCCAAGAAAGCCTAAGCTCGATTAGTTGAATCCATATGGGCGACCTGTTGGGTCGCCCATATCTGTTTTTGCCTGTGACGAAAGCGTGAACAGCTTTTGAAACGCCTGCTGGATATCAGACTGCTCAAACTCTAGAGCCACCTCGCCCACGTTGATCTCCCATTTTCCGTGCTCGGATAGGCCACCAAAGAGCCAAATTTGATCTTGCTCAGCGATCTGCAGCGCGGCTTCGTTTAGTGCGTCAACGTCACCCTGAAGGTATAGGTGCATCATATTAGTAGGGGGGTGGGTGGGCACTAGGCGAATCCGGTCGAATGTTCTCGCTACGCTCGCAATCTCCGCCGCCTTCGCCACGTATGAGTCCATTTTTGGAAGATGAGTGTCTAGGCCCAATTTGGCGGAAATGGCATTGGCTGCTTGCTGCTGCAGGTTTCCACCCTGTCTACGTTGCCAAATCATGGCTTCATCAATAAACAAACTTGGCCCGGCCAAGGCGGCTCCGGGTAGGCCATTCAGAATCTTGTAAAACGAAACGTAGACCGAATCAAAGAGTCCGCAGATCTCGGCGTAGTTTCGATCATAGTAAGGCTGGCATTCCCACAGCCGCGCGCCATCCAGATGAATCCGCATTCCCCGACTTCTCGCTTCATCGCAGATTGTGACGAGCTCATTCCACGTGGGTAGTTGGCCGCCAATTTCGCGCTGGGGAAGCTCAATGAGAAGAGTTGATATCGGCTCGTCCACCCCTGCAAGGTCAGCCAGGTTGAAAAGTCGATCTGCTTGGCCCAGCAGGATCCCGTTGAGGCCATGAACCTGTTGGTACCCCAAGTGTTCGTGGATTTGCAGGTGGCAGGTCGGGTGGAACGCAACGGCGGGGCAACCAGCGTGGTCCGCCCAGATTCGGAGGGCAATCGGTTGAGCTATCGTGCCACTTGGCATGAACACGGCCGACTCTTTACCCAACAAGTCTGCAATTTCTCGTTCAAATTGGGCGAGGAACCCTCCTCGGCCGTAGTTGTCGTTCCGCTCTAATGACAGTGGGCTGTCCGCAACCGCCTGAACCCGTTCGCGAACGGTCATCGGAGGATGCCCACTGAGAAACCGGGTGCATTGCCCCACAATCTTCGCAATGTCGCGGTCTGCCACAGAAAAATTGTAACCGGTAGGCATGTTGCTTTGTAAGGCGTGAACAAACCAGGATGAAACTTGCAGAGGCATTAAGTTTACGGACGGATCGACGCCGCCGAATGCTCCAGATTACCGAGTGGATCAAGGAAAACGCCAAGGTTCAAGAGGGCGACTTGCCGAGCGAAGACCCGGTGGAACTCTTTAATGAATTTAATCGGCTTGCCGATGAATTTGAATCGTTGGTAGAGCGCATTAATCGCACCAATCTTAATGTATTGCTGTCCGATGGTCGAACGATGACCAAGGCACTTGCCCACCGAGACACATTAAAGTTCCACATTAATGTTTGGAGGCAAGCCGCCGAAGCGGCTTCCATTAAGCAAGCCCGATCCACGAAGAGTGAGATCAAATACGTTTCTGTGATCAACGTAAGAGAATCTCGAGAAAAGGCGGATGGATTCTCCAGGGAATACCGTGAGCTAGACGCGATGATTCAATCAGCAAATTGGTTAAAAGGAATTATTGGATTAATATGAGTTGCGAAACTTCAGTTGGTACCTAATCAAAGGCACGGGCGAATCAAACGGCACCCAGGGCCGAAATCTGGGAATGGTTACTCTCCGGAGAAGAGCATAGAGGTTCAACTCCTCGCCTACTGCGCACCTCCATCATGGGGCACACGCGTACAGGGCATGGGGCATCGGGCATTACCAATGGTTGACGAGCACCGAGATTAGGGAGGGTGGGACGGGGGACTAGTTTCGAGATTCAGAAGGAGTAACTCAATAGATAGGGCTTTGCTCAACTAAAATAAAAATCGGTGAATTGAAACAGATTCCAATGTCAGATCTGGCGATATTGATCGCGGCAAGGTTTGGGTTGCCGCCAAGAGAACTCGTATCCGCGGGAACGGGGCAAGGGAATACTCGCCGGTTTGTTATGACCGCGGGACCCTCCAAGTGGATGGTGAAGCACTACGGAGACTTTTTTCGGTCGCGACTAGACTGGGTTCGATTTGAAGCACGGCTACTGAATCATCTGGCGGAGCATCATGTGCCGGTTGCAAGGTCGCTCCTCACAATATCCGGCGATCCGTTCTTGCCGATAGACGGAACTCCCCTCATGGTGTACGAGTGGGCGGAAGGCGGCGTGGAATGGCCTTCTCCGTCGGAGAAAGCATATTCACTCGGGGCCGCAATTGCCCAGGTCCACTTGGTTTCTTCATCCATTTCCACGGATGGCACCGAGCGAACGTACGGAATAGACGCCCTAATTGATGCTCCCCTCCGTCTCCTGCATCCGTACTGTGACGACCCGGCTCTGTTTTCCAAGCTAGAAAAACAATGCGCAGGATTTAAAGAAATCGTGGCCCAACTGCCGAACGGCGGCGATACTTTTGGTCCGATTCACGGTGACATTCATCAGGGGAACTGTCATTTTCGGTCGGATGGTGAGTTGACCGTCATTGATTTTTCGCTCGCCGGGGTCGGTTACAGAACCTACGATCTTACGGGTTTTCTATGGCCCATGCGAGATCAGACGATTCAATATCCGGCCATGCGAGCGTGTTGCGACTCGTTTTTGAGCGGCTACGCATCCGTCCGACCGCTGTCCGAAATCGAAATACAAAGTATTCCCGTATTTGTACAACTTCGATCACTTTGGGAATCTGGAGATTGGATTGACGCGGGTACCGGTAGGGAACACGAGGCGGAGGTCAGAAAAATGGTTCCGTATCTGGTGAATCAGTTTGGGGCGCACTTGGAGAGTTAATCCGATTCCGGAATCTCGACTGTGACGGGTGGATTCCAGATATATTCGCTGAGTTGGCAGACTTGCTTAAAGCCGAGTCGCTCATAAACGGGACGGCCCATCTTGCTCGCTTGGAGGAGTGTGTAGCGGAACCCAAGTTGAGCGGCAAGGGCATTTGAGGCTTGAGTGATTGCTCCCCCAATGCCTTTATTGCGCGCATCGGCGATGGTGCAAACGCAGTAGATTCCCGCAACGCCTCTACTGGGTATGAGCGACGAAGTAGCAACGGGCCTCCCATTTAGGTATGCGGTTAAGAAATGCATGGGGGCGGAGTCACTGAATCCGTGAGCCGCGCCGGGTCGAGCGAACAGTTCTACGAACTCAGGCGTGAGGCCAAAGCCTTGCGCGGCCGCATTGACCCAGTCAGCAAGCATGATTTGATCGGTAACTCGCCTCACTTCCACGTCAGGAAGTTCTGGTTCGGTAAGGGGAGATTCCTCAAGATCAAATGCCATTCCCGGCATGTCCACCGCATGATGAATCTCGGCTGCCACCAGGGATTCGGTGAAGGTTTCTGACCGTTTGGCTGTGTCAATTATCCAGAACATGGGCAGGCTTTGCTCCACAAACGGTGCCATGGTGGGTCCAATCATCTGGGGGAAACTCGCCGAAGCTAAGTCGGTGATAAAGACTCCGTTTCCCATAAAAAACTTGATTCCGCTGGAAAAGTTGACGATGCCGTCTTCCCGAATGAATTTTCCCTTCGGGGCTAAGGTAACCCAACATTCAAACGCGTCAGACATGTTTTCGCATACCAAATTCCCAAGCTCTGCGGGCGAAATGGGGTCAAGTCGGCGAGACATGAGTTTTATTCTACCGAAATATCGTCAAGGAAAATCGATTGAGGGGTACCATTGCTCGCGAGGGTCATCACAAAACCGGTCTTGATTCTCCGCAAATCCATCCCTCGCAAAGATATTTCGTAGCGTTGCCACAATGAAGTGAGTGTCTTGCGACCACCATCGATAATCGCGGTGTCAAAAAACTTCCGCTCATTATGAATGATGCCCATGCCGAACGATACCTGCTCTCCGCCGCGCGCCCCGCGCGCCCAGATCACCAGTTTGGTGGCCCCGGTTAAGTCCAGGCCACCCGGCTTGTCTCCCCAGTCTCCTTCGGGGCTTTGCCAGGCAATCGCGCCCCAATTATCACTCGCAGAATAGTCCCACCGAATGCAGGTTGAACCCAGGTGCGGGTTGGATTTATGCGCCATATCTAACTTCATTGCGGCCACGTTGCCCATCCATCCGGTTGGCGCAAACGGAAGTGGTTTATCAGAATCGGAATATAGATTTACCGGAAGTTTGGCTTTACTTCCCATGGCAATGGGCTCGGCGCCCCTAACTCGTAACGGAATGTTAGCCGTGGCCGCCCCACCGTGGGTGTTGCGAATGATTGCGAACAAGCGATACGGGCCGGGGACCTGCGGCAAAGTTACTTTAGCTTGGGTGGGACCCGAGCCAGAAATGGCTCCCGTGATTACGTTGGGCAGGTCTTCTTTATCTCCATTGAGACCCATTTGACCGCCGTCTGAGGTGAGGCGCCACGTCACCTTGAGCGGGCCTCCGTTCGGGTCCTTAGCTTCAAGGCGGGCCACCAACGTGTCCCCTGGTTCAGCGGCGGCGTCTCCATCTACGCTGAGTTTCTGAATGCGCGGGCAAGCATATTGGGGAGATTTTCCGCTCCAGAGGGTCTGCATAACGTCCACTGCCCCCAGCTTTGTGCCATCCGGCATCAACATTCCGTACCAAGTGGCGGTGGCCTCTTGCTTGTTTCCCCAGGTAAACGCATAGGATCCCAGACAGAGATTGGGGTGATCTACCACGTTGGCTTTATAGGCCGCCGCGTAATATCCTTCTTTCTGGGTGCTGGTGGGTTCTACTGGGCGCTTCCAGGGGGTCGATTCGCCTTCCCAGGTTCCGGGAGGGCCAAACTCAGTGAGCACATACGGTTTGGTGCCGCCTTGCTTTATGTAACGCTCATAAATGGAGGGCGCTCCTCCGTAGGAGTTAATCCCCACAATGTCCAGACTGGGACACATTTTGTGAAGGGTCTCCACCCTTTTACCCCCGATCTCGGCGATCACGGACATGGTGGGGTGATTCGGGTCGATCTTGTGCGCCATGTGGGCAAGGTCTTCCACCGCCATCCAGATGTTGGGGTCATCGCCAGATTCGTATCCTTCCATCTCGTTGCCCAACGCCCACATCAGCACGGCCGGGTGATCTTTGTATTTCTGAATCACCGCCTTGGCCGAATCGAACTGTTTAGCCACTTGAGCCGGGTCATCGTATTTGAAGCCGTGCTCTTTGTGACCAAGCCAGATTCCCACGGTTACCTTAAGGCCCAAGCGCTGGGCTTCATCGAGCTGCGAATCCAAGTTGTCGGCCCCCCAAGTGCGAAAGCTGTTACCTCCCATGGCAGCGAGCACAGATTTGGAAGCATCTCCGCCCGCTCCCTTAATCATGTACGGATGAGAATCCACCATCAACTGCCACGTGCCCTCGTGGTTCTGCAGGGTAACGGGTCGGGGGGCCGCAATAGCAAGGAAGGCGAAAATGGTGAAAATCATGGCGCTAATTTGCTAGACGACTTGGAGCAACCAATAAATTCTCGTCGAAATCGTTCGATCCTCGCTAAACTTTTTAAGGGGGCTACCGCGACCAGGAACCCCTAATTTGCCGCCAACCGCCATTACGGAATCAAGACGACTTTTCCGCTTGTCTTACGGTTCGAAATAGCCGAATGTGCTTGGGATACATCCGCCAAGGCAAATGATTCCACCCTGATTTTGAGTTCTCCACTGGCCGTCCACGGGATGAGTTCACTTAACGCTCGCCCAAAGTTTGGCGCGTCGCCATTTAGCATGTATCCCCTAAGCGTGATGTTTTTGCCCACCATGGCCCACATTCGATCTGAGCTGAGAACGTTATTGGCTCCAGATTGAGAGCCGTAAATCAGCCAGTGAGATTTGTTGCCCAGGGTATCAAACCCTTCTCCCGCTAGGTCGCCCTGCGAATCTAGGAATACGTTCACCCCTTCACCACCCGTTGCTTCTAGAACTTGCTTAGACCAGCCCGGCGTTGTGTAATCGATGGCCAATGTGGCCCCTAAAGCAAGCACAAGATCACGCTTATGAGGCGAGGCAAGCCCGATAATTTGCTTTGCTCCCATTTGTTTGGCCATCTGAATGGCAAGAGAACCTAAACCGCCTCCTGCGCTGGCGATGAGCACACTTTGCCCCGGAGATAGTTGACCCGCTTCCAACAGAAAGAAGGCCGTCATGCCCTGAACCAGCAGTGCGGTGGCGGCTCCGAAATCAATGCTGTCCGGAAGTGCGATCGCTTCTGCCGGCTTGATCAATACCTGCGAGGCGTAGCCGCCACTGGGAACAAACGCCAGGACTCGCTCTCCACCCTTGAAATCAGTTACCCCTTCACCCACCAAGGATACAATTCCCGCGACTTCAAACCCGGGTCGGAAAGGTACTGATTTGAACTGCGGATAGTGTCCTTGGGTGGACATGATATCGGCAAAGTTGACTCCGGCTGCCTTTACTTCTACAAGAATTTGTCCGGCTCCCGGCGTTAGATCGGGCCCTTCAACCCATTGGAGAACCTCGGGTCCCCCGAACTTTCTGACTTCAATAAATTTCATATTCAGGTGTTGCTTACGTCGGCTAATGCGCCGTCAAACGTGGATCTAACGTGATTTTAGGAAAGCAATGGAAATGGGGACATGCAATATTTTTCGTCGAAAATGGAATTGTCAAAGGCGATAGTGTTATTTTCAGACCCCGATTCACTGTTCGCACTGACCGGTGATTAGGGCAAAGTGATTTCTAGCTCATCGAATGAACTTGGAAGGAAAACCCTAAGCGAGTAACTTGTTCACCACGACCCCACTTACATCGGTGAGCCGGAAGTTACGGCCCTGGAACTTGTAGGTTAATTTTGTGTGATCCATTCCCAACAGGTGGAGTAACGTGGCGTGGAGGTCGTGCACGCTCACCGCGTCTTCCACAATCGAGTAGCCAAGGTCATCGGTCTTTCCCACCGAAGCGCCCGGTTTGATTCCCCCGCCCGCCATCCACATGCTGAATGCTTTGGGATGGTGGTCGCGACCCGGGAAAGGCGAGCCGCCGCGCCCCTCGTTCATGGGTGTTCTGCCAAATTCCCCGCCCCAGATGACAATGGTCTCATCCAGCAGTCCCCTTTGCTTGAGGTCTTTGATGAGGGCGGCAGCGGCCTGATCGGTATCGAGACACATGCGCTTGAGCGCGTGCTTAATGTCGTTATCTTCGCTACTGCCGTGGGTGTCCCAACCGCGGTGATACAGTTGCACAAAGCGCACGCCTCGCTCAACCAAACGCCGGGCGAGCAGGCAGTTGTTGGCAAAGCTCTTCTTTCCGGGATCCGTTCCGTACAGTTCGTGGGTGGCGGGAGTCTCTTTGCTGAGGTCCATCAATTCCGGAACGCTGGTTTGCATTCGGTAAGCCAATTCGTATTGAGCAATTCGAGTGACCACTTCCGGATCCAGAGAATCACGATATTTGAGTTCGTTCAATTCTTGAATCGCCCCGATGGTGTCACGGCGAATCTCTGAATCCACCCCGTCTGGGTTGTTCACAAACAAGACCGGCTCTCCCTGGGAACGGAATTCGACCCCTTGGTAAAGGGTAGGTAAGAATCCGCTTCCCCAACAAGATTTGCCACCATCGGGGTTGCTCTCGCCAGACATCAACACCACAAAGCCGGGCAAGTCTTTGTTTTCGGTTCCCAACCCGTAAGTGGACCACGAACCAAAGCTCGGACGTCCCGGAAGTTGAAATCCGGTGTTCATAAATATCTGGGCGGGCGCGTGATTAAATTGCTCGGTGTTCATTGAACGAACCACTGCGATATCGTCGGCCACTGACTTTAAATGAGGTAGCAGCTCAGACAACTCCTGACCCGATTGCCCCACTTGCTCAAATTTGTAAGGCGAGCCCAACAAGTGGGGCACGCCCTGAATGAAGGCAAATTGCTCGCCTTTCAGAAGCTCTTCTGGGCATGCCTGACCATCGAACTTATTGAGCACGGGTTTATGATCAAAGAGGTCCACCTGAGAGGGTGCTCCCGCCATGAACAAGAAAATCACGTTCTTGGCCTTTGCCTTAAAGTGGGGCGCCTTGGGGGCCATCGCGTCCTTACGCACGGGAATCTGAGCTTGGGCAAGCACCGATTCGGCGAGGATGCTACTAAGGGCGAGTCCCCCAATGCCGTAGCCCACTTGCTTAAAAAAGGTACGGCGCGTGATTTCCTTGAGGATTGCCTGTTCGATCTCTTTGTTCACAGCTATTCCTTGGTCATCGTCTCGTCCAGGTTTAGAAGGACGTTGGCGACCATTGTGTAAGCGGCTTGGGTGGGTGTTCCCGCAAGTTTTTTGGAAACCTTGGGTTTGGCCACGTAGTCGGCCAGTAACTTAGCCGCTAATCGTTTCATGACCAGAAGCTCGGCGGGCTTGGGTCCGCGTCCCAGGCATAGCCGGAATCCAGTGGCAATTCGGGATCGAGGATCGGGACCTGCATTGAGCATCTTTTTTGCCAAAGATTTGCTGGCGTCCGTCATCACTTCATCATTCATCAGGGCCAACGCCTGAAGCGGGGTGTTGGTTCTAATGCGCCTAACCGTACACGTTTCACGGCTGGTTGCGTCTAACGAAACCATGGATGGGTAGGGGGAAGACCGCTTCATGAAGGTGTAAATGCCTCGGCGATACTTATCGTTGCCTGTGCTCGGCATCCACATTTCACCATTGTAAGGAGTGTCCCACACGCCGTCTGGTTGGAACGGATACACGCTGGGGCCGCCCACGTTTCGGTTGAGCAAGCCGCTGATAGCCAAGGCATTGTCCCGCACCATTTCGGCTTCCATTCGGAACCGGGGCGCGTGGGACAGGTAAAGGTTCTGCGGATCTCGCTCCATTGACACTTGGCTCGCTTGAGAAGCTTGCATATACGTGGCACTCGTCACGATGATCTTTTGCATCGCTTTGATATCCCACTTGCGATCCATAAATTCGGTGGCTAACCAATCGAGGAGTTCAGGGTGGGTGGGCGGGGTGCATCTCGTGCCGAAGTCCTCACAGGTTTCTACAATTCCGCGACCAAAGATTTGCTCCCAAATTCGATTCACCTCCACGCGAGCGGTGAGGGGGTTGTCTCGGCGGGTGAGCCAGTTGGCTAGGTCGAGACGGTTCGCCTTTGTAGTGCCGATCTTGCCCAAAACGGCGGGGGTCTGCGCCGTAACGAGGTCGGCTTTGCTTTGATAAACTCCCTTCTTACGAACCCATTCGGATAGCGGCTTGGAATTCGGGTTTTCTTTCATCACCAACGCGGTCGGGATTGCATTTTCTAGGGCGGATAATGCGGCCTGTTTAGTCTTTAGGTCATCGGTGGCGGTGGCAAATAAGGGATCATGGTCTCGCACGTAATCCTTAATTTGGGATTCCTTCTTTTCGGATCGGTTAGGGTTTGAAAGCGCCACGCGCAATTCTTTGGGCAAGAATTCCGATCCAGGATCGTCGCTCGCCGTAGTGGAGACTCGGAACCGGCCGATCAGGTGCTTTGCCCACTTTGAAGTTTGATCAAGCTCAATGCGAATGTCCGCGTTCGGCTTAATTGTTGTGGCTAACGTGGCAACCAGGAAGTGTGCCTTGCCATTCCCCGCTTGAATCGCCCATCCCCCATCGGCATGATTGGCGGGTAACTTCTCGGCGGGAAAGTCGGGTTGAGAAAAGTCAGCGACAACTGATGCGATAGGCACGAGAATTCCGTTTGCCCAGATGCGGAGTTGACGCAAAACAAAGTTTCCGTTACCGGCCCTTCCCGGTCCATTCCCGGGTAACTGAGAATCCGGAAGTACGTCTAGCTTGAGGCCAGAAACTGCCATTGCAACTCGCGGCAATTGAAAGTTGACCACGTCTGTATCGGGAACGGTTCCGGTTGCCATCACGGAAGAATCCGGCAAAACGCTGAGGGTTTGACCGTTCTTGGAAATTACCGAAGCGGGAGTCGCAGTCAACCAGATGGGTACATTCTGGTGGGTTTGAATCCAAGACGGTACGCGCTGTCCCACCCGGAATTCCAAGGCAGCAGACGTTACTTTAACGGATTGCTTGAGCGTGGCGAGTTGGGCGATTTGTCGGTCGCTGGGGCAGGAAATTTGGGATTCAAACCATTTCTCCTCACCAATTGATTTTGGTCCCTGGGGATAAATTGCGGTGTTGTTGTAGAACGCCACCATGGCGTAGTAGTCCCGCTGAGTAAACGGATCGTATTTGTGGTCGTGGCATCTTGCGCAGTTGAGCGTTGACCCCAACCAGACCGATGAGGTCACTTCTGCGCGGTCTTCCACCACCAGGAAATGCGCTTCTTCTTGGTTTACGCCGCCTTCACGGTTGAACATCGTGTTTCGCTGAAACCCAGTAGCGATCTTTTGCGCTTGAGTGGGGTGAGGCAAGAGGTCACCCGCCAACTGCTCTCGGGTGAATTGATCGTAGGGCATGTTGCGGTTAAACGCATCAATCACCCAATCTCGATACTTCCAAACCGATCGGTTGAGGTCTTTTTCGTAGCCGTCAGAATCGGCATAGCGGGCGAGATCTAGCCATCCGCGAGCTTGCCGTTCACCATATTGCGGTGAGGCGAGCAAGCGGTCCACCAGCTTGTCGTAAGCGTTAGGATTCTTATCAGCGACAAATGCGCCAACTTCTCGGGGAGTAGGTGGCAGTCCCGTGAGGTCAAGGCTCACTCGGCGAATGAGGGATTCTCGACTGGCGGGGACCGAGGGGTGCAAACCCTCCTTTTTGAGCCGTTCTAGCACAAAGGCATCAATCGGGTTTCTCACCCACGGGGATCTCATTGATGGAACGCTTGGTCGAACGGGCTTTCTGTAAGCCCAATGGACCGTCGCTTCCTTCTGGTCGGTTTGGGCCCCTTGGTTGATCCAAGCCTCAAGGGTCACCGTGTCTTCGGCAGACAGCGCGGGGAGATCCAGGGGCATCCTATTTCCAAGTTGTCCCTTCACCTTTCTAATGAGAAGGGAATCGGCGGCTTTTCTGGGAAGCACCGAGGGGCCAGATCGGCCGCCCTTCATCACTTTAGCGAATGCGGTGAGATCAAGGTTTGCGTCTGACGCCGCGCCCGTGTGGCAAGAAAAACAATGCGCTTTTAAAATGGGAGCCACGTCTCGTTGGTAACTGACCGCCTTTGGGCTAGATCGCCCAACCGTCAGCTGATCGGTAGCAAACGAGTAGGCGTAAGGGAGGGCGGCAATCGCAAGAAGGCTGGGTCGTAGCCACGAAGGTTTTCGTTTCATGGGTGCAATTCGCTTTTCAGCGACCTTTCATTATGGATCCAGATCAGCGGGACGCGAGTCTGTTGAGGAGGCGGAAAAATGAAATTGCCCGTGCGATCAAAGTGAATGATTTCCACTCGGAATGCAAGGGCAATGTCAAGTTACGGATTCAATGTGAGAGCAACACTCTTAGTTGAGGCTCCGAGGGTAGCGCTCAAGTTCTCAACTGTGGTGGCTCCCACCGTTGAACTGGAGATGGTGAACGTTGCGCTGACCGCACCCGCCGGGATGTTCAGCGTCATCGGATAGCCAACTGATGAGTCGCCACCGGAAATAGTGACAACGTCACCCGAAGGACCGGCCTTTGCGCTGAGCGTAACGGTTCCCGTCACCGAGGTTCCACCCACGACTGAAACTGCGGAGAGAGTGAAGCTGGATACTGAGGGGAGTGCAATCGTAAATGAGCCACTTGCGTTTGAAGACCCAAGCGACACCGTGAGCGTTTCTGGTTGCGGGGCCGAAACGGCCAGTGTAGTAACGTTAAATGTTCCGCTGGATGCGCCTGCGGCAATGTTCAGCGAGACCGGATAGGTTACGAATCCATCGCCGCCGGAGATAGTGACGACGGCTCCCGCCGGACTGGCCTTGCCACTGAGTTTGATGGTACCCATTGTCTTACTGCCCCCGGCCACGGTGGTGGGTGAGAAAGTGATTCCAATTACCGTTGGCGGAGCCATTAGTGTGAGGTTCGCAATCTTGGCAACCGTTCCCAACGTAGCTTTGATCGGCTCCACTACATTGGTCAACACGGCGGAAGAGTTGATGGTGACGGTCGCCGTTGAAGCTCCGGCAGGAATGCTCACTGTGGGCGGATAGTGCACCGAAGCGTCTCCTCCCGATAGGGCCACGGTGGTACCCGAGGGGCCAGCCACTCCACTCAACTTAATCGTGCCAATCACCGAATATCCGCCATATTGAGAAGTCGGGTTTGTGGTGAAGCTAGAGAGAGGCGCAAAGGTCACCGTCAGCTTGGCCAATTTCGTTGAAGTTCCGTAGTGGGCCGTAATGCTCTCTACATCGCTAACGGAAACGGGAACGGAGGTGACTGAGAACGTAACGAATGTGGCCCCCGCCGGAACCAGAACGCTGGCGGGCCGGCTGATCTTGGCGTCTCCACCCGTGAGGGTTACGGTGGCTCCCGATGGCCCGGCCGGGCCAGACAAGGTTACTTTGCCCATCGAAGAAACCCCTCCCACCACAGATGCGGGGGAGAACGTGAAGTTAGCGACGGGAGTCGGCTTCAGGGTCAAAGTCGCGGTAGCACTGGAGCTACCCGATGTGGCGGTGAGAGTTTCCACCGTCAACGCGGTTAGGGCAGATGAAGTAATCGCGAAGTTAGCGGCGGTGGCCCCGCCGGCCACCGTGACCGTTGCGGGATACGATACCGAAGAATCACCACCCGATAAGTTCACGACAAAGCCGCTTGCGGGTGCCGGTGAAGCTAACGTAACGGTTCCTGTAACGACGGTGGACGCACCTCCGACAATAATTCCCGGAGAAATTGTGAGGGTTGAAATGGATGAATTGGAAAGTTTATTTACAAAGCCTTGGAAGTTGAAGGATCCCCAACCGGTGACAAAGTCCCATCCGGCATGGGCAGAAGAAGTGGTGGAATCCGGCAAGGTTCCATTGTTTCCGGTTAGAACATCAAAGAAGACCGAGGAACTACCGTTGAACGAGTAGAGCAAGTTGTTGATTCGACCAAATCTCTGGTGTCCACTGCCGTCGGTGGCCAGGCTACCCAGGGAAATTAGTTTCTGCGCACAAACAGCCAGGGATCCGGCAATGGTGGGGCTAGACGCGCTCGTTCCCCCGAAAACGTAAAAGCCTGAGGCGTTGGTAGCGTTCACAAAGTGAACAACATATCCGCTGTTGGGATCCGCATCCAAGGAAACGTCCGGCACCAATCGGGAGTTGATGTTGGTTGGAACACCGGTTCCCACTTGATAGCTGGGTCGAACATTGAAAGGGTCGGCGGTCGCAATCCAACCTCCACCGCTGCCCGACCAACCGGTTTCCGATGTTCGGTTGCCGGCAGAATCCGTTGAGACGGTCGTTCCGCCCACCGTAAGCACTTCGGGGTCAATGTCAGGGTAGTAATACGGTCCAATGGTGGTTCCGTGGTCGCCCGAAGCCGCCATATATGTGATGCCTTGGGCGCTCATCGAAATGTGGAGGTTATGAGCGGCTAATTCTTCGCTCGCACCTAAACTCCAACCCCAACTATCCGTGATGAAGTCGGCAATGTTGTCGTTGGTTTCCTGGGTTAAAACGCCGATCATATCATAGTTGCCACCATCGTAAACCACGAGGTTGCAAAGCGGGGCCATGGCCAAGACGGCCTGAATATCGAGGTCGCCTTCACCCGCGGGATTACTGGTTCCGGCCCCACCGCTCACTGCCTTAACCGTTATGTTGGATCCTACACCGCCCACCGGGGTGGGAAGGGTGAACTGAGAGTATTCAAACGGTACGTTAGACAGTCGAAATCCGTCCCAGTTAGAAATGCCAACGGTTCGGCCCTGGCCTTGGTTGCCCGTGGTGTAAAACGGGGCAAGGTTATATAAGGTTCTGAATTGGCTGGGAGTCTCGTATCGGGGAACGGGATGGGAGAAAGTTTCTAAGCCGCCAATGTGAATAACGGATCTTGAAATTGCGGCAGGAAGGGAGGGTGGCTGAATAAACGAGAAGAGTTTTCCGGTTTTGGGCTGGAAGCCATCAAAGGCCTGGAACCACTCTAGGCGAATTCCGAATGCAGATTCTGCCTGGGCTGCCGTCGCATCAACCAACAGGGAAAGGTGATTCTTGGATACCAACCGCACGGTCATTCCTTGAGCGGTTAAGTAGTCACGAACTTTGTTCACTTCCGTGATAGGCAAGCCAAACCGGGCTCCCACTTCTTCTGGTTTGATGAACTGCCGGTAGTTGGGGCTCTTGGGGTCCGATACCGAGTCAACAAAGTTTTGGAGTTCTACCGGATGGGAGTAGGGCAGGCTAACTGAAAGGTGCAACTGCTCTTGTGGAGGGAGGTGACCAAGGTGAAGTGCCTGGGTAACTTCCTTGGGTGCCACCATAGGTAGCTGGTTCCACAACGTTGTTTTAGTCTGACTTGCCGAGCTTTGGCCGATTGAACTTTGGCCTAGAACGTTCGCCACTAAGCCCAAAGAAGCAACGAAAAATAAAGAAATTCGATTCATGTTCAAATTGGTTCCCCGCCAATGCAGCGCAACTCTAGAAGTATACGACTCCAAAAGTGTAATGACACTTTGGACCCATAAATTCGCCGCCGTGTTCCCGCTACAATCCATGAAAGTTGCCGGGTAAATTTCATGCCCGCTCACCCGGGGGCGACCCGAACCTTTACCGACCACGTGCTTCGCGAACCCGTTTGTTAAGGTTAGGTTGCAGTTAAACATCACCCGGAAGCCGGTACGGTCAATCGGTGGCTACCGATTCACGTTCAAATTCTGAACGGATAATGGAGTACATCTCCATATCTACCGGGGAACCATTCACAATCAAGCAATGCCGGATGGTGCCTTCGTGGGTGAAGCCGGCATTTTCTGCGGTGCGCCGTGACGCAATGTGGCCCGTTTCAATCTCAAGTTGGATTCGATGAATATTCTGCCACCGAAAGAGGTATCCGCAGTACAAGCGCACCGCTTCCGCCATGATCCCTTTGCCACGAGAAGAAACGTCGTAAAGGATGTAACCCAATTCCAAAGCATCGTGATAGAACACGGTTTTGAAGGCGGATATGCTGCCAATCATTCGGTCAGAAACTTTGTCGACAATGATCATGGTCCGAAACTTTTCTGACCAAAATCCACTTTCCTGAAATTCATGGCGAATCTGAGGTTCCGACGAAAGCATCACGGGAAAGAAGGGACCGCGCGCGTCGATATCATGGGTGAGGCGGATGTAATCATCAAGGTCGCTTTCCCGCACCAAACGTAGATTGATTCTCGTTCCTTTGAGCAAAATTTATCCTTTTCCGGGCAGGCACAGGCAAGACGTGTCGACTAAGGGGTCCGCTTTGGACCAAATCTTGAGGTATTTAGAGCGCCAAGATGCGGCTAATTTCTGGTTGCCCAGGGCCGCGTAGGCCTGGGACATTCCCAAGGTGCTCCAGGCATTTCCAGGGAACCCATTGAGGTCTTGGAGGTAAACCGCCTGGGCTTCCGTTGGTTTTCCCGCCTTGAGTAGGGCGGCACCTAAGGTGTGGCGGGTGGGTTGAAGCCAATCGGGGGGTTCATCGTAATTAAGCTGATCTTCAAAGGCGACGGCTTTTTTGAGTTCGAGAATGCCGGCATTGAGCTTGCCCGTGAGCACCATGAGTTCACCTCGCGCTTGATGTTCGGCAATCGAGAAGATGTCTCCCGCCGTGTTGTTGAGTACCGGGGCGTCTGGTTTTATCGCGGCTTTAGCGGCCAGAAAAGCGCTGAGTTCTCGATCGGCTTCGGCGGGTCTGTGAAGGGCTGCGTAGGCGATTGCACGGACATAGTGACGCATCGCACGTGAGATCGGGAGGCAATCAGCCGGTTCCGGAGCTCTCAGAATGGTGGTCCAATTTCCAAATCGCTTCTCGGTCTCTAGGGGCATCCAGTAAAGGCCGTCAATCATAGGAGCAAATGCTTTCAGCTTGTCTGCCGGCATAATCTGCGTCCAATCTGCGAGTGCATTTTTTGCCTTGACGTAGTTGCCATTCATGTTGGCCGAGAACGCCAGCATCATTCGGTTGTGAGCCAAATAGCCCAGGTAAGTAGGAGCTAATCCATGCACTTTCGCAAAGGCGCGATCACTGGTAATTGCCTTATCGTTCTGGAAAATAGATTGATCCCATCTGCCCGTACGGATATAGATGTGGGAGGGCATGTGCACTAAGTGGCCCAGTTTGGGTGCGAGCTGGCAAAGCTTGTCAGCCTGAGGAAGCGCGAGTTCGGGGTGAGGAGAAGCCTCCATCGTGTGGATCCATAGGTGGTTGGCCATAAGGTGATCTGGAGAATCTTTAAGGGCTTGCTGCAGCGCGGCAATCGCATCCATAGTTCCGGCGACGGGTTTTCCGCTTCGTTCCCACTGGTGCCACGGCGACAGGATGAGGAGAGATTCCGCATATAAACTCGCCACGTCTGGATCATGCTTATGAGCCCGGTAAAGCCTAGCCATTTGCGATGCGTACGCTTTGTCCAGTGACATTCGGTTTTCGGGGGCAGACGGGCTAAACCGCAACGATGCCGCCTGAATCAAAGCAGACTCAAGGGGGTTCTTGCTCACGTTTCTGGCGTGACCTAGCGCCGCAATGGCGGTCTTGGAGGCCTCCGCATTGACGCCAGTAAAGTTGATGTCGGGTCCGACCGCCATCGCCTGGCCCCACCATCCCATGGCACAGTTGGGGTCTAGCTGGGTCGCTTCCGCAAAGTATCGGCCACTTTCAGATTTATGAAAGGCATAGAGGAGCGCCAACCCTTGATCGAAGTAGGTCTGTGCCTTCGAGTTCCGAGTATCGACCCGCCGATGGTAGTTTCCAATGCCCGTAAGCAACGGAGGCGACGCAAATTGAGATTTTATGAAATTGAGGCAGATTGACGCAAGCAAAATCATTGGATTCATCCCCAGTCAGGAGAATGAACCTTACCTCAGGCCGATCGGTCTGAATCTCGATTTATCTCATTGCGAGGCAAAGATGTACCCCCGGTTCTGATTCACTCACGCGAATCAGAACCGGGGATGATGGGTTAGGGCTTAACCGTTAGGTTCTTTGATGGGCCAGCCGCCCCAAACAATTCAACTGCGGGCTGGGCCATTTGCCACTGGAACTTATAAAGTCCGGCCGTAGTGGGAGCCGTGATGTTGAACGTGAAGGTATACGGAGATCCGGGTGGCACCGGCAACCCAACAATGGGCACACTTGAAATTCCCCAAGGGGAGTTGGCAACCGACTGCAGTGCGTAGTTGGTGGAATCCCACGAACTCGGTCCGAGGTTAAGGTACGTAACGCTGACAGGATACGTTAGACCCGGCTTCATCACGTACGGGAACGCCTGGCTAAGGAAGCGGGCGTCGTTTGTCTTGGCCGCAATCGTCACCATGATCGGTGAACTCACCGTGCCAAAGAACCCCACCCCTAACTGCTGCATTTGCCATTCAAACGGGAAGGTACCCGCCTTGGTTGGCTTAGCGGTGAAGTTCAGGGTGGCAGAACCTCCGGGATTCACCACCGCGCCCGTAAGAAGGACCTGGCTTAGGCCAAATGTCTTGTTGTTATACGGGGACACGGAGCCAATCGCGTACGGGTTGACGCCAGCGGGATCCCACAGCGTCACCCCAGTGTTTTGGAAAGTCACCGACACGGGGAACGACTGCCCCACCTTCATTTTCACCGGAGCGGACAGAGCGGTGTAGACGGCGTTGTTGGGGGAGAACGGTCCGTTGAATTGGACCTTAGCCACGGTTGAGAGACCGTTTCCGTTTCTATAGGTAACCGACAGGTAGTTGGTTCCACTGGAGAGGGCGTTGGTGGCAAAGTGAACCAGATTGCCGTCCGGCACCACTTCGATTTCCGCCATGATGTCGCTGGCTCCATCATAGCTACCCACCTTCATTTTCACACTATCGATTTCGGTTTCTGTGTCATATCCCCAGAAGTCCACATCAATAGAGTTGGTACTCACGTTGAGCACTTGAAGCTTGGAAGAGACGGGAGGCGTGGTATCGCCCGTCTTTGGACCGGCAAAGAAGTCGAACCCTGGCACGTCGGAACCGGCTTTGACGATGCACTTTTTGGTTCGGAGACTTCCGAAGGGCGAAGCAGAGACCGAATAGGTTCCGGTGGGCATTCCTTCAAACCGGTAGAGGCCGTAGGCGTTGGTAGTTGTGGAGTAGGTGAGTCCCAACCCACTGGTGAGCTTGGCTTTTACCTGAGAATTGGTCACCGGAGTTCCGCCGTAATAGACGAGTCCGCGGACCCCACCAATCGTTGCACTCCTTGCATTGGATTCCTGCAACAACGCGGCCATGTCCAGCGAACCATAGCCTTGAACCGGATCCCATCCACCGTTCAATCCCATTGCCGAGGATTCTAGGGCTTGATAGGCACGAACGTTCGCTCGGGCGTCCTTCTGGTGTAGGTTGAATTTGCCGTAGTACAAGCCAGCGGCGCCGCTAACAACCGGCGTGGCCATAGAGGTGCCGGTTAAGTAGCCGTAGGTGAAATCGTAGCCGGGCTGGGCCAGACTATAAATGTAGTTGGGTCCCTGCGGCGTGGTGGAGAACATGTACTGCTGGATAATCACCAAGTCGCCGTTGATATCGTAGCCCTCCACCACGTCTCCTCCGGGAGCCGCTATGCCCAGGTAGTCCCCGGTTCCGGCGTAATAGTCTGATGCCGAGGTCTGGTTGGGTCCGTTAGCGGTTACGCCAAGGGCGCCGCTACAGGCGGCGGGGAAGATCGGACCGAGCGCACCGCCTCCGTTCCCACTCTCGTTGCCGGCGGCAATCACTAAACTTCCTTTCTGAAAGGCGTAGGTGACGGCATCCTGAAACAGTTGGGAATAACTGGTGGTGCCAAGGCTTAAGCTAATCACGTCGGCCCCGTTATCGGCTGCGTAATAAATCGCGGCGGCCGCATCGGCATCGGTTCCAGAAGTAGCGCTATCAATGACCTTGAGGATCATGCCGCGACTGTTATATCCGGTACCGATTACGCCGTGTCCTCCCACATTTCCGTTGTTTCCGGCGGCAAGGGCAAGGCCGGCCACGTGAGTTCCGTGACCAACATTATCGTTGAGATTACCATTCGGAACTACTTGACCGCCCTGGAATTGTTGGCAAAGAGTGGTTTCTATCTGCCCCCCCGATGCGGTGTCAATTCCAAACCCACCCGCATTGATGAAATCTGGATGGGCCATGTCTAACCCCGTATCAATGACGGCAACGAGGGGAGAGTTTTTGGGCTTGGAGGCACCGGTATACCAAGTGCCGGGATAATTGGACCAGGCGGCAAATGCATTGATGTCGTCAAGATGCCATAGTCGGCGAAAGTCGATTTGTTGCGTTCCAAAATTCAAAATTAAGGCATCACTGGCCTCAATAGCTGACCAATCGCCATCATTGGGCGAATTCAACATCGCATGAATGCGATGGACGGGTGAGGAAGAGAACACGCCCGGTGATTTCAAAACACTCTGCGCTATGGCTTGGGGTTCCGCTATCTTGGGAACGCTCCACAGAGTCCATCCAGACTTTCCAATTTGAGATTTCCAGGTTGCGTTGGGATGCGGTAACTGGCCCTCGCTTACGGCTTGCCGAGTTCTTAGTAGGTTAGTGAAGTGTGCCGCGTCGGCTTGGCTGTACTTCACTAAAATCAAACCCGGCACCACAGAATCATCCGGAGCGAGTATGGGAATGTGAACCTTGGGGACAGGTCGTTTGGGGATCTGCCCCAGAGATGGCACCGGAAGCGCGACCATTGCAACGACAAATAACGGAGAAATGGCCATCCATATTCTCGATGAGCGAATTAACTTCATTTGGCTAACCTAACCTCGGGGGGCATATCCTTACCGATAAAAAAAGAAGGCACTATGATGGTAAGGCAAAAATGAGAGGTCTCCAAGAGATTTTTCTCTTGGCACCCCAAACTGCTCTCATGAATGTAGCTGACGGGAGAAATACGGGCTTTGTTCCGAAGGCTTCAATCGGTCCATTTGGTTTTCTTCGCTCGTTTGTCGAAAAAGCTAGTCAAATCTGTGCTTACGGCTAAAATCACCGACTATATGACTATGCTACGCGGCCCTGTGCTCGCTTGGCTTGAAGGAATTAAAGTATTCATGAACCCCAGTGTTCTCTTTGTAGATGATGATCCTGAGATTTTCTCTTCGATAGTGTCCACGTTAAATGGGTATGCAAGGCATTGGTCCCTAAACTTTGTCCATTCTGGCTTGGCCGCCCTCAATCACCTTTCTAATCAACCGGCAGATGTGGTGGTCTTAGACGGCCACCTTTCCGGAATGTCTGGCCTTGAGCTATGCCGTGCCATTAGGGGAACACCGGGTTGGGAAAGAACTCAAGTCGTAATGCTGGCCGGGCCTAAAGATCATGCGTTGAAACTCAAGGCCCTAGAATCCGGTGCTACAGATATCTTAATCAAGCCGATTGACCCTCAAGAATTACTTGCTCGTATCTCTTCTGCCCTACGGCTCAAAGAATGCCAAGATGAACTCCACATTCGAAATCTCCACCTAGAGCAACTGGTTAGGATCCGCACTCGTGAAGTGGAGTACTCGAGATTAGAAATAGTGTTGACTTTGTCTCGGGCGGCTGAGCAACATGATTCCGACACTTGCACCCATACCCTGCGCGTGGGTTACTACTCTAAATTGATTGCCGCTGGCCTGGGCCTTGATGAGGCATACCAGATGTCAATTCAGTTGGCCAGTCCGCTCCACGACATTGGGAAGATTGGAATTTCCCGCACGATGCTTAACAAGCCGGGTGCTTTTACACCCGAAGAGAGATTTCGCATGGAGCACCATTGCGAGATTGGTAAGAACATCCTTTCCACCCCTGAGGTGCTGCCGGGGCTGATGAGCGAGATCACTGGGTTGGACCATTTTGAATCCAGCTCATTCCTAGAGTTGGCGGCCGACATTTCCCATCAACACCACGAGCGGTGGGATGGCACCGGATACCCTCAGGGCCTGAAGGGTCATGAGATCCAATTGTCGGCGCGCATTGTGGCGGTGGCTGAAGTGTTTGATGCGCTGACTTCAATTCGCCCCTATATGAGAGCGTTTTCAGTTGACGAATCGCTACATTTGATCACGGAGGATTCGGGAAAGCACTTTGACCCCGCGGTTGTAGAGGCATTTCTAAATGTTTCGGCCGAAGCCAGACGATTCTGCGAAGAGTTCCGCGAAACGTGTGAGTTCGTCATGGCCGCGTGATCGCGGGTTTGTAACTCCCCGTTCTGGTGTCTGGATTCCACATTTGGGAAATGATGCTCGGGCTCTCCTAGTCTCCGAATGGTTCTTAGTCCCGGGAAAACTTTGGCTTAACCCCGGCCCATTTGGCAATTCTAAGGCCAAGATCATCACCCCGAATCAATCCTTGGGGACCCCAATAGATGTCGAAGCCAGCAAAGTGCCCATAAATATTGCGGTCTGTCGAATATGGGGGAGCCCACTGGGGCATTTACGTTGAGTGAGGCTTCGACAGGGTGAATTGCGCTGCCAGTATGCGCCTCCTAATCTGTTAGGTCGATACACGCAAGACGAGGAAATGGGCCTAAAGGAGCCTGGCTTACCTTAAAGGTGGTGCCAGCCCAACATCGGTCAGCATCTAAGTCTGCCCCCCGGCCGGGGCACAAAATCTAATGAAAAAAATTGTTTGACTGCGACTAGCCCTCCCTTGTCCCGGCAGGGACTGTCCCCGTGTAGCCTGGCATAAGCTCTCGCGCCATGCCAGGATCTGTGAGCAAAGAAGGCTGTTCCCCGGCAGGGGAACTAGAATCTATCAAGTGCCTACAACTCATTCGAGTTTGAGCTATCACATCGCATTCTCAACAAAAACTGACATCCCAAACAGGTCGGCAAAGCCGGTAGCCTCGGGATGACCGTGCCCGAGTCCGGGTGCCTTTCGGTAATCACGAGACGCCCGGCTGTCGGCACCGTCATCCGCCGACTACCGCCTACGCCGTCGAATCCCAATGGCAATCGGGATATCGGCTTTCTCAGTGAGTGCTTCGACGATGCCCGATGTTCCGAGATATATTTCAACTCAAGAACCTCATCATCAGAAGAAATTTCATCTGAAGGAGCTAGAAGATTTACTCAAGCAAGCAGGTGTAAATTACGATCCTATATATCTTGACTGGAAGATTCTAGTGCCCCTGCCGGGGAACTTAGCCAGGACGCCCCTGACCTGGCATGGCGCGAGAGCTTATGCCAGGCTACTTAGGGATAGTCCCTGCCAGGACAACGGGCGGTTATACACGTTTAGTGAGCTCAATGAGTTACCATGTGCACGACCTACATCAAACGATTTTGAATCCTGACGGCTCTACCATCGTAAACTAGCGGCATGTCTCTAACCTTAGCTCTGGTTGGCGTAATGGTGGCGGCCGCCCTTCCCGCCGCACCTGACCCTAAACTCACGGTTTGGTTTACCGGTCCGGCTAAACGATTCACCGAATCTTGTCCGCTGGGGAACGGTCGTTTGGGGGCCATGGTTTTTGGGGGACCCGAACATGACCACGTGGTGCTGAATGAGTCCACCATGTGGTCCGGTTCCGCTCAAGACGCAGATCGGCCCGATGCGGTGAGACAGTTGCCGGAGATTCGCCGCCTTTTGATGAACGGGGAGAACAAGAAAGCCCAAGACCTCCTGCAAGCGTCATTCATTTGCGCCGGTGACGGCTCGGGGGCTGGCGACGGAAAGAATGTGCCTTACGGAGCCTATCAGGTGTTTGGAAACATGGATATTGCCTATCCCCACGGCACCGTGACGAACTACCGACGGACTCTGGATCTAGATTCCGCCGTGGCGACCACCGAATACGTGCGAGACGGAATCGCGTTTCGGCAAGAGACGTTCGCCTCGGCTCCCGACCGAGTGGTGGCCTATGAAATCTCTGCGGCTAAAAAAGGGCACGTTTCATTTTCGGCCAAGTTGTCAAGGCCAGAGAATGCTCAGGTCCACGTTGAAGATGGCAATTTGGTGATGCAGGGAGTACTTCCCAGTGGCCAGATGGGGAAATTGGGCGTCGCGTTTGAGGGCCGAATCCGAGTGGTGACCGACGGGGGTGAGATATTCACGTCGTCGAACCAGATCACGGTGAAGGGAGCAAATCGGGCGACGATCTATTTTTCGGCGGCCACCAACATGGTGAATCCGCACTTTGGCGACCAGGTCCGAGAGGATATTCAAAGGGCCTCAACCCAGTCTTTCGCCCAGATCAAGCGGAGACACGTGGCCGACTATCGGCGTTTCTTCCGCCGAGTCAACCTCCAACTTCCCCTGGGAGCCACTGCCCAAGCGCCTACCGTTGAACGACTTGGCGCCGCATACAAGGGTTTAGATGATCCCTCATTGGCCGCTCTGTATTTCAATTTTGGTCGTTACCTGCTGATCTCAAGTTCGCGTCCCGACAGCCCGCTTCCCGCCAATCTTCAGGGAATCTGGGCGGAAGAAACCCAAACGCCGTGGAACGGCGACTTTCACCTGGACATTAACGTTCAGATGAATTACTGGCTGGCGGAAACCACCAACCTCAGCGACTGCCACCAACCCCTGCTGGATTTCATCCCAAAACTGGTGCCCAACGGGCGTAAAACCGCGCAGGCTTATTACGGAGCTAAGGGTTGGGTTTCTCACGTCATTACCAATCCTTGGTTGTTCACCTCACCCGGCGAGGGCGCGGGTTGGGGATCTACCTGCACTTCCGGCGGATGGTTGTGTGAACACCTTTGGGATCACTACCGTTTCACATTAGATAAAACCTACTTGGCCAAGGTGTATCCCACCATGCGGGAATCTGCCGAGTTCTTTGTGAACATGTTGGTTAGGGAGCCCAAGCACGGGTGGTTGGTGACTTCACCCAGCAACTCCCCAGAAAATGCATTTATCCATCCCAAAGACGGCGTAGTCAGCACTTGCATGGGGCCGACCATGGACAGCGAGATTCTGCATGAGCTGTTTGCCAACGTGATTTCCGCCGGGGAAGTTTTGGGTACGGATAAGGAATTCCTTCTGTCTCTGGCGAAAGTAAAGAGCCAACTTGCGCCAATTCAGGTGGGAAAGCACGGTCAGGTGATGGAGTGGTTGGAGGATTACGATGAAGAAGATCCGCACCATCGCCACACGTCGCCGCTTTACGCGTTGCACCCCGGTCAAGAAATTTCTCCCAGCGAAACTCCCGCTCTGGCCGCCGCCGCACGAAAAACTTTGGAGCGACGCGGAGACATGGGCACCGGGTGGTCTTTGGCCTGGAAAGTTTGCTTCTGGGCCCGACTTTGGGATGGAGATCACGCCAATGTGTTGCTTCAGCGGCTGTTCCATCCCGTGGATGCCATGGGATACGACATGTCCAACGGGGGCGGCACGTACACCAATCTCTTTGACGCCCATCCACCGTTCCAAATCGACGGAAACTTTGGTGCGACGGCCGGCATTGCGGAAATGTTAGTGCAGAGTAACCACAGCACGGTTTGGCTCCTGCCCGCTCTACCCAAATCTTGGGCGAAAGGGGGCTCGGTCACCGGATTACGTGCACGCGGAAACGTGCAGGTAGATGTAGCTTGGAAAAACGGGAAAGTGACTTTGTACCGCGTGTACGGTCCGGGGGCTAAAAACGTGAAGGTTGTGTTGCCCGGTTTAAGGAAGTAGGCGGATCGTCCTTGCCGATGTGCGGGTGACGCAGGAAACACCATGAGCTTCCCATACTCTCACGCGAAGGGCGTAACTGGGGGATGTTTTTGCCTGCGTCCGGGTGATCGGGTAGTAACTTTTGAGCACCCGGACGTCGGTTCACGCCATTGGAACGCTACCTCAGATACAGGCCGATCAACGTAAGAGCCGGGCAGGCTCGGCTGGCGGTGACGGTGATCTTGACCCTGGTTGCGGTCGTGGTTTCTACGGGGAGAATCCGTCGATGTCCAATTGTGGTTCTGGAAGTGATGGTTTTCCAGGTGCCGTCCGCCAACTGGGCTTGCACCGTGAACGACTTCACCCGCTGACCAAACTGAATGGGTTCGGCGAGTACTACTCGATTGAATTCGGTCGCCTTCTTCAGCGTAATGGTTACGGCGGGTTCAGAATCCGCTTGGCGGGCAGACCACAGGCCGCGCTTCTTTAGCAATGATTGGGCGTCCGTCTGCTCTAGTTCTGAGGAAGCGGAGATGGTTGCCCCGGCGGCCAGGTTTTTGGCGTAAACCTGATTCACCAGGTGCCGAAAGCCCGCGAGGGCATTCACATCCGCATCCGCGAGGTGGCCGCGCCAGTCGGGGGGGACGTTGAGCAATAACAGACTGTTCCGGCCCACCGATTTCTCGTAGAGGTCTAACAGATAGGCGGGTGTCTTCACCTTGTCTGTTTCGTGAGCATGGAAGAACCAGCCCGGACGAATTGACACATCGCATTCGGGAGTGACCCAAGTGTCTCCGTTTTCGCTGCCCTCACCCAGCTCGGATGCGAGTGGCGTTCCCGGCACATAACGACCGCCGGGGACCATGGACCAGGACGTCTCAGAAGCCAAGCCGTCTTCATTACCCACCCATCGAACGTCGGGACCGGCGTCGCTAAAGATCACCGCATTGGGTTGGTATTTCTTCACTGTGGCATTGAAAAGGGGCCAATCGTAGACTTGCCGCTTGCCGTTGGGGCCCTCGCCATTCGCGCCATCAAACCAAACCTCAAACACGGGGCCGTAGTGGGTGAGCACTTCTTTAAGCATGCTTACAAACACTTTATTGTATTCTGGCGTGCCGTAGGCGGGGTGATTTCGGTCCCAAGGCGAAAGGTACACACCAAATTTGAGTCCGCCCCGCTGGCAAGCTTCGGATAACGACTTCAGTACGTCGCCTTTGCCCCCCATCCATTTGCTTTGGGCCACCGTGTGCGTGGAGAGTTTGGAGGGCCAAAGGCAGAAGCCATCGTGATGCTTCGCCGTGATGATCACGCCTTTTATTCCGGCGGCTTTGAACGCACGGACCCACTGATCGCAATCAAGGTCAGTGGGATTAAACAGGTTCGGATCTTCTTTACCCCCGCCCCATTCCACATCAGTAAACGTGTTGGGCCCAAAGTGCACAAACGCGTTGGTTTCCATTTGTTGCCACCGAATTTGGGCTTTCGAGGGAAGCGGCGTAATCGGAGAGATCGGGTGGGGCACGACCGATATGATAGCTAAGCAGATGGCGCTAAGGGTAGTCATGAGATTTGGCTGGGCGTTCTCGGCGGGCAAAGAACGCCCAATCTCATCGTTATACAGTCTAGGGCCCCGACCCCGTCGGTCTGTTTTGAAAATGAGCCTCAAACTACGGGGCAAATGTCTTTGCCATCGGGAATTTCGCCCTTATAATGACCTCCTAATGGCCTCAGACGGACTCCCTCTAAAACCCGCTGACCACGACTCTGGTCAAGAGACGCAGATTTACACTTATTTTGGAGCGGTCACCCTGCTTCTCTATTTGGCAACTCCATCAGGGTTCTTGGTGGATATTGCGACTTCGTACATGCTGAAGAACCAACTCCACGCGAGTGCGGAAGCAGTGGCACAGTTTAGATTTCTAACCGCAATTCCGATGTTTATTGCGTTTGTGTTCGGCCTGATCAGAGACCGATGGAGTCCGTTTGGTTTGAGGGACCGAGGCTATTTTCTGTTGTTTGCGCCGGTCACGGCTGGCGTCTTTGTGTGGCTTGCATTTGGGAAACTTGAATTTTCCACTCTGTTCGTAGGCGTTTTTGCTTCGATGATTGCGTTTCGCTTTGTGGGGGCCGCTTACCAGGGACTCATTTCATTAATCGGGCAAGAGAAGTTGATGTCGGGTCGCCTGTCTACTCTTTGGAATGTGGCCGCTATGATCCCGGTTATGCTGTCTGCTTGGGGAGCGGGTTGGGTCACTGAACATCTTCCGCCCCGCGATATTTTTCTGGTGCTGGCGGGGTTGTGTTTGATGGTGGGCGCGCTTGGGCTGTGGAAACCGAAGGCGGTTTTCAATCATGCTTATGACCAGCCGGCGGCCCAAAAATCTCACTTCCTTCAAGATGTTCAGCGACTATTGCGCCACCGAGCGATCTATCCGGTGGTGCTTATTTGCTTCTTGTGGAACTTTGCTCCGGGCTCAGCCACTCCGTTGCAATACTATCTAACGAGTCAATTGCACTTGCCAGACTCGGTTTATGCCAATTACAACGCGATTTTTAGCGCGTCTTTTCTACCCACGTTCTTCCTTTACGGGTGGCTCTGTAAGCGGGTTCCCCTTAAAAATCTATTGTGGTGGGGAACGTTGATCGGGGTGCCTCAATTGATACCGCTCCTTTTTGTGCATTCCGCGTGGGCGGCCCAACTGTTGGCGGTTCCCATTGGCATGATGGGCGGCGTTGCTACCGCAGCCTATATGGACCTGGCCATTCGCTCTTGTCCGCCTGGGCTTCAGGGAACATTGATGATGATGGTGGACGGTGTCTTTGCCCTGTCGGCTCGGGGAGGCGATATCCTGGGGACCAAGATCTACGATCTCGGACATGAACGCGGATTTCTTCTGTGCGTTGTGGCGACCACCGTGGTCTACGCATGCATTTTGCCTCTGATTTTATGGGTACCCAAAGATCTAACGAGCAAGCGAGACGGGGAAGAGAATCCGGACCAACTAAGGGAAGTGCTTCAAGTGGTTGCTTCCAATGCCTAAACAATAAAAGGCACCCGGTGAGAGATCACCCGGTGCCTAAGCTAATTGAATTTGAATAAGTCTATCTGGTTAGTTCGGGCGAGTTGTATACGTGCCTTGCCTTGGCCAAGAGTTCAGCGTCGGTGAGGTGACTTTCGTCAACCGTGAATGGACCATCAACTCGGCTGAAGAGCTCGGCATCAGTTTCTTTAAGCCATGCCGCAAACAGATGGCTAGCCGAACTTGAGCCTTTTCCGCTGCCAAAGATAAGGACACGCTCTGACCCACTTAGGGTTTTAGCTATTTCCTCAAAGTAGTCATCATAATTCTTACCTTCGGTGTGATCTCTAAAGTCGTGGGCGCTGTGCACATGGGCTTTATGACCATCTGTATCGTGAAGGATTACGGTCTCCGGGACCCCATCTTTTAACTCGGTTCTAAAGATCCGGGCTTCGTGGTGGTCAATGACGACCAACAGGTGACGCGGGTTTGCCGATGGCCGGCGAGACTCGGTTTCGGTAAGGAAATGACGCACTCTCATAACCTCATCTGCACTCAAGACCGTAGAATTTTCATTCTGGGAAAATGAAATGTTCTCACCTTTCCAGGTGACGTGCATGTTACCGTTGTGTTGATCCACTACGGTGCCTAAGTCTTCAAAGAGCGAGCGAACATCGCCCCATTCTAAATTGTGGGTGAGAGGGTGCTGAAACACCTGATCGAAAATATGCTGAGAACGGGAACTTAAATGCAGACTCATGGACAACCTCCTGAATCGTCCGCAACCGGTGATTCGGTTCGCGGGTAGCCTTCGCTGGTTATGAAAAGAACTATTGCTAAGCAGTATACCGCAAATGATTAGAATGGACGGTCTTAAACATTTACATTGAAGTGTTGTGGTCTTTTTATGTACACCATTAGACTGTCTTCTAAAAGATTGTAAGTTTTCCTAAGGTTTGGAGGTGGCGCTATTCTAAATTTGTTATCAACCACAAATTGAATCAGGTGTTGGTCCTTAATGGCGTCAATTTAGTTGGTTTTAATCTTCAGATTAGAGGCAATACATGGCGCGATTCCGTGAGCACGAGGTCGTTAGTCTTAATTCGTCACTGCAGGTTTGGTCTTGCCGCACGGGCCTCTCGAGTTCGAATCAGTGGGAAAATGTGGTAACGATTGAAGCGGCCTTCCCATCCAAGATAGACTAGTCTCAGTATGCCGGAGCAGAATTTGCACGTCGCGGTGGTGGGTCTGGGCTTTGGTCGTTCGTTTGTCCCCATTTACCAGGCTCACCCCAATGTAAGTCGCGTCTCAATCTGTGATCCAAATGCGGATCTCGTTGGCTTGGTGGGTGAAGAGCATAGAATTGAGTCGCGGTTTATGGGGCTGCCAGAAGTGCTAGCCGATCCGAGTATTGACGCGGTGCATCTCCTGACCCCCGTTCCATTACACGTTGAACAATCCCTCGCCGTACTTTGCGCAGAGAAGCACTGTGCGTGCGCGGTTCCCATGGCAACATCCGTTGATGGGCTTCAACGCATCATTCGGGCTTCCAACAAAGTGAATCGGACCTACATGATGATGGAGACCTCTGCTTACACGCGGGAGTACCTGTATGCAAAGGACCTTTACGACCGAGGCGAACTAGGCAATGTCACGTTCCTTCAAGCGGATTATTTTCAAGACCTAGAAGCGACCTATCCACAATATTGGCGGAGTGTGCCTCCCATGCACTACGCCACCCATGCCATCGCGCCAATTCTCGCTTTACTGGATACTCAAGCCACGGAGGTGTCTTGCCTGGGTGGAGGGCGAATTCGGCCCGATATCAGCACAGATCCTCAGAACCCTTTTCCCTTGCAGACGGCGCACTTTCGGCTTCGGGATACCGATGCGGTGGCTCAAGTGACTCGAGCTTGGTACCAAACGGCCCATGCTTACGTGGAATCGTTCAGCGTATACGGTGATCTGCGCGGGTTTGAATGGGCTCAGCTTGAACACGAGGATCCCGTGGTCTACGAGATGCAACCGGTTCAGCGTGAACACCGATGGAGGGACGTGACATCGCAACGAGTACCCGTGCCTTATCGACCCGACCTTCTCTCCGTCGAGCTCGCTCCGTTTGCCGATGGCGGACACGGAGGCTCCCATCCCCACTTGGTGCACGAGTTCATCTCATCGATTGCAGAAGGTCGACGATGCAAGATTGATGCCGTCACCAGCGCGGCATGGACGATAGCGGGCGTTTGCGCCCACGAGTCCTCGCTCCAAGGCGGAGCCTGGGTCAGCATCCCTCAATTTGATGTTGCGTAACAGAAACCAGATTTTGAAACCGCCTCTCATCCAACTACGTCGTCAACCGTACCGAATGTTTCGCAGGGGATACCGGAATGATCTAACCCAAGTTTCGCGATTGAGGCAATAAATTGGAATTTCAATATTGTTCTAGAGTGTGAATGATTGAGTTTGGAAATGGCTTGTAGTTTAGCGGCCAGTTTGCGGTAACGGGTGCACAATAGTGCAAGTTTTCTCTGGCGTGTGGGTCGCCAGGATGGTGGAGGAACTCAGCTTCATTAAACTTCTGGACGAATTTGCCGCGATCCAAATGGTCGATGTTGTTATGCCCACCAAAGCAGGGCCGGTCATTCGTAAAAGATGCGTCTCCGTTCCAGAGCCGCACCTTGTTGTCCTACTTCACAAGCTCGGTCTCAAACTGCCCACAAGCATCGAATTGGCCAAAGTGTAGTGTAACAAATCGCCTGAAAACCATCTCACTTAGACTCAAAATTCATCGACAATACATCCGAACTGCGGAACTTGGGCTAGCACTGCGCCGATTCTTGGCGTGATCAAGTCTAGGCTCCGGCGACTTGTCCCGCCTAGACAGATGCAAGCCGACTGACCCTCCATTAGGGAGAATTTGTGTCTTGAAAATATCCATCTTCAGAAGTTGCAGTCAGTGAGGGTATTTGCTTCAGGCCACCCTAATGGAGAAAAGCTGGTTGCTATTTCTGGCGATCCATGATCGTCTTACCTTTCAGCGTTCCAGAGGTAGTCAGGGTCAGCCTCTGTCCCTTCAGTTCGTAAAGGTAGGAAGCGACGTTTCCTTGCGCGTCTTTAAACAGCAAATGATCGGCGTTTACCGCCCAATTTCCTATTGAGTGAGTCTTCATGGGACTGCTACCTTTCATCGGTATGTTCGAATCCAGCACGTAACCACCATCGGCTGCAAGTTTATAAACGGATATCCGGTCTTCAGTTTTCCAAGTGCCGGAATACTTCGCGTCGGCGGTCCCTTCAAAAACGACTTTCGGTCTGTCCGTGTCGTCGAGTACATCTTCGTCTTTGCGTTTCGTGCATCCGGTGATCGCAAGTGCGAAGGTAAGACCAAGGAGCGAGATCAGAAATCGTTTCATGGATTAAAAAGTGGTGAGGCAACGTCAATTGCCTCACCGGTCACAACAGACCAGCCTACTGACCGTTCTGTTTATTCATCATTTTCATGGCGTTGACTCTTGCAGAGTCATTGCTTATCTTGTCTTGGGCGTGGCCCGCAGCAATGCCTGCCGCCGCAGAAGCTCTTGCATTGTCAGGCGTATCTTTAGAAAGTTCCGCTACGGATTTAGGAGCCGCCTCAGATGCTTTCCTAGCGGCTTCTACATCTCCGGAGGAATTTCCTCCGGAGCAACCGATGCAAGCTAACAGGGCAATTACCGAGCTAGATAGTAGTGTTTTCATCATCGAGCGAAAGCCGCGCAAGCGTTGCCGGGGCTGAAGAGCCAGTCCCAGTTGTCATTGAAGTTGGTGGATGTGCCCTTGACGTAAACAAACTTACACCAGTTGAAAGCACCTTTCTTGACAAACTTTGCGTGGCCGTCTGCAAACGGAGAGTTAATTCCGCTGTATCGGTATCTGGGCATCATCCAAGTAGGAAAGTTGGATGCGTCCGCATCCCACTTCTCACCTGATGTTGCACCGGTGAATACGGGTGGCCACTGAGCGCCGCCCCACCACCACCACGATGAATCCGCTCCATCGCCCGATGCATTCCAGTCAGGATTGACTCCAAGGGTCCAACCCGACGAAATTTGGGCCGGTGCGTCTAGTGAAGTCGCCGAAACGGATGGGAACGGTGCGCTGCCGCTCGCCGATCCATCATTATTCTGGTCGCACCGCGTGTTTCCAGCTTGGTTATCCCACATGCAGGCAGCGGGCATGAGATTCATATTGGCTCCGTAGACTCCACGGCCTTTAGACTTGGCTGGAGTTGACCACAGGCCACCCTCTGCCATGCTGCGACTCTTCGATCCGTCAACATAAGAAATGCTTCCGCCCTTGGCGTATGGGTTAACCTCATCTCTTCAGGTGAATGGAGTGTTCCATCCCCAAAGGACGATCCCAGTGGAGTAAACCGCGCGAGGGTATACGTCTTCGTTATCTCCACCGTACATTTGCACCGCAAGCGCGATTTGCTTGTTGTTGGAGAGGTCAAGGGTCTTCTTCGCAGCCTCTTTAGCTTGAGCGAATACAGGGAAAAGAATTGCAGCCAAGATGGCAATAATTGCAATAACGACGAGTAACTCAATGAGTGTGAATGCTTTGTACTTATTCAAGAAATGTCCTCCTTTGGACAAGAAGTGGTTCTACGAACCTTAAGCGAGGTGGGAAATCGGGTCATGGTGGGAACGGACTCCCCCTTGATAAGCTGATCTAAATAGCGAACGGCAGTCGTGCCAATCGTCGCGAGTTCTTGGCTTACCGTGGTTAGAGCCGGTTCAATAAGCTGAGCGAGAATTGTATTGTCAAATCCTATAACGCTGAGATCTGAAGGAACGTTTATACCTAGGTCCACGGCACAATCAATCACCCCAGCGGCCAGCAGGTCGTTTGCGGCAATGATGGCAGTGGGGCGGTTGGGAGGTCTGAGTATTTTGGCGGCATATTCGTAACCCTTCTTTCGATCAAAGGTTCCGCCGACCATCCAGTGTTTCTCAAGCGTGGTCTCGTAGTTAGCAACCATTTTCAGAAATGCTTCTTGCCGCTCTCTACCGTCTAAAAACGAAAGCTGACCGTAAACGTTAGCAATTTTTCGGTGACCAAGTTCGTACAGGTGGGAAAACGCAAGGCCAATGCCAGACTCGTTGTCGCTACCCAAGTAAGGCACATTTTTTCTTTGACACCCGGCGACGAGGATCATCCTTCTGGATCGGCTGGCTAAAAGATCGATTAACGTATCGTCGATGTCTGGGGCAATGACAATTAACCCGTCGGAACGACCATCGTCTACATCGGTCAGAGCCTGATCGGGATCATCGGTGAGCGCGTTAGTGTAAATCAGGAGATCGTGACGAAGGGTTTGGGCCTCAACCGCAATTCCGTTTAGAATGGCCTGGACGAAACTCGCGCCTCGGGAGTCATAACGGATGGGAGCGTGGATCACACCGTAGGCTCCGCTTCGGCCAGTAACCATGGTCCGCGCAATTCGATTGGGTCGGAAATCTAAATCCTTAATCGCTTCGAGCACTCGATCAGAAAGTTCGGCACGAACATTTCGAGGACCCCCGTTGATCACGTAACTCACGGTGCTCAAGGACACATTAGCTCTCTTCGCCACATCGCCGATTGACACTGCCATAAATTATAGAAGCGCTTCGAAGCACTTCCTCTTCACTTTGACGCATTTTTACTCAGTGTGTGCCCAAAATCCGATGAGTCTTGAAAAAAAGAGCAGATATGATAGGCATTCGTCAAAATAAACGTTAGAAGCGCTTCTACAAAAATTCGCTGGCTGAGAGGTACCAAAGGTGTGTATCTGGCCGGTGCCGGGTCGATTGAGAAACCAACCGGAGTTACCTTCGGCGGAGGAGGAACTCAAGAAAATTTAGGATCTGATGCCGCGATAAAAAATCGACTTGTGGAGGGAAACATATTTCTCTCCCGACTTTAAAAGTACTCGCTCAGACGTAACCTGCAACTTTGGCAGGTCCCCCGGATCAGCCCATAGAATGGTATCGGATTTATTCGATCGGAATCGCGAGCGAATGGTTGCATCGATCGGAGCTCGTAATGACCCTAATTTGGAGCGAGCTCGCAAAGGCTATGGGGCTAGATTTCGATGGATTCTCGTGTGAACCGTTGTGCGCGATTCCTAACACGGGGGCCAAACAAGAAGCAGTAGTTCGCGGAATCTTTCTTGCCGAGTGGTGTTTATTGCCCCTTCCTCACCGTTAACGAGTGATTTAAAAGTAACCGGTTGATCATTTTCGATATAACCACTAACCCCCTGGACTTCGAAATGGTCATGCGGCGACTCCACCCGCTGAAGGTGCGATTTGACCTGCAAATTGAATCCCAAATTCGATTTAGGCTCCCTTAACAATTCACTGGTATAACGCACCGATTATGAGTGCCATTCTCGCCTTTGTTGCGTTGTTATCCATCGGTCAAACTAGAGCCATGCAACCTTGGGAGTCTGCGGGGCCGTGCGCCCATGCTCACAATGATTATGATCAGGCGCGGCCCTTGTTCTCCGCCCTGGAAAACAGATTTCGAAGTGTAGAGGCCGACGTATTTCCGATCAAAGGGGACCTCTGGGTGGGTCACGACCGCTTGGATATGGATGCCGCGCGCACATTAATTCCTATGTACGTTAAGCCACTTGCCGACGAGGTTTTAAAGCATCACGGCAGTGTCTATGGGGATAGTCAAGAGCTTGAACTCTTGATTGATATCAAAGAGGATGGCCCCAAATCCTACGAAGTGCTCAAAAGGATTCTCGAACCGTTTGTGAGCATATTGACCTCGTACGACAACGGCAAGGTGACCACTCGAGCGATCAAAATAGTGCTTTCAGGTGAGCGTCCGATCGCAGTCCTCGCCGCGGAAAGGCATCGGTTTGCGTTTATCGACGGGCGAGTGGAAGACATTTATCCCACGGAAACATCGGCGGGACTCATCTCGTTGATCAGTACCGAATTTGGGGATCTGTTTTCATGGCACGGGTTGGATGCTTTTACGGCAAAAGACCGACTGAGACTCCGTCATCTCGTTAGGTGCGCACATGAAGCGGGACAAGCGGTTCGTTTCTGGGGAACTCCCGATGATCCTCAACTTTGGCAGTTGTTTGTGGATGAAAAGGTTGATGTCATCGGAACGGACAACCACCCAGCCTTGGCGGCTTTCCTTAGGGAGATTGTCAAGCACTGAATAAAGGCAGGGCGTGAGTCCCATCCACGGCTGAGATTCGCACTTTGAATGAGTGGATCGATTCCTTTTTCGGGTGAAATTGGTTAAGTCGGTGTATCATCCGTCCCGTGGATCGCGGCTCACTCGTTTTTCCTGGCTTAGCGTTGGCCCTTGTGGCGGCCGCCGTGACTAGCGAAGCATTGGTTCGACCTCCCAACCCCGATCATCGCACCCATATCACCTATTGGGAAAAGTGGACGGGCTTCGAATTTGACGCAATGAAAGCCGTAGTGGACGAGTTCAATCGATCCCAAGATAAGATTACGGTCGACTTCCTATCCGTTAGCAACATCCGCGATAAAACTTTGCTTGCCATTTCTGGCGGCGTCCCGCCTGACCTAGCTGGATTAGAGAGTGGACACATCTCACAGTTTGCCGATGAGCACGCGTTGCTGTCGTTGGAAGACATGTGCGCCACTGCCGGAATTAAGGGCGACCGCTACGTCAAAGCCTATTGGGACATCTGCAACTATAAAGGGCACCTGTTTGCCCTGCCCACCACGCCCGCGTCTACCGCGTTGCACTACAACCGACAGCTGTTTAGAGACGCGGGGCTAGATCCTAATAAACCACCAGAAACCCTGGAAGAACTTACCGCGATGGCAGATAAGCTCACCCGCCGGGACGCCAATGGCCACTTCAAGGTGGCGGGGTTTTTACCCGCGGAGCCGGGGTGGTGGAACTGGGCTTGGGGTTGCGTTTACGGCGGAAAGCTGTGGAACGGAAAAGACACCATCACCACCGACACGAAAGAGAATATTCAGGGCTTTGAATTTGTTGAGTCGTTCTCCAAAAAGTACGGACCGGGGCAGATTCAGACCTTCAAAAGTGGTTTCGGAGGGTTCTCCTCACCCCAAAATGCTTTCATGTCTAGCCAAGTGGCCATGGAGCTACAGGGCGTGTGGATGTACAACTTCATTCACATGTACCAACCCAAAATGGATTGGGCCGCGGTGCCGTTTCCGCATCCCGCAAGCCGCCCAGATTTAGCCCGCATGACCTTTGTGGATGAAGACGTACTCTGCATTCCTCGGGGCGCTAAACACGTGAAGGAAGCGTTTGAGTTTGCCAAGTTTGTGCAGTCTCAGCACGGAATGGAAGAGCTTTGCATGGGACAGAAAAAGCAGACTCCCCTCAAGTATGTGACCCCAGAATTCATTGCCACTCACCCTAACCCGTACATTAAGTTGTTTATTGATGTGGCGCAAGAAAAGAATGCCGTGGTGGCGCCCCAGGTGGGAATCTGGCCGGAATATCTGGATGAGCTCAATAACGCATACGATCAAATTTCGTTGCTGCACCTCACCCCGGCCGAGGCGCTTAAACGCGTTCGCGAGAGGATGCAACCCAAGCTTGACCACTACCTGCAAAGATTAAAGATGAGAAATGAATTGGATTCGGTAACGGGGCAGAATTGAAACGGTTTAGTAAGGAATCTTGGGCGGGCGTCCTCTTTGCCTCGCCTTGGCTGGTGGGAATCTGCATATTTATGGCGTATCCCATTGCGGCCTCCGTCTATTACAGCTTCTGCGACTTCTCCGTGCTAAAGCCGCCCATCTGGGTGGGAATGGATAATTATTCTGACCTCTTGAAAGACGAAGTCTTCTGGATTGCGATCAAGAACACATTGTTGTACGCCGCCATTGCGTTGCCCAGCGGCATGCTCATGGCCATTGGGCTGGCGATGCTGCTCAACACAAAAGTCTACGGGATGACGGTGTATCGCACGATTTTCTTTCTGCCCTCCTTGGTGCCTCAAGTCTCCTTGGCCGTGCTTTGGCTGTGGGTGCTTAACGGAGAACACGGTGTGCTCAACGAACTTCTCTACCACGCGGGAATCAAGGGCCCTAACTGGTTGGGTGATCCGGCTTGGTCTAAGCCTGCGCTGGTTGTGTTAGGGGTGTGGGGGGTGGGTAACGCCGTACTCATCTACTTGGCGGGCCTTCAAGACGTGCCTCAGCAACTTATTGAAGCGGCGGATTTGGACGGAGCTAGCCCGTGGCAGAAAACCCGAAACGTCACGCTGCCAATGATCTCGCCCGTGATCCTCTTCAACCTCATCATGGGAATCATCGGAACGTTGCAAGTGTTCACCGTGCCCTTTGTGATGTTCCCCGGCGGTAGCCCAGAACGATCAACTTACTTTTATGCGATGTACCTATTTGACAACGCGTTTAAGTACAGCAAAATGGGCTACGCCAGCGCAATGGGATGGATCATGTTCCTTTTCATCCTCGCTCTCACCATCGGCGCAATCAAGGTGAGTGAGAAGCATGTGCACTATCAGGGGAGCTAACCAAAATGAAGAGTCAGCAAAAAAATCAGCGCATTCGCACCTTGGTTATTCAGGTCACCTTGCTTTGCCTTTCGGCCGCTTTCCTCTTTCCGTTCTTGTGGCTCCTTTCTACGGCACTCAAGCCCATAGAAGAGACATCCAAGATGCCGCCAGTTTGGATTCCTTCCACCTTTCAATGGCACAACTTTTTAGATGCGATTACCTACGGTTACAAGTCTCTAGGCTACTACCCGTTCCTGGTTTACGCCCGGAACTCGCTGGTGCTCTGCTCGCTCATTGTAGGAGGAACGGTCTTCTCCAATTCGCTGGTTGCCTACTCGTTTGCGCGACTTCGGTGGCCCGGCCGAGATCTGGCGTTTAGCATCACATTGGCCACCATGATGGTCCCGTTCCCGGCGCTGATGGTGCCTATGTTTGGTCTATTTCGGCAGTTAGAATGGATCGGAACTTACCGTCCTTTATGGATTCCCGCGTGGTTTGGCAGTGCATTCAGCATCTTCTTACTGAGGCAGTTTTTCCGTACGATTCCATTTGAACTTTCTGAAGCAGCCAAACTTGACGGCTGTTCTGAGTGGGGCATTTTTCGGCAGATCATTTTGCCGCTGAGTAAGCCAGCCCTTGCCGTGGTGGCCCTGTTTTCTTTCATGGATGCGTGGAACGATTTTCTTGGCCCCCTGATCTACCTCTCTGACCAGCGAACTTTTACTTTGTCACTTGGATTGCAGGCTTACCAAAGCCAAAATGGTGGAACTCCGTGGAACCTCCTGATGGCGGCTTCTACCATGGTCATCGCACCCGTGATTATCCTTTTCTTCTTCACTCAAAGGCTATTTATTCAGGGAATTGCCATTACGGGTCTCAAGGGTTAGGGCTTCCGTAGATTGTGATAAGGTTGTAAAACTGGGGGTAGAGACGAATCTTTGATGGGGCGCAACGGGACCCAAATGATTTAGTTGTCTGAGGTACAGTCACATTGTGCTTCCCGCAATTAGAAAAATAGGGGATGTAATTGACCATCGGATTGACTTGGACTCCGTAGCGTTTTTGGAGGTGCCCGCTTGGCAAAGAAAGACCTAAATCAATGTACAAAAAATTCATCGGGAACTGATTGTTATGGCGCCCTGTGTGGCATCGCGACCCAGGAATTTGATGACGCCGTTCGTTTGACTGCCACCTTATGCAATGTGGAGAAAGCAGGAATTGCTCTGACGCAGGGCACCACGCTATGCCTGCTCAGCCAGATTGGAATAACTGAGGAGAGGTGCGGTTTTGTTTGCGCCTTTTGCGAGGTCAACCTTGCGAATGAAGGAATCGTGGAGGTTTCAGATGCTGTAACGGATCCTCGGTTTGCCCAGTCTCCCTTAGTTTGCGGCGCAGAAAGGGTTAGATTTTATGCCGGTTATCCTTTGCACAGTAGTGCTGGAAATCAAATCGGGGTTCTATTTGTGATGAGCACTGAGCCAACAACGCTGACCCAACTTCAGCGACAGGGCTTGGAGCAAATGTCACGGATCGTTTCCCAAATGCTCAATGCCGTAAGTCTGAGTGAATCGACCTTTTCGTCCCCTGAATTGAGCGAGAACGCGCTTGCTTCAATTCGAGAAGCACTTGTAAAACTGAACCGAGAGGGATTCATCGAGTCGGCGGGCAAGAACTTCGGTGAATGGGTTGGCCGGCCCGTTAGCGCGCTGTTGGGACAACCGTTCTCCAGTTTGGTGTATCCCAATTGGGACGTGATCCAAGGCGAAGTTTTCCGTGATGCCAGCGATACGTTCTTTCGTGGGGTCAAACGAATCGAAGTCCTTCAACCCAATGGAGGGCGCCTTCCGGTAGAAGCCAGGTGCTTCGCCATGCATGACAATCTCACCCAAACTCCCTCCTTGATCGTCGTCATGAGGGACAACATGGACCGCATTGTCGTGATGGATTCCTTGACCAAAAGCGAAGAGAAATATCGTCTTCTTTTTGAAAATATGACGAATGGATTTTCTTTGCATGAAATCATTTGTAACGAAACCGGTGATCCCGTTGACTACCGCTTCATAGACGTAAATCCCGCCTTTGAACGTCTTACGAGGGCTAAGTATCAAGACGTGGTGGGTAAGACAATTAAAGAGGTCATGCCCGAGACGGAGCAACATTGGATAGATGTCTTTGGCAAGGTCGCGCTCACGGGCGAGCCCATAGTTTACGAGAACTACGCGCGCGTCATTGGTAGATATTTTGAGACGTGCTGTTTTTCGCCGAAGATTGGCCAGTTTGCCGTGATTTTTTCCGACATAACGGAGCGAACGGAGTTGGAAGCTGAACTGAAGCGGAACGAACGCCGTTTGTCAGACGCGGTCAATGCCGCCACGGATGGCGTCTGGGAATGGAATTCAGCGACCGGAGAGTCCTATCAATCGCCTCGCTGGTACCAAATGCTGGGGTACGAGCCCAATGATTTTCCGATGAGCTTTGGCGCTTGGCAATCTCTTACCCATCCGGATGACTACGACAAGGCGATGGAGGGCATTAATCGGGCGATTAATGCTCCCCAGTCAGGGGGGTTTGAGTCGGAGTTCCGCATGAAGCACAAGGACGGAACTTGGCGTTGGATCTTGCGTCGGGGGGCGGCGGTAGGGCGAGATAAGAACGGGGTGGGAACCACGATTGCGGGCACCAACGTTGATATCACGGACCGAAAACTTGCGGAAGAAGCGTTGCAACACTTAAACGAATCCTTAGAACGTCGAGTTGAACAGCGCACGCTTGATTTGGCCGAGCGTAATAAGGATCTTGAGCTGTTCTCCTATGCGGTCTCCCACGACCTCAAGGCGCCACTACGCGCAATATTAGCGTACGGGAACATGTTGCAAGAATCGAATTTGAGTTCCGAAGAAGCGGGATTCCTCGCCAGAATTAGGATAAACGCCAAGCAGATGGCGGATATGTTCGAGGCCATTCTTGACTTCTCGCGAATTGGCTCCAGGGTGCCCAAGCCAAGTGCAGTAAATCTACGAGAAAGCGTATCTTTGACCCTGAGTCAGCTTGAAAATGACCCCCAGTGGGCGAAGACCGAAACCTTTATTGATGTTGAAGAAGCAAATGCGGAAATTGACGGTGACGTCTTGTCATTGTGCATACGAAACCTCCTTCAAAATGCGTTTAAGTTCTCCGCTGGAGTTGAGCGTCCGATGGTGCGCGTGACGGGACTCACCGTCGGTCAAGAATATGTGATCAAGGTGGAGGACAATGGTGTCGGATTTGATATGGCCTACGCGAACAAAATTTTTGAGATTTTTCATCGCCTTGATCCGGCGGGAAGAACGGGCACGGGGATCGGACTTGCACTGGTGTCTCGGGGGTTAACCAAGTTAGGTGGCTCAATCAACGCACAATCGCAGATCGGAATCGGGTCAACATTCACGGTGACGATTCCGCTGAAGCCTCTGCTAGAACTACCCCTGCAGGGTCCTATTCGCTAGCATAGTCTAGTGCGGCGAAAACGCAACGCAGGCCGGAGCTGAAACCGAAATTTCATTGGTTGCGTGGCCAAGTTTTCCCGTGTGGGGGTTGATGGATAGCGCTTTTAGCTGATTGCTGTTCTGACCCGCCACCACAAGCCAATTTCCGGATGGGTCAATATCAAACCCCCGGGGTTCTAACACTCCTGCGGGGTGGATTTCCACCAGGACGAGTCTGCCGTCGCTACGAATTTGGAAAACTGCAATGCTGTTGTGACCTCGGTTGGAAACATAGAGCCACTTTCCGTTGGGGTGAATTTTGATTTCGGCGGTGGATTTATGGTCGATCGGCTCATTCACCGGGAGAGACGATTCGGTTTGGAGCCAAGTTAGCGACCCGGTTTTGCCGTCAATTTGGTAGGCGCTAACGCTGTTAGCCATCTCGTTGTTGGCGTATAGAAATTCCCCATTTAAAGCAAACGCAATGTGCCTTGGTCCGGCACCAGATGGAGCATGGGCGGATTCAAGTGCAGTGCGTACCAACGCATGGGTGATTGGGTCTTGGTGAAAGACCAAGATCTCGTCAGTTCCCAAATCGCAAGCGTAAACAAAGCGCGCCGTTGGATCAGAGTAGGCGGAATGCATGTGGGGTCGCTCCTGACGAGAGGAATCGGGACCCTTTCCCGAATTTTGGAACTCAGATGCGCGTGGCGACAGTCGCCCATCTTGAAGCAACGGGAACGCGGCAACGGTGCCCCCGCCGTAGCTGGCGGTAAAAACTGATTTGCCTCCGGCATCAACGGATATATGACAGGGTCCATCTCCCTTTGCCGACTGACTATTGAGGAACGTGAGCGGCTGATCAACTTCTATTTTGTAAGCATTCACTTGGCCGGCAGAAGATTCCACCACGGAGTAAAGATGCTTGCCCGCCTTGTCGATTGCCAAATAACTTGGGTTCGGTGTCTCAGCCGCCAAGGTAGGAGGGCTTAAGCGACCCGATTGCGGGTCAAGCTGGCAGTGGTAGATCCCTTGGCTACCGCCCGCTACAGTGTAGGTTCCCACGTAAAAATCGTAGGGCTGGGTTCGCGGTTTCGGACTGGTCATGGCTATCATCAGGAGAGGAACAATCAACATTTTGATTCAAGGGTTCAGAGTAATGCCTTGATTATGAGACGTCCGAGGGATGGTCAGTGGAAGTCTGCAGAACCGCTTTCTTAGTTTAGACTTGATGGGAGCTTACTCGGCGGCTGTCACGGTCCAAGTGATTGAAACCGTGCCCGTCTCGATGAGCGGACTACATTGCATGGAATCCACGTGGACAAACCGATGTGCGGTAGCGTAATAACCCGAAGGCAGAAAAAAATCTACTTCCTGACCTCGTTTGGAAAATGCAACAAAATCTAGAGTTCTAAAGGCGTTTGTCTTTGATTTGGAACTTAAGCGCTTGATAGGTTGGGCTAAGAGTTCAGTGACCGTACCTTCCTGGTTGGATTCGGTCGCGGTAAATCTCAACGTGCCAAACGGCGCACGCTTTGCAAAAATTCCCACTTCGTCACCCATAATCGCCCGTGCGGGGGGCGTGGTGGGTGCGGGTAAAGATGAGTCGAGACCCCATCGCTGGATTGCTAATCGGATGTAGAGATTTCGGGCCGTCGGACCGGTGACCCGACGGCAGAGCGATGAATACCGGCGACGCGTTCGGGCAAATTCGCGCCATAGTTGCCCTTCATCTGGTTTCAGCTGAATGAAACCCTTTACCGCGAGATCGCGCAAAGTAATGGACGTTGACTTTGGCCCTTCGCATCGCCGCTGGGTGAGAACGACGGCAAGGTTGGGCGCGGAAGCCCGGACCCTTTCTGGCAGGATCTCCAGCTGGGAAAACCGACCGGCGAGTGTAGTCACGATCCGTATATTTGGCAGGTTCCGGCTTTTCAACACGGGCTATCTAGGTTGCTTTTCAATTGTTTGTAATGAATCGGAGTTAAACTTGGCTATGCCCAAACCAATCACCACCGTAACCCCAGACAATCGGGTGGACCGATGGAAGAAAATGTGGGCGACGCCCAAGCGCCTGGACGACGTTGCCACCGACCGAGCCTTTGAAGAATTTCAAGATGCCTTTGTGCCGCATCATATGCACAAACAATTCCTCAGATTCTTTGGTATGCCAAAAGCCCAATTCGGAAACCGGTTCTTTAAAGACGATGTCACCTACCGAAATTGGGACATGAAACTGGCCCTTCTCATGGTGGAAGAAGGTCCCGCCCTGGTCACTGTCATCTACGGTTCGCCGGATAAGTTAGAGGCGTACACGCTACGCGGCGAAATGCGCCGGTCTCTGCGAGACATCGTGATTGACGACTGGTTTGCCGCCTGTGCCATTGTCACCGCGGGCGACACCGTGCTTTACCTCTTTATAGAACCCAAAATGAAAGGTTGCGTGGTCCGCATAGACCGTGGCGGCGAGTCGGTGAGTAAAGAAGACGTTCCGATGCCCGTTTACTTGGAGCACGATCAGACCGTCGAACCCTGAACTTCTGATGAATGTGAAGAATGCATAGGCACGAGATGGATCAGAGTGACAGGGGCAACTTAGGTAGAAAGGTTTCGCTCAGTGACCTTACCACCGCTCAAGGTTGGCTACAGACTATCCGGCCCTTGCCACCTGAGGTGACCCAAGAGTTGCGCCACCGATCATCACTCCACCGCAAATGGATTGTTACCATTCACCCCTTTAGGGATGGGAATGGGTGAGTAGGGCGTCTGTTACTCAACCTCTTGCTCGTGTGCCACGGGTACCCGTGGCACGGCCCTTAAGTTGCCCACCCGGCCGAATATACGGCCCCTGACCAGGTTGGAGCGCGTTGAGAAACCAAGAACGCGGTTGTTTTTGCGGAAGGGACAGTTAAGGACCGGAGTTCACCCTCACCCTGCCCACTCCCGCAATGGACGAACCACCATCGCAGGCGAGGGTTCTGAAAGCCGCGGGCGCGGGTTCTGAAGGAACTTAGAACGTAGTCGTCAATTCCTTCGCGACACCGCTTTGCGCAGCGGCGTAGCCTTTTTCTATAATTTCTATCACGTGACGGGCGTGTTCTGGGGTGGCTACGGTCGGTCGATCAAAGAGCACTAGGTCTACCAGTTGCATCATGTCTTCAAACACGTGCGCTTCCTCCGTTTGCAGGTGAGGTCCGGTTACGTGAGGGCCGAGGTCGGAGCGGGTAGGGTCGTCCATGCCGTCGTATTCAATGGGTTTGCCGTTCCACATGTTTCCGATAATCGAACCCTTTTCTCCGTGGTAACCACCGGTGAATCCGCCCGGGACTCCGCCCGCAAAGGATCCGTAAACAAAAGCGAACACGTTGTCACCAAAGTCGAGGAGCAAAAACGTATTGTCGTCGGCGTCGCACCGAACCATCTTGCCGTTGAACTCTCTCTCGGTGAGTCCAACCCCCGACATCGCCGTCACCCTTTTAGCCGCACCCAGAATTCCCGTCATGGTGTGCAGGCCATATACCGTCATGTCATACATGGGGCCGCCACCCGGTTTGCGCCAATACCAACTCGGGTCGATGTTACTCAGCACGTCGTTACCGGTTCGAACAGATTCTTCTTCGTGGTATTCGCCAAACGCGGCCCCACACACCGCCCAACTGAGTTTGCCCAGCGCGCCGGCCTGGATTAAGGAACGAATCTGCTGATGGGAAGGCCGAATCATTTGCCCCGGCGAAGCCACGATTTTAACACCATGCACCTTAGCTTCATCCATCAAATGGGTCGCGTCGGCCACCGTCATCGTCATGGTTTTGTTAAAGTGGACGTGCTTCCCGGCCCGAATCGCCTGGAGTCCCTGCTGATAATGCAACCCAATGGGCGTGCCTAGCGTGACCGCATCCACATTGGGGTCCGCGAGCAATTCATCGAGAGTCTGGTACGCACTCTCCACCGAAAACCGTTCGGAAGCCGCCTGAGCGCGACCCGGTACGGGGTCGCACACCGCAGTGACCCGCACTCGATCTGCCACATCCGGCATGGTGAGGTGCTGCAATGCCCCTCTGATTCCGATACTTCCTGCCCCCACAACTCCAAATCCGATTTTGCTCATGTCCGTTTCTGGAATATAGCCGAATCATTGTGATCGCCACTGGGTCTCCACCCAATAAATAGCTTCCACCTCAGAAAAATTCTCTGGTCCCGTTGGGAAGGGGAAGCGCGTGTAATTACTAGAAGTCAGCCCAGTTCCAAGGGATAACTTAAAGTTTTCCGAGCCCGGTGCAGGATGCCGTCTAAGAAAAGATTGATCAGTTTGCCTGGCAAACGAATGCGACTGCCCTGCAGGTCAGGGCCGGGCCTGATACTTCCCCTGCTTTGCGGGCATCAAAGACTTTTCAAAATAGAGCTAGTCCGCTCTAAGTTACTCTGCATAAAAAACACTTCCCAATCTTCTCGAACTCTGAAAGCCCTACTTGCAATCAAGGGGAAACTCCGGCCTCCCGGCATTGACGAGGAAATCGATGCTAAGTTTTTTGGGAGCACCTAGACCACACACAACTTTTCATTGAACGTTTCTTTTGTGATCAGCCCTTGCTCTACCAACGTGGTTAGGTGCATTTCCAAGGTCTGCATGCCGGCGGCCATGGACGTCTGCATCACGCTGGGGATCTGGTGAATTTTGGCTTCACGGATGAGATTTCGGACCGCGGTGGTTCCCACCAAAATCTCAATTCCCGCCACCCGACCCCCACCCACCTTTTTACACAAAGTTTGCGTGATGACCGCTTCTAGCGATTCTGAGAGCATCGCCCTCACCTGGGCCTGCTGAACCGTGGGGAACACATCGATGATTCGGTCTACGGTTTTAGGCGCACTTGAAGTGTGGAGGGTGCCAAACACAAGGTGCCCGGTCTCTGCGGCGGTTAGGGCAAGTTGAATTGTTTCGAGGTCGCGAAGTTCGCCGACCAAGATCACATCAGGATCTTCTCGTAAGGCCGCCCTCAAAGCACTGGAGAAACTGTTGGTGTGCGGACCGATTTCGCGTTGGGTCACCAACGACTTTTTGGATGGATGCACAAATTCAATCGGATCCTCAATCGTCAGAATGTGCCCTTCTTCAGTCCGGTTGATAAGGTCAACCATTGCTGCGAGAGTGGTGGACTTGCCCGACCCCGTCGGCCCGGTCACCAACACGAGTCCCTTTTGTCGCTCGGTAAACCGAGCGAGCGCCGACGGCAGACCCAATTCCTCAAGGGACATGATCTTGGTGGGGATCTTTCTGAAGACGGCTCCCACCCCGCGGTACTGCCGCATCACATTCACCCTAAATCGGGCAATCGTGCCTAAGGGCATCGCGAAATCGATATCGCCACATTCCAGAAATTTTGTTCGCTGCTCGTCCAGCATGATCCCTAGGAGCATTGCCTCCGTCTGCTCTGGCGTGAAGGGAGGAACTTCTAGCCTTCGGAGGCTTCCATCCACCCGAAACATGGGTGATTCGCCCGCCGAAACGTGGATGTCGGACGCGCCTCGCTGTACGGCCGCTTCTAATAGCTGAGTTATCGCTAAAGTGAGTTCGCCAACCGGAGCCCGGAAACTGGTTTCGTTGACGTTATAAATTGGCGGTGCAAGCTCGGCATCCATGGAGGAAATGGTCGGTTCCTTTGGTCCTCCCCAATAACCATTTCGAGACAAAAAAGAATGTCTGGCAAAATTGACGCGGCGAAACACCGAACTTTCATGATTTGGAAACCTTCGGGCTGAGGCATTAGGTTTTTTTGGTCTAATTTTGTTTCCCAAGGGGGAATAAAATGTGTTTGTGTTCCCGTTAACCCAATTCGCCCTCTACTTGTTGTATATCTTCATCGTACGACGAAGTAGGTGGGGCTTTTTGCGACATCCGCTTCTGTCAACAATTGAGGAGCCCTCATGAATAAAAAATCTGGTTTCACGCTCATTGAGCTGTTAGTCGTGATCGCAATCATTGCGATCCTCGCTGCCATCTTGTTCCCCGTCTTTGCCCAAGCAAAGAATGCGGCCAAGAAAGCGGTTGATCTTTCCAACGTTAAGCAGATCGCCTTGGCTTCCAACATGTATACGATCGACAGCGACGACCTGTTGCCCCTCCAAGCCGGTAAGGACTGCGGCGGACTCTGGAACTTCAACTCCCGAATTCTCGTGCCGTACAACTTCCACGCCGCGTGGAACTCATTAGTCGGCTCTCAGTACGCCAACGGTTGCACTGGCAACGGAAAGCGAGTGCTGGCCGGTCAAGTTACCGCCAATAACTCCATTTACCCTTACACCAAGAGCTGGGACATCCTCACGATGCCGGGCGCTCCTAAGCAGTCTGGCGCGGTAACCCCAGCTGCCGGCGAGACTCCGGCCAACGTTTCTTATAACTACAACGGTTTGTTGACTCAGTTCAGCACCACCGCAATTGCCGATCCTGCCGGCACCCCCGTGTTCTGGCCGGCATTTGGCCAACTCGCACGAATTGGCGATACCTATGCCAATCCGTTCGTCATCTGCCCCACCGCCAGCGCTTCGTGCGTTTTCAACGGCGGCGGTCCGGACAACGGCGGCGACGTGTCGGGTTGCAACCTGCACGACGATCACTCGTCCAATACGCCAAACGGTCTGCAGTCGGGCGTTGGCAACATTCACGCCACTTCATGGGCGTTCGGAAAATCCCAGAACTGGGCGTTTGCCGATGGTCATGCCAAATCACGACCGGCCGGTACGGGCGATCAGAAGAATGATCCGTATCCTCTCGCCGGTTACGATGCGGCGGGCGTCCCGGACAACGCAGCTGGGTTCAGCGGCTACGAAGCCGTGTTTGACCAGAATTGCCACACTCCGTTGTTCCGACCGGACATCACTCACTGATCTTGGCTGAGATAAACTTCCCCCTGTGCAATGGTGTTCATCACGCATACGCAGGGGGTTAAATTTTTATGAACAAGAAAATCAACATCGCGCTTGTCCTACTCGGCATCTTTCTGATTGGATGCGCAGAGAAGACGCTACCGGAAACCGTAAACGCGCCGAAACCCGACAAACTGGATAAGAATGCTTTTGTGCGGGCGGAAAATAACAAATAGTCGGTAATTTTCAGGGGCAATTGCGCCGAGAGTTAGCTTATGTGCCTTCCGGTTTAGCGGGGGTACTTAAGCTTGCTCCACGATGAAACTCCGAACCCTATTCTTCCTGCTCGTCGCAGGAACCCTCACGGTCTCTTGTTCTCATTCGCAAGAAGATGCCGATAGCACGCCACCCATTGCGCTTGCGAGTCACGATTCGGACATCCACGGCACCAACCGCGCAGTGGTTCAAGGCGATGCAGATGGGGGCCCACAACGAAGACCACTTCGCCTAGCCCACAACTCATTTGTTAAATCAAATTAGCAATGAGTTCCCTGTCAAATTGTTTCGTTAGGTTGATCCGACAAGACAGCTAAGCATCGCGCCCGGCAGTTGAGCGGTATCTTGGCTTTGTGACCCGTATTCTGTTTGTTTGCCTGGGGAATATCTGCCGCAGTCCTCTGGCCGAGGGCATTATGAGGCGTTTGGTAACGGAGGGAGATCACGAAATTGAAGTGGACTCTGCGGGCACCGGCGATTGGCACGTGGGAGACCTCGCCGACCCTAGGGCCCGTAAAGTGGGCACCGGTTTAGGTTGCGAGATGACCATGCGCGCCCGTCAAGTGTCATCGCAAGACTTTGCTAAGTTTGACTACGTGATTGCGATGGATCATGCGAATGTCAGCGACCTAAAGGGTTGGCCCGGAAGCCGCACGGACAAAATTCACCTGGCCAGATCCTACGATGCGACGGCGGAACACCCGGAAGTTCCTGACCCGTACTGCGGATCAATGCAAGACTTTGAAGAGGTCGGGCAAATGTTGGAGCTCGCGTGCCGCGGACTCTTAGAAGAAATTGGCTCAACGGGTCACTCAACGGTCCAGATCACCCCGCCAAACTACTAAAAATTTGAGGGGGGTATTTGCCCGCGACCAGAAACGGTGCATCATAGACTCAGAAATATCCACGATGAAGTTTTTGCCGTCTTCCCTCATTTTATGCACCTTTGCCCTCACTACCCTTTCGGAGGCCGGAGTGCTCTATGATGCCTCCAGCAACGTTGCCCCAGACGCTAGCCCGTGGGGATGGACCTACGGTGCCGCCGGGGTTCTGACCCACCCCGTTACCGCCCCCAGCGGGAACGGCTACGTGACTCTAAGCACCGGGAGCATCAACGCTAACTCGGTGGGCTGGGCCAAGTCAAGCCCGATTATCTTAGACCCCACCAAGGGCTTCAATACAACGTGGAATGTTCAGTTGGTTAGCGAGTCTCATGCGTCCGACAACCTGCGGGCAGGCCTTAGCTTCTTTGCTTTGGGAAGCGATAAAAAAGGCGTAGAGATCGGCTTCTGGCAAGATCGAATTTTTGCCTACAACGACAACCAGGCGTTTTCTCCCGGCGAATCCTATTCAATGGACACGATGGCGGCGATGCACACCTACAGCCTTAACGTAACCGGAACCACCTACAAGCTGCTAATTGACGGGGTTGACCGCTTAGATGGCAGCACGCGCAACTACGCCGCGGTGAGGGCGCAGTACAACGTGGCCAACGCTTTGTGGTTTGGCGATGACACGAGCCGGGCCCAATCCGTGAGCCGATGGGGATCTATGTCCGCCTCCGCGGTGCCCGAGCCGGGCACCTATTGCGTTCTGGGACTAGGACTTGCCTTTCTTATTAAGCGAAAGCGAAACTGAGCGCTGAACTAATCCATGTTCGATCCGTCTTCTTAGTCGTAAGGATTTAGACGATAATGAAGATGGACCCCATATGAAAGACCTACTTTCCCGAAGAGACGTACTGCGCGGTGGCAGTCTGATTGCGGTTGGGTTGGTGGCCCCTCCGTGGCTCTCAACCATTGCCCGGGCCGATGTGATCAAGATGGCCAAGGGCGGAAAGCCCAGCCGAGATACGGTTCTGGTGGTCTGTCAGCTTAATGGCGGCAACGATGGCCTCAATACCGTAATTCCCTACGCCCAAAAGCGCTACTACGAACTCAGACCGGGCCTGGGAATTGCCGGCGATAAGGTGCTCAAGCTAGACGACCAAATGGGCCTTCACCCTTCGCTAGCCGGCCTTGCGGAGTTGTACAAGCAGGGCAAGGTGGCCATTGTTCAAAACGTGGGCTATCCTCAGCCCAACCGATCACACTTTAGAAGCATGGAAATCTGGCAGTCCGCCAGTCCAGACAACAAGCAGAAGCACGGCTGGCTGGGCCGCTACCTAGACCAAGAGCTGGAGAACGGCATCAGCAATCCCGTGATGGCACTGGGCCTCTCTAATGACCAACCCATGGCGCTCCAGGCCAACCGGGCAAGCGTCCCCTGCTTTGCTAGCCTCGCCGACGTTCAGAATATGATTGGTGATCCAGACATGGAGAAGATGCTCCGAGAGATTCAGGGGAAAGATGCGGCCCTAGGCTCTCCCACCCGAGCGGTCCAACAGGCTTCCAAAGCCGCGCTGGATTCACTCAGCATTCTCAAGAAGCAATTAGGAGGCTACGCCCCCAAACAGAAGTATCCCGACGGGGAATTTGGTAACGGATTCAAGCAGATCGCGCAGATCATTGCCACATCTCCCGCCACCCGCGTGGTCTACTTCTCCGCCGGAGGATTTGATACTCACGCCAAACAAGCCGATACTCACGCAAACTTGCTGAAGGGATTTGGAGATGCCGTTCACGCGTTCCAGGCGGAAATGGAGTCGATTGGGCGAGCCGATAAGGTCGTCGTCGTTGCGTTCTCCGAATTCGGACGAAGAGCCCAAGAAAATGCATCGCTCGGTACCGACCACGGGGCGGCGGCCCCGATGTTTGTGATTGGCAAGAACGTAAAAGGCGGCATGCACGGACCCAAGCCAGATTTAACTAATTTGGTGGATGGCGATGTTGCGTTCACCCAAGACTTTAGAGGCGTCTACGCGGCCACCCTTGATAAGTGGATGGGCGGAGATTCTGAATTGGTTCTGGGCCAGAAATTTGCACCCGTTGGCATCTTTGGCTAGGGCGGCGCAATGTATGCTTGAACGATGTTTACGGGCATCGTTCAAGCGGTGGGCTCGGTTCGGCGATTGGGCGAGGGCAAACTCCAAGTTTCGTACCCAGTGCAGTCGGACTTTCAGGAAATCGCACCGGGCGAGAGCATTTGCGTGAGCGGAGTTTGCCTCACGTCGCTAGACCGCGGACCTAACCAAGTTCTGGAGTTTGATCTCAGCGGCGAAACCCTGGCTCGCTCTAGTTTGGGTGCGCTCACGATGGGTGATCCGGTGAATATGGAGCGCGCAATGACCGCAAACGGCCGATTTGGGGGACACATTGTTCAAGGGCATGTTGATGCGGTGGGACATATTGCCGCCATTCGCCGCGAGGGAAATTCGGTGGTTTACACGTTTCGTTGCGACCCAGCATCTGACCGCTATCTCATCGATAAGGGTTCAATTTGCATCGACGGAATCTCGTTCACCATGGTCGAACCCGCCGGCGGTAACTTTGACGTGTGGGTGATTCCGCACACTTTGGAAGTCACCAATCTCGGTTCCAAGCACGAAGGAGATCCGGTCAATTTGGAATTCGACGTGATTGCCAAGCACGTTGAGAAACTGATGTCCGTGCAACCCGCAAGGGTGTCGCCCGATAGTTCTTGCGGGTGAATGTTAGTTTCGCCATCCGCGCTCTGTGCGGTCTTCCGGCGATAACCGGGTTATCGGGCGTAACGCACGGAGCCAAGAACATAAATCCGCGTCATTGAGCAACCGCAACCCGACGCCGGCTCCACTCATCCGGCGACTACCGGCTACGCCGCACCATTACCGGACAATCCTTGACCGCATTGCGTGGGTGATTGCCACGGCCAGGGCGTCGGCTACATCGTCGGGCTTGGGGGTTTCTTTGAGTCCCAATATTCGGGTGACCATAAATTGAACCTGCTTCTTCTCGGCCGACCCGTTCCCTACTACGCTCTGTTTCACCTCCGGCGGAGAATATTCAGCGACCACGAGTCCTCTCTCGGACCCTGCTAACAGAATCACGCCAACCGCCTTTGCCACATCCATGGCGGTGGTTTTGTTCACGGTAAACAGGAGTCGTTCGGCGGCAAGAGCGTCGGGCTTATGCTTGTCCAACACCTCACTCACGGAACGGTAAATCTGCTGAAGCCGGAGGGCCAATTCGACCCTTGGAGTTTGGATCAGCCCATAATCCACCGCGCTAAGTTGAGAACCCTCGCGACGCACCACGCCGTAGCCAATGCGTTCTAAACCGGGGTCAATGCCAAGAATCAGCACAGACCCATCATGCCTCATTCGCACACACCGGATAACATGGGGGACGGCAAATCATGAAAACGCTTCACTCTAAAACGGGAGTCCGTCAGCTTTACAAAGAATTTGCGGCCAAACATCCGCCCCAAGTGGAACTGGCCTTTCTCCTTCAAGACTGGGAAGACGCGTACAACGTGGGCGGAATGTTTAGGGTTGCCGATGCCTGCGGAGCCAAAGAAATGGTGATGACGGGCCGCACGCCGGTGCCCCCAGACCCCATGAACAGCGTCACTTCGCTGGGGCACCACCGGCGGATTCCGTGGCGTCACACGGAAAAGCACGAAGAGGCGGCGCAGGAAATGAAGGCGGCCGGGTACCACATAGTAGCGGTGGAGATTGCGGAGGGGGCCGTAAACTACGCCGAATACGATTTCCCCGCCAAAGTTTGTCTAGTTCTGGGAAACGAGGTCAACGGGGTTTATACCAGCGTGATGAAGCACCGAGACGGCGCGGTTTTCATTCCAATGTTTGGCAAAGGACGGTCCATGAACGTGCACGTGGCCGCCGCAATCGTGGCTTTTCGCGCTCAAGTACGGTGATTTGAACACGGGTTCCCAAACTATCTAGTGCTAAGGACCCCGGCATTGGCCCAGGTTCAATGTATAATTTTCCGCACGGCTATCTTTTTGATTGACCAAACCACCATGAATCGACTCTTCAACTGGCTACGAGGTCTCTTCAACCGCACGATGGATCGCATCGAAGATCCAGACGTCATGCTGGATCAGGCAAGGCGAGATATGCAGGGCGCCCTAGTTGCCAACCGAGAAAAGGCAGTTCAGGCAATCACGCAAAAGAATCGTCTTCAGGGAATGCTGGATGAAGCCACCAAAAAGTCGGCCCAGTTAGAAGCCCAGGCCACGATGGCACTTAAGCAAGACAACCGAGAACTTGCCACTCAGTTCATGCGAGAAAAGATGAACCACGACGCCACCATTGCCACCTTGCAGCAATCTTACGAGCAAGCGGTGGGTACGGTTGATCAAGTGAAGGTCGCGATTAAACGTCAAGAGGAAGAGGTTCGCAAGAAGACCGGCGAAGCTCTGGCCATGAAGGCTCAGTGGAAGCAAGCCCAGATTCAGAACTCCATTGCCAAGGCCCTAGATGGCCTGACCTTCGAAAATCAATTTGAAGGATTTGGCGCGGCCCAAGAAAGAATCAGAGATGCCCAGAGCGAAGCCTCGGCCCGCCAAGAAATGATTGGCACGTCTCTTCAGGGCAAAGTCATGGCTTTGGAAGACAAGGCAAGAGACCTAGAAGCCGAAAGCGAACTCGACAAGTTGGAGCAGCGCCTTGGCATCAAGTCAACCCCGCCCGCCCTAGCCGAACCGCAGACCGTAAGCGTATCCGCAAACGCAGCGGCGGTTCCCGCCCTTAACCCCGTGGCCGAGAAAGCCGCAAGGTCTGAGGCCGAAAAAGAATTGGAAGAGTTAGAGAAACGCCTCAAGGGTGGCTAGTGGCTAGCCCTTGCTAGGAACAATTCGCAATGTCGTGGCCACGTCTTGCGCAACGCTCTGAATGGCTTGCGGGTTGTTGGTAGATCTAAATCGGAGACTGTAAACCGACTTGCCATCCACAATCACAAAGTGAATGTGGGTAAGTTTATCGCCCCCACGGGTGGTGGCCTCCGCGTCAATTCTGGTAGCGCTTCCGATGGGAAGAGTTACGACTTTGGGATCGTTCGGTCCAAATCCCCGCATCGCGTCTAATTCATCGGCAACGGCGTCGGCGGTGGAATACGGCCCGTCGTGATTCACACGTTTCACATCGAAGCTCGTTCGGGTTTCGCCGATCGTTGATTTGCTGCCGTCGGTCGCACTGAGATAAATACCCTTCTTCGCAAGGCGTTCGGCTTCTTTGGCCTCATTTGCATTGATTCCTTCGTCCATTGAAGTATGCATTTGCGAAAGGGGATTGTTAGGGTCCAACTGACCCATCGAATCTGCTCCCATGCCTAAAGCCGATCCGAGGTCAACGGCCATGCCCGTCCCGGGCTTCCAACCGGCGGGAAGGCCAATGCTCATCCCCTGTTGTTTTTCTTCAATGGCCTGCCACCCATTGGGCACGCTCTGCGGTACCGCTTTGACGTGCAGCACGGGACCACTCTTGCATCCAACCGCCGCGGCACAAAGAATCAAGAAAATCGCTGATCGTCGCATACCCGCGATAGTACTGCAAGTTCCAGGCTCAAGGCGCTTGAAGCGGGTCTTCCGAATGTTAAGATTTAGTTAACAAAGCCCGGTAGACCGCTAAAGTGCCAGATTCCATCGACTCAACGCTAAACACGCTCACGGCGCGTTCCCAATTGAATTTGCCCATCGCTTTCATTAAGTCTGGGTTATTTAATAGCGATCGGCACTCGTTGGCCAGGGCCAGAGGGTTCACCGATGGGACCAAACGGCCCCCAGATTCAAGCAAAACTTCAGGAATTCCGCCCACGTTGGTTGAAACAATGGGCAGTTGAGCCGCCATGGCCTCCACCAACGCAATGCCCATCGCTTCTTTGTGACTGGGGAACAGAAAGAGATCCATCGCGGCTAGGCAGTCCATGACGTCCGTTTGGTATCCCACAAACTTAACCGCAGCCCCGATTCCCAACTCACGGGCTAACGCTTGAGCGTGGGCCAAGCCATCGCCGTCTCCCACGACCAGATACTGCAAATTGGGAAAATCTTTAACCAATTGAGCCACCGCTCGCAGGGCATCGCTGATCCCCTTGAGTTCGGTCACCCGAGACACCGTGCCCAAGACGGGAGAACCAGAAATACCCCAACGCACGCGAGCCTCCGCCCTGGAGCGCAGTGAGCCGGGAATGTCCATTCCGTTGAAAACCACCGAAATTTTTCGCTCCGCCATGCCCTGTCGCATCAGATGAATCTTCACCTGGTTAGAAACGGCAATGAGGTGGGTGGCCGCGATGAACGAAAGCTTTCCGCTAAGGCCATGCACGCTGGCTACGCTAGGAACCCGGGCCATCCTTGCCGCCAAAGTGCCGTTTACGCTGGAGGTGGAGAGATGGGTGTGGACAATATCAAAGCGCCCTACCCTGATCACCGATCGCATGCGGAGGATGGCCGCCGGGTCTATTTTTCCGCGCACCTTCACTTCGTGCACCGGATATCCCAGGTCACGAACCTCTTGGCCGAATTGCTTGCCCTTAAAGGTTAGAAATTCCACCGCATGGCCACACTCCCTCTGTTGCTTAGCCAGAGTCATAAGGCTTTGCACCGCGCCGTAAATGGCGACGCGAGCCGAGCAGACCTGCAGAATTTTGAGTTTAGAATTATCCACTCCGCCTCGATCTCAATAATTTTAGAAGGAACACGATGGACCATGTATCGCTGCGAATGTTGATCCGGGCGAGTTCTAATCTCGGCGTCTGCTCGGTATTGATTGCCTTTCCGGTGGTGCACGCATAGCGGTAGCCGGCTTCTTCCACCAGATTCACACTTGTGCGGGTGTAGTGACCGTACGGGTAGCAAAACGTCTCAATCGGAAGGTTTAGGTCGCTTTCTAGTTGGCGCTTGCTGTCCAAAATTTGCCGGGCCGCTTCTGCTTCAGAACACTCGGCCAGATCGGCGTGATCTAATGTATGTGATCCAAATTCTGTTCCTTGTTCGGCTGAATCCTTAATCTCGGCAATCGTCATCAACCGTTCTTCCACGTCGCCAATGGCCACGTCCCATGCATTGGTCCCGCCTAACTGGTTGGCCACCAGAAAGACGGTGCTCTGCATTCCAAGGCGGATTAAAGAGGGTAATGCATTCTGATAAAAATTGGCGTAACCATCATCAAATGTGATGACCAGCGGACGTTTAGGTAAAGATTGGTCGAACAAATGAGCGAGCGAAACGGTTTGAAACCCTAACGCCTTTGCCAATCTTAACTGCCTTAAAAACAGGCCCGGACTGACGTAATGGCCCGCCGTATGAGATCGTCGATCCATCTGGGCAACCTTGTGGTACATCAAAATGGGAACTTGGGTGACCGTCGGCTTACCTACCTTGCCCGTCCAATCTAAGGCGTCCTATTGTGCCACGGCTACACAGAATCAGAGTGAACCATCACGCTTGTTCCGGAGCTTTGCTCTCTCTTCTTTTCCTTTGGCTTCCTGCTTGCGAACCCACCTTGCGCCCACCACAATAATGCCGGCTAGAAACAATCCAAATGCGACCACCAGTAGCATCCCGGCGGGGTTGGCAAGTTTATCAAATCCTCTTTGCATGGTAGTTCTTGGATAAATTAATATTAGAACAAGAAATCCGTTCTTAAAACTGCGGGATCGAGCCGCGAGAATCTCGTTGACCAGATCCCGATTCCTTTCCGTACAATCCGTAACCGCTAGGGAACGAATAGAAATCCTATTAAGGGAGTCATCCACGGAAAGCGTACCCTCCGCCGAGGCCCTTCGCCCGGTAACGCGAGTAGCCACGTCCGCAGTTTCTCACAAACTCGCGCGGTAAGGGGAGGGAGATTATGAATCCGGTCTTTGTTGCCTTCCGACGATTCGCAATAACCGTTCGAGCTCCAGACGCTCGTCGACGGTCAAGATTTGCATCTGCAAATCCATCATTTCCACGTGGTTTGGGAACAGGGCTTCGATCCGGCTCCGACCGTCCTCGGTCAAAGTAATCCAAACCGCCCGGCGATCTTTGGGGCAACTGTGCCGTTTTACCAGGCCTTGGCGCTCTAGGTTATCAACCACCACGGTGATGTTGTTTCTACTCTTAAGGTGCTTTTCCGCGATGTCACTCGGCCGGAGCGGACCCAAATGCAGGAGAACTTCCAGAACTCCAAATTGAGGCAAGGTGATGCCGGACTCCGCCAAAGATTGGGTGGCCCGATTGGAAACCGAATCCGCTGCTCGTAACAACTTGATATATAAATCAAGAGATTTTTTTTGCGATTCCGAACCATTAAAGTGAGTGGGCATCTATTTTTGAATTACGCCTAGTTTTACGCCATCGTCAGGATACTTCATAAGCGTATAATCCCAAATGGAACTATCTTCGTGTCCAGTTGGATGAGAGGAGTTTAGGAGAAAGGAAAAATGAAAAAACTTGCATTAATCATGGCCTTCGCTGTTGCCGCGTTGGCGGTCACTGCCTACGCAAAAGTCGAAACCAAGACCTTTGTGGTCGGGGATCCGAAATTTGCCTACCGAAACGTGGCGATCGTTGAAAGCGAAAGCGAATTTGAATCGTTCACGGGAAAGACCAGCCAAGTCTCAGGGGCCGTGGTCATCGACTTTGCCAAGAAGAACGGCACCGGTACTCTGGAAGTTGACGTAGCCTCAATAGACACGGGAATTCCTTTGCGAAATGAGCACATGAAGGGCTCCATGTGGATGGATGCAACTAAGTTCCCGACCATCAAGTTCTCCACAAAGGAAGTTCGTGGAGTGGGCAACGACTTCTACAATGTTCCGGGGACTCTGACGCTCCACGGGATTTCCAAAGCCGTGACGGCTAAAGTTAGGATTCGTTACCGTGCGGCCAGTGCCGCCACTAAAGCGGCCGGATTTGGCGGGGATGTTTTGCAAATTTCAACGAAGTTTGCCGTAAGACTCAGCGACTATGGCATCTCGATTCCCCCCATCGTCAAGGGAAAGGTTGCCGAGGTCGTGACCATTGGATTCAGCGGATATGCGATTTCGAAATAACGGGAATGAGAATCTTGAGAGCATTGAGTGTCTTGGTTGTCATTGTTAGTGCCGTTGCCCTGAGTGCAACGGTGCCAATTCTGAGTTCTTACCAGGGCCGAGCCGAGATGATCCAACGCATGCGAGTGGATGCCTCGGCCGATGCTCTTTTTGGTGATCCCAGCGGAACTCCGCTCGGATCACCCCAAAAAATGATTATCGGAGACCCCAAAGCATTCCTTCCTGGCACCGGTGACGGCGGAGTGAAATTAGTGAGTGAAAACTATCTCACCCAGCATAAGATTTATCCGCTCCAGTTGCGGACGGTCGAGTTCATCATCGGCAACGTCTGGCTCGGGGCAGGAATCGGTCTGGTGATCGGGCTTCTGGCGCTGTGGTTCACGGGTCGCAAACAGAAGCGATGAGCGGTCACATTTTGACTACCCTTGAGAAGTATTTTTAGGCTCTTAGCTCTTCATCGTGGAAGCGGCTTAAGTTTGGCGTATAGCAGATAGCTCATGGTGATGAGGTTGTCTGGGTTGCAATAGCCGCCCGCTTTGCTCTTGGTAGCTTACTGGCCGACGCGAAGCGTGTAGCCCGCGGACATCCGTGCCGCGGTGGGAGACCGTAATCAGAAACAAATTCACGACGCGAAGCGTGCAAACCGTGGACATCCGTGCCGCGGCGGGAGGTCGTACGCTGACCGCGGCACGGATATCCGCAACCTACAATTTTGGAATGCTACTCACCTGCCAGGTCATAGAGCGCTCAACCCAGTCAAGGAAAAGGAAACAGTCCACTGTCCCAGTGCAACCTTGAAAGCCTGCACGGCAGCCGTTTTAGGAGATTAGCCAATCCCACTGCAAAC
>JBBQUZ010000007.1:0-103547 GCA_038212035.1 Fimbriimonadales bacterium
GTCGCAGGCGGCTAAGAGAGGCTTCTTCCCTTGGGCGACCAACCACTTGGCAAGTTTAGCGGTTGTGGTGGTCTTTCCCGAACCCTGGAGGCCGCACATGACGATGACCGTTGGGGGTTGCGAGCCGTAGTTGAATTTGGCGGACTCGGTGCCCAGCATCTCTGTGATCTCATCACGGACAATCTTGACGATGGTTTGATCGGCGGTGAGGCTGGAGTACACGTCTTCTCCAACCGCCTTCTCCTTCACCCGCGCGATGAATCCTTTGGCCACCTGAAAGTTAACGTCTGCTTCCAGAAGGGCCACGCGAACTTCACGAAGCATATCTGACACATCAGCCTCGGTAAGGCGGCCTTTGCGGGAAATAGAGGCCAATATGCCACCCAACCGCCGGGTTAAGGAATCTAACATGAACTCAGATTGTACCGGTCTCAGAACTGTGACCTGGTCCGCCGCGTAGAAGCGGTGTGGGTTACCGGGACTAACGATCTAGTTAATTCCTAAAATGGATCCTTACCCGTAAACTCACGGTCCAATAACTGTGACAATCTGCCGAGGACTAAATAGGATCAAGAAAATGACCAAGGAAGAAGGCGCAACTCATAGCGAAGGCACTAGGGCTCCGTGGTGGGCCGTTGGTTTAGCGTTGGGCGCGACCACCGCCACGGTGTACGTGCTACTCAAGCGGTGGCAGACCGATAGAGCGGAGGACCCTATGAATTGGTTAACCCGATGCGACTCTGCAATCAAAAATCTTGAAAGCCGCGTTCATATTTCTACCTAGGTTGCGGCTTGCACAACAGATTTCTTTGGCCACGCGCTCGGTCCGAGGAGGACCCAGTCGATGCGTGTGACCTCAAAAATCAGAACGATGCTCACGGTGGCCCCCACAAGCAACCCGTAAGCGACAATTGGGCCAACGTAAGTTTTTCCAACGAAACCGGTTATGCTGGGTCCTCCCAAGAACCGCATCAAAAAGGGATGAATTAAATACATCGCCAGAGACCTTTGGCCGATCCAGCCTAGGGCTCGTTGAATCTTTGTTGGTGCGGAGGTAGATTGAGCGGCAACCCCCAAAAACATCAGCGTCGAAAATAGGCCGTAAGCTTGGAGTGCCGTATTGGAAACCAACCCATTTACCGGTTGGTTGTCTAGCTCCAGATACGAAACTGCCATAAAAAGCGCCAAAGAAATTAACGCCAATAGGTTGCGAGTCATCATGCAAATTCGGCATGGGTGGTCAACAAACTTTTTGTAGTGTTGCCCCAGCCAGATTGCCGGAATCACGGGCGTGATGTACCACAGAAAAGTGGTGGCGGGATAAGGCAGCTTGATCTGAGATTGAACCAAAAAAGCCGCAAATTGCGCACCACATGCGATGGCCACCAGGCCCGGAAACTTACCAGAATAGCGCCCGACCCATGCGTTCAGTAAAGGAAAAAGCAACACAACTTGGACCAAAATTACCAAAAAATACAGGTGAAACATCGCCTTGCCCCACAACAGCATGGGCAGAAAGGTTTCCGGAGCCAGGAGGTTGGCTTTACCGCCATCGGCCACTAATCGAAAGCCAAAGGCAATGAACGACCACAGAAGATACGGATACAGAATTGAGGGAAGCCGCTTAGCCTGAAACTTTCCCCAGGGCATTGATCCGCGTTCGGTGGCCGCCTTTGCGTAGAGTAGCGCGCTCAAGGCTAGAAACAGGGGAACCACGAAATTGAGTGACCGATTAGAGAGCATTACAAACCACCAAGCCACCGATTTTGGAACGGTATAGTGGCGGGCAGAATTTCCCAAAGAATGAAGCCCAATCACGCCGAGAATCGCAAATCCCCTCAGCGCATCCAGGTTAAGTTCACGATTCTTCGCAACACCCATGACCCAATATCCTACCGGTAGCGAGCCTATACGATAATTTTCTGATAATCATTATTATGAATAATTGACATCTCCCGATCTCAGATATGTATTCCGAGGTTCTCTATCGAGATGTCCAGAAAGGGGCCTCGGTATAATTTGCAGTGCTCACCCGGTTTAAGTTTGCAAGCGATTCCGGAAAGTGTGGGCAACGGTTCCCGAGGGAGAGTCGACAGTTTCAAAAATGTCTTTAAATGTTTTGATCACCGGTGGGGCGGGCTTCATTGGTCGCCACCTTAGCCAACAACTTGCCGCGGACGGCGGTTTGGTTACCGTTCTTGATAATTTCAGTCGTCAAATTCATGGATCCAAACCGCCTCCAACCCATCTGTCCTACGTGAATCGGTTGATCGTAGGAGATATCCGAGATCGAATTGTGGTTGAAGATGCCATTAAGGGCCAAGACGTAATCGTTCATCTTGCCGCAGAAACCGGGACTGGGCAATCTATGTATGAGATTCTTCAGTACGAGGGCGTGAACATAAACGGAACCGCGGTTTTGCTGGACTGCCTCTTGAACGACTGCCATCGAACCGCGAAGCGTTTAGTGGTGGCATCTTCACGGGCCATTTACGGCGAGGGCGCGTATTCGTGCGCTGTCCACGGCACGGTGTATCCGGGTGCGCGCCTCGTGAAGGATATGGAGCTTGGCGCGTTTGAACCGCGGTGCCCGGTCTGTAATCATTTTTGCCAATCCATCCCCACGTCGGAGGTGGCCCCGCTCGCCCCGACCTCTTTTTATGGCCTCACCAAGCAAGTACAGGAGCAGATGGTGCTTATGTTTGCCAAGACCCTGGGGATTGCGGCGTTTGCGCTTAGGTATCAGAATGTTTACGGCCCCGGGCAGTCTTTGCAAAACCCATATACCGGCATTTTAGCAATTTTTAGCAACTTGGCCCGCGAGGGAAAGCCGATTAACGTGTTTGAAGACGGCCAGGAGAGCCGCGACTTTGTGTACATTGATGACGTTGTGCAAGCAACAACCGCATGCATATACTCAGACCTAGTCGGAAGCCATCGATTCAACGTGGGAAGTGGGCTATCCACTACCGTTCTGCAAGTGGCTAAGGCCACGGTTGCTCACTTTGCTAGTTCATCTGAGCTCACGGTCACCGGTGCCTTTAGGATTGGGGATATTCGCCACAACACCGCCAGCCTCTTTAAGGTGGCATCAGAACTCAATTATCAGCCCAAGTGGTCGTTTCAAGAAGGGCTTACTGCATTCCTTCATTGGGCGAAACAGGAGGGTGCCTCATCAGAAGGCTATGAGCGTAGTCTGGTCGAGATGAGATCTAAGGGACTTCTGTTGGGCGAGGGCACCCGATAATGTCGCTTCCAATAGTGGGTGTGGTTCTAGTCAACTATAACGGCATGAAGTTTCTGCCCAAGTGCGTTGAGACAATCTTGGCGAATGACCATTCGGAGATTAAACTTGTGATTGTTGACAATTGTTCAACCGATGGCTCTCGGGAATGGCTCCAGAAGCAATCTTCAAATATTGAGGTTATTTTACTATCCACAAATACGGGAATCACCGGCGGAAACAATGCCGGGATCCGACGGAGTTTGGAACTGGGATGCGATGAAGTCTTTATTCTTAATAACGACACCGAGTTGCTTCCGGGGACCATTAGGCTACTCGTTGCGGCTAGAGAAACCAACCGCATTTTGATCCCACGAATCTATTTCTTTGATCATCCTACGGTGCTTAACAATAATTTTGGATCGTTTGATTATTTGCGTGGACGCTCCAACCATATGTTTTATGGCCAGCCAGATAGCACGGCGTCCAACCAAGCTCAGCTGGGCACTATGTCGAGCACATGCGCACTGATGGTGCCGCGAATTGTATTTGAGCAGATTGGATTGATGGATGAGAACTACTTTATCTACTACGATGATACAGACTTCGTGGCTCGGGCGGTAAAGGCTGGATATCTGGTCAAGTACGTCCCGGATTCGATCTTATTTCACAAAGAAAGTCTGAGTAGCGGAGGAAACCGCATGGGTCCCCTTCCCTTGTTTTATTTAACTCGGAATCGTTTGTATTTCATGCGGAAGCACCAACCCAATCGGATTATGCATGCCGTGTTCTCACTCTACTTTAGGTTTACGCAGACGGTACACTTAGTCCAGTTTGTTTTGAAACAGGATAGAGATTCCATTTTGGCGATAAAGATGGGCATTCGTTGCTTCAGAGATGGGCAAATGGGATACGTGGAACCCGAACATTATCGGATTAGCGTGCAATGAAATATGACTAGTTTTCGGATTAGTGTCATCATTCCATGCTTTGCGGAGCCAGAGAAGTTAAGTCGCATCCTCTCTTCCCTTGCTGAGCAAGAATACAAAAATTTTGAGGTGATAGTTTCCGACGATGCGTCCATTACGCCTCTTCAAACCACCGCACTGAGCTTCTCTGACCGAATTCAGGTTTTCTATCACCGCAATCAGGTCAATTCCGGGCGAGCGGCCACCCGGAACCGAGGAATAGAAATGGCGACTGGAGATATCTATTTCTTCTTAGACGTTGACCAAATTTTGGAGCCCAGTTCGCTGGCAGAATTGGCAAAGCACTACGATGCTAACCCGAACCAAACAGTAAGAGCAAATGTTGCGCTTTGGCCCGTGATTGCGGCGGGTAGCAATTATTGTAAATACTACAATTCACGGTTTCTCGGTCAACGTAGCTCAAACGAACTTGCAAAAATGGACCTCGCCAATCTTCCGCCAAAGTTTTTTGCAACGGGTTCGATTGCCGTGCCCGCAAGGGTCGTACAAGAACTCAATGGCTTCTCAGAAGAATTTAAGGCTTACGGCTGTGAAGATGAAGAATTTGGTGCCCGACTCCACGACTTAGGGGTGCCTTTGCGTTGGAGTTTGACCGTGCCTGTATATGATGCGGACGAGAACCTGTCTCTTAAACGATCTTGCGAGAGAATGATTGACTATGCGCGATTTTCCGCGCCGCTACTGATGAAACTCCATCCTCACTATCGTAACCAATCTGCCTTCTCTCTCTTTGAGAGGCCGTTGTCCGAATTGTCAACAAGTCTCAAGGTAATGCGTTTCGCACTCTTGTGGGTACTGCAACCTGCCTTAGCTCTCGGAGTCGTCACCTGGTTGCAAAAAAGAGATAGAGCCAGTGTATCACCTCCTGCACAGTTTTATCAGTTAGCACTTTTAGGATTCTATCTCCAAGGCTATCGAATGCGAGCACAGAAATGAGCATCAGTTCGTCACCAGCTGTGCCATACCTCATGGGTCGAAAGACTTCTTTGCTTGGCTGTATTCTTACATTGGGTTTGTTCTGTCTTCCAATGAAAGCGGTCTGCCTCAACTTGGCGGGCAACAGTATCTATCTTCCCTACCTCGCTCTTTTCGTCGTGGGGATGCTAGCTTTTAAAGAGTTGGCTTCTATCTTCACAAGTAAATTTATATTCGTCTATGCAATTGTGATTGTCTTTTCACTTATTTACTTTGCTATGACGGGATATAACTTATCGGTATTTGTCTTTTCAGCTAAGATTCTGACTACATTACTCGTATCTACCATGTACATTTATTTACTTCGCTCACACGAAGATGAGATGATGAACTATCTCTACTATGGGTCAGTCGTGAGCATCGTTTACATGGGTTATCAGGCGATTTCGATTGCTTTCTTTGGAACGGGACTGCCGTTTACAACTATTTCGGCACTTGATATTGGAAGAGGTATATCCAGCCGGTTTGGCTTGCTAAGGGTGACGGGATTTACGGAAGAACCTAGCTATATGGCCGTGATGCTTCTTGGTGTGATGTTGCTGCTCTATTCTTACGGACTTCGTATTGAAAAATCTCAGAGAAAGAGGATGTGGGTGATAGGAGTGGGGCTCCTGCTCTGTACATCAAATAATTTATTTGCTACGATCCCGCTCGTATTTTTGTTTTGGATTTTTAGTCTGTTCAATGTATCATTGTTATTTTTCGTTTGCTTTTACTTTGCAAATTTTTTAGTGACGCCTTTTCTATTAAATGTTGATGAATCTTTCTTCGCTAGATTTTCAAGCTACCATCAGTTCTTGGACCTTAAGCCCATGCAACAAATCCTTGGAATTGGCTTCAACCAATATAGGTCACTGCCAATTCCACAGTTTGTAACACCAGAAGGTTCAGCTACCCTCGTTGTGGAGTCTCTCGGTTCACTCTGGGGTGGTATTTTGCTTGAAGGTGGTGTGGTCTTCAGTTCTCTATTTTGTATCTATGTCGCGCGCGTATCTCGCGAAAGTAGGCATGGATTTGGCTTTGCATTTGTAGCGATTCTTATCATGCTTGCCAACTACTACAGCCCATGGTGGCCAATCGTCTCTTTGGCTTTAGCCTATTCAATCCACAGCCAAGAACCCTACATAGCTGTGGAGGCCGGGGCTTGACCGTTTGGGAGTGCTTGGGGCGTGACCTTCGCAGAAGTTACAATATCGAAGTCTCTTCAAAGGTGGCTCCCGGCACATTAAGTTTAGTAAAAATTTGGATCTCCCCTAGGTTTGCTCCTGTTCGTTTGTGCCGTTTTGCTCAATATTTCTATCGGAACAACCAGAAGTTCATTGCAAAGCTGATTTCAATGTGGAACCTCAAACGCTATGGGATAGAAATTTCTCCTCGGTGTGAGATTGGTCCCGGACTTTATCTGCCCCACACTCATGGAACAGTGATAGGAGCTTGGCAAATTGGGGAGAACGCAGTGATTTATCAGGGTGTGACTCTGGGGGCCAAAAATTTAGACCTTGTGTTTTCTGAGTCTCTTAGGCCTAACCTTGGGGACAATGTAACCATAGGAGCAGGGGCCAAGGTGTTGGGTGGAGTGAGAATCGGCAATTCATCTACCGTAGGAGCCAACGCCGTAGTAACCAAGGATGTCAATGATCATCAAACAGTTGTTGGGATCCCTGCGCATCCTGTCCATCAATCTGGATCATGAGCTCTATTGACCTTTCCGTTATTGTTGCGAGTTACAACACGCGTGATTTATTGCGCGGGTGTATTCAGTCTGTGATTGACACCACAATTGAAGTCTCTTACGAAATTATTGTCGTTGACGACTGTTCGCAGGACGACAGCCGACAATTGGTCGAACGTGAATTCCCGACGGTCGTCTTGATCAAGAATGAGACAAACTTGCGCTATGTAAAAACAAATAATCGCGGTCTGATTGCCGCACGGGGTAGGTATGGGCTTTTGCTAAACAGTGATACCGTTGTTCAACCTGGAGCATTTGATACATTGGTCAAATTCATGGATACCCATCCAGATGCCGCTGCCGGGGGGCCAAAGCTTATCAATCCAGACGGCTCAATTCAACATTGCATAAGAGGGTTTGCTGGCCTCGGTGCAATGATTTGGCAGACTCTGAATCTTCACCTGATCTGGCCGTCGAATCCTCTTACCGAACAGTATTACAACACCAATTTTGCTTATGATCACCCCAAGATTGTGCCTAGCGTGGGGACCACGGCATATATCATTCGACGAGAAACTTGGGAAGAGTATGGGTTGCTTGACGAGCGGTTTACCCTTGCCTTTTCAGACCTTGCCTATAATCACATGCTTACCCATAATGGGCAGAACGTTTATATCATTCCCGACGCGGTAGTTCTTCATTACGGTAGCCAGTCAATTCAGCAAAACGGGGTCAAAGAAATCCACCTTCAGCATCAGGCATTAAGGGTTTTTTACGACAACTATATTGGCCATCATCATGGGATAGTTAAGAAGTCTGTTCTTAGACTGGGTATTAAAGCACGTCGAATTATGAAGGTGATTGAATTCAAACTTTCCAGGGATAAACGGGTACTCAAAGGCCCTGGCGCCCCTAAGTAGCTTCATTGACCCACGCCTTTGCCTCGTGGTCATACCGCTTGACCACGCGGGCTGGTGATCCTACACAAATCGAATAATCTGGAAGGGACTTTGTCACAACAGAGTTTGCGCCAATAATGCAGTGCTTCCCAATTCTCACGTTCGGCATTACGGCTACGCCTACCCCCAAAAACGCTTGTTCACAAATTTCCACAAAGTTCGTAGGTGGCCCAATCCGCGCTCCGATACTTCCGGATGTATCGATATCTTCGTGAGGATGCAAGGTATCCATAATGAGGCACCTCGGTCCAATCGTCACGTTTCTGCCAATCGTGACTCGGTGTTGGCAAACAATATGCGCGCCCTGTTCCATCGTGGATCCGTCTCCAATTTCTAACCGAACGTCGTGAGTGTTTGGGCTTGAAATAACCTCAATTCGACCGTGGTCTCTTATGGAGCATCGATCACCGATAAATATCGCCTTGGCGTTCCTAATCAATAGGGGCTTGCGAATGATAGAACCTTTCCCTATATGGCCAAAGCATGGCCTATATACAATGGCCGTAACCAGCCTCCAGGCAACATTACTCAACCTAAAGGAGAACCAGAGTGGGTCCACTAAAAGGCACCCGGGCCCATATATGGCCACAAGACTGTATCGCGGAAAATGAATGAGGTAACTAGACTATTTGGCATATCTAAGAAGCAGTCCGTGGAGTCGAGATTCGAGATTTCAGGCTATTCCATTCGTCTTCCGTCAGAGTGACCGTGCACACAATTATTGCACTGCATAGCATGGCGAACAGCGATGTAATCACCTTTATCGCGGCTGGAAGCCGGTCGTATGTCAAGAGCAAGGTGACGATCGGAAGCGCGACTAAAAGAACTCTTCCGATTCCGTCTAATAAGAACTGGCTTGGTTTACATGCGACGTCCTGAACTTTGGGCATCGTGTAAAAGGTGGCCAACGCCGATCCTACGAAGGCACCGATAACCGTGCCCATTGCGACGCCCAGTGCCCCAAGAAAAGAAGCCAACACTAGACTACACAGAACATTTGTGATTCCCTCGGTAATCGGTGCCAGTCGTGCCAATGGATGGTATCCGCTCCCCATGAGCACAAGGGCAAATGGCATAAACGGCATCCTGAGGCTATTTGCCACGAGGAGTAGCCGGAATAGCGGAGTTCCCTGTTCTGCGAGTAACGGCCCCACCCACAGTCCCAGAATCACTCGGGCACCAAAGAATGCGGGAATCCCGAAGACAATCACCATTGCGGAGGCAATTCTTGTGGCGTTAAACATCAGCCTTCTAACCTCAGCGGTTTGATTGAGGGTCACAAGTGAAGACGTTCGAGGCACCAAAACATTTAAAATTACGCCAGCCAACCCCACAAAAACGCTGATTAGACTTGTGGTGAGAGCGTAAGCCGCCACGTGGTTAAATTCGAAACGGGCAACTATGGGCAGATCCAAGCCGTTGACTAGGAGCATGGATACCGTCCAAAGGCTTAAGTTTGCGCTGTAGCAAACTAACTCTCTGAAAATCGGCCGGGTTAAGGTTGATCCGCGAAGTCTCAAGCCCGGACCAAAAAACTTGACCGCAGCCATTTGGGCCGCCGAGATAGCGAGCGCCATCCCAGAAAACACGATGGCGGTTTGTGATAACGATTTGGTTTGGTGAGCGGTGATAGCGGTTACCACACACTGGGCAATACGCCCCAGCCCAATAATCGCAGATGGAATTCCGTTTCGTTCCAACCCAATAAAAACTCCGCTCGCCGCCGATGCGGGGAGCGAAAGCGCGGCTGATCCTCCGACCACGACTAAGGCGAGGCGAGCGTCACTCAGTTGGCCGGGGGGAACTTGCGGAAAGAACGTGGAGAGAAGAGCCGCCGCGCCAAATGCTCCCGCTACGCCAATGACGGCCAGTGCGAGCAGAAGGAAGAGTCCGGCGTGGTAAAAGGCGTCCCTTCGTTGATGGTCGCCCCGTGCGGCCTCCTGCGCCACAAACCGACCCACCGCCACCTGAAGACCGGATTCAAGTAAGGAGAGGTAAGAAGCAATCTGAATGACCAGCGCCCAGACAGAAAAAGATTCTGGGGAGAGGCTTTTTACCAAAAAAGCGGGAAGAGCCAGTGCCACCAGACCGGTGGCAATCCCTCTTCCTACATTGGCACCCGCATTTTTCAGCAACCTCAGCTTCGAACTTGTTCCGTCTGCTACCGCTCCAATTTGACCTTTCATGTCCCCTAGGAAGTAGTCAATCCGTCTCTTTTACCAAAGTTGATTGACCACACAAGGCCCACAAACAGACCAACTAGGATGCCTAGTAACGATGTGGTCAAATATTTTTTATTGACCGGCTCATCAAAAACTCGGGGCGGATCAAGCAACGACCATTTATTGGGGTCCCTTAAAGATTGCAACTTAGCCAATTGATACTGCAGGGTGGCTTGCTTTACAATTTCACTGTCAATTGCCACATCTCGCAGCAATCTCGCCAAAGATCTTCCCTCTTCGGGAGCTACTTTCTGCAACGATATTAAGGCTTCGATCTGGGCCTCCAACGCAACTTTCTGCTGCATCAGGTTGGGCAGTGTTGCACTTTCTCCCGATGAACTCTGGGTTGGGTCGCTTAGACCTTTCTGTACGGATTCCAGATAGGCCTTCAACTCTGAGTGAAGTTGATCACGCAAAATTTTGATATAGGCCCTCTCTCGCTTCACTTCGGGCGCTTCTGGTCCCAATGTCTGAAGAGATAATCTCAGCTGATATTCCGCCTTCACTAGTTCTGGGCGCAGTTGCTTCACCGCCGGAATATCAGAAGGAATCAACTTTGGCTCAGACATCCCGGCTTGGTATTTAGCCATGGCCGCCGATAGTTTGGCCTTTATGATTCCGAGTTCAATCTGGGCCTGGAGCAGTTGCGAACCCCAGGCCGACTGGATGGTTGGCGTAGGGTTATTTCCGGTCGAACCCACTACAGAAGGTGAAGTGACCGAAACCCTCTGAAACTTCAGCAGCTTGGATTCTGACTTTCTCAATCTCTCCTGGTCTCTAAGCAGCTCCTGCCTCAAGGCCTCGGAGTCGCCAGTCATGGACTGAACCGACAAGTCCGAATTGATTTGCCCAAGAACGGCTACATAGCTGTCAAGTACTACTTTGGCTTTATCCTTATCGTTCAAGAACACCGAAACCGACAGCGTGTTTGAAGAAGGCTCCTCGGTCACTTTGCGGATATCTACAAGCTTCTTTCGTGGCAGTCCCGACTGCTTTGCCACCACATCTAGCGCCCGCTCACTCTCCAAGAATGCTCGAAATATCTTTAGGGGAGACGGTCCACCGCCTCCTAAAAGGCTACCTCCACCACCAGAAGAATCGGTTACCCCACTGGGGCCTAAAATGCTGGAGGCTCGGGCAGGAAAGAAAACGGTGGTCTTGGCCTCGTAGATGGCCGGGCTGAGCACGGTGTAGCCCAGGCCAACTCCCAAGCAAATAACTACGCATATCAATACTTTGCCTCGGTTTGCCCACACTCGGTTCAGTATTTGGTTGAGTTCAAAGCGTTCGTTCGCCGTAATCGAGTCTGTCGTTTGGTTAGGCATGGATTACTTCTTCACCACGTTGAATAGCAGTAAGGAACTGATGATCTGACTGGCCATCGCCAGGGAGGTAAGGCGTGAACGAGAAAAAAGCAATACGTCTCCGGGTTCAATCTGCGGGTTCGCGGCCGGGTCACCATCCTTGATGTATTCATCCAAATTGTATTCCGTAGTCTCGGCTTTGCCGCCCTTCCCGGGACGAGAAACGTAGAGTCGGCGCAGGGTGCCTTCAGAATTCAGGCCACCCGCCAAGGCCAAAGCGTCAACCGCGTAAACTTTTTTGTCTTCAGGAAAAAAGATTTCTCCCTGTTTTTGCACCTCGCCAAACGCATAGAACGTTCGGCGGCTGCGTGGAATCACCACAAAATCTCCATCTTCCAAAGAAAACGGCTTTAAATCACCCTCGGCCGCTACCAGACGAGCATCTATCGTGTATCGATCGGGCCCCCTAAAGACCACGGCATTTGCGAGGGAACCTTCTCGGCTGATACCCCCTCCACTTGCTACTAAAGCTAGCACGGTGGTTTGAGGCTTAACCACAAACTCCCCGGGCTTGTTTACTTCACCGCCCAACACAATTTTTATCCGCGATGGAGCAGTTACGCTAATCGTATCGCCAGATTCAACTGCGGGCCATGTCAGGGGGTTGGAGTCATCTAATTTAAATTTCTGAGTTTGAGGTCCTCGTTGAAGTCGAACAACGTATTCGCTCCGAGTGACCAGTTCCCCGTTTTGCGTGCCGGCCACTGCCCCCCCTGCGGCGGCAATCGCCTCAACTACGTTGGTCCCTTCTGGTAATTGCAAACGACCAGGACTCCGCACCGCACCCGTTACCCAAACCCTTACCGAATTAAGCGGATTCACCGCCACAACGTCGTCCGGAAGAAGCGGAAAGTCGTTTGTAGATTCCGGACCCAAGAGCTCCTTAAGGTTGCGAGTTAAAATTCTTCTGCCGCCGCGAAAAACCTGAGCCTCTAACGAATCCGCATCATCGCCAGCGTTGAGCCCCGCCAACGACTGTCTTAAGGAAAGACTCTCTAAAATTGGAACCATGCCAGGATGGGACCCGGTCTTACCTACCAAATAAATAAATTGCTGGCGTTGACTCTTCAGAGTCACCAACACTTCGTCTGGCTTTATAAGCTTTGCCATTGCTCGCCGAATTAACGTTTGCGATTCAGCGACGGTCTTTCCCTGAACAATGATCCGCCCAAAGCCTACTCCGTAAATGGCGCCGTCGCTTTGGACGAGAAATTCTCCTGCGTAGGGGTCTAAAGAGGTGGAGTCAGCAGAAACTCTCGATGCCCCCACGATGCTCACCGTGGTGAATATTTTAAGCGTGTCACCCACTCGGAGTTTGAGCGCTGAGATGGAAGACACAGAAGCTGGCTTGGTAACGGCATGGCTGGAAACCGGAGCAGAAGGGCAAGGACCCGCCAGAGATGAGGCGAAAACGAACTGAATAATTGCGTGAACAAATAGCATGAACAACCAAGGCACCGACTGGTCCTTCTAACAGGTTCCAATTGTAGCATTCACCGAGGGAATTAGCAGAACCGTTAAGGGCCGCATTTGGCCCAATTATGAATGAGAACGCCCGATACGGGCCGATCTAGTAAACTGAAGTCTATGTTTTTAGATGAAGCGGCAGTCGAATTCACGTCGGGCCGCGGCGGATCGGGAGCCGTGAGCTTCCACCGCGAGAAATTTGTCCCCCGTGGAGGCCCAAATGGCTCCGATGGAGGCCGCGGAGGCGACGTGGTAATCATCGCCGATAGAAATCGCCGAACCCTGTATGACTTTAAACTCACCACCAAATTTGAAGCGGGAAATGGAGTTCACGGCAACGGCAACAAGCGAGGAAAGAATGGTAAAAGCATCGAAATCAAAGTTCCGGTAGGCACTGTTCTTACGGATATCGATTCCGGCGACGTGCTGGTTGACCTCGCCGTAAACGGCCTAAAGTATGTCATCTGTAAGGGCGGAAAAGGCGGCTTTGGCAACATGCACTACACCAGTTCTGTGCGCCAATCTCCAAACTTTGCCCAGAAAGGCGCCCCCGGCGAAACCATGCGCGCTCTGCTAGAACTTAAGCTTTTGGCGGATGTGGGATTGGTTGGCTTACCCAACGCAGGAAAGAGCACCCTTATTTCTCAAATCAGCGCCGCCCGGCCTAAGATTGCGGATTATCCGTTTACAACCATCGTCCCCAATCTTGGCGTCGTGAGAGTTCGCAATGATTCGTTTGTGGTGGCAGACATGCCGGGTCTTATTGCGGGGGCCAGTCAGGGCATTGGCTTGGGTCACCAATTCCTCAAACACGTGGAGCGAACAAGGGTGCTGGTCCACGTGGTGGATGCATTCCCGATCGATGAATCCGATCCGATAGCGAATTACCACACCATTGAAAACGAACTAAAACTCTATTCAGAAGACGTCTGGTCTCGTCCCAGAATCATCGCCCTCAACAAGATCGACATCTTGCCCGAAGAACTGCTTCCCGACCTCAAAGCAAAGTTTGAGGCATTAGGACCGCCTCTATTCTTGATCTCTGGTGTAACGGGCCAAGGAATTCAGGAAATGCTTGAGCCAATCTTGGAGACCCTTAACCAGGCTAAGCCCGGGGAGGAAATGGAAGTGGTGATGCCGCTCCTCAAACCGACCGATGAGTTGTTCTGGGATGTTTTGGAAAACCCCGAGGGCTTCCAAGTAGTCGGTAAGCGAATTCGCCGGATGGTGGCCATGACCGACCTTAACAACGACGAGGCCCTAAGGTACCTTCACCGGAGAATGGAGCGAATTGGCGTTATTGACAAATTGAGAGCTTTGGGGGCTCAAGAAGGGGCCACGGTGACCGTAGGAGACGTATCGTTTGCCTTTACGGACGAACGATGAAGATAGGACTCCTAGGCGGAAGCTTTGATCCTCCTCACCGAGGACACCTTGCCCTGGCCCTTGCGGCCATGGAACAACTTGAGCTGAACGAAGTTGTGTTTGTCCCTGCCAATCGAAATCCGCTGAAGACCCGTGCGGTTTCCGCAACGGGTAAGCAGAGGATGAGCATGGTTGCCGCGATGATTGCCGATCAACCGACCATGAGCGTGAGCGATATGGAACTCACCCGCGGTGGACCCAGCTACGCCATCGAAACTCTGCAGGAACTTCAAATGGTGCATCCCGGAGATTATTGGTTCTTAATGGGTGCAGATACCCTTAGAGGATTTGACGACTGGAAAAACCCTTTGAGGCTCCTAAAAATCGCTCGATTGGGCGTTGTGTTAAGACCGCCTCTTGGAGAATCAGACGTGCTGAGTCGGCTGAATCCAGAGGTTGAAGAACGAGTTGACCTCATTCGGATGCCCGCCGATGAAGTCTCCTCCAGCGAAGTTAGAACTCGCCTTGAGAACGGTCAGAGCATTGCCAGTTGGTTGCCTGATGCCGTTTTCCACTACATTAAAAGTAATAAACTTTACAGGAACTGAATGACTGCTGAACAAAAACTTGCCTTTATCACCGAAGCCGCCGACGAACTGAAGGCGGAGAACATCGAGACTCTTGATGTCAAAACCAAGACGTCCATTGCGGACTACTTTGTGGTTTGTACCGGAACAAGCGATCGACACGTGCAATCGATTGCTGAACGCGTTGCAGAAAAAATGTCGGCTCAAAAGTCGCGCCCCTTCAGAATTGAAGGCGAACGAACCGGTTGGGTTCTCCAAGACTACGGCGACGTGGTGCTTCACGTGATGCGAGAGGAACAGCGCCAGTTTTACGATCTTGAGACGCTGTGGCAATCCATGCAACCGGACCCAAATTTGGGTGAATGAGTCTAAGTTATGCAACCTTTGGTTGCATATAACCCGTCCTTGTGCTAGGGAGTTAGATTTGCTGACTCCCAGGGACCCGCAATGAATTCAACGGTTTTTGATTATCCGGCACAAACCCCGCCGTGCTGCCCCTCGGCGGGTCGGCCCCCTGTCGTTCCTCCTCTAAAAACAACTTTTGATGGAGGCGAGGGATCCGAAGACTCGTTTTATCGTCAACAGCAAATGGATAGTCAGGTGGTCGATGGCGTAACTCGCTACATTCGACGAATCAATGATGCTGGTCCGGGTGACTCTGAATGGGTACAGATCGGTTCCGCTCGGTGGCTAAAAACGCTTGAGCAACTCATTGATACCCACCGGCTATTTGACGAGGATGTTTTGTCTCCGCTCCTCTTTGGCTGGACTCCGCAATGGAAAGCAATCCACGGAAACAATCGCTGGCTAACCCACCTCATTGAGGTCTCATTTGAGCTAAGCGTGGCTCTTTCCAACTTTAATCAACGTCAGAAACAGATCGAACCTTCCCTGGTCTCTAGCATCGAAACCGTCCGTCCGTCAGAAATGGATCAAAATGAGTCAGACTCCACGTCGGACGAATAATGCCGGACCCGGAAGCAATTAAAGCGGAGATAGAGAATCTGAAGGCAAAGCGGATGCGGGCGGATGACCCGGATGTGCAGGAGGCTATTCGCCTAGTGATTGATTCCCTTGTAGCTACGATTGCCGTTCCTGTGCCCGAACCTGACGCCGAAGAGACTGAGCCTTTTCTGCCGGTTGACGAACGGACGTCCCAGCAGATTGAGGGTCTGGTACGACGCTATCGCGTTGAGAAAATGCGGGGAAATGCCACCGTTGCCCGCAAGCTCCTGGATGAAGCGGTGAGACTAGCCCCCAATCACCCACCGATTCTGGAAGTGCAAGCCGACGAATTGATGGAGGCAAGTCGTGCGGGCGAAGCCCGTGTCATCTACGCCAAAGCTCACAAAATCGCCCCCCAGAACGCTTCAATTGAGAGAAAGTATGCCGAGTCGGTCTTAAGAACCGCTAATCGTTTAAGTCCGGAGGAAATGTTGCAGCGTGGCTTGTCCGATTCCGTTTTGCTGGGTAATAACGAGTCTTTAGCCAATGCAAAGTGGGCCACTGTTCTATCGATAATCCTTCCCGGAGCCGGCCAGTTTGTGACGGGGCAGAACGTGAAGGGTGCGGTTATCTTTGGCGGATGGATTCTGTGCGCATTTTGGTTGTTTTTGATGCGAGATGATCTGCAAGCCCTGCTTGGCATAGCAGGCATTCATGCCAGAGGCGGTAAAGCAGGTTCGGCCAACATGATTATTGTTTTTCCGCTTCTGGTAAGCACGGGTCTTCACCTCACGTCAATTCTGATGACATTGACCGGATTGAAGGCGGAGCCAAAGCGGGCCGTGTCTCGCCCCGTGCCGCCGGAAAATCTACCCTTTGAATAAGGTCAGCGCTTTCGAAGCTCCCTAATCAATTCTTGCTGAACACTCGTCGCCGTGAGATCGCTACGTGTGCGCTCCACTACTGCTCTGAGAGCGTCGCAGGTGCGTCTGAGTCCACCGGTCATAGAATCGGCAAAGTCAAAGGTGATAAGGTCTTCGTAGATCATTTCCATTTGCGTCAAAATCTTTTCGGCGGCTTCGGTGTTCCCTCTCCGCATTTCATCAAGGGCAAACCGGCGCACTTCGCTGGCGGCCTCTCCCATACCATTGAGGTAACTCATCACTTGCGCTCCGAGTTCGTCCGCTGAAGGGTAGGGTCGGTTATGGACAATGGCCAGGACGGCTGCGGCTTCTACCATCTCCTTTTCTGTGTCATGCAGGTAGGCAGAGTTTAATTCGGGGAATGGACGGAGCAAGTCTCGAGCCGCCTGCGCCTCCGCCTTAGCCTGCTCCAGCAATTCTTCCGCCTCGGCAAATTGGTGGCGATGGACATGACGGATTGACCGAGCAGACAACTGTCCCAGTTTTCGGCACCGGACCAACACGGCTTCCCTTGCGTCATGCATGGCCTGCGCTCTTTCACGAAGGCTGGTAAGGACTGCATCCCATTCTTGCGACATGCGGCTAGTTTAGGGCATCGAGGTTGAAGAATGCCTAACCACGAATAACGCCGCGTTGCCGAAGGCTCACAAACCCCGGATCGCCAATAATGACGTGGTCATCTACCGAGATATCCAACATCTTTCCCACTTCCACCAATAAGTTGGTCACGTGGATGTCTTCCGGACTCGGCTCTGGGTTTCCGCTGGGGTGGTTGTGGGCAACAATCACGCTAGAAGCTCCATCTCTTATGGCTTCCCTAAACACTTCTCTTGGCCCCACAATGCTCGAAGTGAGGGTTCCCACGTGGATTGTGGCAATCCGGATTAGGCCGCCTTGGGCGTCAAGAAGAACGGCAACAAAGTGTTCGCGCTTTTCTTGGTTGAGGTAGCTGAGAAGGGCGGCCACGTCTTGTGGGCGATTCACGAACTTAACCTCTCCTTTCCCCGCGTTGCTGATCCGGCGACCAATCTCCATCAGTGCCTGGGCTCGTATCACTTCAAAGGCTTCTAGACCGGTTAAGTCCCGGAGATCCATTGCCGAGGCAGACTGGAGACCTTGGATGGCGCTGAACCGTCGCAGAAGGCTCTTTGCCATCTCGTCGGCTTGGTTGGCATCTTCCGCTCTACGAGAGAATCCCACGGCAACGAGGTCCATGAGCGATGCCGCCGCCACCCCCGATTTCTGCACTCGGGCCAATATATCTTGAGAATCCGCTGGCACAAAACAACAATACCTTTGGCGTTAAAACAACCGAGACAGTTGTTGAATTCCCACCGCAAAGATATAGGCCAGCGCGGTCATGTAACAGAACATAAACGCGGGCCACTTCCAAGAGTTTGTTTCTCTTGCCACCGTGGCAAGCGTGGAGAAGCACTGTGCGCACAATGCAAAGAAGACCATCAGGCCAACCGCAGTCCACGGAGTAAACAGTGGCCGGCCGTCTGGCCACTTAGCATCGGCCAACGAAATTTGGAGGGTTCTCGTGGAGGAGTCTACGTCTCCCCCCAACGAGAAGATGATTCCCAATGACGGCACTACGGTTTCCCGGGCCGGGAACGCGGCCAAGATGGAAGTCGTGATACGCCAATCGAAACCCGCCGGAATGAATACGGGTTCAATCGTCTTTCCAAATCGTCCGAGCACCGATCCCGCCAATTGCTTCTCTTGAAGCACCCGGTCAATTTCTGCCTTGCTCGCTTTGGCGTCATTCATCACCACAGATTGGCGAACCTGAGCCTTTTGCTCCGGCGTAAGTTGAGGGAAATACCCAAGGGCCCATATGGCAATGGACATGACCACAATGATCGTGCCTGCCGTTTTAACAAAGATGCGGCCCCGATTGTACATTGAGAGCCAAACGTCTCGCCACTTAGGCATCTGATAGGGCGGCAGCTCTAACATGAACGGCAGTCTTTTGCCCCGAATCAGCCTGCGATTAAATATCCAAACGAGTGGAATGGCAACAACCAACCCAAGCAGGTGCATGGCAAACAGAGTGAAGGCGGCCCAAAATGCTCCGTATCTGGGCTGGATAAAAGCGCCAATCAACAAAAGATAAATGGGCAACCGGGCACTGCAAGACATCAATGGGGCCACAAGGATGGTGGCCAGGCGACTCTTAGGATCTGGCATGACGCGGGCAGACATGATTCCCGGAATCGCGCAAGCAAAGCTTGATAGGAGCGGAATGAAGGCTCGACCATTCAGTCCGCACCATCCCAAAAGCCGGTCCATCAAAAAGGCAGCTCTCGCTAAGTATCCGGTGCCCTCAAGAACCGCAATAAAAAAGAACAAGATTAATATTTGGGGAAGGAACACCAACATTGACCCCACGCCGTGGATGATCCCGTCCACCACTAACGATTTTAAGACGGGAATTGGCGAGAGGGGTTTGCCCACCAGGTCTGCCAACCCGCTGAAGCCCCGATCGATAACATCCATCACCGGTTGAGCAAATGTGTAGATGGATTGAAAAACCAGGAACATCAAGGCAACAAATACGGCCAGACCAAACACCCGGTGGGTCAGCACAAGGTCGATGCGGTCGGTGGTTGTAAGTTGACGCACTGGCCGTTCAATTCGGATGGTTTCTGACTGAATTCGGGCGGCCCAGGCATAGCGCTGGGTAACTGTATCATCGGGGTCTTGCTTTGCCAGTTCATCTACCGCAAGCTCCAAGTCTTCTTGCAGTTCGGGAAAGTTTGCGGTGTATTGCCACAGATCACTTTGCGGATTCTGCAACAGATCATGAAGCTCCGATGTACTCTCATCCACGCCCAACCGACTCAAGCGGTCTCGAAGGGCAAGTACAGCCGGGCCTTCCACTCTAAATGACGGAATCAGCGGCGTTTTTGGAGATTTCAGATTTGAATCAATTGCGCTAATCAGGTCTTGGATGCCCTGATCCTTATGGCCAACCACCGGAACCACGTCAACGCCAAGACGGTTGGCCAAAGCGATGAGGTCTACCGCTTTACCAGACGACTTAAGCCGATCTACCATGGTCAAGGCAACCAGAACGGGCAACCCAACTTCAGCCAACTGGCTAAACAGATAGAGGTTTCTTTCTAAATTCGTGACGTCGATAACGCAAACTAAGAGATCTGGAGGTCGCCCCATGTCGGCGTCACCTTTCACCACGTCTGCGGCCACGCGCTCGTCTTCTGAAACGGGGACCATGGAATACATCCCGGGAACGTCAATGCATTCCACTGGCCCGCTGGGCAACGTTAGCGTGCCCGAAACCTTCTCTACGGTAACGCCAGCATAGTTGCCTACCTTCTGGCGGGAGCCGGTCAAAGAGTTGAAAAGTGTTGTCTTGCCCGAATTGGGGTTACCCACCACCGCAAGGAGCTTGGGGCGAGTCGACGTTGTAACGACAGGGGCGAACTCAGTCAACGAGCTCAATTTCAAATTCGCAAGTCTCGCACTTTCGGAGACAAAGACGGTAGCCTCGTACATCAATTTCGATGGGGTCTCCCAGCGGCGCTATCTTCACAACTCGGAAGGTGGTGCCTGGAGTGAGGCCCATTTCCTTTAAACGAGTTAACTCACAAGAACAGCCCTGGACCGCAATAATTTTTGCGGCCATGCCTTTTTTGAGGTCCCCAAAGCCAATGCGTTTCACCACACCAGTCATGATCTTAATCTACCAGAAAATATTTTTTTTGACGAATCAAAAAATCTCACGTTTGTAGCAGTTTGTGATATTCGGTCTGCCCACTTACCTTATATCGGTAAAAATCGAAGAATCAACCGGTGCTTCTACCTTAATCGTGCTGGTCCAAATTGAAGTGACGTCTACAGTTCCCCCCCCGGCTTCTCTGGGAATACCCACCTTTTGGCGTTGCTCGTATCTAACGAGATCTCCCGCTTGGGATATATCCATGGAGAATGTGCCAAGGACAGGGTGGTCGGCGCGATCACGCCAATTGCCGATGATGCGGAAGGCGGAAACGCCCTCTTCTTGAACCGTTCCAGAAACCTGCATCTCAGACCATTGCTCGCGGAGCTTCCGCAGGTCCAAATTCGCGCCGATTGCGATGTCTAGGGCGGGGGATCTGTCCAGCAAACTTAGGTGAGCCGCAGAGTAAAAGTCTCCCAAAGACAATGAACGACCATTTTGGCTGACTCTCTCCACAAACCTTGGTGGCCCTAGCGACGACGGCGGCCGATCATAAGCGAATCTTTGCCCATCACTGACCAATAAGGCGGAGGGTCGGTCGCCAGTGGCTGTAGTTTGATGGATGAAGATTCGGTTGGGCCGAATGTAAGCAAAATCAGTCGTAATGTGAACGGTAACGTTCTGAGCAGATTGGGAAAACTCTACGTGGCCAGACATTGTGCTTGCGCTTGCATACCGAGTCATCAGATTGGAAATCAGCGAACCCGGCGTGGGTGCTTCTTGACCCGCAGCCGTTAGGGAGGCAAGGCAAAGCGCTAGAGCGATCATATTTTTTCCATTGGTTAAGCCTTTTGCCACTCAACGTCCGAAACATCCACAATAACGTTGGATCGGCGCGCAGCCATGAAGAGCCAATCTGATAGACGATTGAGATACTGAATAATGACGGGTCGAATACTTTGATTTTCCTGGAATGCCAAAACAGACCGTTCTGCCCTCCGGCACACGCACCGGGCTAGGTGCAATCGAGCGGCCGCTTCCGAACCAGCAGGAAGAATGAAGTTGCGTAGCGGCGGAAGCTGATCTGATAACCGGTCGATGGAATGCTCTAACTGCCCAACGTGTGCCTCGGTTAGGAATGCATTTCGATCCCGCATTTCTGGCGGACAAGCCAACTCTGAACCTAAGTCAAAGAGTCGGTTTTGGGCCTCTTCCAGCATGTTTGTTAGCTCCAGGTCATTGATCAAAACCCGAGACAACCCCAGGCAGGCGTTCAGTTCGTCCACGTCGCCAATCGCGTTGATCCGCAATGAAGTCTTAGGAATCCGACCTCCACCTACGAGCCCCGTTAAGCCAGAGTCTCCTGTCTTTGTGTAAATCTTCATCGGGCTTGGCGGAGAACCAGAGATACAAACCGTGGAAGAAGTTTAACCTTGGCGATCTTGGTGGGATTTAGCAAAAGTCGCCAAAGCCATTCGGCGCGTAATCTTTGGAATAGTATCGGTGCTCGCTTAGTCCTTCCGCTAAATACATCCAATGAACCACCGACGCCCATCGAGACCTTGGCGCCAACAACCGAAGCGGTGGTTTGGATGAATTTCTCCTGGCGCGGAATCCCCATTGCGACAAATAACACATCCGGCCGGAACTCCGCAACTTCCTGAGCCACCACTTCATCGCTCTCCGGAGGAAAATATCCGTGGCGAGCCCCCACGATGTTGCACCCAGGATGCTTAAGCCGGAGTCTCTCTGCCGCCAGTTCGGCCACTCCAGGCGCGGCGCCTAAGAAGAAGATGCGGTAGCCTTTATCCGCGCTTCTTGCGCAAATCCGGTCGACTAAATCGACTCCGCTCACCCGCGCGCCTATCGGCTGGTTCTGGCGTCTTGCCGCCCATAGAACTCCTGCGCTGTCCGGAGTTACCAGATCTGCTTGAAAGTACAGCGCCTTTAACTCGGGATCGGTTTGCGCCTGAACAATTCCGCAAGCATCCGCCGTGATAATAAAGTGATGTTGGCCCGAAGCAATGAATGCTTCAATACGGGCCATGGTCTGATCCATGGAAAGCCGGTCAACCGGAACTCCGAGGATCGAAATTCGCTCAATTTCAGGTTGCGCAAGCGCGCTTGTCATCTCTCGTGCCATATTACCAGGGGAGCGGGCTTGCTTTGGCAAGTTTGCCACTTAAGCCGCTCTAAACTCGTACCCATATATACGACATGACTGCCACCGCCACACCCACTAAACTCCGTGTCCGGGTAGCTCGCCAGAACACGGCCGAATCTGACCGATATTACGACGAATTTGAAATTCCTGTGACCGACAAGATCAACGTGATCTCGGCCCTCATGGAAGTTCGAAAGAAGCCCGTCACGGTTGAGGGCAAAACCGTAGAACCGCCCGCTTGGGATGCCGCGTGCCTAGAAGAGGTCTGCGGATCCTGCACGATGATTGTCAACGGGATGGTTAGGCAGGCCTGCACTGCTCTCGTCGAAGAAGTCGGTGAAATAAGGGGCGACACGTACCACGTGACTTTAGAGCCCATGAGCAAATTTCCGCTCATTAGAGACCTCATCGTCAATCGCTCGGTCATGTTTGTGAATCTCAAGAAGATCAAAGCTTGGGTGCCCATTGATGGCTCCTACGACCTCGGTATGGCGGCACCCCAAGACGACCATGTGCGTCAGCTTAGGTACGCGCTGTCTCGATGTATGAGTTGCGGATGTTGCTTAGAAGCCTGTCCCCAGATTAACGAGCGGTCTAGCTTTGTGGGTCCTGCCGCACTCGGCCAGGCTCTCCTCTTCAATCTCCACCCGGTCGGAAAGACGCTGGAAAGTGATCGTTTAGATTTCCTGACCAGCGAAGAAGGCATCACCGGATGCGGAAACGCTCAGAACTGCGTTAAGGTTTGCCCCAAAGGAGTGCCGCTGACCCGGGCGATTGCCCAGCTCAACCGAGATACCACCGTTTACCGCCTCAAGCGTTGGATTGGTATTGCTTAGGCCCTTTTCGATAGGGTCAATCACGATGGGTGGCGGTCCCCTCGTGTTGATCGCTGGACCTTGTTTGGCTGAATCAAAGCAACTCTGCCACGATATTGCGGGAACGGTTAAGCAACTCGCAGATGAGTTGGGACTTCCTTACATATTTAAGGCGTCGTTTGACAAGGCAAACCGCACCTCTATCTCAACCAGTCGGGGAGAGGGTTTAGAGGCGGGGCTGGATATTTTGAGATCCATTCACGCGGAGCTTGATTTGCCCACGACGACGGATATCCACCTGCCGGAACAAGCCCTCCCAGTAAGTCAAGTTGCGGATATCCTTCAAATCCCCGCTTTCTTATGCCGACAAACGGATTTACTGCTTGCGGCGGCGGCAACGGGTAAGCCTGTCAATGTAAAAAAAGGTCAATTCCTGGCCCCTCAGGACACCCAAAACATCGTAGCTAAACTCCAAGCGGCTCAGGCAAACGGCGTGATGTTAACGGAGCGCGGGACTTCTTTTGGCTACAATACGCTGATTGTGGACATGCCCGGCCTGGAAACGATGAGATCATTTGGCGTGCCCGTGTGCTTTGACGCCACGCACTCTGCGCAACGCCCCGGTGGCCTGGGATCTTCCAGCGGAGGCGTGCGCGAAACGATTCCCGCCATGGCTCGCGCGGCGGCGGCGGTAGGAATAGATGCTCTTTTTGTGGAGACCCATCCTGACCCAGAGCACGCGATGTCCGATGCCGCCACTCAATGGCCTTTACGTCGACTGCGGGAGCTCCTTGAACCCGTAGTCGCGATTGATTTGGCGCGCCGCGCCGCCCTAAAACTTTAAGCAATTTACACGATGGACCGATACACTGCAGAAATGCGTTCCACCATCTTTTCAACTGTGTAGGTAGATGCGTGGAGCGCTCTACCGCGTTCTCCCATCGGTTTAATTTGGTTGGGATCAGCAACAAGTTCTGAAAATACTCGGGCCAGGGAATCTGAATCACCGGGCACGAACAGGCGTCCGTTGTGCCGATCTGAAATAACCTCCGGTAGCCCGCCGATGTTGGAAGCAATTACCGGAATTCCCAGCGAGAGCGATTCTAGGGCCGCATAAGGAAAGGCCTCTTCCCAGATGCTGGGAATGACGACTACGTCCATCGCACTCATTTCGTTGGCAACGTCTTCCAGTACTCCGTGAAAAGTCACAGAAAGACCCTGAGCCTGCGCCCTTAGGCTTGCCTCCGCCGGTCCTGCTCCGAAGACGTTTAAGTGAACCCTGGTTGACTTCTTTATGGCGTCAATTGCCACGTCCACGCCCTTCTCGTTGGCCAACCTTCCAAAGGACCCCACCTGAAGGACATCCGACGCAATCTGTAATTGGTGCCGCATCGTGTCTCTAGCTATCGTGGGAACTAGCGCATCATTGCCGGCCTTAGCCACCGTCATTTTGTTAGGACTGATTCCACTTAGGACTAGTTGGCGCTGAACCGCCTCAGACACCGGAATGATGTGGTCAAAGAGGCGGTCGTAAATATTTGCCTTGGGGCGAGGCCACGGCAGAGCCACATGGCGAGTGAGAACAACCTTGCAACGTAAAGACTTAGCCGCCAACGCCCCCATGAAAAATTCGGGACTGTAGTGAATGTGCACAATATCTGGCTGATTCACCCTCATCTCTTGGCGGAGTGCCAAGTAGACTCGCCAGTCCCACTTAAAGCGCAATTGGATTGGCGCCGTTTCACTTGCTACATGCTTTTCTAGTGGAGATCCCGGAGGGCACGCAACCCTTACGCTCATGCCAGACTCCCGCAACCCAACGGAAAGGATTTTGATGTACCGCTCGATACCCCCCCAGTGGGTGAGCGATGTTCCCAACTGAAGGATTTTCATGCGAAATTGGGGGGAGTGATCGGTTTGCCGAGATGCTCAGCCAGCCATCGTTCATTGTTCGCAATCATACTGGGATGCCAGTCATGCCCCCAATCATAGACTTCCAAGTGCTTGATCCCGGGTAGGGCATCGTAGATGGCTTGTACAGTGTCTGGTTTGCAGGCGGGGTCTTTAAGGCCAAGGCTCACGTGAGTAGGAACTTTACAAAATGTGGCTTGGTTCACGGTGTCAAAGTACGCCACCGTGTTCAGAATTCTTACCTCTCCTAGCGGGAGAGTTGTCATTGCATCTACCAGTTCTTTGAGTGGATACCGGTACACGTTGCTGGTTAGCGTGTCTTTGACGGCACCTAAAAAGGGCATATCGGCAACCACGCACCTAATGATGGGGCACCACGCGCCCAGAGCAATGGCTAACCCGCCGCCTTGGCTCATGCCGGCCGCTCCGATGCGTTCTTCATCCACCTCCACTTGAGCTTGGAGTACTCGAGTGGCGATAAAGGCATCCTGAATCATTCGGCGGAACACCCACGTCTCTGGCGACTCCGCTCCCTCGGCAAAATAGCCGCGCGATTGGACATATTTTTCTTGGTGAAATGCGTCGTGGCCATGAAAGTTAAAACTAAGACTGGCAAATCCGGGTCGGGTTCCGTACGCATCCGGCAACTTAGATTCCTGACCGTAGGGTGGTAGCCAAACAAAGCCTGGGAGACGCCTAGCTCCCGGAGGATAGGCTAACCAGCCGTGAAGTTGACGACCGCCCATTCCCCGAAAGGAGATAGTCTCAATCTGAAATCCGGGCCAATCGTACGCATTTACCAACCCGCGATGATAGTCCAAACCTTCGGCGCGAGCCTCTTGAATAGCCTCGGCCCAAAAATCCGAAAAATCCTCCGGCAGATAGGGAGCAAACGGGCTCATGCACCAACGGCGCGCTGAAGCGCCTCAATATGCATCCCGGTGGTCATGAGCCATGCGGTGGCTCTCTGAATTTCTTCAACGGGTCCTTCCAATGTCAACTGCATCCAACCGTAATCGGTATCAACACTAGCCTTTCTAACGTTTACCTTCACGTCAAACTCCCGGCAAAGGCGCCAAAGAAAGGCTTCCTTGAGTTGCTCTTGGCCGGCTGAGATATTGATATCCACTGTGGTCATGTGTGTTGGCCATGATACCGGAGGGGAACCGGTTCAGGAACGGGTACCTTCCCTATCGTGGAAATTGATGGGTTGCAGGTGGGTCAACCCACCGTGAATCTTGGAGAATTGTTAGAATCTTCGGGAGCAATCTTGCACGGTCACTTTGTGCTTACCAGTGGTCGCCACAGTGGCGTCTATTTTGAAAAATTCCGGGTTTTAGAGCGACCCGATGTCCTCAGTGCCCTTTGCGCGGTGATCGCCCGTGAGTTTACGGATACCGGGATCCAAACCGTTGCCGGGCCGACAACAGGTGGCATTATTATTGCCTTTGAAGTGGCCAGGCTAATGGGCTTACCCGCCGTTTATGTGGAAACGGAGAACGGCGTAAAAACCCTTCGGCGCGGAAAAACCCTTAGTCATGGCACGCGATGTTTGATAGTGGATGATGTACTGACAACCGGAACTTCGTTGGTTGAAACCCGCACCGCAATCGAGCGTGCGGGTGGGCACGTGGGTTCATTTGCCGTACTCATCGACCGCTCAGCGCCCGGACTTGATCTGGGTGTCCCTCTGTTTGGTGCCTATCGAGTGCAAGCCGAAAGCTATGCGCCCGACGAATTACCAGATTGGCTAGCAAACATCCCCGCCACTAAACCAGGGACTCGCAACGTCTTACCGCTGTAACGGTTACAATATCTACTGGAGATTTGATGGAATTTTATGTAGTTGGAGACAATGGAGATAAGTACGGGCCCGCCGATTTGGCCACGTTGAATCAGTGGATTGCCGATGGTCGACTCCTGCCGAACAGCAAGGTGGAGCGATCGGCCGATGGAATCCAGGGGTTGGCCTCTCAGGTGCCTGGCCTTAACTTTGGCCCCGTATCTGCCCCCGGAAACATCATGGGCGACGCCCCTGCGCAAGCCAGTTACGCAGATCCAACCGCCGCTTATGGCGCAGTACCGCCCGGTCAATTTGTTGAATCTGGCTATCCCAGGGCCCGCAACACCTACGATCCCAATGTAGTGCCCGCCGAAATCATGGGCAGATTCAATTGGGGTGCGTTTTTCTGGAATTGGATTTGGGGACTCAACCACAAGGCATACATCACTCTTCACATGTTGACGATAACCATAACCGCATACGCCTTGGAGGCGATTGCAAAGGGTGCAAAGCAAGCCACTGTGGTCAGTGTAATAGTGGGGATAGGTTGGATTTTGCAACTTGCATTTTCGATTTATCTCGGCAAGGTTGGAAATCAATTGGCTTGGAAGAGTGGACGATTTGAGTCGGTTGACCATTTTAACCAGGTGCAAAGAGCCTGGGTCGCGTGGGGCATCGGCTTTTGTGCGTGTAGCGTGGTGGGAGCGATCTTCGCGGGCGTGGGCCTTGGCGCTATGGCGTTGGCGATGCCACATTAAGAAGGTTTGCCAGGAGCGATTATTGACGACCATAAAGCAAAAAGCCGGCGATAGTGTAGCTGGCATCTAAATTGAGTTAGGCTCCTCTGGGTCCATTTGATCGGTCTTTTGTGAGTTGATCTAACGTAAAAGAGGCTCAAAACGTCAAGGCAATTCATCCTGCAGTTGGCTAACTAAACGCATATGAGGGAAGCTACCCACCCTTTGCGAGCCGTGAGAACGTTTCTTTATCCACCGCACGCATGAGGCATTCTTCATAAGAACACCGGCCATTGCGGAAGTGTTCGGATAGTGATCGGTCCATCGTCTGCATGCCAATTTGAGAAGACGTTTCTATGCTGGAATACATCTGGTGCGTCTTCCCTTCTCTAATCAAGTTCTTGATCGCCGGCGTTCCCAGCATCACCTCAATTGCGGCGCATCTTCCGCCGCCTAGTTTGGGGAGAAGCTGCTGCGAAACGACACCTTCTAACGTGTTGCCCAACAACACCCTAATCTGATCTTGCTGATCGCTGGAGAAAACGTCAATGATTCGGTCGATTGTAGAAGGTGCGTTTCGGGTGTGAAGCGTTCCAAAGACTAAGTGCCCAGTTTCCGCCAGAGTCAGTGCGGCTTCAATTGTTTCCAGATCTCGGAGTTCACCCACCAGGATAATGTCTGGGTCTTCTCGAAGCACGGCTCTTAGCGCATCGTGGAACGAAAAGGTGTCCGCGTGAAGTTCGCGCTGATTGACCATGCACTTCTTATGCGTGTGCAGGTATTCGATCGGGTCTTCAATGGTCAAAATATGGTTCTGGCGGGTCTCATTGATGTCGTCGACCATGGATGCGATGGTGGTGGACTTACCGGAACCGGTGGGCCCGGTAACCAGAATTAGGCCCGAAGTTCGCTTCGAAACCTCTCGAACGATGGGTGGTAGCCCCAGAGTATCAAATGAAGGAATTTTGGTGGGAATCGCACGGAGCGCGCCGGCCACGGATCCTCGTTGCAAATACACGTTGAACCGAAAACGGGCGAGTCCCTTTACGGCATGAGCAAAGTCAAGCTCGTGCTTGGTTTCAAATTTCTGCACATGCTCGTTGCTCAGAACGTCATAAACCAGTCTTCGCGTATCCTGCGCGGTCAGAGTCTCAAACGGGAGCGGTACGATGTCCCCATCCATTCGCATCATGGGCGGCAAACCCACCGTGAGGTGAATATCGGAAGCCTTACGGTCTATCGCTACTCTCAGAATGTCATCAATGTGAATGTCGGCAAGGCTCCTAACGCTGGCATCTCCCTGAAGGACCCGTGCCGCCGGCTCCGTCGAGGCATATTTTGGCTCTTCCTTTGGCTTGGCAAACACGTCTCTAGGTACGGGAGCGGGTTGATACTGAGATTTTGGTGCCCCTACTTCAATGGGTCTGGTCACCGCTATAGCCGCTGCCTGTACCGGCGGTGCCGCCATAGGAGGAGCCACTAATACCGGTGGAGCTGGAGCTGGAGCAACTACTGCCGTTACCACCGGAGGTTCCACTATCTGAGGTGCGATTGTCGCAACGGGCGGGTTGAGAACCATTACATCAACAACCGGTTCTGAGGCGGAGAGGGTCGCGGGGATGAGAACCGGAGCCGATGGTTGTGAACCACCCTCGTACGGAATGACTTCAGGTTTACCAACCGGCGCTGATTGTGCAGAGCCAGAAGGATTGGACGCAACCAAGAATGGATTTGCCGGCGCATTTGACGTAGCCTGCGAAATGCTGATGGGCGGCTCGAGTTGCTGAGGTTGGGGTGGTTGGTGCGCTTCTACAACCTCTAACCGAACAGCCATAGGCTCAATTGCCAAGGCATTGGCTCCGATTGACACCAGCGGAACCGGCTCTGGGACGTACTGAGAGACTGAATGTGATGTCACCACCGACGGTGTGAGGTGATCACTCGCCACCGGCTGAGGTACGGCCGGTACGGGTTCGGACAGAAAGGGATTTTCTGACACGCTTGGCCGAAGTGGCAATGGTTGCCCCGTCACCGGGTCAATCGCCAAACCTTCCGCCACCGCCGGGTTCACCGGCGCATCTGCTTCTCCCAACACTTTGTTCCAACTAAAACCGCTCGACATAGCAATACTCTTGTTCCACAATTGACCCGTTAAGGCCATCCCACCTACTAAGAATTATCGATTGAGCTACAAGCCGTTGACTGCAATGGCGTTCGTTGCACCCAACACCAGGTCATTTGCGTCGACATCTGTCTTTCCAAGAATGGATAGCGCCCATGCCGGCAGGACAAATTGATCCGGATTTGCTCCATCTCTGGCGGCGATACTAATCTGACTGGCGAGCGCAGTGCAGGCCCTTAGCCAACCAAATTCGTCACCGCTCTCGGGCGGCGTTCGGTAGTCTAAACCGTAAAGCAAAGAGTCAGGCAATCCCCATTTTCGAGCGGTCTCCACAGACACGTCGGTGTGGTGACAACCGTATATTTGGTCCTCTGCAAGCAGTACATCCACGCCAAGGTCGATGATCACGGTGACTTGGGTGTAATCTTTAGCGCCAAACTTATCCAGCAGTGTCTTGCCGATGTTATGAAGGAGGCCACAAGTGTAGGCTTCTTCGGGATTTGGCAATCGATGCTTTGATGCCAACCACTTGGCGCAGATGGCCGAATCTACCGAGTGCCGCCACCAGCTTCGCCGCCGCAGTGATTCTGTGTCGTTTTTGCCGGCAAAGAGATCAAATACGCCCACCGTCATGGCGATGGATCGAACGGTTCTCACCCCTAGGAACATGATGGCTTCCTTAACTGAGGTCACCCTCCTGGGCAGCCCGTATGCTGCACTGTTGGCCATGGTGAGTACCTTGGTGGTAAAACCTGGATCAATCGTGATTGCCGCCTCCATTGCCGAATTGGGAGCGTCTTCTTGGTTTGAAATCTCCAGCACGCGAAACACTACGTGAGGTAGCACTGCGAGCTCACTTACGCGGCCGATCAGAGTGGACAAGCATGAATTTAAATTGATGGTGGTGGCAGATAGCATTTGGATATGTCCCTCAGATGGCTATTTCTAATTCTAGGAATCCGGACCTCTTGCCGTTAGGCATAGATCACTCGAAGCACTTCGTCAACCGACGTGACGCCCATCAGGATTTTGGAAACTGCATCCACTTGAAGCGTCTTCATGCCATGGGCGACGGCAAGATTGCGCAAAATATGGCTGGGCGAACGTTCCAGAATCTGATCTCGAATCTCGTCCGTGAGCATCATAATTTCGTGCACGCCGGTTCTCCCCTTGTAACCGGTTCCTTTGCACTTCTCGCACCCCTTTCCCTTAAAGAGAGTGATCTCTCCGTGGGTATCCGCACCTACTTCTTCTGGGATGGGAAAGCCGTAGCGCAAGAGTGCTTCTCTGGGTGCGGTGTATGCTTCTTTACAGTTTGGGCAGATGACCCGAATGAGTCTTTGGGCCAGAACTCCGATCAACGACGAGGAGATTAGGAACGGCTCCACTTCCATGTCGATCAAACGGGTGGGGGCAGAAGCCGCATCGTTAGTGTGAAGCGTGCTGAGCACCAAGTGGCCCGTGAGGGCCGCTTCCATGGCGATCGTGGCGGTTTCGTTGTCACGAACTTCACCGACCATGATCACGTCGGGATCTTGACGCATCATCGCTCGCAACCCGGTGGAGAAGGTCATTCCCGCCTTTTTATTCACACCGCACTGATTGATGCCCGCGAGTTCATACTCAACCGGATCTTCAATGGTGATGATGTTGTTTTCCCCCGTATTGATCTTGTTGAGAATGGAATACAGCGTGGTGGATTTTCCAGAGCCAGTAGGTCCGGTGACGAGAATGATGCCGTAGCTCTTAGAACACATATTTTCTACGTGCTTAAGATTTTGTTCTAAAAACCCCAGTTTGCTGAGTCCCACGTTGATGCCGCCCTTATCCAGAACACGCATCACGATTTTTTCGCCGTACACCAGGGGAAGCGTGCTTACGCGAAAGTCGTACTCCTTCCCTCCTACGGTAGCGGTAATTCGATTGTCTTGAGGAACCCGCTTTTCGGCGATGTCCATGTCTGACATGATTTTCATGCGGCTGGTAAGTGGCGCTATGACTTTTCGTGGCAGTTTCATGCCGTCAATCATCACGCCGTCCACGCGGTATCGCACCCGAAGGCCGTCTTTTTGCGGTTCCATGTGGATGTCCGAGCATTTGTCGGCTACGCCCTGGCTGATGATGAGGTTTGCCAAGCGAATGATGGGGGCGTCTTCACCCATCTCTCTAAGTTCTGCTTCGCTTAGCTCTTCATCTTCGATGCTGGAGAGTTCGACCGAGCCACCATCAAAGTCTTTCATCACTCCTGCAAGTGCGTCGTTGACGTTGACGTCGACCTTGTAGTAGTTGGAGATTGCAACCAGCAGGTCTTCTTCTACCGCGATCATCGGCTCAATCTCTAATCCGCTGGTCATCCGGATTTCGTCTATGACAAAGATATCGAGTGGATTGGCCATTGCCACCACCAATCGTCGATCTTGGCGATCTATAGGCAGTGCGCGAAACTTCTTGCTAAGTTGGGGGCTTAAGGCGGCAAGGGCTTCCGGTGTGGGCACACAGTCGTGAACATCAATGTACGGAACGCCCCAAATTTTGCCCAAACAGCGAACGCGGTCTCGCTCTGCGATAAGGCCCATTCCAACCAGCACCTTGGCGATGGATTCATTTCCACCCAATTCACGCTGCTTGTCAATCGCCATCTGCAGCTGGTCGCTGCTGATGAGACCTTCTTGTACAAAATGTTCGCCCGAGAGAACCATGCCTAAAAAACCCATCCCTGCGAGCGCGGCGGACTCTGTGAATGCCTTTGCCTAAGGCGATTCCAACCTGCGCTTGCAAATGATGAGTTCCACCCCGACTGACTGGGCAACCCGGTAGTAATCCATGCACCCTCAGAAACCCGAAGGTTCACTGTCAGTACGGATACGGTAAGTAGGTCTACGGGTGCTCATGCCATTTGCTCGCTTGATGAGCAAACTCTTTGGGTATCCTATCGGTTCGGGCCCAGGTGGTGAAATTGGTAGACGCGCTGGCTTCAGGTGCCAGAGTCCGCAAGGGCGTGAAGGTTCGAGTCCTTTCCTGGGCACCATTTGAGCTGAGTCGAAACACCGTTTCGGTGTTTCCGTATTAAAACTTCCCTTCCTCGATTCTGCAATCTAATGCTTGGGCTGTGCCTTGTTTTTGGCTGACCATTCAATTACGCTTTGTATTCGAGATTCATAATCGGTAACCCGATTGTTTGATTGTGAAATGCACCGAAATATGGGGAGGAGTTAACCGACTATTGGTTTATGCCTAGTCGGTTTTACAAGAATTTTCCTTTGCCATGCTTCCCCTCTTTAACGGGGGCGGTGTGCTTTGGGTTGCTGTTGCTTACCTCGCAACCCAGTCAAAGCGCGACCAAAGTTGGCGCGCGCCAGGGAAACCGGCAGATCAATTCCGTTCGGTTCTCGGGCGACGGTCAATACTTGGTCACCGGCAGTGCCGATGCGCTTGGACGACTGTACACCGTTAAGACGATGGTGCATTCGGTTGACCTCAAGGGCCATGCAGATTCAATCTTAGCCACCGCCTTCAGCCCAGATTCGAAAATGGTAGTGACCGGCAGTTTTGACGACACGATTAAGCTCTGGAACGTAGCCACGGGCGCAGAACTACGGACCCTTAAAGGGCACACGTCGACGGTGAGTTCCATAGCCTTTTCGCCCGACGGAAAGTCGTTAGCATCGGGTAGCGGTGACTTCACCTGGAAAGTGTGGGATCTTACAACCGGAGCGATTAAATATTCCATTACCTTGCCAACTTCCGTGTCATCGATTGCCTATTCTCCCGATGGAAGCACCATTGCAACGGGCCGCGGCGACAACAGCTTTAGCCTTTGGGAAGCCTCATCGGGTCACCTGATTCGAACCACCAAAGGAACCGCAGAGGGAGAATCTTCGGGCGTTCACTGCGTTGCATTCTCACCCGACGGGAAGACTTTGGTTGCTGACACGGGAGACGGTTCGGCAGAAGTATGGAACGTGGCAAATGGCCACCAAGTGATACGCTTTGAAGGATCTTTAGTGACTGCAATTGCATTCCAACCGGACGGCAAGACGGTCGCCGTTGGCGGGTCTGACAAGTCGGTGCGGCTTGTTTCGGTGGCTACCGGCAAAGTTTTGAAACTAGTCGCTAAGCCGGTAGAGCACGAATTCACCGGAGTCCAGTCAATAACGTTTTCACCCGATGGAAAGATGCTGGCCGTGGTGGGTGCGGGTGGTCTATTTGATATCTATGATTTCAAATAAGTCCCTGGGCAAAAATCTGGCGCGCGCTGGTGAAAACCAGGTGCAGGTCGTGTGAGTCCGTGGGTATGGTTACCGAATGGAATTAACGACATCGGTGGCGAAGGGATTGCAGGGTGCGTTTGGGCTGTTTCTCAAGGACCTGGAAGCGCTTCCCGAGGAAGCATTTAACAAGATCTTCGGCCCCGCCACGAGGACCGTGGCGGACATCGTGTTTGAAGTCAATATGGTGAACGATCACGTTGGAATGGTGGTGAGAGGCGAGGATGCGTTCCCATGGCCAGAAGACGGATGGATAAAGGCGCCCGACGACTTTCGAACTAAAGAGGCCGTGATCGCGGGGTTCAAATCCTCTTCAGAAAAGGCGCTCGCCACCGCTTCCTCACTCACCCAAGAAGAACTGCAGACAACCGTCAAAACGGAGCAAGGCGACCGAACGAAAGAAGAACGATTTAGATTCATGGCCGTCCACGTTTGGTACCACAGCGGTCAGCTAAACTTCATCCAAACCCTCCTCGGCGATGCCGAGTTTCACTGGAATTAAACCCAGTTGAGGAGTGATTTTTCCGCACGCAAAAATGAAGATGGCACAGAAAGTGCACCTCCTAAAAAATCAGTTCTACCCCACTCGAATGACGCAGTAACGGAACTGACCATTTTTCGTGTCAAAGGAGCTATAGTCTGACCATGCCGTGTTATAGGTGCCCGACAGTTCAATCGGGGTTTTCCGATTATGCTTCATGAATGTTTTTGTATCTTTGGTCCAATCCAGATGTCCGGTAAGGACGTTTCCTTCCCACAGCGCAAAATGTTCAGGAATGCCCTTTGAACCTTTTGTCCAAAATGGTTTATGGTTCGTGAGTACAACCAAGAATCCTTGGCATGCCCCGCCGGCACGAACAAAACTTTCCAGCCGCTGCAAATCTTTACAGCAATCATATGCCGATTTTGTCACAATATGTCGTTTGAGATCATAGGTCTCTCCGGCAACCTCAATTTTCAACGGTGATCTAACATACTTCAGCTCGATTGCCGTGCTTCGATCCTGATCCAAGACAAGGATATCTATCGCTCCTCTGCCTCTACTAATAGCGAAAGGACGCTCAACCCGGATGCCAAGATTTGGATGGTTGACTTTGATCTGCCAGGCCAATTCATGTTGAAAGTCAGCCTCTGAATGAAAAAGTTTCCTTCTCCCACTCAACTGGCCCATAGTTTCATTTATATTCACTTTTGTATTATAGCTTCTCAAAATATCTGTTCACTTTTTGAGGGTTTGGGTAGGCGGACTATGCCTTTGGACACTCCCCACTTCTTACGGCCTCCTTCGCCTTCCGAAGCTGTCCAAGCCCATCGCATGGAATCAGATTCCAGACAGAATTCGAGGGGCTTAGATTCGGTCTGCGACTAAGGAGAACGCGGGGAGAGATTTGATTTGTGATCTCAGGGATTCAAGTACTTGACCTTGCCCATATACAAACTGCCTCAATTTGGGCGGTAATGACAACAGCCCACCCGGAGCCAATTGGGCCAGGCATGCATCAATCTCCCATCTACCGTCCGCAACATCCGGAGACACCAAACGCATTTCTGACCGAATTACCCAACCGCATTCAGCCAGAATTCTATTCATAGTTTGCCGGGAATACGGCGTTCGCACGTTCGCTGAAGAATCTGAGTCGAACGCCTGAATCTGCCCCTGAATAACCACCGCCATGAGGTGACCTAACTGATCCGAAGAGTTGGGTTCAAGATCCCACTCCGAAAAGAACAGAGTTGGGGCGCACGCGCCCACCGACCTCAGAATCTCGGCAAGGGCTTCAAGCGAACTGAAATACCAAGAGCAATGGGCAAACACAACGGCATCAAAGTGGGTAGGCAACGGGGACCGCTCGTCAAAACCGAGGTGAAACTGAATTTGCGTACCCAGCGGTCCGTTGGAAAGCAGGTCCGTGGAGTCACCCAGGGATACTGGCGCGCCGTAGTCTCTGTTTGCATTATCAAGGGCAACTACGCATCCATCGATCCCCACAAGGTCCGCGAGAACCGCCGTCATGTCTCCCTGCCCACAGCCGATTTCCAAGATGCGCATTCCGGGCTGGATGTCCCATTCACGGGCCAAGTCCATCCGAAACTGGGTTTGACGAATCTGTTCCGCTGGACTAAACGCACTCGCGGCCATCAAAGCTGCGATCTCGGGTGCATTACGCATATTCACGCCACGCTACATTTATTCTTAGCAACCAAATTCCGGTTTTTTCCAGGGCCATCAGTCCTAAATACGGCATTTTCATGTCAGCTAGATATGTGCTCTATTCATTAGCTACTTGTTCTTAATTTCTATGCTTTGGACCTGGAGCGTCAAAGATTGGCTCCTCGCTATATCGAGTGGGTTGTAAAGTTATGTCAATGTACTCTTATGAACGCTTTGATTATTGAGTTTGAACCTACGAGAACTCGGTTCAGGTTCAAACTCAATAATCAAAGTGTTCAATCCTGTCAACTGCCAACAAGAATTTCCCACTCGAAACAGCGAAGAACCGAGAGTTCCTATTGATCCAACCCGTAAACGGTTATCCTTGCATTATAACACCGCCAACTGACGGTCCATTCTTGTTTCCAATCGTAAATGATGATCACCTTCGCCCTTGAGTACCCCAAATTCTTGCTCGTGTCCGGAGCTAGTAATGCAAGTATCGAGCGGGCTTTTAATTCTATGGCTGATCCCCTGGTGAGGCGCAAACGAGGGGTGCCGACGTGCAAACATCCGTCTTGTATTTCATTTCAGAGTTGATGTAAAGCAGTAAACTGAACGCATGAGATTTCAGGCCATTTTCACTTACGATGCGGAATATCATGGGTACGTTGCGGAGGTTCCAGAACTACCCGGTTGCTTGTCTCAAGGCAAGACTCTGGACGAGGCCACGGCAAGCATTAAAGACGCAATTAGAGGCGTGCTAAAGGTGATGGAAGACCGAGGCGAACCCTACCAACCCAGCGAATCATCGGTCTTTGTAGGTGACGTATGGGTGGCATAGTCGCATTCCCAATGATCTCGGGTCCTCAGGCAACTCAGGCCATTACCCGTTGGGCTTATACATTAGACCTCCACACCGGAAGCCAAATGTTTCTTTACAAAAAAGGATTTCCCACGCTGTGCATTCCTAACCACGATGAGCTTGCGCCGCGGTTGTTAAACTTGCTGATCAAGAAATCCGGCATTACGCCCGAAGAGTTCTTCGACACCTTAGGCTGACAGGCCACTCTCGTTCACACGTCAAATTTGCGCAAAGCTGATGCAAACGTCCGTTCGCCAAGACCTTGAAATCGTTAGCTTTTTCTTAGCCCGGAACGACGTATTTGCGCTAGAAGCTACCTCGTGCAACGTATTGGTTCTGGTCGGAAGTAGCCTGTTGATCACCGCCGAGCGTGCCGCTGAGGCGATGAGGGAGGGCGTTGCGCCGTTCCTGCTGATCTCGGGAGGAATCGGTCACTCTACTCAAGATTTGCGAGACCAGGTAGTTGCCCACCCGATTTATCGTCAAATTGTGACAAGCGAGAGGTCGGAGGCCGAAATCTTTGGCGACATCATTGTTGGTGCCTTAGGCGTGTCATCTCAACAAGTGGTGATCGAGAACCAATCGACCAACTGCGGGGCCAACGCGTGCCTGAGCAGAAAGATGGTGGACCAGAAGAACTGGAATGTGAAATCCATGATCTTAATTCAAGATCCAACCATGCAAAGGCGAACCCACGCGGCGTTTGAGCGAATGTGGGAAGATTTACCGGAGACAAAAATTCAAAGTCACTCGGTGTTTGTCCCCACCGGCGATGAAGACAGCATCGTTGGACCCAATAAATTTTCTGGCTTGTGGTCGGTCCGCCATCTGGTTGAACTGCTCCTCGGTGAGATTCCTCGGCTTCGAGACGACGAATTTGGATACGGACCTCAAGGTAAGAACTTTATTCCCCATGTTGATATTCCCGCCAAAGTCCTCGCGGCTCACCGCCGCCTCGTAGAAGCATTTCCTGATCAAGTTCGTTCTGTCAACTAGACCTTCTTTACCATGGAAGCGCTACACTCGTTGCCATGGCTTGGTTGCGCGCAATGCGATCTCTTCCCCTCTCAAACATCAAAATAACGGGAGAATTCTGGTCGGTTCGGCAAGATCGACTGGTGGCGGTCACCCTGCCCCATATTTACGATCAACTGGCTCAGACTCCGCGACTGGATAACTTTCGTCGCGCGGCCGGCACAGAGGAGGGACCTCATGCCGGGCTTCCGTTTGACGACAGCGACATCTACAAGTGGCTGGAAGCTTGTGCCTATGGTCTCACCATCCGCAACAACCCCAGGCTATCCGCGCGAACGGATGAAGTGATTGCGCTGATTGAAAATGCTCAGATGGCCGACGGTTACCTTAACACGTTCTTTCAGTTAAAACATCCTACGATGCGTTGGAAGAACCTCAATATGCTCCATGAAATGTACTGCGCGGGCCATCTCTTTGAAGCGGCCGCGGCGTGGAAAGAGTGTATGAACGACGAGCGGCTCCTTGAAGTTGCGGTCAAGCTTGCCCAGCATATATCGTCCGTTTTTGGCCCAAACAAGCGCCGTGGGTATTGTGGACACGAAGAAATTGAAATCGGGTTGATTCGCCTTTCCGAGGTTACCGGGGATCCACAATATCGAAAATTTGCTAAGTGGCAAGTTGAAGAACGAGGAAAAAAACCTTCTCCGTTCGAAGCCGAGCTCCAAGATCCTGAGATCCAAGCGCTTTCTCCTTGGGGTGGCACCTTGTTGCGTTCTGATGAAGAATATAACGGCGAGTATGCTCAAGACCATGCGCCTATTCGTGAGCACACCCAAATTGTAGGTCACGCGGTGCGGGCCATGTATTTGTACACGGCGGCAACAGAACTTGCAGACGGTGAGGACGACGCTAAGCTTGAAACCGCAATTGAAACCATTTGGGGCAACCTCACGCAACGCCGGATGTACATCACAGGAGGGATAGGGCCAAGCGCAAGAAATGAAGGATTTACCGCCGACTTTGATTTGCCAAATCTATCTGCATATGCAGAGACTTGCGCATCCTGTGGACTCATTCTGTGGGGTCACCGGCTGCTTCAGCTCTCGGGCACGTCAGATTACGCAGACCTTATGGAACGGGCCCTTTATAACGGGGCCATAAGCGGCATCTCACTCTCTGGCGACACCTTCTTCTATGATAATCCGCTGGAGAGTCGCGGGGGTCACGCCCGAAAGCCTTGGTTCACCTGTGCCTGCTGTCCGCCCAACATTGCCCGGGTGATCGGTAATTTGGGACAGTACGTTGCGGGAATTTCAGAATCAACATTCTACGTTCACATCCCTTGTGGGATGGAAGCAGATGTAGACATTGCTGGTCAACGGGTGCGGGTCATTGTAGAGTCAAACTATCCGTGGTCGGGAAAATGCGAAATCAGGGTTGAATCGTCGACACCCGCTCTCATGTCCATCGCGGTTCGCATTCCCGAATGGTCAGATGAGATGGAATCTGATTTACCAGATGCGGAAAATGAGGCTGATTACAAGGACGGATACGCCATTTTTCGAAAGACTTGGACTTCAGAAGACAGGCTTACCATTGATCTAGGACTCTCGGCCAAATGGATCGAAGCCGATCCAAGAGTGCTTGACAACGTGGGCAGGGTGGCTTTGGAATGTGGTCCGCTTATCTATGCGGCGGAATCAGTTGACAACAAATTCCCACCCCAGCTGTTCACCGCAGACCTGGAAACCGAATTTGAATTTAGTCCGGTAGCAGCACTGGACGGAAGCTTTGCGATTACGGTGGACGGTTGGAAAGTTCCTGCTTCCAAGAGCGGAGCGCTTTATGGAGAGGCCGACACATCTGCGCCCCAACCCAGCCGATTAACGCTAATTCCCTACGCAACTTGGGCCAATCGGGGTCCGAGTCATATACAAGTGTGGCTAAGGCGTCCCTGATTTTAACCGTGTAAGTACGGGGTCCACTTAGAACTGGGCATATTGGTCAACTCAGAGATCCTCGCTAAGAAAAATCCAAGGGCATCCCCAAATTCAGATGTGGTGAGGCCGGGTCCGGGTCCGGATGCCAAGGGTCCATATCTGGCTACTGCTCCCGCGGAAATCAGGGTAGTTAGTCGAAGTCGAGTTGCCGCATCGGGAACCCTTATCGCTTTTTGATCCACCTTCACCGGCCGCAGTGAAACTTTAAATGATGGAGAGGACGACTGGTAAATGCGACTCAGTTCGGCGACAATCTGTGATCGGGTTGCTGGAGTTTTATGATCCGGAATGCAAGAGTCGCCAACGGGTCGCTTGACGAGCTCAGAGTCTGAAAGAATTTTGTTGACTCTGATCAACACCGCTCGGACTTCCGCCTGAGAAACAGGAATATTCGAAACCTTTTTGACATGCTTGGGTCGCGCGGCGGACCCTAATTTCGGACTTTGGGCGGAGGATACGAGCGCTAATCCGCTCATGGCAATCGCCACTGACAATCCTAAAAGTCCAAGTTTCATATTGTGCTTACTGCGCCGCTCCATTTAATCGCCTCTAACTCTTCAAGGGCTCTCCCCGTTCCAATCGCAACGCAATTGAGAGCGTTATCGGCGACTCTAACCGGAATATCGGTGACCTTCATTAATAATCGGTCGAGTCCTCGTAATAATGCACCGCCACCCGTCAGCGTTATTCCGCGTTCTATTACATCACTGGCTAATTCTGGGGGAGTTTCCTCGAGAACGGAGCATAGTTTCTCGGCAATCTGTCGGATGGGTTCGCTGAGCGCTTCTCTGATCTCTTCACTCGTTACTTCGATGGTCTTGGGAAGTCCGGCCACCATGTCGCGCCCCCTAATTTGCATCCGCAACTCCTGCTCTAGCGGGAAGGCGGACCCAATCTTGATTTTCACTTCTTCTGCCGTAGGATCTCCAATCATTAAGTTGTACGCATTGCGAATGTGCCGAATGATCGCCTCATCCAGCTTATTCCCCCCCAAACGGAGGCTCTGGGAAATCACAATGCCCCCCAAGGAAATCACCGCAATATCCGATGTTCCGCCACCGATGTCAACCACCATGTTGCCCCCGGGGGATGAAATGGGAAGGCCAGCGCCGATGGCCGCCGCCATCGGCTCTTCAATCGTCATCGCAGTACCGGCACCGGCCTCCTTGGCGGCTTGAATCACCGCTCGTCGCTCTACGTTGGTCACGCCACTAGGAACGCAAACAAGGGCGGTGGGCCGTAGGCGGATGGGGAAACCACCGCCACAGGTCTTTTTAATGATGTACTCAAGCATTTTGAGTGTCGTGGTGTAGTCGGCAATCACGCCGTCTTTAAGGGGCCGAATGGCCCGAATGTTTCCCGGCGTTCGACCGAGCATGTCTCTCGCCTCATTTCCAACCGCAAGAACTCTTCCGTTTTCGCCCCCAATTGCCACCACGGTAGGCTCAGACAGGACAATACCCTTACCTCTTCTGAACACTAAAATGTTTGCGGTGCCAAGGTCAATTCCAATTTCCGGACAAAACCTCAATTATTTTTCTCAACTTTCAGTGGCACTTCCGCCCGTTCAATCTTGGCGCCTAGTCCAGTAAGTGTTGCTTCTAAAGACTGATATCCACGGTCAATAAAATGCACATTTCTCACCAACGTCTCCCCTTCTGCGGCGAGCCCAGCCAGCACCAGCGCGGCACCGGCTCTCAAATCACTGGCCTCAACCGTGGCCCCACGAAGTTGGTCCACCCCCACAATTACCGCGGAGCGACCCTCTTGTCGGATGTTGGCACCCATTCGATTTAACTCGTCAATGTGACCGTTCCTACTTTCGTAGATCGTCTCCTCAACGACACTGGTGCCTCTGGCTAAAGCTAAGACGGCAGCCATCGGTTGTTGAATATCGGTGGGAAATCCCGGATAAGGCATGGTCTTGACTTTCAACCCTTGAAGCCGCTCTTTGCATCGAACGCGAACCCAATCAGACCCTTCCGTTATCTCCGCACCGGCTTCTCTCAGCTTATTGGCCAGTGCCGTTTGATGCTCCGGAAGAATGCCATTGACGGTTACGTCTCCACCCGTAATGGCCCCGGCAAGGATGTAGGTGCCGGCTTGCAACCGGTCGGCGGGAATTCGATACCGACTGGGCGTTAGGCTCTTGACGCCCTGGATGGTCACCGTGCTGGTACCGGCGCCCTCAACCTTGGCTCCCATCCGGTTAAGAAAGTCGGCCAGCGAGGTCACTTCTGGCTCCATCGCCGCGTTTTGAATCACGGTGGCACCCTCGGCCAAGACGGCGGCGGTCATTAGGTGTTGGGTTGCTCCCGCGCTGGGAAAATCTAAGTAGATTTCTGCCCCCACAAGTTTCTTGGCCACTGCATTGTAAACTCCGCCCTCAAGTTCTACTTCTGCACCCATGGCGCGGAGGCCCTTGATGTGGAGGTCAACCGGGCGCGTGCCAATTTTGCAACCACCCGGAGCGGGGAGAGTGACTCTGCCAATACGAGCCAGCAACGGGCCGAGGAGGTAAAAGGAGGTTCGGATGGATCGAACCGACTCCTCGTCTGCTTCCCCGTTGAAAAGGTGAGAGGAGTCGATGAAAAGACTGCCTTCTTTCCACTCAACCTTTGCGCCGAACCGCTCAAGAAGACGCGCCTTTACCGCAGTATCTGAAACAATTGGAATATTATCAAGCACGGTCACGCCGTCTGCCAGCACGACCGAAGACAAAATCGCGAGGGCAGTATTCTTGCTTCCTGCAATGTCAACTTCCCCTCGAAGTTCCCTTCCGCCCGATATTAAATATGCGTTCATCAAAACCCCTCCATCCTTGGTTGGTTCATTTTAAAGCCCATTTCTTTTCCAGACTAGGACCACAGTGTATTCTACCGGGACCTTGCCCTCGGTAGCGAGAATTCCTCGCAGAAATCCATTTCTGCGAAGCATTCACATGTGGCGGAACGAGCGTGAAAATAACCTAGGCGATGTGGGCAAATGCATCAGCAGCCGAAAATTCTTCAAAGTAGGGCAAATAAATTCTCCACTCGTCCTTACCTTGCGCTTTTAGGTATAGCGGCAGGGACAGGTACGGAGTGAAGTGGGGTCGCTTAGGCTTGCGGGCCAATTTCATGTGGGCCTGTTGCGGCGTCTTGTCACCTTTCTTCAAGTTACACCGCCGGCAACAGGCAACTAAATTGTCCCATGTGTGCGGCCCCCCCGTCCATTTTGGGAGGACGTGGTCTATGGTCAAGTCCTTCCCTCTGACTCCGCAATACTGACACGTGTAGCCATCCCTAGCCAACACAGAATGACGGGATAACCTTAGCTGGGGCATGGGGCGCCTTACCTGATATCGCATCTTTAGTACCGATGGAGCCGTGAAGTTGCCGGTCACCGTACACACGGGTTGGTCGCGCTGTTGGAGCACTTCTGCTTTGCCTAACAGCATTAGACTAATTGCGCGCCGCATGTTACAGACGTTCAGCGGCTCGTAGTTGCTATTTAATACAAGTACGTCTTGAATTGCCATCCTTCGCTCCATGGCGGTCAGAACACAGATTCTGAATTGCCTACGATATTTGAATGGGAGAACCGTCTGACGCAAATCCATAAAAAGGGCCCGCATGCACACGCACACGAGCCCAGGGGAGTCCCTCAGACGCGCAACGTATTATGCTGTCGCGCCCAGCGGGCGGCCAGCACATGTAGTCCGTTATGGAAGTGCCTTGCTTTGCCATTCCTTGTCCTATTAAGACGTTAATAACGGGTCGATTGCGTCAACCAGTTATTTGTCAATGGTTAAGGATACGTTAAGATTTCTTCGTTCCCAAGAATTTCTTCGGTTTGTTGGGCTTGGGTGCAGAGCAAGCGGTGTCTACGCCTATTCCGCGTTCACTTCAAAAATATTTCGAGCCGTCTCATGAAGCCTAACGCGATGGAGCTTGGCGGGCACCTGCCCGGCAAGGCGGCTAAATATAGTTTGGGTGACAATTTCCGAGGTGGTGTTCATATTAGTAAATTCGGGAATGTCTGAGTTAAGGTTCTTGTGATCGTATCGATCTACCACCAACTCGTGAACCGTCCGATCCAAGGCTTCGATGTCCACCAGCATTCCCGTCTGGGGATCTGGAACCCCCTGCACGGTGACCTCAAGGAGGTAGTTGTGACCGTGACCGGCAGGGTTATTGCACTTGCCAAACAGCGCAATATTTTCCGCGGGTGAAAGGCTAGGGGCATCTAAACGATGAGCGGCTGCAAATTCGTAGATCCGGGTGAGAGTAGTCATTGAGTTTATATTTTTTTCTGCGTAAAGCAACGGAGTTTCGTCTAGCCGAATGGACATCAATTGGGTGGAGGGGGGCAACACTTGAGGTTGGGCCAGTTGCTTCCAGATGTAGTCGATGATATTCTCCAACGAACTACTCTTGTCCCGAAAAAATTCAATTTCGTCGTTGATGCTCTTTCCATCAAATTCGTTCACTATCAGCCGCTGAATAATCTCATCAATCACCTTGATGTTGACCACCATCCCCGTGGCGGGCTCCACGCGCCCAGAAACCGATATATACAGAACATAGTTATGACCGTGGTTAAACGGTGAAGCCCATTTTCCGAATAGGCTCCGGTTTTGCTGGTCTGAAAAGACCGGAATCCAGTAGCGGTGTCCGCTCGAAAAAGCAACCCGTCGCATCATGGTGACGGTTTGATCATCCGCAATTGGCTTGAGCTGGTTCATAACAATTCTATCGGTCTGATCGGTGGGGCTGGCCAAGTGCCGATGGTGCCATCGCTCCCTTTCCTGAAATCACTAAGACCACCAAAGCAACTACGTAGGGCATGGCAATGAACAATTGGAATGGCACCTTCCATCCATACGTCTGAAACTGAAACTGGAGACTCTCGGCAAATCCAATCACCAGGGCGGCGGCAAAGACCCATGGCGCTCTCCAGCGGCCAAAGGTAACCATGGCGATCGCAACAAATCCACGGCCCGATGTCATGTTCTCGGCGAAGGAACCCGCAATAACTAGCGATAGAAAAGCTCCGGCCAATCCGGCAAAAACGCCACCGATTCCTAGGGCCTGCATCCTGAGCTTAGGTACCGATAGTCCAGCAGATTCGGCCGCCCTGGGATATTCTCCAACTGCGCGCAACGCCAGGCCCCAGTTGGTTCGCCCGAGCATAAACCAAACGGCGGGAACACTAGTGAACAACAAAATGATTCCCGGATTCACACCGTGCCAATCGTCGACCTTGGGGACAGTTAGCAACTGCCCACTCTGGCCGAATCGTGCCCGAAATAGCGTCCCGGTTACTCCAAGCGCCAGTAGGTTGATCGCGGTTCCCACTACTACCTGGTCGCTCGCCAACAGCACGGTAAAGACTCCAAACACCACCGTCAGCAGACACGCACTGCCCACCGCCGCGAGCACACCCAATAGGGCGCTATGCGTCAAAAGGCTTACCAGCATGCCGGTAAAGGCACCCAACAGCATAGAGCCTTCCAGTCCGATATTGATGACTCCGCTCCGCTGGACGATTGTCTCGCCTAACGCGGCAAACGCGACGGGAGCCGCATACGTAACCAAGGTGAGCCATTCCATTAGTCTGCTTCCACCTGAACGGGAATTCGTTGCGCCCAAGCGTTAAGGCCAACGTATCCCAGCACCGCCATTGCCTGAATCACGTACACAATGGTGGTGCCCGATGCGGAGAACCGCGCCAAATTTTCTGAGCCAGCAAACAAAGCACCAAAATAAAGCGCACTGGCCACCGTAGCAATTGGATGAAGAACCCCAAGTAACGCCACTGGGATGCCGAGAAAACCCCAACCCTGAGCAAACCCTAAGCCCAATTGTCCGGCAATTCCGGTGTACTCAATGCCGCCCGCCAACCCACACAGTGCGCCGCTCAATGCCATGGCAACTAACTGAGCCCGCTGAGCATTGATGCGGTTTGCTCGGGCCACGCGAGGGTTGGCCCCTGAGAGACGAAGGAGAAATCCTCCCGATGAACGGAATAAGTAGACGAACAGTGCACCCGCGGCGACCAATGCAATTATTGAACCTAAATTGACATCCATCTGGCGACTGAGTTTGGGAAGCATGGCCCCATCCGGAAGCATATCGGTAAGCAACAGTTGATGCTTAGATTCCTGTAAGGGTCCGCTTACCGCCCACGACAGAACCTGGACTGAAATGAAATTAAGAAGGATCGTGCTAATGACCACCTGAACCCCCCGCTTGGCGTACAGCCAACCCGCGATCCATGCCCAGGCCGCACCACCGATGATACAAGAGATCAAAATTCCCGATAGTAGCAAAGGTCCTGAAAGTCCGGCGGCAACTTTCGCGAACCAGGCACCCACCAACGCCCCCATCACAAACTGCCCCTCCCCTCCAATGTTGTAAACCCCTGCACGCCACGCGACGACCATTCCGAGTCCGGTAAGTAGCAACGGGGTGGTTTTCACGGCCGTTCTCGACCATCCGAACTGATCGCCAAATGCGCCCTGCATCATCAGCCTGAGACTCTCCAAGACGGGTAACCCAAAAACCATTATAGTTAGGACCAGAACAAGCGGAAGGCCGATGATAATGATGGCGGCCGCTGTACTTGCCCTCAAGCCGTTCCACCCACTAGGCTCAGCGCATCGCTCGCTTCTGTAAGACGGCCCGAACTCATAAAGAGCGTGCGATCGGCGAGTTCCGCAAGTTCATCGAGGTCAGTAGATATTACGATCACCGCACACCCAGAGGACTTCGCTTCTCGAATTCGCTCGTGCACAAACTCGGTTGCTTTGATATCCAGACCCCGAGTAGGGCTCATTACGACAAGCAACGATGGCACCTCGTCAAGGATGCGGCTCACCACAACCTTTTGCTGATTTCCTCCACTTAGACTTGAGACCAACGTTGCGGGGCCGGGCGCTTGGATCGCAAATCGCTGAATCAATCCCTCGCACCATTTTTTTATCCGTTTGATTCTTAAAAAGGGTCCATTTCGCAACTGAACTTTCTTGTAACCGGAGATGAGCGCGTTGTCCTGAATGGAAAGAGAGGTTGCAAGTCCATCCATCTGTCGATCTTGGGGAACGTACCCAATGCCAAGGTTTGATGCAAAGGGTTTGCCCCGCCAAAGGGTCTCACCCTGCGACCCCACTCGAACCCCCACGAGCGCCTCTGCCAATTCGATCTGCCCATTGCCATCAACTCCCCCAATCCCAAGGATTTCACCTTGGTTTACGTCAAAGCTCACTTGGTTAACGGCGATGTCCCCGCGGTCTCCAAATACCGACAGGTTTCTGACCGACAAACCTTGTCCAACGGTTTCCCTTTGATCGTGTCGGTCAGGCGAAATCGGCATGTCCCCCACCATCCAGGTCGCCAGCTGCTCCGCATCCACGTGGCCAATCTCGGCGCTCGCGACGAAAATTCCCTTGCGCAATACGGTAACCCGATCTGCGACGGCCATGACTTCGCGTAGTTTGTGGGCAATTAGAATAACAATCCGCCCCTCCTCCTTCAGTTGGCGGAGCACTCTAAATAGATCAAGTACTTCATCGGGAGCCAAGACCGCGGTCGGCTCATCAAATACCAAGACCCGAGCATTTCCGGCGAGTGATTTGAGAATTTCAACCCGCTGTTGTGCGCCAACCGCCAAATTTTGGACGCCAATGGAGGGATCGATTTGCCAACCCAATCTCGCCGCTATCTTGACTGCGGGTTCTGCCAATTTATTGACATCTAGGCGGGTAAGGGATTTATCCATGCGGGCAAGAGCAAAATTCTCCGCCACCGTAAACGCCGATACTAGGGTGAAGTGCTGATGCACCATTTCAATCCCTAACTGCTTGCATGCGAAGGGCTTTCCGGTGGGCACAATCGCACCATCTAGGGTAACCCGACCTTCTGATGGCGATACAAAGCCGGAAAGAACGCCCATCAAGGTTGACTTTCCGGCTCCGTTTTCTCCGAGTACGGCGTGAATTTCGCCGGCCCTAAAAGTTGCGGAAACGTCGCGTAGCGCCCACAACTTTCCGTACCGCTTGGAAACGTTGTGAGCGACTAACATAGACAAAGAGTGGGGGTTAACAAGTGACCCGGGTGTGAAATGGGTTATTCAACAGACCTTGGCAAGGGCCCTAATTGGAGTCTTGAATCAGAACTCAGCTTTGGGCACGATAAGGGTTCCGGCTTTGATCTTTGCCTTCATACCCTCCAATGCCTTCTGCACTTCGGCCGGCACTTTTGAGGCAAGGGCGGGATTTATGACGAAATCGATTGCCCCTTTGTCCATGCCAAACAGCTGGACGGACCCCTTGTATGTTCCGGCCTGAACTTGCTTTGCCAATTCTAAGAATGCCGGCTTAGCGATGATGGTGGCACTGGCAATCACCACGCCGCTGGCATTGCTGTTCTGATCTGCATTGGTTCCAAACGCATAGATCCCCTTGGCTTTAGCGGCATCAAAAACTCCTTGAGCGGCGGAGTTGGCCTGATGAATGACAAAGTCGGCACCTTGACTAATCACGCTTTCTGTAGCCTGTTTGGCCTTGGAAATGTCCCCCTCGGTGCCAAAGTAGGCAGTAGGAATAATCTTTATCTTTGGATTGACCGAGCGCGCACCGGCCTCGTAAGCCTGAAGCGTCGAAACAATACTCGGGTAGTTCTGAACCGCAACCGACCCAATGGTGCCGGTCTTTGTCATTTTGGCCGCCAGCACCCCGGCAAGGTAACAACCCTGTTCTAAATAGAAGCGAAACGCTCCCGCATTGGCGGATGTCTTTCCTCCCGAGGAACTGATGAACACGGTTTTAGGAAAATCTTTGGCAACGTCCACTCCAATCTCGTTGTACTCAAACCCGTGACCAAACACCAGGTCGTAGTTCTGCTGGGCGTAAGTACGCATTGCGTCTTTGATCTTAGGGCCCGTGGCTTCTTGGTTCTGAACGTCCGCCCCAAGGTCATCTTTGATCGCTACTAATCCTTCATAGCCCAGGGCGTTCCAGCCGGCATCACTTATCGGACCGGGCGTAAGCAAGGCGACCTTGAGTTTTCTGCCCGTCGGTGCTTTGGCGTCGGATGCTCCCTTCGCATCGGCGGTCGGCGCGGTAGATGCCGACTTATCATCGGAACTGCCGCATCCTGCGAGTGCAACCAGGGCCAATCCTACAAAGGCCGATCCTACCAGGGCCGATCCCAACACGGCCAGTGCAGGAAAAAGGGTTGTAAACTTCATCTAATCAACTATACGCGGTAAGACCCGGATTCACCAGCATTAAACGACCTTCGGTTAGGTAACGTTAAAAAATATCATGCCGTACACCCCTGGTTCCACAGAGGGCCTTCCCGAGTCTGCCCGTCAACGCTTGCTTCACATGCGAGGCGAGGGTGACCGACCGAGGCTGTTTACCAGCGATCTTAGCGTCAACGAATTTCTCCTCGTCCGCGAAGCCGGCTTTGATCCTCTTGGCCTTGTGATGGGCAGTTCCATCTACCACATTGGCTTCCAAATTCCCGCGATGTTTCAGAACCAAGAACTCGACGTGATGACGCAGGCGATGTACGAAGCCCGGGAACTTGCGATGAGCCGCATGGAAGAAGAAGCCGACCTGCTGGGTGCGGACGGCATTGTTGGAGTTAGGCTAGAGGTTACGCGTTACGCCTGGGGCGCCAACATGGCCGAGTTCATGGCCATCGGCACCGCAATTAAGCATCGGGGCGGTGCCCCGTTCCGAACCCTAGATAATCGACCCTTTACTTCTGATCTTAATGGTCAAGACTTCTGGACGCTTCTCAAAACCGGCTATCGACCGGTTTCGATGGTTATGGGAACATGCGTCTACCACGTGGCACACCAAGGCATGATGCAATCGCTCAAGCAAGTGGGCCGAAATGTTGAAATGCCCAACTTCACTCAGGCTTTATATGATGCGCGTGAACTTGCTCTCTCCAGAATGCAAGCGGAGGCCGAGCGGGAACAGGCCGCCGGAATCGTGGGCGCAAAGGTCAGCGAGAACTCCCACGGGTGGGATAGTCACGTGATTGAATATTTTGCCATTGGCACCGCCGTCACGCCCATCGAAGGCGCTCCGGCTCCGCCCGAGCCCACCGTAGTGCTGGGGCTGAACGGCTAAGCGTAAACCGGCAAGGTACACTGTACGAGTTACCACTACACACGGGATTGGTGGCGCGTGCAGGTCCTAACTTCTAGTTAGGTTAACGCGCCAAATTAAAACCAGCCCGGAGGAACAACCTGGAGGCAATATGGCTCAACTCAGTATGAAAGAGTTGCTGGAATCGGGCGTCCACTTTGGACACCAGACACGACGCTGGAACCCGAAGATGAAGCGCTTTATTTACGGCGCTCGCAACGGCATTTACATTATCGATCTTCATCAAACAATCAAGTTGTTTGAAGACGCTCTCAACTACGTTAAAAAGGTAGTTGAAGATGGCGGAACCGTGCTGTTTGTCGGCACCAAGAAGCAGGCACAGGCGGCAGTCAAAGAGGCAGCAGAGCGATCTGGTCAGTACTTCATCAGCGAGCGATGGCTCGGTGGCACCCTCACCAACTGGAAGACCATTCAGTTGCGCGTGGGCCGCTTAAAGGAACTGGACCGAATGGAAGCCGACGGCTATCTGGAGCGACTTCCTAAGAAAGAGGCCCTCAAACGACGCGAGGAGCGAGACGAGCTCCAGAGGTTCTTGGGTGGTATCCGAAACATGACCCAGGCTCCGACCATCATGTTCATCGTAGACCTCAATAAGGAGTCCATCGCGGTAAAGGAAGCTAAAAAGCTCGGTATCCCCATCGTTGCGATTGTAGATACCAACTGCGACCCTGACCTGGCCGACGTCATCATTCCCGGCAATGACGACGCGATTCGAGCGATTCGACTCGTGACCCAAAAGATCAGCGATGTCATCCTAGAAGCACGCCCGCTGAGCGAGGCCCTCACGGATGGAATCGTAAGCGACGATGAGAATATCGAAGACGTGGATAACGCTCTTGACTATTCATCACCGATTGATGCCGAACTCTTGCGCGCATTCGGCGCCGATACCGAGGAGTAATCCATGGCGAACTACACAGCAGCTGACGTTAAGAAATTGCGCGAAGACACCGACGCGCCGATGATGGAGTGCAAAGCTGCGCTTGATGAAGCAGACGGCAATCCCGAGCGAGCGAAGGAAATTCTTCGTGAGAAAGGCAAAGCGGCGGCGGCCAAGCGTGCCGGGCGAGCCACGGGTGCCGGTGTGGTGGCCTTTGCCTCTGAAGGCGGTTACACCGCAGGAATCGTTCTGGAATGCGAGACCGACTTCGTGTCTCGCAACCCAGAATTTATTTCGATGGCGCAGGAGGCTGCGGCGATTGCCCTAACCGAGCACGTCGAGCAGAAATTGTTGGATCTGGCGGAACAAGCTACGGCGAAGTTCAGAGAGAACTCCAAAGTTGCCCAAATGGTGGTGTTTCAAGGCACCACTGTCACCTACGTCCACCACGATGCTACGAAGGGTGCCATGGTGGTCTTCGAGGGCGGAGAGCCATCAGAAGCGGTTCGAAAGGTTGCCGTACAGGTAGTTTCCGAGCCACCCACGGTGGTTTCCAAAGACCAGCTTTCGCAAGAGATGCTGGAGAAGGAGATTGCCACCGAAACCAAGCGGGCAATGGATGAGGGCAAGCCGGAAAACATTGCAAAGAACATCGCCAACGGACGCGTGAATAAAGAGTTCGTGAAGAAGTGGGTCCTCCTAGAGCAGCCCTTCTATGCGGATGCGGGAAAGTCGGTTAACCAGTACCTAGCCGAAGAAGCTAAGGGCGTAAAAGTCACCAACTTTGCCTACCTGGCCGTCGGCCTCGGTGAATAAATTCGTAAGGGGATTCAGATCCTCTAACCCTGGAGCTCGGGGAAATGCACTCTGATGCGCCGAGTGGTATTCTGTTAACAACGGCTCGCTTTACGGCGAGCCTTTGCTTTGTATGGGGTGGATTTGAAAATAGACCGTCGTTCCTTCAAGCGTGTTCTGGTGAAGCTTAGCGGTGAAGCCCTTGCCGGAGACTACAAATTTGGCCTTGATCCCAAGGTTTTGGGATACATCGCGACGGAACTTGCTCAGGTTCATGCCGCCGGCCACGAAGTGGCGGTGGTGGTGGGCGGAGGCAACTTTGTTCGCGGTGAGACTTTTTCCGACGAAGGCAACATCGATCGAACTGTAGCCGACCAGATGGGCATGCTCGGCACCCTTATGAACGCGCTTGCCCTTCAATCGGCCGTCGAGCACAAAGGCGTTCAAACCCGCGTGCAGAGTGCGATCAACGTTTCGTCGGTCGCCGAAGCCTTCATACGGCGGCGTGCGGTGCGGCACCTTGAGAAAGGCCGCGTGGTTGTATTTGCCGCCGGCACCGGAAACCCCTACTTCACCACCGACACTGCCGCCGTGCTTAGGGCTCTAGAAATAGAAGCCCACGCCCTGATCAAGGCAACCAAGGTAGACGGGGTTTACGACAAGGATCCCAAGAAGAATCTGGATGCGGTTCGATACGAAACGTTAAATTACAGCACGGCCATCGAGAAACGACTCGCCGTGATGGATCAAACTGCGTTCACCATGTGCCGCGAACACAGCCTTCCGTTGATTGTGTTGGATTTTAACCAGCCCGGAAGCCTTCTTAGCGCCGTTACCGGTGGACAAGCCGGTACTCTTGTAGGCGGCGAATAAAGATATGACAGCAAGTGAAATAATTTTGGATGCAGAGCATCGTATGAAGCAGGCCGTGGAGGCCATGGTTCATGACTTCTCGTCTTACCGCACCGGTAGGGCCACTCCCGCTGTGCTTGACCGGGTTCACGTTGAATACTACGGCACCGAAACTCCGATCACCCAGATCGCAAATGTCAGCGTTCCGGAACCTCGTCAGCTTCTGATCCAGCCGTACGAGAAGTCCATGACTCCCGTGATTGAGCGCGCGATTCTGAAGAGCGATTTGGGAATTAGCCCCGTAAATGACGGAACCGGAATTAGACTCAACTTCCCCCAAATGACCGAAGACCGCCGTAAAGACATGGTGAAACAGGTCCACGGACGAACCGAGACCGCCCGCGTCGCCATTCGAAACGTGCGGCGAGACGCGATTGATCACCTGAAGGCCCTTGAGAAGAAGAAGGAGATCACCGAGGACGACATTAAGGGTCACGAAACCAAGATCCAGAAGTTGACCGACCAAAACGTTGGTCAGGCGGACGATTTGGGTAAGAAAAAAGAAGCCGAGTTGATGCAGGTCTAAAACCAAACCTTCGGCTGGCTCATTTCGGGTGGGCAATCCGGAGAAGAATTCCACCTCACGCCATGGCAAGCAAACTGCATGAAAAGGGATCCAAGTTGGCTTTAGTTTCTCAGAGCCCCATCCGCGCCGCCAAAGGTCTCGATAAAGCCTTTCAGGATCGCGCGGAATCCCTTGGCATTGAACTTACTACCCTTCCTGAGCACGTGGCCATCATCATGGATGGTAATGGTCGGTGGGCAAACCGGCGTGGTCTCGCCCGTCTGCTTGGTCACCGGGAGGGCTATCGGGCGCTAAAAGACATCTTGCTTCACGCAAGTGACTTAGGAATTCGACACCTTACCGTCTATGCCTTCTCCGCCGAAAACTGGCGGCGACCGAAGGATGAAGTCACGGGTTTAATGCGGCTGATTGAACAAGCGGCGAGAGACGAACTTAAGACCATGCACAAGAACAATGTTCGCGTGAAGGTGGCCGGGCGAATTTCGGAAGTTCCCGCCGGTTTGCAAGAAGCGTTGACTCATGGAATGGCCCTCACGGCAAACAACACGGGCATCACGTTTACGCTGGCCGTCAATTACGGGGGTCGGGCAGAGATTGTTGATGCGGTCAAAAAGATTGTGGCTTCCAGAGTGCCACCAGAAACTATAACCGAGGACCTGATTGCGGCCAACCTCTACAACCCAGATCAACCGGAACCGGATCTGATGGTAAGGACCGCGGGCGAAATGCGCTGGAGCAATTTTTTAATCTGGCAGACCGCGTATACGGAACTCTACGTTACCGATGTGGCCTGGCCAGAGTTTGACGACGAACAATTACTGGTCGCCGTAAAGACGTATCAACAGCGCACGCGCAAATTCGGAGCCGTGGTTTCAGAAAAAGTTTAAATACCCTCTCTAGTTACTGGCAAATTTGCCGATAGATAAATCAAGAAGACGCTTATCGCCGCAGATGCGATGTACCCGGCGAGGTGGTGACTTCTCAATGATCGAAAACACAGACCCCTTGGCCGAGTGATCTCTCCGACGCTCGGCCTTTTTTACGTCAAACTCATTGCAGTGGGCGAACCGCCCCCGTAAAAGAAGGGTTGAAGCGGATTTGGAACTCAATCGCACAGGCTGTACCAGGTTCTCGACCATGCACTCGCATCCGCACTCGGCTCGCCCGACCGCCGTCCTTCTGGGTTCACCGCGTTCTCATCAAACTGACCCGCAGAGGTTTCTTTTTTGGCGTGACCATCGCTAAAGATCACTGACCCGCCGGTTTTGCCCCACGATTGGAAGTAACTCACGGGGTCGCAATCGTACCCATACCGTGCGCAACCAGGGTCGGAACTGCGGGCAAAAAACGGCATCATTTCGATACGAATCACCCGAGTGTCCGAGGGCGCCGCAATCGAACCTTCTGTCACCAACTGGCTAGATAAATACGGAACGTTGTTCTGAGAAGACTCACCGGCCACCGTGGAGAACATGCAATGACCAAACCGATAGCTGGTGCCGTACGCCTGAAAGTAGGCAGTTGCGCTCACTTTGCCCGCAAGGAGTCCCGGATCTTGGCTGAGATAAGGCCCCCCAACATCCAAGGGACTCTGGAAAATGGTTGGGCTCTTGGTATAAGGCAACAACAGCAGTTCGGTCCCCTTGTGCCCCGGTTGACCGGCAGCGGGCTGGCTGTTATAGGCGTAAAAAATGGGCATGGTGTCGTCATAGTCGGATAGGTAAAGCTTGACTGCGATCCCGATCTGCCGGGCGTTACTCAGGTCGGCGGTTCCCTTTGCCGCCTCTTTGGCTTGGGCAAAAACCGGGAAAAGGATCGCGGCGAGGATCGCGATTATCGCGATGACAACGAGTAATTCGATTAGCGTAAATGCGCGTTTGATAGTAGGCCTCCAATTCAGTCCATTTCTAGAAGTTCCCTCGCGGATTGCGAGGTGACTTCCGGTTGGTAGGCCACTTCCACAATCCCTACGCCGGTATTAACCGGATCAGGTTCCTAGGGTCATCGCGCATTTCATCGCGAACTCTCAGCCTTACGGCCCCCCCTGCGGGTTTCTTCTGTTTAAGTATACGCGCCGGGAGGGTGGTTTTATGCGTGGGTTAGACGCTCCTTCAATGCAAAGTACAGCTTTCAGTCCACGTGGCGGAAATCCACGAGTTACAATCCGGAAGAGGTCCAACGGCCCGTAAAATACATGAACCCGTGTCTTGTTGCCCCGGTATCATAACCGCCATACGGCCATTTAGCCATTCCGAGGCGAGACGCCGTCGCAGATTTCCGTGTAAATTCCACCCAATGACTACCCGCAAACAACCGATTGTGATTTTTGGGAAAGGAGACCCCGGGGGACTTGCCTTGAAGGCACTTCGTGCGCTGGGGGTGCATCTGGATCCGGAAAAAGCGAATTTCGCGGCTGAACCAGCGCCGACGAATCAGCGTACGATGAATGCTACGGACACTGAGTTCCTCAACCATTTTCAAATGAGCCAAGAAAGCACGCGGAGCTTGCCCGCGAATTGGGAAGAGCATCCACTGTCGCAAGTTCTGGTGAACGAACTTAAGCAATTTATAAAGCACTCCGGCAAAGTTCATTGCCATTGGGGCATTTACCGCCCCGACGCTTCCCTTCTGGGTCCGATTTATGCCCGCGCTTTCCGGGAGCTTGAGCTCGACCCGCAGTACGTGATCCTCGTATCAGAGCCTCCACAAATTCTTGGTTCCGATTCTGATGCTACGCACCAACAATCAGCCGCAAACTCACTACTGATTGGAGGATGGCTCTGCACCACCCTGGCTGCGTTAAAGATGGCCAGACATGCACGGCATGTCATAGTTACGACAAATCAATTCGCCGCTGACCCCGAGCGATTCTTAAGCCAAATCGTGGCCCAGTCGCCAGACTGGCGTCCGTCCAAAGAGGAATGGTCACGGGCCATGTCTATCGCGAAAACTGCTCTGCCTCCTGCAAGTGAGCAACCGCAGACTGCCATAAGCTCAAAGTTCGCTGAAGAAGTATATGAGGCTTGCCTCGCGAACCCACCGGACACGGCTAAACTTGACGCCCTCGTTCATGAGTTCGACCAATGGCAGGAACTTTTGGCCCCGCCCCGACCGGGGGGAACCCAAGCCGGTTTGGCGTGGTATGCCGGCAATAATGTGGATAGGGTGCAGATCCCTTTTCTGCCCAACGGAGGTTGGCAAACCCTTAGATTTGAATTTAATGCTCCGCCCAACACCGAGGTGAATGGCCTTCTCTACAATAAACCGTGTCGAGCCTGGATTCGGCGAATAGCCTTTGTACATGACGGCAAAGACCTCACCCCTCCCATCAACCCGGGACCCGGAAGCATCCTCATAAAGACCGACCAAGGTTTCCGTTTGGATGGTGCCTACGAAGCGAGGCAGCTGATTTTTCTGACGCCAAGGTGGCCCGGTCCGTACACCCTAGAGATTGAGCTGTGGTTAGAAACCGGGCAACCCATTGTAAACGCCGCCATCGCCCGCCTCGCAAGTCGAATCCACCAATGCACTGCCCGGCTAACCGCGGGAGACCCGCGCTGATGCTCCACAACGAGCCCATCATCATCGTGGGGATGCAACGTAGCGGAACCTCCGCTCTTTCGGGTGCACTCCGTGAACTGGGCGTTTTCTTTGGTCGAGAAGACCTCTTGTATCAGGCAGATACGAACAATCCCGGCGGCTACTTTGAGCACCGAAAGGCGACGACGCTAAACCTATGGTGCCTAGACACGTTTCAAATGCACCCAACGTCATTTGGGCAGTTGCCTAAAGATTGGCAAGAGCATCCCACGGCCCTCGCTCTGACTAAGGAACTCAAAAAATTCCTGGTGGACGATTTTGCCCGGCAGGGGCGCTGGGGAATCAAACAGCCGGTCACTTCCCTTGTGTTGCCGCTGTACAACCACGTGTTTGCGCAACTGGGAGTGCGACCGCACTACGTGGTGTGCGTAAGAAATCCGCTGGAAAACATGGCGTCGGAGGCACGGCTAGACTTTGGTGATGCTTACCGCGTGATGGCGTCGCTGGGCCCGCGGGCAATTGGTTCGTGGCTTCGGTACACCCTGGGTTCCCTGGCTGATGCGCAGAGTCATACGGTAAATGTGGTTCCGTACAACGAACTTTTAGCCGACCCAAGCATGGTTCTGAACAAGATTGTGGGTCTTCATTCGGATTGGAATCCGACCTCGGATCAATGGAAGCGCGCGATCTGCTCTGTCCAAACGGGTCAGCGCCACCACGTGGCCACCGCGGAAGATCTCGAAAAATATCCTTCGATCGTCAAGAGAACCTTCCTTGCTACCCAAAAGTTCGATGAGAACGCCCCCGAGTGTTGGCAACTACTCGGAGAACTTCACCGCGAATTCTGCGCTTGGACAGAGATGATGTCAGATTCGGAACCCATTACCGGAGGACTTAGCCTTGGATGGTTCGAAGATGGTCAACCTCGTACCGCCTCGGTTAAAGAAATCCCCACTGGGTCTTGGCAGTCGGTAAGTTTGGCGGTGCCTGCATGGCCAAAAACTCCCGTCACCGGAATCTTGTACGGAGCGCCCTGCCGCGTTTGGATTCGGAAGTGCGTCTGGAAAGTTGCAGAGCGGGAAACCGTGGCCACGATCCTGCCCGGTTTGGCCAGTAACTACGAATTTGATTCAGGCATTTATCGGCTGGATGCCGCTCGGGAGCCAAACCCCATCAATCTCGTAACCCCAAAAGGCGACGGGCCCTACGAGTTGCGTTTGGAATTTCTGTTTGAAGTGGGCCCAAGCATCAGTGAGAACATGGCTTTGCGCCTGTCCCGCCGATTGGACCAGTGCGTTGGTGCGGTTGACCGGCTAACGCGCTAAATTTTAGTCGTTAACCAGACCACGCTCTCTCCCGGGTCCATGCTTATCTGCGATGCGGATTGGAGACCAAAGCCCAGGTTCAATTTTGGTCAAACCTTTGACCTTTGAAATTCAAAAAATATCTTGATGTTTTTGTGAATAAGGCCATTGCATATTCATAAACTGACCATATACTGCCAGCTAGGCGCCCACTCAGGGGGCTAACTTATTGAGGTCTAATAATGAACAAACGACGTAACGCGTTCACACTCATTGAATTGCTCGTGGTCATCGCCATCATCGCGATTCTCGCGGCAATTCTCTTCCCCGTTTTTGCCCAGGCAAAGAAAGCCGCCAAGGGAACGGTCGCTCTATCTAACGTGAAGCAAATGAATCTTGGAGCCATTCTTTACTCCAACGACAATGACGACATCTTCCCATCTAGCTTTACGGCCAATCCAATTCCGCTGAGTACCGCGCTCCCACCCGACGAGGCTTTCCTTTTGAGCCGGGGCAGTAAGTGCTGGACGTGGGCAGGCAACGGCAGTGCAGCAAACGACCCGGGGGGCAATTCCTCCTCCGACGCCTCAGTAACTGCTTGTTTTTGGACTTGGGGCGAAATTGCTTACCCCTACTACAAGAGCGCGGCGATGGAAGTCGATCCCGGTAGCATCAATGCAAATGGTGACCCTGGCTTAGCCAACTTTGCGATGAATTTGGAATTTACGGCCAGCCAAGGCACGTTTGGTAACTATCCTAAGGACGTCAGCAGTTCAACGATGCCGAACCCGGCCGGACAGATCCTTCTGACCGAAGCGGGCAACTGGATCGCGGCACTTAATACGTTCAAAGCGGTAAGTGGCTACAACTACGCTCCCGCCGTTTGCCCCAACGGCCTCGGGGCGGGCAAAGCCTCCGTAGGTGGATTTGTGAGTTGCGTAGGCAATACCAGCTGGGGTGTCGCCGATCAAAATCAGGTCCTGTCGGACATCACCAAGGGTCGACGATCAAACCTGGCCAACACAATCGGCTTTGGCGATGGCCACGCCAAGGTGGTTCCCACCGCCGCGATTGCGGCGGATGCACCCAACTTCTGGTGCCTCAACCCCAATACCGCCTGGAGCAAATCCGCCCCCAATGCGGCGTACTACGATTGTGGCGCTACGCAATGATGGCTCACTCAATCAAATCCAGCATCGTGAGTGCAGTTCTATTAGGAGTCGCTCTGACAACCCTCGTAGGCTGCGATGCCGGAGAAGGGAGTGGCAAGATTACGCCCCTGAGCGGTCAGGGAAAGCCCAGCGCGGATGGAGTCAAACCCACATCGCCTACGGTCCCCGGTGCCCCGGGTACCAGTAAGTAAAGAAAACTAAAATTGAAGGCGACCGACTAACATCGGTCGCCTTCGCTTGTTTTGCCGTCCGATTTTGAGTGCCGAACGTTACTGTGTTAACTCCACGCTAACATCGCACTCTTCTTCCATCAAACCCGGTGGGTCGGCTGTCTGTTTACAATTTGCCTAAGCCGGCACGGGAACTGCAAGGTGGCGGATGATTTCGTCGGCGTATTCGTCGGTGGTGGCGGTGCCGCCCATGTCTCGAGTGGTCACCTTTGCTTCCAAGGCCGTAGTGAGCACGGCGGCGTTGATGTGATCGGCAATCTCGTTCTCGCCGAGGTGCCGCAGCATCATGAGTGCGGAGAACAAGAGAGCGGTCGGATTGGCAATTCCCTTTCCCGCAATATCGGGAGCAGAACCATGGACCGCCTCAAATACCGCGCAGTCCAAGCCAATATTGGCCCCAGATGCGAGTCCAAGACCGCCGACTAATCCCGCGCAAAGATCACTCACAATGTCTCCGTAAAGGTTCTCGGTAACCAATACATCAAACTTCTCGGGCGCGGTCACCAGTTGCATGCAACAGTTGTCTATGATGATGTCGTTGGCCGCAATCGTGGGATATTCAACCGCAATTTTGTAGAACTCTTCCAGGAACATTCCATCGGTGAGTTTCATGATGTTGGCTTTATGAATCGCCGTCACCTTCTTTCGGCCCTGCCGCACGGCCATATCAAAGGCGTACTTGATGATTCTGCGACAGCCCGGACGCGTGATCACTTTGATGGCTTGAGCCATATCCGGATGAGGTTGAAATTCGATTCCGGCGTACAAGTCTTCGGTGTTCTCCCGAACAATGATCAAGTCAATCTGGGTATCCGTAAAGTGCCCTTTTGCGCCCGCGATGGTGAGAGAAGGTCTCACGTTGGCGTACAGGTCAAGCGCTTTTCTCAGGGCAACGTTGGCGCTTACGTGGCCTTTAGCGATTGGGGTTGCGGTAGGGCCCTTGAGTGCAATTCCGATGTGTTTTATGCCTTCAATGGTCGCGGGCGGCATGGGCGGGAGGCCCTTATCTAGGCACGGCTGACCCGCTTCAAAATAGACCCAATCTGCGGAAAAGCCAGCGGCCTCCAATACTCGGAGCGTGGTCGCCATAATTTCTGGCCCAATCCCGTCCCCCGGCACAACGGCAATTCTATGCGTAGTCATACCTAAGATTGTGGCTTATCCCCCGTTGATGGCTAGGGTGAGCAGAAATAGCTCCCTAACATTTCCTAGGCAGGGACGCTTACGACCCCGGCAATCTTGATTGATGGTCTTGGGGAGTAGAACCCACGACGGTGAAAACGGTCTAGGAGCTGCAGTCGCGCTCTACGAGTATGATGGATTGGGTGAAATTATTACGCGAGCATTATTTTTGCGGGCTGGCATTTCACTTGCTTTTCTGACAGGGTCGGTTAGCTATGCGGCTTAGCATTTTGGAGTTTTTATGCTGGATCGAACTTAAAATCTAGGTACTTAATTCTGGTCACCGCGACCTTTACTTTTTTAGTGATGGCTCCAGGATTGGATGCGATCCTGATCCTAATGAAGCAGTATGAAGCACCTAAATGGCAACCAAGGTTGGCTACTGTTATGTGTTTTGCAGGCAATACGCTCATGGTTTACATCGTCCTGAGCCGAAGATATGTTTCAGCTTGAAGCACCCAGATGTTGTGCAAACCTCGGCCACAAAGCTGATGACGCAACCGACTTCATTTGCATGATGGCGCTTGAGTCTAATGCTATGCTCCAAAACATCGGGATTTCGGAGTGGGGAGATGAGTGATCTGGAGAACTATCAGAAGTGTGCGATTGGACTAAGGGCGCATCAGCAGTTCAACCATTGACGAAGGCGTAAGACTATTTTGTGGGAGGTGCCACGTTGAAGTATGTAGCCCGGAACACGCAAATGAGTCTGGCAGTTGTATCAATGGAAGTTGACTGGTGAAAAACGGGCTCCTCGCTATTCCGATCCCCATACTACTGATCGTATTAATCGTCGCTCTCATCTGCTATCAATATCTACTCCGTCGATTTATTGCTCACGTGTATACTTATCTTCGCAATGATGATATAGTTGCAAAGAATACGGTTCTCGCGTATGTCGCTCTTTTTCACGTAGCTCTTATCACAACCTTTTATTTCACCACGTTTCGACAGTGACCATTACTGTACGGCATGCCCTAGGTCCAGCGACCTTTCTTGGTGCAACAGTGGTCGCGTTCGCCTACGCTTTGCCGCCTTCCTAACGGCAATTTATTTCATTGTTGCCGGTGACTACTTCCATGAAAATATTTTCACGAATCCTATTGGCGTTTGGCCGTTCGAAGCAGCTCTTGTCACTTGGGACCCTGGATCCTGATATGGATGCCATTATTCGAAGGAATCCTGCTTACTTGGCCTACTTGACCTTGGTGACGCGTGAGTTTTCTCGACAGAAAAGGGAGAAAGAGATGCCAGATGGGATATTGCTGTTCCGAAAAACGCTGAATGGGAGAACAAAGCCTGGTGATGTTTCTGACTATTCTCATGAATTACAGATTTTGACCAAGCAGTCCGAAAAGGAGAATTGGCTCCTTATGTCCCTCGTCGTAGCGATTGACGCTTTGATCGGCACGGCCGACGCCGAGTCCAAGGATGGGTTGCTCTCGGCACAGACATGGTTAACAGCAAGGGGTACCGCAATCGGTAGTTCTTGAGTGCACATACGAATTCGGTACTTCAGGTCACACGGTGTTGGGCGGCTCGCCTGAGGTGCCTACGATCGTCGCCTCCACCAAAGCCGAAAGTTAGTTGCCTTGAGTTTCGCATACATGGCATCGATAAGATGCAAAAGACAGTGCGTATGTACAGGGATTTAGGAAAGAAGACCGCGGCCGATGGCTACGATGGCTAGAGGTGATTGAAGATGGCGAGAATTCTCCGGGAACGTGGGCAATAGCCGACTACATGTTCTTACAGGGAAAAGTGGTTTTCAGCACGCGCCGACCTGAGTCGATCCCGGGCATAGTACACTTTGAATTGATAACTAAGTATTCTGATATGAGTGGCTTTCAATGCAAAAGCTTGATCATGTAGGCAAAAGTCTCTTGGCATCAACATGTGAAATTATTATTCTCGTTGCGATTTTTCAGATTATCGCGACGAAAAGTTGCCCACCCATCGTCGGTTTGCTGGCGCTACTCGCCGGGACAGTTTGGCCAGCGACGATCGAAGTTGGCCAAACTTGGTCGTTCACCATGTGGCCGTTCGTGCGAAAATCGAGGTCAACGGATGCGTCAAAGTTACCCTAGCTTTCGGTTCAGACAGGATAGCGGTAATGGTAACCGCGGGATGCAATTGCATTGAGCACTGGGTTCCCTGTTGAGAGACTTGCCTGCTTCGACACTAGACAGTGATCTTGATGAAAACAAACCCAAGCGCGCTCTATTCTTTGTGGAGGTTGAAACTTTTGGCCGTTTTCCTAGTGATAACTGCAGTTTCTGCGGTAAGTCTTTACTCAGAATATCCATTTCAACTCATTATAGGGATGATACTTTTGTGCTCAATCCCATTGGTAGCCGCAATCGGACTCCACCATCCAGTACAAGCCTACAAATTGGCAAAGTGCTTTTTTGCCCTAGTGCTAAGCAACCTAATTTGGACTCTGGTAACTCACGCCAAAGGCATGTTTGCTTTAGGACTGCTTCTCACCCTAACGCAGCTTATTAACCTTCTGCGGCACGCCGTTTCCCAAGGGAAACTGGTTTCGGACAATAGCCATTAATTTACTACACCTCGATGCACTAGAAGCCACCAGGATCCCATTCACTGGATGAGCCCACGGCCAAGATATTCAACGTGGGTCAAGCGGAACGTATTCGGTGAACGACGAAAGAACCTACGACGCCTGGGGTTCGGTCCGCGCCGATGCGCAACAGAACGACCCCCACGGTCAGTACTGCGCATCACTCGGCCACAAAGCCGACGACGAAATCGGCTTCATCTACATGAGGGCTCGCTACTACGAGCCATCGACCGGTCGGTTCGTGAGCGAGGATCTTGGATTGAACGGCCTAAATGAGTACTCATTTTTCCGAAACAATCCTTTGTCTCCCCTTGACTACCGTGGAACAAGCGCGGATCAAATCTAAATCGTTTTTCGGCGTCTGGTAAGCCAACGCAAGATAGCTCCCGAATTCGAGCGAGCCTTCCGGGACCGTAGCAATGGGATTAGGGACAAGATTCGCAGAGTTGTCACTAAGCGAGGCCAGTTAGACGAGGAAGTTGAAGTGGAAATTGGGACCTATCTAGTTGCGAGCGGAGAAGGCAGCGGCTCTGTCCGGCGGTACACTTTGACAAGTGTCGCGAATATCCGATTGGGCGCGTAGGTTTGTTGCGTTGCCTTCGCTCGCACATAGAATGGAACACCCGCAGCACGGCGCGGAGTGGAGGTCGGTGGCGTACGAGGCTCGGCCGATGTTTGTGGCCGCCCGGTATTTAGCGGATCCGCGAAAGACCCTCATCGTCACCAGCGGCTACGAAAAAGCCTTGGCTTGGCAAGCCCGACTCACCCTTTGCGGCGTGCCTCACGAAAGAATCTGCCAGTTGCCCGGCGGTTCCTCGGCCCTCTTTGAAGACTCGGCTCCAGAGCATATCGCGCTCTCCGACCGCCTAGGGGGCCTACGCGCTCTGGCCGAAGATCGACCGATGGTGATCATCGGAACCTGCCAAGCGGTCCTCGAGCGAACCCTGCCCGGTGATTCTCTGCGAGAGGCCCACTTTGAGATTAAAGCAGGCACGGAAATTGATCCTGTCGACCTGATGAAACGCCTAGTTCGGTTAGGCTATGGACAGCAGGAACCCGTTCGTTTGCCCGGTCAGTTCAGCCGCCGAGGCGGAATTATCGACGTTTACGCCACCGGTCGCGACCTTCCCGTTCGCATTGAACTTTTTGGAGACGAAGTCGAAAGCATTCGCCCTTTCGACCCAAACACCCAGCGATCCGTAGGTTCCCTGGCGTTCTTAAGCATGTCACCGTCTAGGGAAACGCTATTCACCGGAGTAGAGGCCTCGGTCGCTCAACTCATCCGAGAATCTGCCGAGCGCGAATCTGGAATGCTGTCTGATGAAGCGGCAGATCGTTTAGCCAACCTACTTGCCACGGATGCGGACCAGCTAGAAAGACACATTTACTTTGACCGCTTAGATCTCTACCGGCCCTTACTCCACCCCGATTCGGGTTGCGCCATAGACCTTCTGAGTGAAGACGACGTTCTGGTACTAGATGAACCCTTAGAGCTAGAAGCCAATGCGGCTCGGGCGGAAGAAGAACTGGGTCAAGCATTGGCGGCTCGCGCCCAGCGGGGAGAAATCCTGCACAGCACCGCCAATGACTTTATGTTGCCGCCAGAACATCTGGCATCTCATGGTCGCTTGGATGCGTTGACGGCGATGAACTCCCTGCCAGAGTGGCTGAATCCGCCGGTTAAAGTGGAAGTGGAGGCCATCACCCTAGAGTCGTACCGAGGCCGCGCCGATGCGCTGACCCTCACGCTGAGGAACTACCTAAAGGCGGGATTCACCTTAATATTTTCCACCGATCAGCCGGTCCGTGCGAAATCAGTGCTTGCCGGTGCGGAGATTTTTCCGCAAGAAATGGATGCGAGTCCGGATACACCGCTGGAGGATTTAGGCGGCAAAGTCTATCTTGCCAATGGCAATCTTGGCGGCGGATTTGTCTTACCCACCCAGCGGATTGCCATCATTACCGATGCTGAGCTATTTGGAGTGGCTCGCCTCAAACTGCCCCAAAAGCGATTCCTAGAAGGAACGCCCATCGCCACGGTGCTCGACCTAAAGCCCGGCGATTACGTGGTCCATATCAATTTTGGAATCGGGATCTTTCGTGGCCTCACTAAGCGGACAATTGAAAGCGTTGACAAAGAATTCCTATACATCGAGTATCAGGCACCCGACAAATTGTTTGTCCCCGCCGATCAACTCGATCGGATTCAAAAGTATCTCAACCCTGGCGATGAAAATCCCAAGCTGAACAAGCTTACGGGGGGTGAGTGGCAACGCACATTGGGAAAAGCCCGCGAGGAAGCAAAGGCGTTCGCCCGGGACTTAGTGCGTCTATACGCGGAGAGGAAACGAGTTCAGAGGCAATCCTACGGGCCGGATACCCCGTTCCAAGACGAGATGGAATCGACGTTTCCTTGGGTGGAGACTCCCAGCCAGATGGAAGCGATTCGTGACGTAAAGCGCGACCTTCAAACCGACTATCCAATGGACCGTCTGGTCTGCGGAGATGTAGGATTTGGCAAGACCGAAGTGGCAATTCGCGGCGCATTCAAAGCCGTTCAGTCGGGTCGCCAGGTGGCGATTTTGTGCCCAACTACCATCCTTAGCGAACAACACTACCGCAACTTTGCCGAAAGGTTAGGCAGCTTTGGCACCCGCCTGGGCCTCATCAATCGGTTCACTCATACCCAAGAACGTCGTCGCACCATCAAAGAACTAAAGTCCGGCGATGTGGATATTGTGGTGGGCACGCACTCTCTGCTCGGCACGGGAATTGAGTTCAAAGACCTGGGCTTGGTGGTGATTGACGAAGAGCAGAAATTTGGTGTAAAGCAAAAAGAAATGCTGAAGCATCTGCGAACCCAAGTTGACGTGCTCACGCTGTCTGCCACCCCCATTCCCCGAACGCTGAGCATGGCCTTAATGGACATTCGCCAAATGTCCCTCATTAACGATCCGCCTCCGGGCCGGTTGCCAATCCGAACCTTTCTGCGTCCGTTTGCCACCGAGGTTGTACGCGAGGCCATCTTGCGCGAATTGGCCCGTGGTGGTCAGGTTTTCTATGTCTACAACCGCGTAGAATCCATTCACCACGTTGCCGAGAAGCTCAGAAAGATTGTGCCTACCGCCAGAATTGGAGTGGGCCACGGCCAGATGACGGAGAAAGAGCTTGAACCGATTATGGTGGGGTTCATCAAAGGCGAGCTTGACATATTGCTCTCCACCACAATCATCGAAAACGGAATCGACATCTCCAACGCAAACACGCTGATCGTGGAGAACTCAGATCGCCTGGGTTTATCTCAGTTGTATCAGTTGCGCGGTAGGGTGGGCCGATCAGACCGTCAAGCTTACGCCTACCTTCTCTATGCCTCTGGCAAAGAACTCACGGAGGGCGCGATGGCGCGTCTTCAGGCGCTCCAAGAATTCTCCACGTTAGGTAGCGGATACTCCCTGGCCTTTAGAGACCTCCAAATTCGGGGTGCGGGTGAGTTATTGGGAGCCAAGCAAAGTGGAACCATGGTGTCGGTAGGCTACGAGCTCTATTCGCAACTGATTAGTGAGGCGGTTCTTCAACTTAAGAATACGGTTGATGGCACTACGTCTGAATCCACCGAGCCGAAGGATCCGCTGGCCAGCCTTCAGCCATTGCCTGCCTTCGAAATTCCAGTCGTGGCCCTGTTGCCAGATTCATTTATCAAGGATCAATCCCAGAGACTATTCTATTACCAAAAGCTGATGAGTTCGCGCGATTTAGAAAACCTCAATGAAGTCCAAGCGGAGGTTGAAGATCGGTATGGCCACTTCACTCCCGAGGTAACTAACGCTTTTGGCATCATGGCGTTTAGAATCAAGGCAAGGGGCTTTGGAATCGATAAGATTGATGGCAGGCAAGGAAGACTCGCAGTTGCCTTCAAGGATCGCACGGCAATTCCCCCGCGGGTATTTAGCCTGATTGGTAAGAGGAACCGCGACTGCTACGTAACTAGAGAAGCGCTTATTTGGCCCTATTCGGGGGCTCCCATGTTGGCAATTGATCGGTTCTTTACCGAGCTAGCTAAAGCAATTGAAGAAGTAGAAGCCGACCGTCTTTCGCTCGGCGTATAAGGTTCCGTTATCAGGGGATAAACCCTTAAACTTTTCGGGATGATGTGGGAACTTCAGAGCGTGCCTTGGGCACCGCTCTCCAGAAAAAAATACGCCGTGCCCAGGAAACAAACGTTTCACCCTGGACGCCAGAATCAGACGAGTCCTGATCTTCTCGATCTTCACCTAAATCCCAATTCGGAGCAAATGTTAGTCTCATCTGATCAACACCATTTTTCCACCGGTTATCCCGATGTCAATGAACCTATTGTCAATCAATATTGGGACAAAGACCGGAATTTTTAGCAGGTTGGCCCGATATTGCGCAAATTCCCTGCAGATAAGCGAAATTGTTACGGGAATGCGAGGCTACGATTTGAGGGTAGCGTTCTATGGTGCGGAACTCCTCGCTAGCTGTCATCCTTAATGCCCGCGCGGGTAGAAGCCAAGCGGGCTCAAAGTGGGATCTAGTTGAGCCTGAGTTCTTAAAGGCATTTAAGAATGCAAGGATTTATCGCACAACCCACCCCGGACACGGAACAGAACTAGCCCAACTCGCCATTCACAACGGCGCTTCTATAGTGATAGCGGCCGGGGGAGATGGAACCATCAATGAGGTGGTTACCGGGCTGATTGGGTCCGGCTCTGCACTAGGGGTATTCCCTTTGGGAACAGGTAATGACTTTGCGAGGACATTGGGAATTCGCACTGTACAAGAAGGAATCCACACGATAGCCACCGGACTTCTTGCGAATATTGATGTGATTCAATGGACCGCCAGCGGCCGTACAGGATATGGCATTAACGTTGCCGGATGCGGTTTTGATGCGGAGGTGGCTGCGCGGATCAATTGTGAATATCGGTGGCTTAGAGGTACTCCGGCCTATATAGCCGCGGTGCTTGAGTGCTTGACAAAGTACCAGCCGACGAAACTGGAGATAAAGCATGACCGCGGCGAACTGGAAGTAGATGCCATGCTCGTTGCCGTGGCAAACGCGCAAAGCTACGGCGGGGGGATGCGAATTGGCCCCGATGCAGACCTTACCGATGGCCTTCTTGACGTGGTTATCGTTCAATCTGTGTCCAAATTTCAGTTCATCAAGACGTTTCGAAAGGTCTTTGCGGGCACTCACCTTTCTCATCCACGCGTTGTCTCGTTCCGAACTTCCGGAATCGAGATTTCCGCCACCCATGATGTGCCCGTCTTAGTAGACGGAGAAATTGTGGGGGTGTCCCCGGCCAACTTTATTGTCCTGCCAGGGGAGATCCGGTGCGTAATCCCGCGCATTTGACGCATTGCAGATATTGCGTGGTGGTCAACTGTGCGATACTTCCGTTCTGGTGAACACGTACGACGCGATTCTTCCCGCTGGGGGACGTCTAGACAAGGCATTTGCCCAAAGAGTTGGCACCGATGTTAAGACTTTGATTGTGCACGACGGGATGACGATTCTTGAGCGAACACTTGTTGCTCTCCGCGACACCGGAATGATTCGCCGAATCGTCGTCATCGGTCCCGAAGAAGTTCGAAATCATCCGGCTTGTCGGTTATCCACACTCGCGGTGGAAGAGGGGCTCACCAGCCCTCAGAACATTCTTAGAGGCGTTGCTGCCCTTGCGGAGCACGGTGAGATTCCTAAGAAGGTGGTCATTGTCACCACTGATTTGCCCCTTCTTCAGGCATCTCACATTCAAACTTTTCTCAACGCGTGCCCCAACGACATTGATTTCTGCATTCCGTTGGTGAGTAAGGCCAGTTACATCGCGAGATTTCCGAGGGCTACCGCCACGTTTATTCCTTTGGCCGACGGAGATTGGACCGCTGGATGCGCCTACCTCATAGATGTAGAAGCCATGAAGCGGGCAATTCCGCGAATCGAGGCCGTCTTCAAGAATCGCAAGAGCAAACTTGGCATGGCTAAACTGCTGGGCCCACTTTTTCTGATCAAATACCTGATGAAGACGCTTACCATTCCCGACATTGAACGTCAAATCAAATCTATGTTGCAATGCACGGGGAGTCCTATCCCTAACAGCCCCGCCGAACTTGCCTTTGATATTGATGCCGAAGATGACTTGGACTACCTCATTCAGAATTCACTATCCGCCCTATGAAGTCTTTTTCTTTTTGACCGGTCTTATATGCCAGTGATTGATCCGCCAACCGAACCACAGATTCCTATGCCCTCCGTAACGTCGCCGTTTGCCGGGAAGCGACTCCGGATGTTTGATCACCTTAGGCTCAGCGCCTATTGGTTTGGCTCCAACTTTGTTTGGGGCGCGCTATTGGGCCCCGTAATGTCTGAGCAAATGACAAAGCTCGCTCCCCAAGATTCTGCGCGTGCGTTGGCTCAACTTTACTTTTTTGGTGCCTTCCCCGCGCTGTTTTTGCCCCTCATCATTGGGGTGCTAAGTGACCGCTGCACATCGGTTTATGGTCGCCGAAAGCCGTATATCTTCTTGGGCGGACTGCTGGCTATGGTTGGCTTGGCGGGTCTGTTTTTTGCCTCAATGGCAAACAGTTTTGCCGGATTCCTCACTTGCTATTTCGTGCTTCAGATCGGCAGCAACATTGCTTTGTCGGCTTTCATGGGGATCATTCCAGATTTGGTCCCCGCCGATCAACACGGAATCGCGAGCGGATATATGGCGTTCATGTCTCAGTTCAGCACCTTGGGCGGCGTTTTCCTTGGGGGCAAACTCATTTCAAACGGAAACATCCCATTAACCTACGGGTTACTGGGTGGCGTATTTGTTGTCTTCTTTTTGGTCTCATTGGCGGGGATTCCGGAAAATAAACTGACCGGGCCAGTCCCGGCCATCAACTGGCGCAATCATTTTGGTAGCTTGATTCACCCCCTCATCGAATACCCCGACTTTAGGTGGGTGTGGATCACCCGCGGCTTGATGATGTTGGGTTTCTATTCGATGTCTCCCTATATTCTCTACTACTTACGAGACGTCATTCACGTAAAAAATCCCGCCGACACGGCGGGAATGGTCTTGGGAATCATCTTGTTGGGGGCCACCGTAAGTGGAGTTGTGGGCGGAACGCTGTCGGACCGAACGGGTCGAAAGCCAATCGTTTACGGGTCCAGCATCATCATCGGAGTGACGAGTTTGGCCTTCATCTTTTGCAAAAACTTGGAACAGGCTACGGTGGTTGGCATCTTCTTTGGCCTAGGATACGGTGCATACATTAGCGTTGACTGGGCCCTTGGCACAGACGTCTTACCCATTCAGCAAGATGCCGGTAAGGATATGGGAATCTGGCACGTTGCCATGATCCTCCCTCAGCAAATTGGCGCACTCTTAGCGGGAGAGGTGTTGCAGCTCTTTGCCATTCCCGGAACCCACACCAAGGATTCACCGGGCCTTTACGCCTGGGGTGGGTACGCGGTGATCTTTTCGTTCTCTGCTGTGTGCTTCTTGGTTGGCGGCTACCTACTGAGGTTCATCAAGGGGACTCGGTAATCCTATGAGTCTAATAGGTTTGGGCGAAGTTTAAGATTTTCCAAGGCACACGGAAACCTGCTCCCGAATCGGTCAAAGTCGATGCGTGACCGGCATTCCTCGCAGATCTTTTCTGTCCGGCCTTGCGTCCCCATCCGTCGGCACGGCACTACTCGATGTTTCCGATGCCGTTACGGGCATTGGCACTGTGATCCGGAGTCCGGTTGTTGTCAGTGGAACCCAATTGGATCAGCCGTTAACGTTCAATCTAATTCGGCCGGTGAGAAATGGTTTGTAAGACCGCAACCTTTACGGCCCTGAATCGGTAATAGTAGAAGAACACTGTGTATCTACTGCTCCTCTTGATCGGGCTTATTGGATACGTTGCGATGATGACGATGGGATTTTCCCACACCGGGGGGCATGGAGGGCATTCGCTTCACAGCGGAAGTCACTCGCACGGGCATTCGCCTCCAATTAAAATTGGGGGATCCCATCCCATCACGCACGGGCACCATGACGGAGCCTTACGGTCGGTGCGCGACCTTCAACCGTGGTTTTTTCTATCGCCGATCGCCATTTTTTCGATGAGCATGGGAGCCGGACTTACCGGAGTGTTGCTCCAGAGCCACCTTGCGCCATTGCTAACTGGCTTATGTGCAGCGGCGGGTGCCTTGGGATTCCAACTTCTGTTGGTAAAGCCAATCACCAATGCCGTGCTAAAATTCGCCAGCCGACCGAGTGACGGATTGGAGGGCGCCATCGCTCAGCCAGTTGAGGCTCTTACCGCATTTGACCAAAGCGGAAAAGGGCTGGTTAGAATTACCCTGGATGGTCAAATTGTCCATCTGCTGGCCAACCTCGAACCCAGCGAAATGAGTTCAGGAGTGAAGGTGATGCGGGGAGATCGGCTGATGGTGACCCAAGTGAATCCAACCAAAAACAGTTGTCATGTAACCAAAGAAATCTCTTAAAAGTCAACCCAACACCGTGCACCGTACCCTTAGCAATTTCCCAAATTAGCAGACCAACACTAAAACACCTTATGCAAGAAAATCTGATCATCTTTGCTGCCGTCTTCGTATTTGTCATCCTCTTCTTACCGATTCTCATTAGCCGGCTCCTCCGAACTGTCGATGCGGGAACTATTCGATTGGTGAGTTGGGTCAATGGAGGAACCAAGATATATAAGGGTCCCGGAAAGTCGCTTGAGGTCCCCCTCCTCACCACCGGTACCACAATTCCGTCGAAGGCGATCAATATTGATCTGGACATTGCCGACCAAACCGCGGACGTGGACAGGGGAGGTCAACCCAGGCCCATTAAGGTTCGAGTTCTCGCTTCCGCCATCGTGAGCGTTGCAGATTCTAACGAGGGCATCAACACCGCGGCTAACCGATTCTTTGCGATGCCACTTGATGCGCAAACCTCCACATTGACCGATCTCCTCACATCTACCGGGCGTCGAGCGATCAACCTTCTCCACCACGACGAATTGTTCAATGCAAAGCCTAATTTTGCCAGCGATGGCACCGTTGAAGGGTCTGCCGCAATGGTTCGAAGTTCATCTGCCAGTCTTGCCACTTCGGCCGAAGATGATGATCGCCTGGCTATTATCATTAAAAGCGCTTGTTCCCGAGAACTCCAAGACCTCGGGCTGATGTTTAACTCCCTTAACATTAAGGGAGTACAGAGTGAAGTCGCCGAGGCCAGACGGCGTCAATCGGCCGTTGAAGCTAAGGCAAATGCGGATATTGTTCAGGCCGATCAAGAGCGACGTGCCCGAGAAGCTCAACTCTCCGCCGAGCAAGCGGTAAACGATAAGCAACGAGACCTCGAACAGCGCCGAGCGCAAAACGCTGCGGTCATCGCCGATGCCGAGGCTCAGAAGCAGAATTCATTGCGTGATTTACGAGAAGCGGAACTGCGCGCTACCCAGATTGCCCAAGCAACCGCCGACGCCGAGAAGATGAAAATCAACGCGGAAGCGACCGCAGAGGCCGAAGCCATTAAGCTGCGAACCGTAGCCAGCGCACAAGCCGACGCGATCAGAAACGTCAATGCGGCCATTGCCGAAGGCGGCAATTCTTATTTGGCGTTACGTCAGTTAGAAATGTTGCCCCTGATTGTCCCCGCTATTGCAAACGCCCTGGCCCAAGCAAAACTCGTAAACATATCCAGCGATGGGCGTGGAGCAGCCACCGGTGCCACCGATCAGATCACGTCCGTGATCCAAACAATCTTAGCCGCGCAGTTAGTTCAAGGTTCGTTAAGAGACACCGGATATAGCGGTCCCGACGCGTCTCACGTTCCCGCAAATCCAGCCATCATTCCCGCGGCACCTCGGTCTGAGCCCTTCCAGGCCAAGCCTCAACCCATCTCACCGGGTGCGGTCACACCCATGCCTAAGGCCCCGCCCAAGTCGTAAATTCCTATTCCGTTGAATGAAGAAGCTTAACGCAATTTGCAATCTTCGCTAAGTCTTCTTCTTTCACGGCGAGATCGGCTCGATAGCCCCCGATGCGTTCCTTATGGCGGGCATCGGCCTGCTTCACGGCGGCTTCGTAATCACGGTTAGCCACCGCAGAATGTTTGCCCAGCTCGGCTTCAAGGGTAATGCGGCGCATACCATATCCCACTTGATTGATCATCGCCAAACATGACGGAATCACCGCGGCAATGATTGCGATGGTTCCTCCTACCGTTCCCACTCCAATTTGAGTCCCATGATTGCCCGCCACAATCACCGCTCCACAATAGCCGGCAAATAGGGCCGCGCTCAGCCCCATTCCGGTTAGGCAACCTCGTTGAACTTGTTCTGAGTCGCCGGTGTTGATGTTCAGAGTCTTTCTTACTTGAAGAATGATATTCTGCTGAACACCATAGGCCATTCGCACTTCCGCCTCGCGCGCCTCGCCGGCTGCTTCCATCAGTTTCCTGGCCAAGTTAACCGCCTCTAGGCGACGTCGATATTCATTTTGTGCTGATTCAAGCGCACGGGTGACCATCAGCGTCTGATTTTGCTCTGCCGCTGCTTTAATGCGGCTACTCACAAACAGGTTCGACTCTGCCAGTGTCTCCTGAGCCTCTTTATAGCCACTGAGAATCTCGGTACCCAGTAACAAACCGGTCCCGCAACTCTTAAATAGCTCGTCCATTTTCCGGGCACCTACACGCCAGCCATCAACGGCCCGGAATGCTTCTTTCCTAAGTTGCAATTGAAACTGGAGAATGGTGACCATCAGTGTTCCCACAATGGGTGTGCATTCTAGGTCGCAGATGACGCCAAGTAATGAAGTTGGACGAGCTCGGATCGCTTGTTCTAAGTGTCCAATAGCCTCAACGGCCTGCCCTCGCAACGTAGCACACTTGGCCAATTCCATGGATACCGTGATTGCCGCAACATTCCCGGTCGCCCGCCGCAAGACCTCGTAAGCCTGATCAGTGGCACCATCTCGCAGTAGAAGTTCCGAAGCAAGGCGACAGGACATGGTGAATGCCGTCTTTTCTTCTGTTTTGCTGTCTTCCATGCCTCGAAACAGCATTGGCAATACTTCTGAGATGCTGCCCCCGGTGGCCATGCTTATGGCGGCAATATGGAGCCAGATAGAAGGCGATTGGGCTAAATTGGGAACCACGGTCTGATTGATCAGTGCGGTTCGAGCCTCGCGGATAAGCTGGCCTCGCTCCACCCCGCTCGAATTTATTGCACTAAAAAATAGTGATCGAGCGTGAGCCACTTGCTCCATTCGATAGTGTTCATCATCCTCTACCAGATCGCAGAATTCCTTGTCGAATTGCCATTGATCCTGGCGCCATTCGACGACTTCTGAATCCAGATCATCGTAGACCGCTTCGACCAAATGCTCGCTGGATACAGCCTGACGAGCTTTAGCTGATACCGCACCCTTATTTCCGAGACGCTTTTTGACGAGGGCAATTGCTTCTAGGCTGTCCAGAAATATTTGTAATTCCGTATTTAGCTCTTCAGAGAGAGTTGGCATCTGCTCAATGAACGATTCAACCTTTGACAGCAATTCGCTCTGACGGGCCATAAGCCGGAGGCCGGCAAACGCTATTAAGTCCTCCGCACGTCCGTTAAGACTTAAGACTTCTAGATAACCACGAACAGAGGACCGCAAATCAACCGCTTCCGGTATTTGTCCAAACACCAGAAGCTCAAATGATTCAGACTGATCAGATTTTGGTCTTGCCAAACTTAACCTCAAGTCTTGTTATCGGCAATTTTTGAGCAATATGCCAGGGTCAGACCAATTCAGGTTCAAACAAGGTCCAAATTTTCACCGTTTACAAAGACGCACGGGATGCTGACCCTGTAAACTGGATCGCTTTAAAGCAATGCAGGTTTATTAATGGCAAGTAAAAATGGAATGATTCAGGCCGCCGTCATCGGATACGGCGGAGCCTTCAACATGGGCCGGGCTCACGGGCAACAAATTGATGCCGCCGGTATGAAAACCGTGATGGCATGCGACATCGATCCCGCTCGTGTTGCTTCGGCAAAGCAAGACTTTGAGGGAATTAGGACCACCACCCATCTTGATGAGGTGCTCGCGGACAGCGAAGTTGACCTTGTGATCGTGATTCTGCCCCACAATCTCCACGCCGAAATCGCGGTGAAGGCCGCTCGTGCGGGCAAGCATGTGATAGTAGAAAAGCCCATGTGCATTTCTGTGGCCGAGGCCGATGCGATGATCCATGCCTCGCAAGAAGCAGGAACGATGCTCAGCATCTACCACAATCGTCGCCACGATGGAGACTTCATCACGGTTCGAAACCTTGTGCAAGAGGGCATCATTGGTGACGTGTTCCAGATGGAATCATGCATGGGTGGCTATCACAAACCGGGATCCTGGTGGCGATCATCTAAGGAAATCTCGGGCGGTACCATGTTTGATTGGGGTGCCCACGTGCTTGATTGGACCTTCCACTACATCACAGAAGAGATGACCGGCGTGGACGGCTACTATCAGAAACGAGTCTGGAACGAGGTGACCAATGAAGATCACACGAACCTAACCATTCGGTTCAAGAGCGGGGCTACCGCCACCGTAGAGCAATCTTCATTGGCGGCGGCCCCTAAGGCCCGTCTGAGAATGCTGGGAACCAAGGGCGCTATCGTCCAACCCAACTGGGAGGACATCAAGGTTTACGTAGAGCATAGTGGTCGAATTGCCTCGTTTGACGCCCATCACAGCGCCAACACCCACGATCAGTTCTACAAGAACATCAAAGCCCATTTGGTGGACGGAGCAGAGTTGGATGTGAAACCGGAGCAAGCCCGAAGGATTATTGCGGCCATTGAAGCCGCCGAAGAATCCTCCAAACTTGGGCACACGGTAACCCCTAAATACGTTTAATCCAGGGCACCCTTAATGCGCCGGGAAACCGGCGCACAGTTCGGCAACTTCCCGCTTGATTTTAAGGAGCTCGGCCTGATCGGTAACTGATTTCAGCGCGCGGTCTATGAGGCCAGCCACTTGGTCCATCTCCAGTTCACCCATCCCACGAGTGGTGATGGCGGCGGTACCCAGTCGGATTCCGCTTGTGATAAGGGGCGACTTATCATCAAACGGCACCGAGTTCTTGTTGCATGTAATGCCCGCGAGATCGAGTGACAACTGAGCCGCCTTTCCGGTGAGTTCTCGATTGCGCAGGTCAATCAGCATCAGGTGGTTATCCGTACCGGAGGACAGCACCTTGTAACCTAGATTCATCATGGTTGTGGCGAGTCGTTGAGCATTCTTGATCACTTGTCCGGTGTACTCACCAAATTCGGGTTGAAGGTTAAGGTTAAAACCGATGGCTTTGGCCGCGATCACGTGCATGAGCGGTCCCCCTTGTACGCCGGGAATGACCATGGTGTCTAACAGCTCAGACATCATCTTCGTTCGTCCACTTTTTGCCGCCACCGCACCAAACGGATTCTCAAAGTCTTTACCCATCAAGATGATGCCGCCGCGCGGGCCGCGCAACGTCTTGTGAGTGGTGGACGTTACTACGTGAGCGTACGGAATTGGGCTGGGCAAGTGTCCTTTGGCAATCAGCCCAGATGGGTGCGCGATATCTGCAAACAAAAAGGCACCCACCGAATCTGCGATTTCCCTGAATGCCTTGAAGTCGATGGCGCGGGAGTAGGCACTCGCGCCCACCGTGATCATCTTGGGGCGAACCGACTTTGCCTGGTCGGCAATGCGGTTGTAGTCCAGTCGCTCGGTTTCAGGGTCAATTCCATAAGGTACAAAGTGGTACAGTTGCCCGGAAAAGTTAACCGGAGACCCGTGGGTTAAGTGCCCTCCGTGGGAGAGATCCATCCCCATCACCGTGTCGCCGGGTTTGATAAAAGTGAAGTAGACCGCGGTATTTGCCTGGGTTCCGGAGTGCGGTTGCACGTTGGCATACTCTGCCCCAAACAGTTCCTTTACTCGATCTCGAGCAATATTCTCGACACCGTCAACATACACACATCCTCCGTAGTATCTCGCCCCCGGATAGCCTTCGGCATACTTGTCGGTCAGAACGGTACCCATGGCCTCCCGAACGGCTAGGGGCGCAATGTTTTCGCTCGCAATGAGTTCGAGGTTATTTTGCTGCCTTTCTTCCTCCAACTTAATCAGGTCGGCAATGGCGGGGTCAATCTGGCCCAGTGATGCGCGAAGGGTGGAAGAAGAAGGAAACACGGAAACCATGCCCTAATTATGGTCGCGCCGTGAACCTTAGTTCATCCTATGCGTGAGAAGTAACGGCGGATAGCGCCTTCTTCGAACGAGGATTAGCTTGAATCACCACTGGGTGCGGTAACTGCGCAAGCATCTGGGCCACGGTAACAAACGAAAGCCCCTTAGCCTTAACGCCCTCAATAATCTTCGGGAGCGCCTTGGCGGTCATCGGACTGTCGTGAAGAAGGATAATCGATCCATTCTCAACATTTTGGAGCACTCGGTGGGCGACAATTTCCGGCGTAGACTCCAAGGCAAGTTCTTGTTCTGCGGTGGGACCACCCGTCTTGATGGTGGGAACAAAATCTTTTGCGCCTACCGTCCACCCCACTGTAACGTAGCCCATCTTCTTAGCCAATAAGAGGATGGGTTGAGTGAACCGCATGCCGGGGGGGCGCATGAGTTTCATTTCATATCCGGAAGCTCTATCAACATTCTTGGAGCAATTTTCTAACTCTCTCTGAACTTGCGGCAGGGTTAGGTTATCTAATCGTAAATGGTCTTGGGTGTGATTACCCACTTCATGGCCATCCGCCAAGATCTGGCGGACGAATTCAGGGTGCTCTTTTACTCTGATCCCGACAACAAAAAAGGTTGCCTTCACATGAGTTGCTTTGAGGGTTCTCAAAATGAGAGGAAGCGAAGTATGAGGACCGTCATCAATAGTCAAGCAGACAATTGGAAGTTCTCTAGGGCCCCGCTTTAGGATGGCATTGGAGGGGTTGTACAGGTCTGCCGCCCCAAACCTTTCAGACCAATACTTTGGACTAATCGCGTTCTTCCAGCCATGGGCATTTAACCGAACAAAATTTAAGCCGACCCCCAGACAAAGAATGCCGAGCGCGATGCCGACAGCCTTGGCTGGGGATAGGCTCAAAGTTGAAAATCCTACTTCTTGGCCTGGTTAGCCATTTGCGCACCGTATCGGCGCATAAACTTCTCTACTCGGCCTGCGGTATCTACTAAGCGCTTTTGGCCAGTGTAGAACGGATGGCTGAATGCGCTAATTTCTAGATTAACGACCGAATAATCGACGCCGTCTATGGTTCGGGTCGCATTGGTCTTTGTGGTCGAAATTCCGACCCATTCGTGCTCTCCATCAACAAAGAGAACTGGATATACCTGAGGATGTATGCCTGACTTCATATCTTTTATCTACCTAACCTTACGATTATGGCACGTCGGCCCCTCTTTCTGCTGAGCGTTGCGAGGGCTAGGCAACCGGCCAGTCCACTTCATCGCAAAAAAAATAGATGCGTGTGATTAGAGGTGCTAATAGTGCGAGCATCTGCGCACGCCCTCTAATGGTAGCTACTGACTTTGCCAATGTTTTTCTTGTCCACGGGAATCACAAGATGCAGTCCACCATTGATTTTAACGCCCTAGCCGAAAGGTTTGCCTACGCCGGTCAACTTCCACAACTTTCATCAGCTGCGCTACGATTAACGCAGGCTCTAGATGATGGCGATGCACAGGCTTCTGAGTTAGAACGCATCATTTTGAGTGACCCGGGTTTGACCGTGGGTGTTATTAGAGCGGCATCCAACTCGTTTTACGGCATGCAGAGCAAGTCGGTTACTTCGGTTCGGCGCGCCATTCTCGTACTTGGGGAAAAGGCAGTTCGGTCATTGGCGGTTTCCCTTTGGGCCCACGCAATGATGACTGATCGATTTGTTCACCCTGCCCTGGCCGGCAAAAAATTCGCCCGACACTGTCTGTTTGTGGGATATCTTGCGGGATACCTTTACAGCCGAGAACAGAAGGTTGACGGAGTAATAGAAGCGCTGGCACCCGAGGAAGTATTTGCGGCGGGAGTGCTTCACGATGTTGGTATTGGCCTTCTGGGTGTCATTTCTCCAGAATCGCTAGACATTGTGGTCGCACATGCCGAGGCACTCAATTTAGAACCGGCGGGGGCCTTTCGGTTGCTAACGGACCATTCAGTTCACGAGTTGGCCGTGCTCGCACTTGAAACTTGGCGTCTTCCAGAAATTTTCTCCTCGCTCATCCTTGCTCAAGAAGATCCCACTTTACAGCCTAAATATCCGGTTGCCGCCGCATGCTTGTGCTACGCCGAGCATTTGGCGGCGGGGAACAAACACGGAATCCTTTCCACGTATCATGGTGAATTGAACCCGGCCGCCCAGGAACTCGTTGGCTTAAATCCCGATGACGTTCAAGACGTAATTGCCGTGGTGAGCGGGGACACCGATGCCTTTGAATCGGTCAACCGAGCCGCCTAAACCCCGCTCAGATTACGAGGAATCCTGCGGTCAAGATTGGTTAGAGCAAAGCCTCTGACGGGTAATCTGATCAAATCAAAAAGTGTGCGCTGAACACGCCGAGGTGTTTGGCGCCCTTTCGTTAGGAGATTCCAACTTTATCATGAGTAATAAACGCGTCTACCTTTTCCGCGAAGGCGACAAATCCATGCGAGACCTGCTCGGCGGCAAGGGTGCAAACCTGTGCGAGATGACCAATATTGGGTTGCCCGTACCTCCCGGTTTCACTATCACCACCGAGGTCTGCAACGAATACTACGATGCCGGCAAGACCCTACCGGGCGGCCTCATCGACGAAATCAAGGTTGCCATTGCCGACGTTGAAAAATCAATGGGTCGATCTTTTGGTGGTGACCAGAAGCCTCTTCTCATGTCGGTGCGATCCGGCGCCAAGTTTTCCATGCCCGGCATGATGGACACCGTTCTCAACCTCGGACTAAACCCCACCACGATTGCAGCAATGATTGCAGAAACGGGGAACGAACGATTTGTCTACGACAGCTATCGCCGGTTTATCATGATGTTTAGCGATGTGGCATTTGGCCTAAGTAAGCATACGTTTGATGAGCACATCTTTGCCAGCTACAAGGCGAAGGTTGGTGCCAAGACTGACCTAGAATTGACTGCCGAGCACCTAAAGGATATCTGCGGCCTCTTCCTTAGCCACGTTAAAGAGCATGCGGGACGAGACTTCCCCACCGACCCTTATGAGCAGCTATCTCTTTCAGTAGAAGCCGTCTTTAAGAGTTGGTACAACGACCGCGCCATTTTCTACCGACGCACGGAAAAGATTCCCGACGAGATTGGAACTGCCGTTACCGTGCAATCCATGGTGTACGGAAATGCCGGCGATGACTGCGGAACTGGCGTTGCGTTTAGCCGCGACCCCAGCACGGGCGAGAACAGCATTTACGGCGAGTACCTGATGAATGCGCAGGGCGAAGACGTAGTTGCCGGTGTGCGAACCCCGGTTCCAATCAGCGAACTCGATCGGCAAGATCCCGTGGTGTACAAGCAGTTCATCGAGACGATGGGCGCATTGGAGCACCACTACAAAGACATGCAGGACATCGAGTTTACAATTGAGCACGGCAAGCTGTATATGCTTCAGTGCCGATCTGGTAAGCGAACCGGCCCCGCCGCCGTGCGGATCGCAGTAGAAATGGTGAAAGAGGGTCTTATTCCTAAGGAAGAAGCCCTTCAGCGCGTGACCGGCTCTCACCTTGACCAGCTTTTGCATCCCCGCATTGACCCCGCCAGCATCCCGGGAGCCACCGTTCTGGCTAAGGGACTTGCGGCATCACCCGGAGCCGCAGTTGGAAAGGCCGTATTTGATGCCAACACCGCAGCCACTCAGGGAACCCATGGTGGCTACGGAGAGAAAGTCATTTTGGTGAGGGATGAAACCAACCCCGATGACGTTCACGGCATGATGGCCGCTCAGGGCGTTCTTACCGCACGTGGTGGTAAGACCTCTCACGCGGCGGTTGTTGCGCGCGGATTTGGAATTCCTTGCGTGGCGGGTGCGGAGTCTTTGAATGTTGACACTCACACCAAACACTTTAAGGCCGGAGACCACGTGATCAAAGAAGGCGACATCATCACGATGGACGGTTCCACCGGATGCGTCTACCTAGGTGCCCTTAAATTGATCGCTCCCGAAGTGAGTGGTTCATTTGGCGAACTGATGGCGTGGGCAGACGAAGCACGAGTTCTCAAAGTTCGCGCGAACGCGGATAACCCTAGAGATGCCCGGCAAGCCCTTGAATTTGGTGCAGAAGGGATTGGGCTTTGCCGAACCGAGCATATGTTCTTTGAGAGTGATCGGCTTCCGTTAGTTCAGGAGCTGATCCTCACTAAGAGTGAAGAGATTCGCCAAGAAATGCTGGACAAACTTCAGGTCATTCAACAGGGTGACTTTGAAGGCATCTTTGAGGCCATGGACGGGATGCCGGTTACGGTTCGTCTGATTGACCCGCCCCTTCACGAATTCTTGCCGTCTCACGAGACCCTAGTTAGGGAAACCACCGAACTCAAGACTCGGCTTCAGCTTCAGCCGCATAACGATCCGGATAAAGCCAAGTACGAGGAGAAGATGAAGCTCCTCGCGGAAGTGGAATCGATGAAGGAAGCCAACCCGATGCTCGGGCTGCGGGGCGTTCGGCTCTCCATCATCCTTCCTGGCCTCGTGGTGATGCAAACTCGAGCAATTCTGCAAGCCGCCGCTAAGCTGACCAAGCAAGGCGTTAAGGTCTACCCAGAAATCATGATCCCATTGGTTTCCACGGTAAATGAGCTTAGGGTAGTTCAAAGCCTGTTGGAAGCAGAAGCCAAGAAAATTGTAGCTGAACTTGGCGTAGACGTTCCTTACACGTTTGGAACGATGATTGAAATCCCACGCGCGGCCCTTACTGCGGGCGAGATTGCTCAGTACGCTCAGTTCTTTAGCTTTGGCACTAACGACCTTACTCAGACCACCTTTGGCTACTCGCGAGACGATGCAGAAGGCAAGTTCTTGCAGCGGTACGTAGAGCAGAAAATTCTGCCTTCTAACCCCTTCGAGACCATCGACCAAATTGGGGTGGGCCGACTCATGAAGATTGCGGTAGAAGAAGGCCGCGCAGCACGACCGGGCCTCAAATGCGGTATCTGTGGCGAGCACGGGGGAGATCCGGAGTCAATCTACTTCTGCCACTCCCTTGGCTTAGACTACGTAAGTTGCAGCCCCTTCCGAGTGCCTATCGCTCGCCTCGCCGCTGCGCAAGCCGCGTTGCGAGACCGAGTCAAAGTCACGCTCGACAAGTAAACGCAGAAAGTCCGCTCACCGTAGTAAAGGTGAGCGGATTTTTCCGTACGTTTCCAAGCATTAGCAAGCTCGCGGAAACTTGCATCGACTCAAACTAATTTTATCGTGAGGTCGAAGTTGCGATTTAGAATTGGCCACACAAAAGCCCCTCATCTACATTTAGTTAGGCTCCTTTAGCCCATTTCATCGGTCTTTGGGTGTATCGTTCTAACGTAAAGGAGGCACAGACCGCCAATGAAATTCACGCTGTCGAGGCCTAACTGAGCCAATTGCAAAACTCCAAAAACGGAGCGCTAGGATCTCTATTTTGGACCTAAGTAGGCAACGGAATCCTTGTCTATGCCTAGTTTTGCAACTGGCTCAACTAAACATACATGACCTTTCGTTGTCCCGGCAGGCACTCTGCCCGCGTAGCCTGGCATAAGCACAGGCGCCATGCCAGGATCGGTCAGCAAATAAGTTTGTGCCCCGGCAGGGGCACCAGAACCTTTCAATCAAGATATCGATGATCGTAATCAACACCCGCTTCTTTGAGTAAAACTTCTGTCTCCTGCAGGTGAGATTTCTTATGATCGTGAGCTTCTTGAGTTGAAATGTATCTTCCGAATATCGGGAATCGCCGATGCACTCACCGAAAAACGGAATCTGCCGCCCGCCGTAGGGATTCGACGGCGTAGCCGGTAGTCGTCGGATGACCGCGCCGACGTCCGGTTGCCCCGCGACCACCGACGAGCAACCGGACTCGGGCACAGCCATCCCGAGCCTACCGGCTTCGCCGAACTGCCCCAACCATCTAGAGGGGTTAAGGGTTTAAACCTCACTTATACTGCGGCTACTTCTTGGATTTCTGCGTTTTCCAGCAAGAAATCACCGACTTTGCGGCTCATGGCTCTGAACTGGAGTTCGTCAAGCGCTTCATTCTGCTTGAGCATGTTGAATGCTTCTTCCGCGGTCACGTCTGCCTCTTTGGCCAAGTCGAACAGTTCAACGTGAAGATCAGCTTCCGTAAGGCCCATGCTTTGGGCGGTGAAGACCTTCTGAATAAGCAAAGCCCGCTGAACTTCAGTTTTGGCCCTTTCGTTCCAAGCTTGCACGAGTTCTTCAACGGTCATGCCGTTGTCTTTGGCGTACTCTTCCATGTTCTTGCCGGCTTTGGATTGCTCCTCGGCGGTCTCGCGCAATCTGCGAGTGGCTAGGCTCTCCCACATGTTATCGCTTACGTAGACTTCACTGCGGCCTTGTAGGGTGTCCAGCAATTTGGTGGTGGTGATCTCGCGGATCATCTGTTGCTTTGCCTTGTGGATCCCATCTCGGATTCGCTCCTTGAGTTCATCTACGCTTTCTACTTTGAGCGTCTTGGCAAACTCATCGTCCAACTCGGGCAATTTAACCGAACTCAAAGAGTTCAATGTAACCTGGGCGGTATGGGTTTGACCGGCCCAATCTTTCTCTTGGAAGGTCTCGGGGAAGGTGAGAGACAGGCTCTTGATCTCTTCTACCGTCATGCCCAGAAGGGCGGCGTCTAGTTCCGGGAAGGTTTGGCCCGCAATCGTCATGAAATTGCGACCTTCAACGGCGGCACCTTCAATCTTTATATTGACGACCGCTACGTCACCCTCAATTACGCCTCGATCTTCAATCTTCTCGCGAGACGACTTTCGCTTTCGGAATTCTTCAACTTGGAATTCCACTTCCTCGTCGGTAACTTCAATCTTGGGCATTTCTACCGGCAAACCTGTGCTCTCGCCCAATGTAACCTTGGGGGGCAACGGAATCTTGGCGATGAACTCAGCCAAGTAGCCATCTTTCTCAAGCTTCGTGACTTCGACCGTCGGTCGAGTGGTTTGATCTGGCTCTAACGATTCTTGAGCAATCGCGTTCTTCAGTCCGTTACGAACGATGAAATCTGCGGCCTCTTCGTACCAATCTTCCTTATTGATCAGATCTTCAATCATCGCCCGAGGCGCGTGACCCGGCCGGAAGCCGGGTAATTTGATTTTTTTGGCAATCTGCTTGAACGCCCTATCAAACCCCTCTTTCACCTCGGGTTCTTCGCAGGTGATCGTAAGCTTAATCGTACAGGGGTTCAGTTCTTCTCGCGTAATTGTCATGGTCGTTGGTTCGCACTAGGTTTTTCACACGAGGTGGTTCACGCTGGGTGGTTCACACTTCGTGGTTCTCGCTTGGTTTGGGAACTGCTGAGTTTACCTCCGACGGCCACCAGGTACCGAAGGAATGATCTCCTTGATGCGGTTAGCCGGTAGAAAAGAGTGGAGCCTAACGGGCCTGGAAGTATTCCTCCAGCCGAAGGCACGAGGCTCGTTCGGGGTCTGCAAACACATCAAGGGCCCGGATTAAGGCTCCCGCCGTGTCAATACTTGTAACACACGGAACGCCGGTTTCAATGCAGGCACGCCGAATTCTTGCCGCTTCTGATTCGCTGTTTTCGGTTAGCCCCGGTGTGTTGATCATTAGGCAGACCCTCCCTTCCATGATGAGCTCCAGAATATTTGGACTTCCCTGCTGGATCTTCTGGACGGATTCGCACGGTATTCCCGCGTCTATCAGTGCTTGCGCAGTTCCCGGTGTCGCGGCAATTGCCCTTCCGCTTTGGTGGAGTCCTCGGGCGATTTCGATCGCGGCTTCCTTGTCTTCATCCTTTACCGTTAACAACACAAGGCCGTCACCCTTGAAAACAATGCCGCTGGCCACCATCGCTTTGTAAAGTGCAGCCTCAAAAGTGTAATCAATGCCCAAAATTTCTCCGGTTGATTTCATTTCGGGTCCCAAGCTTGGTTCGACCTTCCCCAATTTTTGGAAGGAGAACACGGGTGCCTTGATGGCGAAGAACCCAGGATCCGGAAGGGCAAATCCTGGAGTCTCGAAATCGGATTCCGGAATCACCACGCCAGTATCTCCGCGTGGGGACCACAGGCCGCTACCATAGCCAAGCTCTGAAAGTTTCTCACCCATCATGCAACGCGTTGCCAGGTCCACCATCTGAACTCCAGTAACCTTGCTCAGGTAAGGCACGGTTCGGCTGGCTCGCGGGTTTACCTCTAGGACAAAGGCGGTGAGCTCGCCATTCTCATTGGGAGCAATCACAAATTGAATGTTCATTAGGCCCTTTACCCCTAGTTCTCGGGCAATTCGGCATGCGCTGAGCACCATTTGAGCCTGAACATCTGGGGTGAGCGAAACCGGAGGATACACCGCCATGGAATCGCCGCTGTGAACACCCGCGCGCTCAATGTGCTCCATTATTCCGGGGACCAGAGTGTCCTGCCCGTCTGAGATAACATCAACCTCGGTTTCCTTACCGACAAGATACTTGTCAACCAACACGGGTTGGCCGGGGTTAGCCGCTTCTGCTTCCCCATAAAATCCGCCCAGTTGAGATTCGTTGAAAACGATTTCCATTGCGCGGCCACCCAGTACAAAGCTCGGACGGACCAATACGGGGTAGCCAATCTCTCTCGCAACAATTTCGGCCTGTTCGTAAGAATGAACCGCCTTACCAATCGGTCGACGGATTCCGAGTCGCTCCAAAAGAGCATCAAATTGTTCCCGATCTTCCGCCATCGCAATGGCGGCGGGAGATGTGCCTAAGACTTTAACCCCGTTTTTGGAAAGACCTTCCGCTAAGTTTATTGCCGTCTGACCTCCAAACTGACACACCACCCCAATCGGGTTCTCGTGGGTAATTACGTCTAGCGTGTCTTCCAAAGTTACCGGTTCAAAGTACAGTCCGTCACCGGTGTCAAAGTCCGTGCTTACAGTCTCCGGATTGTTGTTAATAATGATCGCGCGGTAGCCCATGGCGCGTAAAGACCAAACGCAGTGGACGCAGGAGTAGTCAAACTCGATTCCCTGGCCAATGCGAATGGGGCCGGAGCCAAGGACGAGGACAGTTTCAGGCATTCTGAGAATGTATTGTGACGCCAACCGTCCCCAAATTTGCGAGTTTGAGGAGACAATATACGTCAGGAATCCGGTTTTCTCAAAATTGAAGTCGTACTCTGCGGACAATTTCCAAAATCATGATCATCATTGACCTTTTGGCCCGATCAGCCGAACCCGGAATAATCGATCGATCAATCGGCCACCTGTCTTACCGGCTTGCTACGGCAAGAAACCCCATCTGTGTCATCTGAATCATCGCAAGAATAGTTTCTGATTCTGAAGATCGTAAACAGACCATCCTCAGTTTTGACGGTCTGGCGCGTTAGGCGCGTTGTTTGAGAACGGGTCGGCTTTATCAAACTCCACCCAAATGAAGCCGAAATTTCTTAGCAACGGTAATCCTGAAGTAAGCATCATTATTATATGATGTGAGTAATAAAATTTACAGTCAGGTCATATTTTCCTGATGGCAATGTCCCCCGTATAATTACTAGATTATTTACACTGTTCTAGGTAAAAAACGATGAACAGGTTTATCGTTATATCACTTTTGAGAAAATGCACTTTGAAGTTTAGGTTTTTCGTTGTATCATGGCCCATCAGCCTTAAAAATGCCGAAAGCGTTTCACTACCTTCTGGCAAACCGTCAGTTGTCATTCACATAAATTCCCAGGAAATCCCGCGATTGAGTTCACTCCCCCTAGCAACCACGGTCATTCCTTTTGTCATTAGCATTATGGATAGTTTAGTAATGCTAAACGAAGGTGAATGGCGCATTCGTAATGGTAGGATGAATATTAAGAGGCCAACTTGTCGGTGACGCTTAAAGACGTGGCGAAGCTGGCCCAGGTATCTCCGGTGGTGGTTTCCCGGGTGCTTCACAACAAGGCAAATGGCGTTCGAGTGAGCGAAGCTACTTCGGTTCGAGTTCGTGAAGCAGCCGTACAGCTGAATTATCGAGTCAATATTTGGGCGAGAAATTTTCGCAACCAAAAGACGGCAATGATTGGGGTGCTCAACGGAATGGGCATGGATAGGCCCCGGTTTAACAATGGCCCCCGAAACTTTTCCACGCTCATGGACGGAATTGTTGAAGGGGCCTTTCAACATAAATATTCAGTGGCTTTATGCCCTCAACTTCTCGGAGACGATCCTCAAGAAGCCGTAAATGACGGTCGGTTTGATGGACTAGTTTGGTACAGCATCACTCCGTCTGAATGCAATCTCAATATTCTGAATAACAGCACCACGCCGATCGTTATCATTCACGCGAGATCCGCCGAGTACGGGGGCAAGCATCCCACCGTCATCTGCGACAACGCCCAAGGGATCGGCCTAGCTGTGGAGCATTTGGTGAAGGGTGGCCACCGAAGAATCGCATTCGCGACGGAAGGCGACGCCTTGAACGTTGAGTCCGAAGCTCGGCTCAAAGCCTTTTGGTACCACACAAAGAGACGTGGTATCGACGTCAAAGACCGCGATATTCTCGACATTCGGCGTGACCGCGAAGCCCTCCATGCCTACCTAAAGGAGGGCCCGAGACATACGGCCGTCATTGTTCACGCCGACGGTTTAGCGGGTGACTTCATCGTGGCGGCGCCCAAATACGGCGTTCGCATTCCGGAAGATCTTTCAATTATCGGATTTGACTCAACCGAGTATTGCGACCAACTTAGACCGGCTTTAACTTCAATTTCTCAACCCCTATTCGACATGGGTGCGCGTGCGGTAGACCTTCTCATGAGGTCTATCAGTGAGCAAGCGCCAGATTCAATGGAGTTAATTCTCCCGTGTGGTCTCAATATTCGGGGCTCCACCACGTCCATCACCTCAGAGGTATTACCATGAAATCCAGAGCATTTACGCTCATCGAGCTCTTAGTCGTAATCGCAATTATCGCGATTCTAACCGCAATTCTTTTCCCCGTCTTTGCTCAAGCCAAAGTTGCGGCAAAGAAGACCAATGACCTTTCCCAGAACAAGCAAATGGCGCTGGCCAGCCTCATGTACGCCGGCGATTCTGATGACACCGCCCTCGTGTTTCCTTACGCGGGCCGCTGATCAACCAGTTGTCCGGGTTGCGGATCCAACACCGTTTTCCAAAATGGCGAAATGGGTGCATTCTGTTCTGACCGCTTGATGCCCTACGTAAAGAGTAAGGGCATGTTTGCTGACCCCAGCAATACCGCTGTGCTGAACCACGATACCGGTTACTGGTACCCCGGTTCCACCAGCGCCGCAGACAACAATGCAAACATTGCCACTATTTCTGCCGGCGGCACCGTAGCAGAAATTTACCGGGTGACTTATACGTATAACGCGTTCATTTCCCACGGAGATGACAATCCTCTAACCCCTAAAGCGGCCAGTATGACCGGTATCCCTCTTCCGGGAGACACCGTGTTACTTGGACCGAGTAACGCTTGGTTCAGTGCCAGCTCATGCGAGTCAAACGGTAGCAACAATACGGTTGACTTTGTTTGGGACATCAGCATTGGCGGTTGGGGCTATGAGCTCTGGAACGACGGTGCAACCAGTGCTGGAAGCATTGACGGCGAGAAGACTAACGGCTACAACGGCGGAGCAAACTTTGCATTCGTAGACGGTCACGCCGCGTTTAACAAGTTGAACATTGGCCCCGACGCAGGCTTTGGTGCGGACGGAACATCGCACATTGCCTACTTCCCCAAGGCCAAGACCAATCCGCAGTATGCGGGCAGCGGCGGCGTTTGCCCGGCAACTCGAGTGAACCCTACGGCCTATGCGTTCTAAGCTAATCCTAGCAATTGGAGTCATGGCCAGCTTGGTGGTCCTCCAGGGCTGCTCAAGTGAAACTCCAAAAACGGGTGTCCCAATGCAGAAGGTAGACTATCAACACGAGCCCGGCGGCGGTGCCAAGCCGGGCTCCGCTACCAAGTAGCCGACACGGTCGGCGAGAGCAACTAGGCATAGGAGCGGAGCCGTCCGCTCCTTGCCTTTTTTAGTTTGCAATTGGAATTTTTAAGAAACGCCGCAATTTACCGCGCGGGATCGCAGGCCTGAATAGCAATAAACCTTTTGGGTAAAGAACAGAAAGAAGATGGATCAAGATTTGGCTGAAATGGAATATGACGTTGCGATTATTGGTGGTGGTCCGGCAGGTTCTACCGTGGGATCAATCCTCAAAAAGTATCGACCGAATGCGAAAGTCTTGATCCTAGAGAGAGAAATATTCCCCCGGGAACACGTCGGAGAGTCTCAGCTTCCTCCCATCACGCTGGTTCTAGAAGAAATGGGATGCTGGGATAAAGTAGAGGCCGCCGGATTCCCGGTAAAGACCGGTGCGCTCTATCGCTGGGGCAACACCGACGATCTCTGGAGATTTGATTTTCTCTTTGATGAGGAATATCAAGATAAACCTCGACCCGCTGCCCTAGAGGGTCAGCGCTACCAAACAACTTTTCACGTAGAGCGATCTCGCTTCGACGAAATCTTGCTGGACCATTCCGCTGAATTGGGATGTGAAGTATGCGAAGGGGTTAAAGTCACCAAGATTCATCGCACCGGAGACCGTATTGACTCCCTAAAAGTTGAAGGGGCCGATATGCCGGTGCGGGCGGATGCCGATGGTCATGTGCGCGCCAAACGCTACATAGACGCCTCGGGCCACACGGGAATCCTTCGCAGAGCTATGAATGTAAGTGTTTCTGAGCCAACGTCGCTCAAAAACGTAGCATTCTGGCGTTACTATCAGCGGGCAGACTGGGCCACGATGGACGGGGTGGGAACGGGAGGAATCCGCATTCGGGTTCTCAGCATCGGTAGCGGCTGGATCTGGTTTATTGCCCTCTCCCCAGATCGCGCGAGTGTGGGCTTTGTGACGCACGCGGATCACTTTAAGGCATCCGGATTAAAGCCCATCGAAATGTTTGAACGGGCACTTGCCCAAGAGCCACACGTCGCCGAACTTCTCCAAGGCGCCGTGCCCGAAGGCGAACTGAGCACGACCAAAGATTGGTCGTTTGTGGCCAACCGAATTGTCGGTGAGAACTGGATGCTGGTGGGTGAGAGTGCCGGGTTTGCCGACCCTATCTTAGCCGGGGGCATGTCCCTGGCCATGGTCGGGGGCCGCGAAGCCGCGTACATTCTCGCCGAAATATTGGATGACGATAAGGAAGAAAATTGGCTTACCACATGGTATGCAGAGCTACAGTCAAAGCGAATATTGCAGCACATCAAGTTTGCCGACTACTGGTATTCGGCCAACGCGCACTTTCTTGAGTTGAAAGAACATACGTCTAAGATTGCCGCCGAAGCAGGGCTAGACTTAGATCCTGAATCTGCCTTCCGCTGGCTGGCTGCGGGAGGCTTTGTAAGCGACGATCTCACTTTTCCCGTGGTGGGCACCTATCGTCTAGGGGCAGTTAAGTCTGCCATGCAAATATTGTCTGGCAAAGCTGCGGATTGGGAGATCAACAAGTTTAATACGTTTAAACTAAATCTAGAAGGGTGCGAAACCGTGCAGGCCCCGCTGTGCAAAGACGGAAAAATTGTAAAGGTCAAGTGTTTTAAACGCGCCAACAGCTTGCTTCCAATGGTAGGGATGTACCGGACAGTCTATCGAGCCCTTAGCCTAGACGGCGATGCCGCTGGCCTAGTAAAGCAACTCAAAGCTAGCATTGCCAACACCCCTTCCATGATCGAACCCTACAACGCGCTATTGGGCGCGCTAGAAGCGCTGGAAGGAATGGTGGCTGAAGGCTGGGTTGTGGGTAGCAATCGAGATGGACGTCCGCATTTGACGGTTACCCTTGACGAATCCACAGTATCCATGGTGGGTAGAAGTTAATCTGTTCTGGCACTCATCACCACCATGAACACCCATGACTTGATTGCCGCTGCTTCTAAAGCGCAGACCTCAGGGCGGCTGGGAGAGGCAGAATCGTTAATCACGAGGGCACTACGGTCCAGCCCAGATGATAGAGAAGCGCTGCTATTGGCGGGAATCATTGGAGTGCAACAAAATAACCCGGCTACGGCGCTGCCTCCGCTCAGTAAATTGCTGGAATTGGAACCCGGATCTTATGACGCCCCGTTTTGGCTGTCGATGATCATGAGAAAGCACGGTCGCCGGATCGACGCGCTAGACATGGCCCGCCGAGCCGTGACTCAAGATGCCCGGAATGAGTATGCTCTTAACCAATTAGGACTGTGCTGTCTTGACCTGAATCTTCGTGAGGAAGCGGTCACCGCGTTTGGCCAAGCGTGCTCCCTCGTTCCGAATGGCACGCAATTCTTTGAAAATTTGGGCCGAGCGCTTCAATCTCTGAGCCGGACCGAAGATGCGGTGGCCGCCTACCAAAGAGCGTTGGGAATTGGCCCCCTAAGAATTCCCTGCCTTTATCAACTGGGCGATTGCTACATGGTCTTGCTCAATGCCCCCGCCGCTGCCGGTTGTGCTCAGGCAATTCTAAAGATTAATCCCCAGTCCGTTCATGGAAATCTCCTTCTTGCGCAGGCGCTCATTGCGGATGGAGATGTTGCACAAGGAGCAACCTACGCACTCAAGACCATGGAGCTGGCACCGGGAAACGCGGTGCCAGTCGCTTATTACGGTAGGGCACTTCAGAGCTTAGGGAAAATCTCAGAGGCAGAAGAGCAGTTCAAACGATCCATCGAGTTGGAACCTCAGCAGGGGTTTGGATACTTCTCTTTGGTCCACAACCACAAAGTAACCGAGGCGGAACGACCGTTGGTCGAAGTGATGCGGCAAGTCGCCAAAAACCCTGACCTGCCGCCCCAAGAACACATTCAACTTCAATATGGGCTGGGAAAAGTGCTGGAGGACCTGGGGGAATACCAAGAAGCAATCTCTCACTTTGACGAAGCAAACCGCCTGGACCATGAACTGAAGGAAGGCGTGGCTCCGTTTGATCGAGATCAATTAAAGGCGACTGCCGACTTCATCATTAAAACCTTCACTAGAAAGTTCTTTGCCCAGCATAATGAGGCCGGCCTTTCCGGCCCCGATGGCGATTTGCCGATTTTTGTGGTGGGCATGATGCGGTCTGGTACCACGCTGGCGGAACAGATTATATCTAGCCACCCCGATGTCGGTGGAGCCGGTGAGCAGATTTTCTGGCCCTCTCGGGCGGGATCCGGCGAGCGAATGTTTGATTTTAGCCTTGAGGCTCAGCCCTTAAATTCGCCACTTCTCCTGTCGTTGGCTAAGGAATATATCGTTCTTCTCAAAAAGATTGCTCCGGGTAACCGGCGGGTGGTGGACAAAATGAACACCAACTACCTTTTGCTCGGGTTATTGCACCTTGCCTTTCCAGAAGCGCGTATCGTTCATATGTGTCGACACCCGGTGGACACGTGCATTTCTATCTGGGCCACTCCCGTGGCAATCGGAATTGATTTGTGTGCGAGCCGGGAAAATATTGTGTTTGCCTACGAGCAATATCTTCGAATCATGGCCCACTACCGGCAGGTGCTTCCTTCAAATCGGTTGCTTGACGTTCAGTACGAAGAATTAGTCTCGAACCAAGAAAAACTCACCCGCCAAATGGTGGAATTCTGCGGATTACCCTGGGATGAGGCTTGCATGCGCCCTGAATCTAACGAACGATCGGTTAAGACCCCCAGTGTTTGGCAGGTGCGTCAGCCCGTATATAAGACTTCTACCGCGAGGTGGCGCAAATACGAACCCTGGCTTGGCGCATTTGCTTCCCTGTTTGAATATTCCCCAGAGGGTTCCACGCAACGACCGATTTCTCCATCGCAGTAAGTCTTGATTCATTCCGGCGCCTCTTAGGGAAAGTTTTATGGCGGTCTAGAGCATAAAGTGAAATTCGAATGTCTGGGAGCGCATGTTTGCCTTGGTTTCCTGGCATGATTCCACTCAACTCATGAAACGGATTAGTTTTCTATCTCTCATCCCTGCATGCTTGGCCATTGCACCGGCATTTGGTCAGGCACCGCCCTCTTCTACTGTGGATGTTCCTACTTCGACTTCAAAGCACGTAATAAAGCTTGGTGGAATCGACCTTGCCTACACCGCGACTGCGGGCACATTAGACATCAAAAGCGACGACAACGAGACCGAGGGCCGCATTTTTTACGTGGCATATACAAAGGATGGAGCGCCGGTCGGTAAGCGCCCGATTCTTTTTGCATACAACGGAGGTCCGGGGTCTTCATCCACTTGGCTTCATTTGGGCACGCTGGGACCTCAGCGTGTGGCAATGAAAGACGACGGTACAATGCCGCCTCCCCCCTTTCACACGGTGGACAATCAAGAGACTTGGCTCAGTGACACGGACGTGGTAATGGTAGATGCGATGGGCACCGGATACAGTCGCCCCGCTAAGCCGGAGTTCGGAAAGAAATTCTACGGCATTCAGCAGGATTTGCACGGCTTTGCTGAATTCATCCGAACCTATCTCAGCACCTATCAGAGATTTAGCTCTCCCGTTTTCATTGCTGGAGAGAGCTACGGGGGCATTCGGTCCGCCGGTTTGGCCGGAACTCTTCTGAACCAGGGAATCGCGCTCAACGGCGTGATCATTATCTCGGGGACCATGAACTTTGGCACTTTAGATACCGCCCGCGGGAACGATACCCCCTACATCGGATTCCTTCCATCAATGGCGGCCACTGCTTGGTACCACAAGCGATTGTCTCCCCGACTGCAGACAAACCTGACTTCAACCGTGAAAGAGGTGGAAGAATTTGCCCACGGAGAATATGCACATGCGCTACTTCAAGGTTCTGACCTGACACCCCAAGAAAGCGACCATATCGCGACCAAACTTTCCGGATACTTGGGACTTAGCAAGAAATACGTGATCCAGTCGCATCTCAGGGTGCCGGAGTTCCGCTTTTTCAAGGAACTTTTGCGAGACCAAGGACTCACCGTGGGTCGCTTTGACTCACGATTAACCGGATCTGACTCCATTCAAGTGGGCGATTTTCCCGATTACGACGCGAGCGACGCGGCGATTACGCCCGTCTTCAACTCTTGTATTAACGAGTACCTCACGAAGGATCTTAAGGTCAAAACAGACCTCATCTACCGAATCACAGGATACGCCAACATTGGTGAATGGGAAATGCCAAGGGGTGGCTACGCCGACACCAGTAGCTACCTGAGATCGGCCATGGTCCAAAATCCGTACATGAAGGTGATGTTTGCCTGTGGCTACTTCGACCTGGCTTGTCCGCAGTTTTCGACTCACTATACTGTGGACCACATGGACCTAGAGCCGAAGCAGTTGGCCAACATCTCCTGGAAGTACTACCCGGCTGGCCACATGATGTACATCGAGAAATCGTCCCGCGAGAAGCTCCACCAAGACGTCTCCGCATTCATCACGTCTGCGCTCAGGGACTGAGGAACAAGGGCTTTCAGAACCCTCACCTGCGGCGGGGCATGTCCGATGCGGGAGAGGGCAGGGTGCAATACTGTTTAGTTAGGCTCCTTTTGGGACCATTTCATCGGTCTTGGGTGTGGCGATCTAATGTAAAAAAGGCGCAGACCGCCAATTTAATTCGCCCTTTCCATGCTTAACTAAACCGCATTGGGGCAGGGTGAGGGTGCACTCCGGTTCTTAAACTGTCCCTTCCGCGTAAAGCTCATCCAACGTCCTCGTCGAGCCCCGGCCTCACTACCACTTTCTTGGGTTCTCCACATGCTCCAAACTGGAGAGCAGTCGACCCCCTCATCCCAGCCCTTCTCCCCCAGTTTTCGGAAAAACTGGGGGAGAAGGGCTTTCAGCCACCTGATCGTTTTCTTGCTCAAACGTGCCGTAGTAATACGGTGTGCGAGATTCAAACTCGCCTGCGCATGTGTCGACCATTTTGAAGACGGGCATCACCTTCTGGCGCTCTATCTTTTGGGTGACCCGCGCAGAAAATTCCGCCGTAATTCCGTCCGATCCTACACCCAAGATGCTGAGAATGGTGGGCGATGGGAACCCGAGCAAGAAAGCTTCGTGGATCAGTTGGTCTAAGGGTTCATTAATGTCTGACTGAGTTTGGGCGTCAGCCAACTTTTTCTCCATCGTGATGAGCGTGAGTATTTTTCTGAGGAACCACTTGTCAATTCGGCTAATCTTGTTGATCTCATCCACCGTGTAACCGCGCCGAATTCCTTCCGCCACGGCCCAAAGACGCTCGTCAGTCGGTTTACGAATCGCCGACTTGAGATCATCATCACCCATCGCCTGAAACTTGGGATGCCGAAGGTCTTTAGGCTTTACTTCCAATCCTCGAATTGCCTTCATGAGGGCCGCTTCAAAGGATCGGTCGATGGCCATCACCTCACCGGTTGCCTTCATCTGGGTGAACAGCGACCGATCTCCCGTGGCAAATTTGTCGAATGGCCATCGCGGAATTTTGACCACGCAGTAGTCCAAAGCGGGTTCAAAGCAGGCTTTGGTGCTTCCGGTTACCTGGTTATCAATTTGGTCCAGAGTCAGGCCAACCGCAATCTTGGCCGCTACCCGCGCAATGGGGTAACCCGTGGCCTTAGAAGCCAGCGCAGAAGAACGTGAGACTCGGGGATTCACCTCGATGATGTAGTAATCAAAGCTATCTGGATTCAGCGCCATCTGCACGTTGCAACCGCCTTCAATGCCCAGCGCGTTGATGATCTTGAGCGACGCGGTGCGCATCATGTGATATTCCTGGTCGCTTAGCGTCTGCGAAGGGGCCACGACAATGGAATCGCCGGTATGAACGCCCATGGGGTCAAAGTTTTCCATGTTGCACACCGCGATGCAGGTGCCGTTGGCGTCTCGCATGACCTCGTATTCAATTTCCTTCCAGCCCAGTAAAGATCGCTCCACCATTAACTGGCTGCGCATGGAGAGTTTGAGGCCCTTGCGTCCAATTTCGGTGAGCTCTTCACGAGAGTAGGCAATGCCTCCGCCGGTTCCCCCTAACGTGTAAGCGGGGCGAATGATGCAGGGATACGGAACCAGGTCTAACACGGCTTCCAACTCGGCCTCGGTCTGAACAATCCAGCTTTCCGGAACCGGCTCTTTGATTTCCTGCATGAGCGACCGGAAACTTTCGCGGTCTTCCGCCTTCTTGATTGCGCTCAGCGGGGTGCCCAGAACTTTGATGTTGTACTTCTCAAGAATTCCCGCATCGGCGAGCTGGGTCGCTAGGTTCAATCCCGTTTGTCCCCCCAGGGTGGGGAGCAGGGCGTCGGGGCGTTCTCGCTTGATGACTCGCTCGCAGAAATCTACATTAAGGGGCTCAATGTAAAGGGCGTCGCTCACGCCTGGATCGGTCATGATGGTGGCCGGATTGCTGTTGATAAGCACCACCGTGTGCCCTTCTTCTTTTAGGCTCTTACAAGCCTGAGTTCCTGCGTAGTCAAATTCTGCCGCTTGGCCAATCACAATGGGTCCGGAGCCGATCACAAGCACTTTCATTCTTAAAGCCCATTGTGACAGGTGAATCCACGCGACAATCCGGACTCGTCGATGTTTCCCCACGCCAAAACCGTCCTCGCCCGGTTAACTCATTGGTTAACGGGGCGGGGATGAAGAATCGTACGATTCGAACTAGTCCGCGCCGCCCCTTACGGGTTTGATTTTCATCGCGTCTTCCTTGGTGTAGGCCTTTTTGACCGTTGCATCTTTGCCGGGCGAATTGTCAACTCCGCCCCCCATGCACCCGGCAAGGAAAACCCCACCGAGAAAAAGAGCGCACCATGGCAGCCTCTTTCGCATTAATGGCACGGCTTCGCGTCGGAACCCGCGCCAAACTCGTAGGCGAAGGATGAGTCAGGTCGGAAGAAACTCATGTACGGGTAGCCCGATCCAGAAACACAGCGAAGCGGCGTATCTAGGTTTCCACCTTCGATTTGCACGCCTTGCGCGATTGTCGAGTAAATGTAGCCCGCCTGATTGTAGTTACCGTTGTTGATGCCTTCTTTAGGCGTCTGAACGTATCGCGCGGAGGAATCCACACTCACATAGTGAAGTCCGTGACCGATGACCCAGGTGGTGTCATTGGTGGGGCTGAAAGTGAACTCGTAAGTGTCCTGCCTACTGGCCGAGCCTGGCCCACCATCTTGGGGATTCCCGCCCGGATTGAACTTGCAGGGCCCGGTGTTGCGACATCGCATATAGATGGGCGTGTAGCCATATCCCTTGTACTGCTCCTTTCCGTTCGTCCACATGAGCAAAGGTAGCTTACTGGGCGAGTTGACGGCCGTAGCCGACCAAGCATTAAGTAGTCCGTTTCCTGCCAAGGAAATCAGCGGAAGATTTCCGGGAGAGGTGGAGTAATCAAACGCGTTGGTATAAGTGTTGAGTCCCCCGTAGCCAAAGATCTCGTAACTCTTGGTGTAAGGAAATATCGAGTTGATAAAGAATGTTGAGTCTCGTTGCGCGTTAGCCGCGTTAGCACCCCAACCGGCGGGAATCGCCGCAAATTCGTAGTTAGGCGGTCCACTGGCTTGGTGACCGTCGGCATCTATCAATGTAAACAAGGGGAATGAGTCGTCGTTATCGTTAGTATAGATAAGAATGCCGGTGCCTGCTTGCTTGGTGTTGGAAAGTACGCTGGCTTTCTTGGCCGCTTCCTTGGCCTGAGCAAAGACCGGGAATAGGATCGCGGCGAGGATTGCAATAATTGCAATAACTACGAGGAGTTCGATCAGCGTAAATGCGCTTCGACGGCGTGACATAGATTGATTCATTTTGATCTCCGAAATTCGGGCTTGTGAGTCTGCGGGACCACCACCGGGAACTCGGGCACTTTGCTTTACTGTAAGCAAGATGCGGAGCGTGCGTTAACCCCTAACGTACCACCTGAGTATAACACGGGTTTATGTACCGTGATAAACAAAAATCGGAATTTCGCAAAATTGCAAGTAGACCACGTCTACATAGAGCCATTGCCCCCAAGTCGAGGCGAATATTTACAGATTATCTTTGCGATTCACTAACGCACGGCCGCGCCCATGGTGCGCACAAATTCGGCAAAATAAGGTCGAGAATCCCACGGTCCGGGTGCCGCTTCTGGGTGGTACTGAATGCTCCACGCATTGGCGGCGGGAACCCTTATGCCTTCCACCGTACCATCGTTAAGATTAATCTGTGTCACCACGGCTCCGGTACCCGTAAGTGATTCGGAATTCACGGCATAGCCGTGATTCTGAGACGTAATCGTGACCTTGCCGGTCTCCAAATCTTTAACCGGGTGATTGGAGCCGCGATGACCGAATTTGAGTTTGTAGGTTTCTCCGCCGATGGCGTGGCATAGCAATTGGTTGCCTAAACAAATACCGAACATGGGGCGCTTACCTAACAGGTCTTGCACCGTCTTCACTACGGTTCCTAGGCGAGCCGGATCGCCGGGTCCCGGGGAGAGCAGAATGCCATCGGGCTTGCACGCCATGATTTCTTCTGCCGATGCGCTGGCGGGAAACACGAGGGGCGAACAGCCGGCTCGGTAAAAGCGCCGGAGAATGTTGAATTTGAGGCCACAGTCAATCACGGCAAGCCTCAGTCGGTCGGTCGGAATCGGGGAATCGTAGTCCAACTTCCCTTCGCGTCCCCACTGGTAAGGCTCGGAGGTCGAGACGTCAAAAACAAAGTCAGATTTATCATAGCCGGGTGCGCCATTTAGCACTTCTCTGGCCGTATCCAAGTTGCTTGCAATTACCCCCGACGTAACCCCGCCGTTGCGAATGTGTTTAGTAATCGCGCGCGTATCCACACCCTGAATGCCAACCGTATTTCGTTCTTTGAGGAACGTGTCTACAGAGCGCGTGGCGCGCCAGTTGCTGGGAACCTCCGCCGACTCTCGGACAATGAGACCCGTGGGCTGGAGACGGTCTGACTCGAAGTCATCGTCGTTGATTCCGTAGTTGCCGATGAGGGGATACGTGAGCAAGACAATCTGCCCTGCATAACTGGGGTCGGTAAGGATTTCTTGGTAACCGGTCATTCCGGTATTGAAAACAACCTCTCCTACCGTAGATCCTTCCGCGCCAAGGGCTTTGCCTTCGTACACGGTTCCGTCGCTGAGGAGTAAAAATCGGTTCAATTCAAAGACAGAGGATACCCCCTTGAGCTTCGAGTTCAGATTTGTTTGTCTTTGTTAATAGTCTGCCCACGTCGGCAAAGGTGGCAGCTGGCGGATGTTACACGCCGACGTCTGGGTTCTTACCGGCCTAATCCGCGCCCCACCTAACGACGGACCTGGTCTTCACCACTCCCGGATCAACCCCCGTTTGGCCCGGCCACAAGGTCGTCAGGGCCTTTTCGCCCGGCATTCGGCTAACCAGCCAGCGCTTAAGTGTTCGCAAAGTCGGCTTTATGATGAGGGCGGCGGAACCTAAGATTCGGGCTTTCTCCATTTGGCTTGCCAGTACGTGCAACGCAATTAAGTGGCACAACGATTCTGCGTAGGCGTTCATCGCCCGGTGGTTTCGAACCAAGGTTCTCGGGATCAACGCAATCTGCGCCCTCAACCAAATTTCTTCTTCAAGTTGAGCGGGGGAGCGCACATAGCTATTGCTCTCGTGCTGGCGCCAATAACTCAAGACCTCCGGAACCGCTACCGCCGGCCCTCGCAAGGAAGCCAGAAGCAACGCCAACCAGTCGCCAGAATAGCGTAACTCTGGGTTAAACTTCAGTCCATCCCTTCGAAAAATCACCGATGAAGCGGCGATTTCATTTTGAGGAAGGAGGAGGGAAATGGCGTTAAACACGCCTTGATTGGGCCAAGACTCGCCAGGCATTTCAATCCCTTTATCAGCCGAAGAACCAATACTGCGCGCACGCGCAAAGCACCATGTGGCTTCCTGGTGTTTGTCCAGCTCCGCCACTTGGAGCGACAATTTATTGGCCTCCCAATAGTCGTCCGAATTTAAGATGGCTACGTACTCGCCCGTCGAAAGTTCCAGGGCCCGCTGCTGGGTCCCGTAAGTGCCGAGGTTAGTTTCATTCTGAAACACCCCTATCCGGGCATCTTTAGCGGCCCACCGCTGAGCTACCTCATAGCTGGAGTCCCCGCTAAGGTCATCCACCAAAACAATCTCCCAATCCTGAAATGATTGCCCCAAAACCGATTTGAGGCATTCATCCAGAAAATCCCGGTGGTTGTAGCACGCAATCAGAACCGAGACGAGAGGCTTCACTTCGCACATTATCTCCGAAGACTGGGTGAACCCACATCCACCGAATCCGAACTACAAGCTAAATTTCTTGATTGGCATGCGCCACCTTTGACACCTACTAAGATTGGCTTACCGGTTTGGCCCGGCGCCTTCGCTGAAACCGGCACCTACCCGAAACTGGGATACGCGTAGAAATGTTAAATAATTCGCATCGTGTTGGTTTGGCGCGCCGCCGAACTCATCTGCGGCGGCCGTGCGCACCACGGCTACGATGTCGTCACCCTCAACGAGCCAATCGGCATATTGAAATCCGTGGGTAACCGGGTCTGGATGTTGGGCCAGAATTCGCTCGTTTGACCACTCCCGCAGGTTTTTGGAACTTGCGAGCACTAAAGTGTTTCGCGTTCTAACGGGATCTCTCCCGGAGTGGGCCTCGGGCACCCAGTTGGTCAAGGTCCAGTATTTGTTTGACACGGGATCGAATCGAATTGTGAACTTTTTAGAACCGCCGGGAAACGGAGCGAACGAAGATTCGCCGCGAAATTCCAGCTTCACTTGATCCGCGGAGAGTTCAAGAATCGCGACTTGTTCATCGGACAACTGACTATCGACTCGAACCACGTTAACAATCTTTCCGCTTGGGTTAACCACCACATTGCCTTCTAACCATCCAACGAATTTGCCGTTTAAACTTGTTGTGGGGCGATCCAGAGGAGGTGTATTCGTCCAATTTGCACTCCGAAGAAGACTACGATTCACGGGTGCGGACATCAGGGTGGGCCGAAAACGAACGGGCCACAAGTCGGATGTTCCCGCCTCTTCAACCGCGCGCCAAATTCGACCGTTGCAAATCACCACGGGCACGGGGGCGCTATGGTACTGGCTATCATCACGCAACCGCCCGCGATTTGGAGTGGAAGGTGTGGTCCACGAGTGACCGCCATCCTGTGATTTGCGAATGACGATTGAGCCGTACATTTTGTCGGGACCAAAGAGATACAGCGCACCTCGATGAATAAATAGGCCCGACCAATAGGCACCCCTGATTGTCGAAACTTGCGACCAAGAGATCCCTCGATCTTTAGAAGTGTGAATCAGGGTGGTGTCCTCGGTTCCCCCTGCCCCAAACAGGTCATGACTGGCAACATAGTCTCCGTTTGGGAGAATGGCAATGCTAGGAGAACCCACATACACCCCGGAGTGAGCCGGTTGGTGATGGATGACTCGTCCGCCTAACGTTTCCTGATTACTTGAATGGGTCAGATCACTCATCGGAATCCCCGAAGCCTGCCGGGGTGAATTGTTGGCACAATCGCTCAAACCTGAACTGATATACTTGATTTTATGTTTGTGGTCTACTTGGACCCTCTTGGTCCCCGCAAGGCCCCGGCCACTCAGCTTTGGCAGTTCTACAAATTGCTGAGCCGAACAAACCCGCAAGAGGTGCACTTCTTGCTTACGGAGCCGTACTTGGAAGACCCTGATTGCCTCTCCGCGCGGCACGCCGTAGAAACCAGTCCCGCCGCAGTGGAAAAATACGGCTACCCAGTGCCCACCTCTCGTCAAGTAAGTTCTGCATCCGCCTCGATCTTTCCCGAGGGGCTTTTTACCCCTCTTCTTGAGCGGTTCGGAATGATTGATCAGGCTTGGGCGACTCTGCTCACCGATGTGTACGAACCCCTCTACGAATATCTAGCAAAGGAACTCAATCAGCTCTCAAAGCGAAATATCGAGGGCGTGATTACGTGGGCGAACAATGCCTCGTTAGAAAAAGCCGCCTCGGAGCTTAACATTCCCGTGATCCATAACGAAGTGGGGCCCCTTCGCGCTCCGGTGTATCAAGATTCGGCTTACTTTGACCTACGGGGTGTGAACGGTAACACAGATTCATCCCGTCGCTACGCGGATTTCATCCGGCACTTTGAAATTGGCGATCCGGGCCTGTTATCTCGCAAAGAAATTCTCCAAACAATCCTGAAACCGGCATTCGCGGCGAGCTTTTCCCAAACCTTTGGATCATCCCCGCAATTTGAAGCGGGGGTTGCCTTGCAGGTTGAAGATGACTCAAACATCTTGGCTTACGCCGGAAGCTGGAATTCTCGAAGCCTGGTGTCCTACGTGCTGAGCCATCACACCGCAGATCAAACTACGGTGCGAAACCATCCCCTGTCAAGTTTTCCGTTTGTCAGTTCTACGGTCGGGTTAGACAACTCTCCCAGTTCGTTTCATTTTGTTGAATCGTGCCAAACGGTCTTTACTATCAATTCGAGCGTCGGAATTGAGGCCTTGCTTTTGGGCAGGAATTCGAGATTTTTTGGTCAGAATCCCGCATCTTTCTGGTCGGCCGATTCTGGTGGTGGCTCCCGCGCAGAAAGCGACACCGCCCGGTTCTTAAATTTTCTTTGCTTTAACTACCTCATTCCGGATTCCCTTCTGTTCGATTTTGAATACTATCGGTGGAGGCTCACTCGCCCGACCGAGAAGCAAATCTGGGCGAGGCACCGGGCTCTCTGGCCCAACATTTCTTCCGTGGTTGATCCGTTTACAAAGTCTTTCGCGAGCGGGACCGGCATCATGTCTAAGCTCTTACTGTGGTGTAACGGCGGCTCCGTACCCTTTGAACTTCATGCGTGGGTCAACACTTCTGATGGAAACCTATTTTCCACCGAATTTGACCTAAGCTACTGGCACCAATG
>JBBQUZ010000008.1:0-88092 GCA_038212035.1 Fimbriimonadales bacterium
GGCAGGATCACCTCATGTATTGTGGCCACGCCGCGTCACGAAAGCCTGGATGCTCGTCGGTACTTCATTGATCAACAGACGTTTTACCCTTTGCGATTGGAAACTATAGACGCCGACGGCGAGAGTCGAATTTACTTTGACACCAAGGATATTCAGTTCCCGGATGAAATAGAAGCTTCCAGTTTTGCGATGCGCCCAGCGGGTGCCGTCACCACCATTCGTTACGACCGTCCTCCTACCTTCCCCAACTCCTCAAAGGCAAAGACGGCGGTGGGATTTATACCGATCATTCCAAATATGCTCCCAATGGGTTTTGTTTTGCAGGAAATTCAGCTGAACAAGACCCAGCAATGGCGCAGTTTGGCGATGAGAATTACGGACGGATTGGTGAAGGCCACGGTGTATCAGTGGCGTGCCTCCAATGAATCCAACGATGTGAGTAGCTTAGAGGACAGTTCATCCGTCGATTACCATGGGGTCCGCTTGATGCTGGTTTCAGACTTGAGGGAACCCCTGAGAAAGAAAATTCTTGAAGCATTTGTTAACTCGGCAGAAACCGAGAATGTTTGGATGCGCTCACTAGGACGTTTGACCCCCTCTGTTGATCCATTTGGAGATGATCAGATGGGAGATACAAACGGTTGGGAACTGAATCAGGTGCCGGAGATGTTTTCTCATAAAGAACCGATGATTCTCATCTCAACGCGCTCCGGAATGCGTTAACTAGATTGGCATCGTACAATGAAGAAGGATCCACAGAATATGAAACCACAGTTCAATTCGCCCCACGTAAAATCGACGAGGAGCACATATCTCCTTATTGCCGCCGGATTCTTGCTCGGCGGCGTTTCTATGGCCGGAATAAGCAGTGGCGTTGGCGTGGCCAAAGCCGCCGCTCAAACTAAATTTTCACCGCGTACCATCGCGGCGACTAGCGCGGAAAGCATGGCTGAGCTCCACAACTTAGACGAGTCTTTTAAAAACTTGGCAAAGTTTGTGGGTCCGGCCGTGGTAGACATCAAGTCAACCAGCGGGCGCATGCTTACCGGCGACGGCCGCCGAATGCCGATGATGGGAGGAGAAGGATCTGGTTTTATTTTTAGAGCCGATGGATACATTCTCACCAACGACCACGTGGTGGGTGGCTACGACAAAGTTAAAGTATTTCTCCGCGACGGCAGAGAATTTGAAGGCAAGGTCACCCGAGCTGAAGACTCTGACCTAGCTCTCGTTAAGATAGATGCCCAAGACTTGCCCACCTTGGCGTTTGGAGACAGTGGTTTAGTGGAGCCAGGTCAACTTAGCATGGCCGTTGGGGCACCATTCGGCTTAGTTAATTCGGTGACGGTTGGACACATTAGTGCCTTGGCCAGAGACAAAACCGTGATCCAAGATCGGCTCTACCCTGACCTCATTCAAACCGACACCGCGATCAACATGGGTAACTCGGGGGGCCCCCTCGTCAATGTAGATGGCCAGGTTATTGGCATCAACACGGCGATCTACAGCCCTAGCGGCACCAGTGCGGGAATCGGATTTGCGATCCCTAGTAACCAGGCAAAGTTCATTAGCGACCTGTTGATTAAAGACGGGACGATCACGCGAAGCATGATTGGCTTGGTCCCCGAGAACCTAACGGAGTATCAGAAGAGCCAGAAGAAGGTGACGGGCGGTGCTCTTGTTCAAGACGTAGTGGGAGAACCCGCAAAGTCGGCAGGAATTCTGAAAGATGATGTGATCGTAAGAATTGGCAAGACGCCGATCGCCCAGCAGATTGATCTTCGTAACTCGATGTTGGTTTACCGACCGGGAACCTCGGTGCCCGTCGACCTCGTTAGAGACGGAAAGAAAATGACCGTGGAGATTACGTTGCTCCCGTTCAACCGACCCAAAGCTCTGGCCCTGCCGCAGAACGGACAGAATTCATTGCCCAAGGGATTCCAATTCCCGCCGAACATGAATCCGTTTGAAGACGTTCCGGGTTTGCAAAATCCTCAGGATTCGCCAAAGGGAGATGGTCAAGACGGTGAGGTGCCGCCCGTACGAGACGGTACGGCCAGACTGGGAGTGGGCGTTCAAGAATTGTCCCCCACTCTACGGGGCCTGTACAACGTTCCCGCCAATACCAATGGGGCGGTGGTTATGACCGTAGAGCCCGGATCCATTGCGGATCGTCTGGGAATTCAGCCCGGAGACATCATCCAGGCTCTGGGAGAAACCAACGTAGATTCCGCGAAATCCCTCGGTACAGCAATGGCTAATGTGAAGTGGGGGGACACCCGCCGCGTAAAGTTCAGCCGGTTTGCTAAGAACTCAAAGGCTACGAGCGACGCAACGGTTACTTTCAAATAAAGCCGATCGGCCCCCTCGCTCAAGCGAGGGGGCCGATTTTCTGTTTTTAGTGCGGCCGATTCAACGGTTTGGGATTCCTCAGTTGCTTCATCAAGTTGAGGTTAAGAACTGTGCCCAGAAGGAACGAGCTCATTGCGTTGTCGTGGACGTCACAACAAATTGTTTGTGAGGGTGCCAAAACAAGGCAGTGTCACTTGCATAAGCGCACCTTTCTCCACGGGAATAAAATGGCAGTGCCCCCCACGGGACTCCACAATTTTTTTCACCACCGCAAGTCCGATTCCCGCACCCCCGTCCCTGCGGCTACGGCCCTCACAAGAACGATAAAAACGCTCGAATGCGTGGGTCATCTCTTCCGCAGTGAGACCATCACCAAAATCTCGAACAATCAGAAGGACGGCGTGTCCTTCCCTTTTGACACTCACTTCCAGGCGCGCATTGTCCCGGGAATGATTTGCGCCATTATCAAGAAGGTTGCAAAGAATGATGCCGGTTTCTTCTCGCGAGATATGTACGGGACATGAACCTATTTCCAGTCGAAGCTGCGCACTTGGCCACTCTCTCAGTTCGGCCCATTCTTGGGCGGCAACTTGAACGGCCTCTCCAAAATCCAGCAAAGTAGGCGAAGGGTCAAGTTGCCTCGCTGATATCAAAAGTGCTTCTACAATTGAAGTGAGCCGCTCAACATGTTTTAGCACTGCTTTTTGTGATGCGATATGTTCATCAAAAGAGCGCGGACGTTTCAAGTTTGTTTCAACGCGAGATTGCATAAGAGCGAGGGGCGTTCTAAGTTCATGGGCCGCATCAGACGCAAATTGTTCTTGCAATGAGGCCGAGTGACGCACTCGCTCAATGAGCTGATTAAGCGAATCTGCCAAGGATGCGAATTCGGCTCGATCGGTTGTTGAAAGAGTTTCCCCTTGAGTGGTGCCAGACAGCATGGTGGCAGACGCTACAAGTTCTCGGACCGGACGCAAAACAAGGCCACCTCCGTACCAAGAAACTGCGGCGGTGAGAAGGGTCAAGGGCAGCCAAAGCGCGGCAAGAACCAAAGAAAGCTGCTCTAACCCGGCTTCGGTCTCTGTCCAAGAACTGACTCCCACAAAAACGTTTGTTCCCAATGGAATGCCATAAACCAGGACGTCAGCACTTCTAGATCGGCCTTTCACTAGCGGAGGCGTCTTCTTCGTCGTGCTGGAAATCAGCGCCCCCGTCTTTGTGTAAACCGCGACCTCAACGCCGGGAAAATCCTCATTCACCTCGCGCAACGAATCAGGGGATTCCCATTCTTTAGAGATTCGTGTGACGCTTCTTTCAAGTTCATCAAACCGGCGGCCTTGGGCTTGCTCTCTAACGAAAAGGACGACAAGGAGGAAAACTGCGGCCAGCGCAACGGATACCGTGGCGGTGAGAAGAGTTGTGAGCCTTAGCCTATGGTTCCAATTCAGCCATCGTGAGTACATAGCCCCTCCCTCTTACGGTGTGAATCATTCTTGGAGTGCCACTCGACTCACACTTCCGACGAAGATATGTTATGTAAGTTTCAACGATGTTCTCGTCCCGGTAGCCGTCGTCGTGCCAGACTTCCTCAAGTATTAACGATTTGGACAGGATGACCTCGGGCCGCCGCAAGAAAAATTCCAGAAGGGCAAACTCCGTTCCCGATAAAAATATTTCGCTGTCGCCCCGGAAAGCGGTTCGTTTGATGCAGTCTAAAGTGAAATCGTGCCATCTCAGCACTTGACTGAGATCTCTGGCCCTACGAAGGACGGCTTTCACCCGGGCGATAAGTTCGTCCAGCTTAAATGGCTTCACTAAGTAGTCGTCGCCGCCCGCATTGAGGCCGTGCACCAAATCCTTGGTGGTGTCTTTGGCGGTGAGATAGATTGCTGGGATGCGCGATCCTCGCTCCCGCAATTTTTCAATCATGACAAACCCGTTCATGACCGGCATCATCACGTCCGCAAGGATAAGATCGTAGCTCTCAGCAAGCTTCAGCCCCTCTTTACCGTTGATTGCTTCATCGCAGGTGTACCCCTCCTCAGAGAGAGCCTGCACCAGAATCTCCCTCATTTCTGCTTCGTCATCAACGATGAGAATCCTCGTCTTGAAAATATCTGACGAATGACCACTTGAAGCGGTGAGGATTGCCTTCATAACGCTAAGCCGCGCACTGACCTTGATAGGCCCGTGCGCGACAATATTGTAGTCTTAGCCCTTCGTCATTTTGGTTAGTTCATCTGCAAATTCCTTTGCTTCATCTGCGGGAGTTACCGCTTCTTTGTCGCCGGCTTTGCCTGTGAGCGGGTCTACGTCCACTTCGATGAGTTTATGATCGTTTACCACCATCACTCCATAAATCCAGTGTCCCTCGTCGAATTCAAACATCGCCAGTGTGGCCTTGCCACCATATTTGGCCTCCGCTGCCTTCATCGCTTCAACCGGACTGACCTTAGCGACGGGGGCCCTCATTGGGGCAGCTTGGTCCTGAGTTTCCTTATCTTGAGCCAAAGCGGGGGTCGCTATCATGGTTCCGGTGGAGATAACTCCGATCGCGGCGAACGCGCCGATTAGAATCTTGTGTACGGTTTTCATTGTTCCTCTGTTGGCCCTACGTTTAAAGCGAGCCATGTTCTATTTAACGGCGAAATCAAGGGATGCGCGCTGTGAAGGCTCACAACCGTCGGTTCAGTGACGTGTTACCCCCGATTGCCCACTCATATACATTTAGTGAGGCATCTTAGATCCATTTCTAACGATCTAACGTAGGGGAGTCGCAGACCGCTCAGGCAATTCACCCTGTTGAGACCGAACTAAACGTATATGATTTTCCGTTGTCCCGGCAGGGACTTTCTCCAAATAGCCTGGCATAAGCTCTCGCGCCATGCCAGGTTAGTTGGGTCCTGGCTAAGTTCCCCGGCAGGGGCACCAGAACCGTTCAACCAAGATATCGGGGATCGTAATCAACACCCGCTTTTTCAGACAAACTCACTATGTGCCGCCTGCCATTGGGATTCGACGGCGTAGCCGGTAGTCGTCGGATGACCTTGCCGACGTCCGGTTGGCCTGCGACCGCGACAGTCACCCGGACTCGGGCACGGTCATCCCGAGCCTGCCGGCTTCGCCGACCTCTTTGGAATTCAGTTTTTGGCATGTTACCGAGACCCACTTAGACGAGTCCCTCCTAAGTATTCGTGGAGCCGTCCTCGCCGTTGTGCGTGAATGATTGGCTCACGATTCTTCGTTGAGAATACGCTGTGATAGATCAAGCTCGTATGAGTTGAAGGCATTTGGTAGATTCTGGTGCCCCTGCCGGGGAACCGACTTGTTTGCTGACCCATCCTGGCATGGCGCTTGAGCTTACGCCAGGCTATTTGGGGAAAGTCCCTGCCGGGACAAGGGTGGGCTAGTCGCGGCCAAACCTTGTCCTTCTATCATGTCCATTGCTAGATCCTAGTGCCCCTGCCGGGGAACAAACATAATTCCTGACCGATCCTGGCATGGCATCAGATATACATTCAGTTAGGCATCTTAGACCCAAGCCATCAATATTTTGTGTTTCGATCTAACGTAAAGGAGTCGCAGACCGCCAAGGCAATTCACCCTGTCGAGGCGTAACTAAACTGATATGGCCGACTGAATTACCCCTGACTGACCTACTTTTTATCCGCCATTGGGCCACTTGACCCAGGGCCACTTGCTATCGGGTGTAACATAACTAGGAAGGATCACGATGGGGATCAGTGGTCGAATACCGAATGTCGGAAGTCTAAGCCATGCCATTGGACGCAGTTGAATCCGCGCCCCACTCGGCGACCCAAGAATTTATTGCCTATTTACGGGCGCATCCCCAGAGTGCTTTGTTGCCCGCGTCGGAACTTGCCCACCAATTTGGCCTGACGGAAGAATTTGTTCGGGATATTCAGACGGGCTTGCAAAGGCTGGGACACGCGGCAACTTCCGAACCCAAGGCATCGTTTTCCTGGGCATTCCTAAGCCGGGGAAATCGCCGATTGAAAGCCACCTGGACTCGTCTGACCGACCACCCGGAGCGATTCATCTTTTTATCCATAGGCTTCACCGCGGTCATCCTCTGGGCGCTTTCCGTAACATTCCCTAGTCCACCGGCTTCCGTAATGAGTCGGGGGAGTAGGCAGGCACTAACCTTTTCAGAAACCGGTCCTCTCGAATTCATCCTTGTATTAGGCGTACTTGCCGCTCATCTGGGGTGTTATTATCGCCACGCAATGAGTAGATACGCCCTCGCCGGCGCCGTGATGGTTTGGTTTGCCACCTCGGTTCCATTCATGATTTCTGTATGGTCAAGTGCGGTAAGTGCTACGGAGCCCGAGCGGTTTGGACTGGTCATGCTGGCCTCGGCCGGAATGCTGGTGATGGGCATGCTTTACGCCGGCATCGGAAGTCTGGCTGCCGTGGCGGGCGGATACTTTCAATCCCGGGCCGAGGAACGAGCGGAGGAATCCCTTTCTCGCCAAGAGCTTCTTGAACGTTATTTTGAACTTGAGGGGCGGTTGGCACGGAGTTCTTCGAGTGCCGAAGTCGATTGGTCGGATACCCTGCCCATCGGAAATTGGATCCGCAAATATCCGTTGCCGTTTGCCGGCCTAACGGCCCTTGGAATTTCTATTCTAGCGACTTTAGCCCAGCGGATGGGTGGCCTGGGCCCGGAACCGAAGACGGAAATATTTCCGTCTCCGGTCCAGGCGGTTTTTGTGTTGGTGCAGGTTGGGTTGCTCATCGGTAACGCGGCTCTGTTCGCCGCATTTGGACTGTTCTCGCGTTCTTCGCTAACTAGTTTTGGAATGTGGGCAGTGGCAAGCGTAACTACTACCGCCTCTGGGTTTTTACCTGGCTCTGAATATGGTGCGGTTTACTACCAAAATCCTCAACATATTATAAGCATGGGATTCATACTCTCCGCCACCCTTGCGATTACGATGCTGGCGCATTTGGGCGGACGCCTCCAAAGGCGATCTGCCCGGCGGAGGAGTTTGCAGCATAACGATCAGGCGTCAATCGTTTCAGAAATGCTCAGAATTCAGTGGCGCTTAGCCGATAACACTTCCACGGTTTGCGTTATGGTGGTGGATGCGGCCAAGAGTAGCGAGATGAAGCTTTCTTCTGACTCTCTGGTGGTGGAATATTCATTTAGGGAGTATCAAGAATGGCTTTCTGAAATCAGCCGAGACTTAGGTGGTCGGGTGCACTCTACGGCCGGTGATGGAGCGGTGATTGCGTTCCCCACTTGCCTGAACGCCTTTCATGCGGCCCGGCAAATTCAGACCGATTTGCACCGATTTAACCAGGAAGTGAACCGGCTATCCATGCCGTTTCGATTGCGGATAGGGCTTCACGTGGGGGAGGTTCCCGGTAACCTGGATGAAGTGGAGTTCACCGAAGTGATTGATATTGCCGCCCATATGCAGGGGGTGGCGCCCATTTCTGGCATCGCAGTGAGCGACCGCGTGGCGATGTCCATTCCCGGCGAAGACTTTGTACCCCTGGCCCAAGAAGTAGATGGGCATCGGGTTCTGCTCGCTATGAATCCGATTGAGGGGTGATGTCTAACTCACGGTTTGTGGTCCGAGACTTGGGCCGGATGTCTTATCAAGCGGCTTACGCGGTTCAGTTGGATTGCCATGATTCGGTGACGGCGGGCGGGGCGGATACCCTTCTGTTGGTGGAGCATCCTCCGGTCCTCACTTTAGGGGTTAACTTCCACGAGGATAATCTGCACTTATCGCGAGAAGCCTATGAGGCGCGCGGAATTGACGTGGTGAGAACGGATAGAGGCGGAGACGTGACTTTCCACGGCCCCGGTCAGTTGGTGATCTATCCGATCTTTGAACTCACGTCTCGCGGCAAAGATCTGCACAAGTGGCTTCGTGAACTGGAGGAAGTGGTTCTAATTGCCCTTCGGTCTTTTGGCATTGCGGGACGTAGGTTTCCTCCGCACACCGGCGTTTGGGTCGGTGACAAGAAAATCGCGGCGATTGGAATCAAGGTCAAGCGATGGATTTCGCTCCACGGAATTGCGATCAATGTGAACAACGACCTATCGTCCTTTGATCTCATTGTGCCTTGCGGAATTCAGGGTTACGGCGTGACTTCAATGAGTGAATGCCTGGGTCGAGAGGTTGGGGTAGAGGAAGTGAAGCAGGCGATTATCGCGAGTTTCTAGGTCACACATTCGGCGGAGAGTTTCGCCCCATCAAACATCCGCTCCGCTAATCAGTGCAGGACGACGTAAGGACGTGCCAGACGGCAAGGAATTCTCTCTTGCATCACTTACGCCCCTTAAAACTAACGCTAGGGTTGCAAAGACCATGATCTGGCCCAGGAGAACGCGTCTCGACTAGAGAGCTACTTCACGGCGCAGAGCTCGAAGGCTTGCCGCAGGGCTTCGATTTTGTCGTCGCCCTTGGTAAAGAATTCATGGCCAACATACCCTTGATAACCGGCGGCGATTAACGCCCGGCAAATGCCCGGATAATTCATTTCTCCGTCGTCTAAGTTGCGGCGACCGGGGTTGCCTGCGGTGTGGATATGCCCGATGTGCGGCATGGCATGGTCAAGGTGGCGGATGATATCGCCCTCCATGATTTGCACGTGGTAGATATCGAACAATAATTTCACGCGGGAGCTGGATACCATTTCGACCAGCGCAATCCCCCAATCCACGCGATCGCACTGATAGCCGGGATGATCGATGCGAGAGTTGAGGATTTCCAGATTTAGATTCACGCCTTTAGACTCCGCATAGGGAGCAATTTTGCGTAAGCCTTGGGCACAGACCACCAGGTCTTCTAGGTCTGTAGTGTGCGGATGTCGGTTCCCCGAAAAGCAGATAACGCCCGGGATTCCGTGCTCGGCAGCTTTGTCAATCGAGCATTTTAGCTCCGACTCAATGCGGTCATGTTCCCGAGCGTCGTTGAGGCCCTTTTCAATCGAATCATGCCCCGTGATGCTGGACACAATGAGACCCGCCTGCTTTGCCGTGGAAACAATCAGATCCAGAGACTCATCCCAGGACCAAAGCTCAGTGGCCGCGTATCCCATCTCCGCCGCACTCGCAAACAATTGCGCGAGGGGGGTGGTGGGCGACGAGAAGCACGGATAGCAGAAACTTTGTTTAAGGGTCATTCGTAGGTCACCGATAACTTAATGGAACGGCCCGGGTCGGTGGCAATTTTGGGGTACTCGGTGAGGAGATCCGCAAAGTTCACCGGTTCACTCATGATTTTGGATCCATCTATCACACTATGGTGGATCATGCCTACCACGGTTTCCTGAATTCTTGACCAACTCCAACGCGGATGATCGGGATTAGGATCAGAGCACGCGCGCGAAAAAACAATGTGCGGTCGGTTCATGTGCGCTTCGCCTCCAAAGTCGAGGCCCTGTTGATGCGGAGGTGGAAACGCTCCGCAAACGATGGTGCCGCCGTAGCTGATACCGCGCAGGGCGGCTTGCAGGGCAAAGGGTGAGCCGCTAAAGTCGATAATTACATCGGGTCCGCGCATCTCAGTGAGTTCCCTCAATTTCAAACCGGTATCGCCATCGCTGGGATCAATCACCGCGTCGGCTCCGCAGAGTCTGGCCACTTCGCGCCGACTTGCGATGGGATCTAACGCAATAATTGGGTGAATACCTGCGTGCTTTGCAATCTGAATGGTCACCAAGCCAATGGCCCCCAGGCCAAACACCGCAAGGGCGTCTCCGGCTCTGGCGTGGCCGTCACGAATGGTGCCTAAGGCAAACTCGGCCGGATCCATCAAGAGGGCAGATTCCGGGGCTACGTGCGGAGGGAGAGAGCGACAATTTACTTCTTTAAGCGTGATCTCGGGCTGAAAAGGACCGGAGTAGAAAACCGGATCCCCTACGTGAAGTGACGCATTTAGGCCCACTTCAACAATGGTTCCGCATTGCATATTGCCCAGAGGGATAGGATAGTTCCAAAGTGCGCCATCCGGTCGGTGGAGCAGATGTTCCGAATCCCAACTGCCGCGTTGGTTGGCGTAGCCTTTGTAAAAGGCCATCATCGTGCCGTGCTTTTCAACTCCGTACGTGGCCTTAATGCGCACTTCGCCCTCCGCGGGAGTTCGCACGTCCACGTGCTGCCAGGCCACTTGGCCCACGCCAGTACAAACCAGTCTTTTCATCATTGAATCGCATACCTTACCCAACATATCCATTTAGTGAATCTCCATTAGGCCCATTTCATCGGTCTTGGGCATTCAAGCTCAAACGGGCTGGCATATGTGGGCCCGGGGCACGCTCATTGGCCACATCGGCGCCTTAAATGGTCCAACGTTATGTATGATCAATATAAATGGATATCTCGCAATTGAGAGTTTTCGCATCCGTCTTACTCATCGCCTTGACGCAAATGGGCACCGCCGGGAGCCCACTCCCGCTACTTCTCGCACAAGGGGAGCAAGATCTTAGGCTTATTGATAAAGCTTATTGGTCTCAAGCCCTAGGTTCCTACTCAGAAGAACCCCAACGCTCCCCCTGGGAACCGCCATCCATGGCTTATTGCTGGGATGTGGGGGCGCAAATTTCTGCACTTACCGCCGCAAGCCACGTAAAACCTAAGGAATATTTACCCCGGTTAAGCCAACTTGTAACGGCAACGCAGAGATACCTGGATTCCCGCGGTCCGGTTGCCGGCCTCGGAGTCCTCCCCGACTTGAAGGACTCCGATCGTTTTTACGATGACAATGCGTGGATTGCCATTGCAATGGCAGATGCGTATCCATTAACCCGAAATCCCGAGTGGCTTGCGCTCGCAAAGACATCGTTGGACTTTGCCCTTTCGGGAGAAGATTCGCAACTGGGCGGCGGCGTGTTTTGGCGCGAAAATGAACGAAAAACTAAAAATACGTGTTCCAACGCGCCCACCGCAGTTGCCGCCCTTAGATATTTCCAGATCACGGGCGAGCGGGCTTATTTTGACCGTGCACAGCGTATTTTAGCTTGGACTCGGCAAACCCTTCAGGATAAAGATGGGCTCTATTTTGACAGTGTGAGTCTGGAGGGCAAGGTGGATAAAACTAAGTGGACCTACAACACCGCGCTCATGATAGAGGCGGATGTGCTCATGTTTGAAATCACCAAAAATCCCTTCCGCCTTGTCGAAGCTAATCGGCTCGCCCTCGCGGCACAGCGGCATTGGATTGATCCCAAGACAGGTGCCATAAAGGATGACGGCAGTTTCGCGCACCTCCTGTGTGATGCTTGGTGGATGCTCGACCATCACCAATCGGATTCCCGATGGTCCAAAGTGATCCTGAGGGCAGTCCACTATGCCCAAACGAACACTCGCCGCTCTGATGGTTTCTTTGGCAAGCGATGGGACGAAAAACCTGCCCGAGATGACAAGCCCATTTTGCTTAACCAAGCCAGCGTAGCGAGAGCAGTTTGGCAGGCGGTCCGCATGCTTGGATCAGAAAAAGGGCTTCTTGCGAGTTCTATTCCCCCAAAGCAGACCAAAAAATAGAAAAACTAAAAGTTCTATGATAAGTTTTCAATATATTGATATATCATAACGGGGTGGCTAAGCCTCAGTGGCAATGTATAGCGGATGCGCTTCGGGAAAAGATCGAATCGGGAGCTTTTCAGCCCGGAGATCGAATTCCGGGCGAAGAGCAATTGGCTACTGACTGGAAGGTCAGCCGACCGACCGCCCACCGTGCGGTTAGAGAACTTCAGATGGCGGGTTTAGTCACGCGCCAACGTCGCTGGGGAACGGTGGTTGCCGACCGGGCGAAGGGTAGCACGGGCCGAGTTGGATTGGTGATTGACCACATGGCAACCAACTACAACTTTCCTCAGGCCGACGTCATGCAGGGGATTCACGACGTATTTGGGGAAGACGTGATGCTCATCTGCTGCGACTCGCGAAGCGATCCTGATCGTGAAGCGCACAACTTGCGAAAAATGCAATCCGAAGTCGACGGCATTCTTTGCTATCCCATCAGCGATCCAAAGAACACGCCGCTGATGAGGAAGCTGGCCGCCAGCCGAACCCCCTTGGTGCTTCTAGACCGAGTGCCCAAGGGCCTTGAAATAGACGCCGTGGTGAGTGACAACTTTGAGGCCACCCATCACGCTATTCAGACCCTCTTGGATCGGGGCCACGAAAGAATCGGTTTTATTTCATTTAGTAAGCCAGAAATATCCACGGTGGGAGAGCGATTTGCCGGCTACGAAAGGGCTCTCGTGGACTCCGGACTTAGCAGCGTCCGGCCCTACGTTCGCTGGTTCGAGCGCCATATGGAGCATGACGCTCTTCTGCTGGTGCAAGCCGTTCACGACGCAATGTTTACGTTGGTGAAGCAGGATAAACCCGTCACCGCCGTATTCTGCGTGCAAGACGGAATCGCAATGGCGGTTCTGGATGCGTGCGAGCAGCTGGGGATTCGCCTCCCCGAAGACATCGAGCTCGCCACGTTTAACGACTGGCCGCCGATGATGCTTCGGCGTCCGTGGCAAACCCATCGGATTGTCCAATCCACGCGGGAGATGGGTCGGGTGGCCGCCACCGCGCTCAAGGCGCGGATCGACGGTTCAAATGAACCGCCCCACATCCACCGAGTCTCCGCCGACTTCTTCGTTGCCGATGCGGGCCTTCGCCCCCAATCTGCCACTAATGCTTCTCGTCCTGCCCGATCGGATCGGGCTCTCACTTAATCTCATCGCACAATCTGGACCAATGGAGGACCAAATCATGTATCAGAACTCTAAAAGAGCGTTTACGCTCATTGAACTCTTAGTTGTAATTGCAATCATTGCAATACTTGCCGCCATTCTTTTCCCCGTCTTTGCACAGGCAAAGAACGCGGCAAAGCGCACCCAAGATCTCAGCAACATGAAGCAACTGGCTCTCGGAGTCATCATGTACACCGGCGACAGCGACGACATCCTTCCCCCCACTCGGGTGGTTGAAAGCGGCGACGGCTGGGCAAATCCGGCATTGCGCAGAATTTGGAAAGACGTAACCGTTCCTTACATCAAGAGCGGCGGTCGGCTTCCGGCCAAAGACAATAACGGTCTCTACACCGCGCGCGGAGATGGAGGACTATTCCAGTCACCCACCAACACGGCTGCGTGGTCAGATGCTGGTCAAACGGGCTTCCCCGGTGACGAAACGACTCGGTTCCCGAGATCTTATGCGGCCAATAAGGACGCGGGTCGAAATGAATTCGGTGGCCCAAACGGTGGACGTTGCGCAGACACGATCTGGATCGAAAACTACACCGGATCGGTTTACAACCAGGGCGGAAATCAAGGAATCTTGCAGGCGCCCGCCGCAACCGCCATGTTGGTACCTACCCGGGAAAGATATCCGGATGCGGAAGTTTCCGAAGTCGGCTATGGCTCAGACGGAAACGGTGATAACAATAACGTGGTTCCGGCTGCCTATTCGCTGATCGCCAGCTCGGGTAACGCCACGATTGGCTTTGCTTTCTTTGATGGTCATGCAAAGCAAATCAACGTGTTCAAATCAATTGACGATGACGTTTGGGGGTCTTTCGGACCTGGCGGCATTCCGGCATGCGGTTGGAACTATTGGCCCAGCGGCCCCGGAAACGGACTTCCTTGGAAGGAAGGCATCAAGGCCAACGCGCGGCAGATAAAAGAATGGAATCCGTAAGGATTTGAAGTTCCCGGACACCTCACTCCGTGGGGTGTCCTAACCCTGTACCATGGCAAACATTTTTACTAAATCATCACTAGCTCTATTGGCTACATGTCTTGCTGCTCTACTTTTAGTTGGATGCGGTCAAGAGGTTTCTACCACAGCTCCGCCCATCACCGGAAAAGTCAAAGTCTGGAAGACGATGACTAAAGAAGAGAAAATCGCTCTCATCAAAGCGCAACCCATGCCCGATGATGCTCGGCAGAACGAACTCAAGAAGATTGAAGCCGGCTTAGACTAGTGCGGGTACTCACTTTTCCCACTCAGGGCAACGCTTCATGACGTTTGATACGATTATTGTGGGAGGCGGCCCCGCCGGGAGCACGGTGGGGTCACTCCTTCGTAAATACGACCCCGCTCACCGGGTGCTCATTCTGGAGCGAGAACAGTTTCCCCGCGATCACGTGGGGGAAAGTCAGCTCCCCCTCATCGGAGCGATTCTGGATGAGATGGGGGTATGGAATAAGGTTGAGGCCGCCCAGTTCCCGATCAAGATTGGGGCAACCTACCGCTGGGGTGCCACGCCTGACCTTTGGAATTTTGAATTTGTCCCCAACGGGAATTTTCGCAACGAACCCCGCCCGGGCACTTATCAGGGCCAACGTCAGCTCACCGCGTTTCAAGTCGATCGCGCCGTGTATGACCATATCCTTCTCGACCATGCCAAGTCGTTGGGTTGCGAGGTGCGGCAGTCGACGAAAGTCGCCAAAATTCTGACTGACCACGACAGAATTGAGGGGCTGATTTTGGAAGACGGAACGCAGGTGAACGCACGCCATTATGTGGACGCGTCGGGCGCCAGCGGTCTGATTCGTCGCGCCATGGGCGTAGAAACCGAGAGTCCGACCTCCCTCCGAAACATTGCGATTTGGGATTACTGGCAGAACGCGGAATGGGCGGAGAAAATCGGTACCGGAGGCACCAGGGTGCAAGTACTCAGTCTGGGCTACGGATGGATCTGGTTCATTCCGATCGGACCCACCCGCACCAGTATTGGACTTGTTTTACCGGCGGAATATTACAAGCAGTCGGGCCTAAAGCCCGCCGAAATTTACCAACGTGCGCTGGCGGAGGAACCGCGAATCCGAGATCTCATTCAGCGAGCAACGCCCGAGGGCAAACTGGCTTCCACCAACGACTGGTCCTATTTGGCCCACCGATTGACGGGCGAGAATTGGTTTCTGGTGGGAGACGCCTGCGGCTTTGCCGACCCTATTCTGGCCGCAGGAATGACGTTGGCCCACGGAAGCGCCCGCGAGGTGGCGTACAGCATCTTGGCCCTAAATCGCGGTCAGTTGGACCCCGTTTGGATTCGACAAGGGTATCAAGAGAGCCACTCTCGCCGGATTCATCAACATATCCGTTTCGCCGATTTTTGGTACAGTGCCAATGGTCAATTTAGTGACTTGATTGACCACACTCAGTTGATTGCGCGCGACGCCGGGTTGGACCTTTCTCCCGAGCAGGCGTTTCAGTGGTTGGGCACCGGAGGCTTTGCCAATGACGATCTGGGGCAGGCCTCCATCGGTACCTACTCGCTGGCCTCGGTAAAGCGGCTGACTCAGTTATTCACGGGTTCGCCCGCATCTTGGCAGATCAATGGGTTCAACGAGTTTCGGATTGACCAATCGGGCGTAACCCGGGAACTCCGCCCGTCCTACGAAGCCGGGGAGATTTTAGAGACGGTTTCGTGGGTCAAAGATGGCAAGGTCCTGCCGATCACCGGTCCTTTTCGGGTGGTCATCAATGCCATCAATCATTCAAGCCATCTTGTGGATATTCAACGGTTTCTTATTCGAGACCTGGCCGGCCGTCCTGAGGCAGATTCAATGTATGTGGCTTGCCTCCATGCGTTGGAGGCTTTGGTCACCGAAGGTTGGGTGCGAGGGAAGTTTAATAAACGTAAGGCTCTCGGCTTGAATCTGAGCATGGAAACGGAGAGCGCGACAGTCTGTTTTCACATCCTCACCGCAGTTTCCGGTTCCGAGACGAGTCTGGATAACAACGCGGAATCAAAAATCTAACGGGCTTAGGGTAGGCCTCATACACGTTGAGTTAAACCTGCAAATAATGGATGACCTGGGCGGTCTGCGCCTCTATTACGTCAGGTCGATACATAAACGACCGATGAAGTGGGCCTAAAGATGACTACCAAATGTACATGACTGGCTCTCCCTGTCCCGGCAGGGACTATCCCCGGATAGCCTGGCATAAGCTCGTGCGCCATGCCAGGTCCGTTGCGTCATGGCTAAGTTGCCGGGCAGGGGCACCAGAACCATTCGGTCGAGATATCGAGGATTGTAATTAAGACTCGCTTCTTTAGCAGTTGAGAATACGATGTGATCACTCTGGCTCGAATGCTTTCTAGGCATTTGGCAATTTCTAGTGCCCCTGCCGGGGAACAAATCCAGTTGATGACCTTTCCTGGCATGGCGCGGGAGCTTATGCCAGGCTACTGGGGGACAGTCCCTGCCGGGACAACGGAGAGTCATATACTTTCAGTAGGGCCTCCACAGAGTGAATGTATTGGCGGTCTGCGCCATTTAAAGCTAGATCGGTACACAAACACCGATGAAATGGGCATAAGGATGCCCAACTAAATGTGTAGGAGGGTAGGTGTTAGTAGATGACGCGGATACCAGTGCCAAGAACAACCTTTTTGGGGTAGCCGCCAGCTTACAGAGCTTGGGACGGTAAACTCGTTTTCCCGTAGAAACCTTCGGGGATCGGAATTATAAGTATGGCAGCGGTTGCAGGCGTTCAAACGGTTAACATTACGGTCAACGATATCGAACTTCAGGTCCCGAAAGGCGAGCTGGTGATCGAATCGATGAAACGCATGGGCTTGGACGTGCCCATCTTTTGCTACCACCCGCGCCTAAAACCGGTGGGTATGTGCCGAATGTGCCTGGTGGACATGGGCTCAAAAATGCCCGATGGAACCGTGCGCAAATTCCCCAAGCCCCAAACCGCGTGCACCCTTCCCGCCAGCGAAGGGCTTGTCATCTATTCCGACACCGCCCAGGTGCACAAAGACCGAAAGGGCGTGCTGGAATTCCTGCTGATAAACCATCCGTTAGACTGCCCCATTTGCGATCGCGGGGGCGAGTGCCCGCTTCAAAACAACACCCTTTTCTACGGCCCCTCCACTTCTCGCTACGTAGAGATGAAGCGCCATGCGCCAAAAGCCTTCCCGCTGAGCCCGTACGTAACGTTGGACTTAGAGCGATGCATTCAGTGCGGCCGTTGCGTGCGGTTTACCGAAGAGATTTCTGGCGATTCGCAACTGGCGTTTAGATTCAGAGGCGCGCACATGCAGCCCTCTACCTTTGATATGTCACGGTTTGAATCTAAATTCTCGGGCAACGTCATCGAGATTTGTCCGGTGGGTGCGCTCACTTCTACCAAGTACCGCTTTCGGGCCCGCCCGTGGGATCTCCAGACAAAGGCGGGCATTTGCACCCTTTGCAGCAACGGATGCAACATCTACCTGGATTACCGGACCAACCAGATTGTCCGGGTGAACGGTCGCACCAACGAAGCGGTCAATGAAGAATGGACCTGCGACAAGGGCAAGTTTGGTCATGACGTGTTCAATACGACGGACAGGATCGTGAGGCCGAGCGTAAGATCCGGTAATGAAATGGCCGCCGCCGAGTGGGGAACCGCCTACACCGCAATCGTGGATGTCTTTAGAACCGCCGGAGCCGATTCCGCCGCTTTGGTGAGCGCAAACCAATCCAACGAAGGTCTGTTCTTGTTCCGAAATCTTCTGCGCGATGACATCGGGACCCAGAATCTGGATTACCGATTTGAGATGGATCTGAACCAGGTCGCGGCTACCCCCAAGACCGCCATCGCAGACTATGAATCCGCTTCTTCGATCTTTGTGTTTGGTACTGCCCTGTCCGAGGAAGAACCGATTCTTTTCCTAAGGGTTCGCAAAGCCTGGTTTAAACACGCGGTTAAAGTAGTCGTTGCTCACGATTCTGAGACCGACGTTGACAGCTTTGCCGATGTGGTTCTGCGATACAAGCCGGGAACCGGGGCCATCTTGGCCAAGGGCATTCTTAAGGCACTTTCGGATGCCGGTAAGGCTAAGGCAATCCAGCTGGAGCTGTTCACCCCTGCTTACGTTGAGCAGGAAACCGGGGTCTCTGCCGCTGATCTGGCAGTTGCCGTCGAGCTCATTGCGGGCGCACCCATCGTTTCCACCCGCGGAATTTACAACCAGGCCAACGGAAGCGAGGCAGTAAAGGCTCTCAGACAGATTGCGGAAGGAACTTCTGGACACCTCAACGTCTACTCGCGCAAGGCCAACGAAGAAGGCGCGGCGCTCCTTGGGCTTGGATCAGGAGGTAACACTCTGAACACCCACCAAATTCTCCAGGCTTGCGCGGAAGGAAAAATTAAGGCGCTTTGGTTGGCCGGGGTAGACCCCTTTGCCGAGCATCCAGACCGCGCGTTGGTCACCCAAGCGCTGGAAAATGTGGAGTTCTTGGTGGTCCAAGATTGGCAAACTACCCAAGCCACGGCGTACGCCAGCGTGGTGCTTCCGATGACTACCCCAGTGGAAGAAGAAGGCACAATGACGAATCTGGAGGGCCGTGTGCAACGCTCCCCGGCCGTGTTTGCCCCGGCAGGCGAAGCCAAGCCGCTATGGCGGGTAGCCAGCGAATTGGGAATGCGGTTCAGGCCACGAACTCCATTCTTTAACCCGGGTGAGGTTCTTGCTTCCATAAGGGCGCACGTTCCTGCATTTGCATCTTTGAACGAATCTGAACTGGTAGGGGAAGGCTCTGTGCTCCAATAATCGCCACAGATTCGCAAACTGTGACGTAAGAGATATACTCATCACGCGTAGATGCTCCAAATAATTCTTGCTCTGGTTCTTCCGTTGCTTCAAGGTAACTCTCCCCTGGAGAACTCCCTTGAGGTAGGGCACACCGGGCGGGTAGCGTCTGTCCAACTTGGGCGGCTAAATCGGTGCGATCGGGCCGCGCTGGCCACGTTGCTCCAAGCCACCGGGTCGGCTCAGGTTTCTAAAGCGCTTCTGAGTTTTCTATCCACCGAATCTGAACCTGCGCGCGTTCAATTAGATCCACAATTTAAGCCCCAATCCGCAATTTTTTCGGACGAGAACGCACCCCTTAAATACGCTCATTTGGCGCATTGCCGGACCCGTGCCGGACCCCACGCTTAAGCACGCCCAGTCGTAATCTTGTTTCCCCAACCGAACTTAAAGGTTCTTACTCGGGGGACCGATAATTGATGTTGGCGACTACCGAATTGAGACGACCCCTGCCCGGGTCAATGACTCTGCCCAAGTAAAATTACGGGCCCGAAATTTCCGCGAGAACAATACTGTGAACTTTTTACGCAAACTATTTGACACCAGCAAGCGAGACGTCGACTTCGTTGCCCCGATCGTCCAGCAGATCAACGATTTGGAACCCGCCATTGCCGCTCTTTCTGATGATGAGCTGCACGCCAAAGGCCCCGCGTACCGAGCCCGAATAATGGCGGGCGAGAGTATGGACAAGCTTCTGCCCGAAGTGTTTGCCGCCGTACGCGAAGTTAGCCGAAGGACTTTGGGAATGCGCCAGTTTGATGTTCAGATGACGGGGGGCATTGTCCTTCACATGGGCCGAATCTCGGAGATGAAGACGGGTGAAGGAAAGACCTTGGTGGCGGTTGCCCCCATCATTCTTAATGCGTTCACCGGTAAGGGCGCTCACCTGGTTACCGTAAACGACTACCTCGCCCGCCGCGACGCGGTATGGATGGGTCCGATTTACCACTTCTTGGGTTGCACGGTGGGCATCATTCAGGGCCAATCTCAAGATTCCGATGAACTGGGCGGTTCTTACCGCTACGAGCCGGGGGCAAAGCACGATGACCCGCGCTACATGAACCTCGTGGAGTGCTCTCGGCGCGATGCCTACGGCTGCGATGTCACCTACGGCACCAACCACGAGTTTGGCTTTGACTACCTGCGCGACAACATGGCGTTTGACGAAACCGACCTTGTGATGCGCGAGTTGAACTACGCGATGGTGGATGAAGTTGACTCGATCCTTATCGACGAAGCCCGAACCCCCCACATCATCTCCGGACCTTCGATGGACGACGTTTCCGTGTACAAGGTGGTCAACGAGACGGTTAAGAAGCTTCAGACCGAGATTCACTTCACGGTGGATAAGAAGAACCATTCCGCCTCGCTTACTGAAGAAGGCATGGACTACATCGAGGAGATTATGGGCATTGATAACATTGCCTCTGATCCTAAATTGTTCCACCACGTTAACGCCTCGGTGAAGGCGTATGCGCTATTTGATAAGGATATTGATTACGTGGTTCGCCAAGGCGAGGTGGTGCTGGTTGACGAGAACACCGGGCGAATGATGTTTGGTCGCCGATTTGGTGACGGACTTCACCAGGCGCTAGAGGCCAAAGAAAATGTGCAGGTGCAACGAGAGAGCCAAACCGTGGCCACCATTACGTTCCAGAACCTGTTCCGCCTTTACAATAAGCTGGCGGGCATGACGGGAACCGCTAAAACAGAAGAAGACGAGTTCCGAAAGATTTACGGTCTAGACGTGGTGAGCGTGCCCACGCATCGACCTAACCTTAGGGCCGATCAGCCCGACATTATTTACAAAACGCTCGACGCCAAGTTCCGAGGGATTGCCTGGGAAATCTTGCGGCTTTACACCAAGCAACAACCGGTTTTGGTGGGTACGCGGTCCATTGATATGTCCGAGCGAGTCTCCGCGCGGTTGACGGCCGACATGCTTCAACGGCTTCTGATCGTGATTCGCCTCCGTGATAAGGCCGAAGTTAAGAAAGACATCAAGGGCGAAAACCGAGACGAGGCGATGCGGTTGGTCAACACCGAACTGGGGGAGATCGATCGGCAAGCCCTCAATACCCTTCTCAGTAAGATTGGCCTCAGCGGAGATGTGCACAAGGGCGACTGGTACGATTGGGCGATTGGCGAGTGGAAGTTAGGAGCCGAGAATCGTGAGAACCTAGAAGAGGCACTGATGCACGGCATTCCGCACAACATTCTTAACGCCAAGTTCCACGAGCGAGAAGCATTGATCATTGCCGAAGCGGGCCGAAAGGGTCAGGTCACCATTGCGACAAACATGGCCGGTCGCGGTGTGGACATCCTCTTGGGAGGCCGCATCGAAGACGATTTGGTGAAGTTGGCTCGTCAAGGCGTGGAGGTGAACCACGATGGCATAGACGAATACGGTGAGACGTTTGCCAGCTACCGTAGGGGTGGAATGGAGCGAGCGGCGCCTCCGCTTCCGTTAGACGACCAAGAGCGGCGCGCCCTCGCAGAAGAAGTGCGCGCGCTCGGTGGTTTGTTCATTCTGGGTACCGAGAGGCACGAGTCGAGACGAATTGATAACCAGCTTCGAGGCCGGTCGGGCCGTCAGGGGGATCCCGGTGAGAGCCGATTCTACGTGGCGCTAGAAGATCAACTCTGGAAGATCTTTAACGCCAACATGATGGAAAACCCGGTTCTAAAGATGTGGCCGCCCATGGAAGAGGTCACGGCGGGATTCTTGTCTCGCATGATTCAAAAAACTCAGGAGCGCATTGAGAACCACTTCTTTGAGGCGAGAAAGAACGTGTTGGAGTACGACGACGTGCTCAACGCTCAACGTGAGCACATCTACGGCCTGCGCCGAGAGATTCTACTGGGCAAAGACGTGCGCACCGAAATCAACAGTTACCTGCGAGATTTGGTCACCGAGACCGTAGATGCGGCCTGGATGATTGAAGACGACGGTCAGCGTGTGTACGATCATTCCGTGCTGTTTGAGGATCTCAATGAGGTGTTTCCGTTGGTGGATTACGCCACGGTTTCTGATATTGAGAATCATCAGCCGGGTCCGGACCTCATCGCCTATTTGCAGGAGATCGCGTTCGAAGCTTACGATAAGAAGGTTGCGGAGGCAGGCGACGCGATGCTGGAACTGGAGAAGTACGTGTTACTCAAGGCGGTTAACGATCGCTTTATGGAGCACCTCCAGACTATCGAATACATTCGCGAGGGCATCGGCCTGCGGGGTTACGGTCAGGTTGACCCGTTAGTTGCTTACAAACGAGAAACCTACGACACGTTCCAGACCACGCTCAAGAACATTCGCGACCAAGCGTCTCGAATGATCTTCCACCTGCGCGTACAACCACAGCAGATTGAGCAGTTAGAAGATGAAGCGATGCCGGCTCCGATGATGCTGAACATGGATGACCTTCCGCCGGAAGTTCAGGAGCAACACGGCTTTAGCACCCACCCCTCCGCAGTCGCGGTGGCTCCCGGAGTGTTGCCCAAGAACATCGACTGGAAGCGCATTGGCCGGAACGATCCCTGTCCTTGCGGCAGCGGAAAAAAATTCAAAGCCTGCCACTATCCGCAGTTGAGAGAAGAAGGCGTAATCTAAAGCACGGTTGCGTCGGGGCGGAAATTCGCGGTCAAGCGCCCGCGGATTTCCGCTCCGCAGTTTTTGTTTTAGGCAAATTCGCTACCTGGCTCCAAGTTTTGGGGCCTGTAGAGTTATCGATGATTGCCCGCGAAGCGACGAGTGACCTAATCACACAACCTCGGTAAACTTTAAGACGTGCCTAACGTGATCATTCTTGCCGGACCTAACGGTGCCGGGAAGACAACGTTTGCTCGACAGTTTTTGGGGAGGGATATTGATGTCTGGCAATTTGTGAATGCCGACCTGATCGCCGAGGGGTTAACCCCATACCGCCGAGATCGCGGCCGGCCGAGCCATGCTGACGAGGCTTAATGAACTTGCGTCTCGGGGGGAGTCATTTGCGTTGGAGACCACTTTGTCTGGCACTTGGCTCCTTAACAAAATCCATGACTGGAAAGCCTATGGCTATGTTGTTGAGATGGTCTTCTTAAGGCTGCCATCTCCAGACATCGCGGTTCTTGGAGTTCACAAACGCGTTGCCGAAGGCGGACACTCGGTACCTGATGAAGTCATTAGGCGGCGATATTTCCGGGGTATAAATTTGCTTGAATCAGTCTACAAGCCAGCCGTTGACCACTGGATAATTTACGACAATGAAGGGGACGAACCGAGGAAAATCGATGAAAAGCGAAGGTGACCAAGCTAAGACCGCCGAGCGTATCTTCCTGCTTGATTCGCAAGTCGTTTTGGCGGCCTTAATCCGCGCGGCCGAGTCGGCGAGAAAGCTGGAGCAGGAAACGAAGAAGCGCCTGGAAACGGCCCCAGACTCAGACCCCGGTTCGTAGCGGATAACCGCTTGCTTGGAACGTGGGCAAGTAAACTCCTCAACCGATGTCGATTTTTTTCGCTTACGCAATGATTTGCGCTCAGAGCGCGCCGCTAGCTAAGGTGGATTGCTTGGCGTTTCACTACGGCAACGCTCGCCTGGGGTGGAACAATGAAGAATCAGGCCTTTCCCCCGCCGCCTTAAAATCGGGTGGGTTTGGCAAGATTTGGGCTCAGCCGCTGGATGGCGCCGTAAGGCATTCGCCGCTGGTGGTAACGAATCTCACCGTGAAGGGGCATCCGCATGACGTGGTGTTTGTGGGGACGGATTCTAATTCGATCTTTGCCGTTGACGCCAAATCCGGCGCGATTTTGTGGTCAGACAAGCGGATATTCGCCCCACTCTCGGGAGCGCAATTCTCGGGCGGATCGTTTGATGATCGGCAGTTTGGCGTGCTCAGCACCCCGGTGATCGACCGCAAAACCAACGCCATTTACGCCTGTCTCCCCCGCGCAAAGGGGCTTTCTCAGCATTTTGTATTGGTGGGCTTAGACCTCGCAACCGGTATGATGAAGCCTGGATTTCCCGTTGTGCTCAAGGGTCAAAACCAGGGAGCTAAGTTTATCGCGGGCCAAGAAATGCAGCGCGGAGCCCTCAGCCTGGTGAACGGCTGGGTCTTGGTTCCGTTTGGGGGCCGGGGCGATAATCCGCCGTGGCGTGGGTGGCTAATGGGCGTAAACACCCAAAATACAAAGGAAACCGCCGCATTCTGCGCCTCTCCCAATACTGATGGCGGCGGGATCTGGAGCGGGGGCGGAGTTTCCGCGCTGGAAAATGGCACGATCTTTGCGGCCACGGGTAACGGCACGTTTGATCTGAACACGGGAGGAAAAAACGCCGCCGAGAGCATTCTGCAATTGAGCGTGGGGGCTAATCCCAAAATAATTTCGCACTACACGCCTCGGAACTACGCCTTTCTGGATGAGCAAGATGAAGACCTTGGCGGTGCGACACCTAACCTGTTGCCCCCCCAGCCCGGTAAATTTCCGAACCTGATTTTTACGGGCGGAAAAGACGGATGCGCCTACCTCATCAATCGGGATCACCTAGGGGGCATTGGTAAAGAACTGCAACGTCAACGGCTATTCTGTCCCGAGAAAGCGGCTTATCACGAAGGAATCAGGTCAACTTCTTGCTATTTGGACGCGGGAGTGGATGGTCGGATGATCATAGTGGCCGGCGATGAACAGGGTCCAACTGGGTTAAAGGGCGTTGCCGCACTAGATCTCAAAGTAGACCCCAAACTTGGCTACATTCAGTTCAATCGGCGCTGGACCATTGCAAGGCAACTGATCTACCCCAGCTCGCCGGTGGTGTCCAGCTACCAGGGAAAGGGTGGGGTGGTTTGGGTCGTGGAAACTGGAGACTCGGGATTTGGTTCCGGGCCAGGATCACTACACGCCTATGATGCCCTGACGGGGGCCGAACTGGTTGACACGAATAAATTGTCCGACGGGGCGTTTCTGGGTGGAAGGCGATTCACGGCACCCACCGTAGCCAACGGGGCCGTTTTCGTTCCGTCAGATGGCCTCGTCGCCTTTGGCATGAAGGAGAAACCATGATTTCCACATTTGTGTTCTGCTTAGCGGCGCATGCTGCGGCTCCGCCAGTAAGGGCAGAAGTTGAGGGTTTGATCCTTTCGGTCCGGGGAAATATGTATGTGGTTCGGCCTTCGCTTCGGCCCAAAATCACCCGAGTTCTCATTGGCCCTTCCGCCTCGGTTATCGGCTTTAGCCGCACTAAGTTGAGCACCCTCAAGCCAGGCATGCGCATCGGAATCGGGGGGTCGGTGGAGCCAGGAACCGGGTTTCACCCTCGATTCATAGATTCCGGGTGGGAAGCGCTTGGCTACCTGGTAGCGCCAGACGCTCCTTTGCCTACCAAGCCGGGGTTCGGGATTGGCTTTGGAAAGTTAAAGAGCGTCTCGCCCTTTGTTTACACGACCCAGGATGGAAAATCTTTTCGGGCAGACGTGTCTAAGGTGGTTAACGTTTGGACCACTTACCGCGCTCCTCGGCAAGGCTTGCTGATCGGCACTCGCATAAAGGTGATGGGGACCATGGCTCCCGACGGCGTGGTGACCGCGCAGTCGGTGGAACCCGATCGAAATGCGACCCGGCCCGGCACCATGTTTGCCGAAGTGGTATCGGTAAATGGACGGCAGGCGGTTATTCGGCCCAAGTACAGCGCGGAGAATATCCCGGTTGACCTATTGAGTTCGGCTAAATACGTTCGGGAAAATCGCATTGATCCGGAAGAGATTAAGGTGGGTGAGCCAGTGACTTTGTGGGCTGAAAAGCCCAACGCCGGGCGCTCCAGCATGCCGGTGATGGCGATTGCGGTTCTTCGCGGGCCCGGTCGGTACCCTCAGTCGGAGGGTGACGAAGGTGGCGTTTATTACAAGGGGCGTTTCGTTTCGTTAGAACCCCAAGTGGTGTTTGAGTCGGATGGAAAGCGAATGAACCTCGTGATCCCCGCCCAAATCATCGTCGCCCGCCTTTCACCGGCGATAAAAAAAGACATGGCTCCCGGTCAATCCGCGATGTTCACCCTCGTGCGCACCCCCAAAGGCGGTTGGTCCGCCGTTTACGTGGTAATAAACGCCTCGCCGTGGGTTGGGTACGGCGGCTAGGTTCCGAAAAGCCCTTCTCCCCCAGTTTTTCCGAAAACTGGGGGAGAAGGGTTGGGATGAGGGGGTCGTCGGCTGACAAGGTTGTAGCGTGTTGAGAGCCCAAAAACGTTGCGACGACGCCTAGGATCGACGAGGGCATCGAATGGGCTTTATGCGGAAGGGACAGTTAAGGACCGGAGTTCACCTCACCCTGCCCTCGCCCGCAGCGGAAATGCACCGCCGCAGGCGAGGGTTCCGAGAGGCTTGTTATCCCCGTGCGTACGATCATGCGGCAAGTTGCATCCGGACCCTACACTTGGAACGTAGGTAGAACCCATTGCCTAACGATTTTGACTGTACGCTTGTATACTAATTGGGTTGCTAAGGAATGGCGACCCAAAACCAACACAAGGAATACACGGATGAAGGCAGGCACTAATAGGCCCGGATCGGATCGGCCCGCGGGCAAGGCGCGTAGCGGAGGCAAGACATCCGTTGCTAAAAAATCGGAAGCACCCGCCGCATTGTCTCACCGTGCCCAAGACATTTCGGGAATTCTTCTTCTCGCCCTGGCTGCTCTTACCGTAGTTTCGCTCTTATCTGCGGGCACGGGAATGCTGGGTCGGACGTTGGTGGAAGGTTTTTCCATTGCCTTTGGTCGAGGTGCTTGGGCGGTGCCCGTAGCTTTTGTCGCACTCGGAATCGCGCTTTTACGCGGTAGAGAGGTGAAGACGACCACGCTTTCTTGGGGACTTGTTCTCATATTGGCCGCGCTACTGGGGGCGTTGGCGGCTCCGATCAATGATGACTTTTTTGATCCCGCCGCGGTTTCTGCCTCGGGTGGCTACGTGGGGGCATTTGTTGGGTGGACTTTCACAACTTTGCTGGGAACCGGGAAGTTTATTGGGTTTCTTTCGCTCGGCCTGATCGGTGGCGTGCTTTGCGGGGACATGCCGATCCGCGCTCTTCTCGCGGCAAAACGTCGGGTGCAGGAAAATGAACCGTTTGAGCGAGGACTTGCGCGCCCAAGTCTCACGGATGAAGATCGAATTCGCCCCCTCAAGCGAGCGGTGGTGAGCCTAGATGACGATGAGCCCGTGGCACCCGTCCCGGTTTCTGAACTGAAGGACCGACTGGCTAAGCCTCAGTTGGTGATCAAAGACCTTGGTGCAAGGGGTGAGCCGACGCTGAATCATGACGCTCCAACTCCTAAGGAGGGCTATCAGCTACCTCCGATCAACCTGTTGGCCGAGGCCATTCTCACCCCCAAGCGGGGCGCGGCCGAGATGCAGAAGAATATCGAAACGCTGGAAGGCACGTTGGAACAGTTTGGAATCGAAGCCAACGTGGTGGAAGTCGCAACGGGACCTACGGTCACTCGCTACGAAATTCAACTGGGTCCCGGAGTGCGCGTCGCCCGAATTACCGCTCTGGCCGATAACATTGCCATGGATCTGGCCGCCTCTCAGGTCCGGGTGGAAGCTCCAATCCCCGGGAAGGCGGCAATTGGGGTTGAAGTGCCTAACTCCGCGCCAAGTATGGTCACGTTGCGTGAACTGTGCGATACCGCCGAATTTAGGAACCATCCTTCAAGACTGTTTGTGGGCCTGGGCAAAGACGTAAGCGGCGTTAACAAATTTGCCGACCTCACCAAGATGCCGCATCTACTTATCGGCGGCGCCACCAATTCGGGAAAATCCATCGGCCTCGCTACGATCATAACCAGCCTCCTCATGCGCAACACCCCCAAGGATTGTCGCCTGGTGATGATTGATCCTAAGCGGGTGGAACTCTCGCTATTTGATCACATACCCCACCTTATGTGTCCGGTGATTAAGGATGTGAAAGAGGCGCCGGGCGTTTTGAGGGCGGTTTGGCGGGAGATGGATCGTCGCTACGATACTTTCAGCGAAGCCGGGGTAAGAAACATTGATGGCTGGAACGCCAAGGCAAGCTTCCAAGACCGAATGCCCTACATCGTGGTGGTGATCGACGAGTTGGCTGACCTCATGATTCAGGCCGCCAACGAAGTAGAAACCAGCATTGTTCGTCTTGCTCAGTTAGCCCGAGCGGTGGGCATTCACCTGGTCATCGCCACCCAGCGTCCGAGTGTGGACGTAATTACGGGAACCATCAAAGCTAACGTCCCCTCTCGGATCGCGTTTAGTGTTGCTTCGCAGATCGACTCGCGGACGATTATTGACGGCAAGGGAGCGGAGAACTTGATTGGTAAAGGAGACATGCTGTTCTTGCCGATTGATGCCAACAAGCCGTTGCGCGTTCAGGGCTGCTACGTAAGCGAAAAAGAGATCGAAGCGGTCTGCAAATTCTGGCGAGAACAAGAAAAACCTGCCTACGTGCTGGACCCCATCACCGATTTTGCCGCCGAACCCGCCAAGGAAGGCGGCGACTTTGGCGAGGACATGGATCCCCTTTGGGAAGAAGTGGTGCGATTTGTCGTATCAAGAGCCACCGCGTCAACCTCTATGATTCAGCGAAAGTTCTCTATCGGCTTCCAGCGGGCCTCTCGCCTGCTGGACATGATGGAAGAGAGAAGCATAGTTGGCCCCAAAGATGGGTCCCGACCCCGGGAGATTTTGATTGACTCCATGGAGTTAGAGAACATTTTCCGTCCCGTTCGAGACCACGACCATCCCGGCGCCCACGAGTAATTTCTTGCCCTCACCCAGGTATGGGTGCTAACCAGCTTAATTACCAGGTCACTGTTTGGGTCTTTTGTGAACCACAATGATAGGTTGGTTCTAATGAATACCGTAAGTTGTGCATCCGGGGGGACGCCTACCGGAGAAGTAGGTTTATCGCCGCAATAACGGAAGAAATTGAGGATCAATCCCGAACGGTTTTCGCTTTGATGCGAGATTTTGTGCAGGTTGATGCGCGACAAGGCCCGCTGAGCTACCTACCCATCGCGATGGAATCTAAGCACCTGGATATGGTGATTTGGGAAATAGATCCGGCCACTCGGATTCCCTTTTTGTCGTGTGCTTTTGCCAAATTTTTAGGGTTTTCCCATGATTCTCTCCCTCCCAGTTACCCCCTGTTCTCGGCGCGCGTCTTCCGTGCGGACCAGGAGAGACTTCTAAAGCAAATTCACGCGATTTTAGATTACGAAACCGGCGAGACGTTAGCCGAGTTTGGATTGGTAGCCGCCGACGGCAAAGTTCGGACGATTAAGGCAAAACTCCAAAAAGAAATTTCAGAATCCGGCGTTGTCGTAATTACGGGTTCCTGGGAAGACCTAACCGACCTGCGTAACGTGGAGTTGCAAACTGAATCGGTCCTCACTCGGACCCACCACGCCGAGCGCATGTTGGAATTTGGCACGTGGACTTTGGATCCTGTCACCCGTGGGTTTTCTGGATCCGATGGTCTCAGGGTTGCCTTTGGATTTGGGATTGATGGTCTAGATGCGTTGCTATCCGCCTTGCCAGAAGCCTGCCATCTCGAATTTTTGAGCGCAATTCACGACTTAACGCTGGGCAAATCTATTGAACCCAAATGTTTTGTGGTTCGTGAGACCGAGTCGTTCGTAGTCGAGATCCGAATTGAGCGACAGGCGGATCAGACCTTGTTCGGAACTCTTCAGCGATTGGTTCGAAAGGACATGCGGGTTGAGCCGGTCGTGTCAGAAAGTGAACTCCACCTGAGGGCGGCCATAGATCGCAGCTTCGACAGCATTTTTGTGCTCAAGTCAGATCGAAATGACAGTCGCAAGATCCGGGATTTCATTATTGTGGAGCTCAACAAGAATGCCGAGCAATTGATTGAAATGGATCGAACCATGGTCATCGGTCAGCGCCTTTGCGAGCTTCTTCCCATTAATCGCACGGGTGGGTTCTTCGACAAATACGTGCGGGTGGTGGAAACCGGAATTCCATTGGACGAAGAATTTGAAATCCTCAATTCTGAGCGGGTGGAATGGTTGCATCATCAGGTGGTGCCGGTTGATGATGGCATCTGCATCACCACCCGGGATATCACGGTTAGAAAGCGGGCGGAACAGGCGCTTATCAACAGCGAGCGACTTATTCATACCATTACCGCCTCTAGTCCAGACATCTTGTTTTTGTATGACCTGCCAAAAGGGAAGAACGTTTATTGGAGCCGCAGTTTAGCCGCACATTTGGGAAATCGAAACACCGGAGAGGGTGACGTGGATGCAACGGGTTTCCGGCATTTAATCCACCCCGATGACCTTGAGAATTGGTCCCAAGCAGAAGAGAAATTGCGTACGGCAGGGGATGAAGATTCTCAGGTCTTGAGATTTCGGCTGAAAGACGCGACCGGAGAGTGGTTATGGTTTGAGAGCCGAAACAGCGTGTTTCTGAGAGACGAGTCTGGAACTCCGGTTCAGGTGCTCTATGCCGTAAGAGATATCACCGAGCAACGAGTGAACGAAGACCAGTTGAACGAGCGACTGATGGAATTAAGGCAAGCCAGGGACCAGTTGCGGCAACGACAAGTTGAGCTAGAGTTGCTCAACGAGCGGTTGGCCGCCTTGGCTTCTACAGATGGCCTCACGGGGCTAAACAACCATCGAGGATTTCAAGATCGGTTGCGGGCCGAGCTAGAGCACTCCCAAAAAACGGAGTTGCCGGTTGCGCTCATTCTGACTGACGTGGATCACTTTAAAGATATTAATGATCGCCTCGGGCATCCGGCGGGTGACGAGGTGCTACGTGAGTTCTCTCGCGTGCTTGCCGATACGGCAAGGACGGCAGATTTTGTGGCGCGGTACGGCGGAGAAGAATTTGCCATCATTCTGCCCAGCGCAACGGCAGAAGAAGCGGTTCGGTTCTGTGAGCGAGTGCGAAAGCGCCTTAAAGATCCGGAGGGTATGAACAGCCTCATCACGGCCAGCTTTGGGTGCGCCGATAGCCAGTCTCACCCGGGCGGCAAGGCGCAATTGATTGCCGCCGCCGATCGCGCTTTGTACCGATCTAAGCACGAAGGGCGAGACCGGATTACCGTTGCCTCAGGCGTACCAACGGTCGTGGACACTAGTGTTTCTGCCGTTCAAAATTAGGGATTCCCGTGAATACGCCAATGCGTTTTAGTCTCATTGCGCACTGAGGAATACTCGCCCAGTACAATATATCATGTCTAAAAGTTGGCCGGGGCTGGTCACGCACTATCGAGACCGTCTTCGGCTTTCCCCCCATGCCCCGGCCATTACCCTTTTAGAAGGCAACACTCCGCTCATTCCCGCACCCAAGGTGGCCGAGCGACTGGGGGGCGATTGCGAAGTATTTCTCAAGTACGAGGGACTCAACCCAACCGGGTCTTTTAAGGATCGCGGCATGACGGCGGCGATTTCTCAAGCGGTTGCGGACGGAGCTCGGGCGGTGATCTGCGCGAGTACGGGTAATACTGCCGCCTCGGCGGCGGCATATGCGGTTCGGGCGGGGCTGGAATGCATGGTCTTGATTCCCGATGGCAAGATTGCCCTGGGCAAGCTTGCCGGCGCCATTGCCTACGGGGCAAAAGTAATCGCCATTTCCGGATCGTTTGATGACGGATTGCGCATGGTCAGAGAAGTGGCAGATCGAACGCAGATTGCCTTGGTGAATTCAGTCAATCCGGCTCGGCTAGAGGGTCAGAAGACCGCGGCGTGGGAAGTCTGCGAGCAACTTGGCCGGTCCCCCGACTGGCTCTGCCTTCCGGTGGGGAACGCGGGCAATATCTCTGCTTATTGGCTGGGATTCACAGAGTGCGGAGACTGCTCGTGCGGGAGCAAGCCTCAGCTCTTGGGGGCGCAAGCGGCCGGTTCGGCTCCCATCGTCACCGGGATTCGGGTGGATAACCCCGAGACCCGGGCGACGGCAATTCGCATCGGGAATCCCGCTCGGTGGCAGCAGGCGCTTACCGCAATTGAAGAATCCAAGGGCACGATCTTGAGCGTGACGGACGAGGAGATTTTCTCCGCTTATCACTTCTTGGCCCGCAAAGAGGGCGTATTCTGCGAACCCTCTTCGGCGGCCGGGGTGGCCGGTCTCATCAAGTCGGTGGATGCGGGCCGTGTGGTGGTTAAAGACAAGCGGATTGTATGCGTGCTCACTGGGCACGGCCTTAAAGACCCGGATTCGGCGGTCGCCGATGCCCCGGAACCGACCCGCATTGAAGCAAACCTTGATGCCCTGATGCGAGTGATTGACGCGTGACGGATGGATTTGGCATCCATCAATCGGGCGGTTAGCGTGAACCCAAGGCTTGAAAGAACCGAGAACCAGAGAATTGAACGGGAATCCATATGATCCGAGTTAGAATCCCCGCCACCACCGCTAACCTTGGCCCCGGTTTTGACTGCATGGGCTTGGCCCTAGACCTTTGGAACAGCTTTGAACTCCATCCCGCTGAATCGGGAATTTCCGTGGAATGTTACGGTGAAGGGGCTAAGCTGCTGGCTGCCGATGCCACGAATTTAACCGCCGCTACCATGTTGGACGAAATCCAACGGCATGGCTTACCCGCGCCCACCGGCGCGAAAATCATCTGCCATAACGCGATTCCCTGTGCGAGCGGGCTCGGTTCAAGTTCTACCGCCACCCTTGCCGGGCTCTTGTTAGCCCATTCCGTGATTCAACACGCCCGGGGCGAAGATCCGGCGGACCTAGATTTGGAGTGCATTCTAAAGCGCGCCGTGGAGGTAGAAGGGCACGGCGATAACGTGGCGCCCGCGCTTTTGGGCGGGTTTGTAATTGTGGTTCCGGATTCCACCGGAGTGCTCACCCAGCGGATTCCGCACGTGCCGGTGAAGGCCGTAGTGTGCGTTCCCGACTATCTGTATCTCACCAGTAGTGCCCGGGCCGCCTTACCCGACACGTACAGCAAAGCCGATGCGATCTTTAATATCGGCAGAGCGATGTTGGTGGCCGAGGCGTTGAGAGCGGGCGACGACCTTCTTCTGGCTCGGGCAATGAACGATCGGATTCACGAGCCCTACCGAATGCCCGCGATACCGGGCGCGGTAGATGCCAAACGGGCGGCTCAGGAGGCAGGAGCCATGGCGGTCTGCCTTAGCGGGGCGGGTCCCGGAATGATTGCCTTTGCCCGACAAGGCCATGATCGGATCGGCCGGGCGATGAAAGAAACCTTCGCGACGTTTGGGCTTACCGCACGCTACTGGGTTTTAGATGCCACGTCCAGCGGAACGCACATCGGTCGTTTACCGGTCTAAGCGCGGGGTTAGTGTTGTGCATTTGCAACCTTAACCTTTGGTTAACCGCCCGTTAACATGCTCAGTCCACACTCTTCTTGAGGTTGGACCAATGTCACGAAAAAATATCTCTGCTTTTACTTTAATTGAACTACTCGTTGTGATCGCGATCATCGCCATTTTGGCCGCGATTCTCTTCCCCGTTTTCGCCCAAGCTAAAGAATCCGCTAAGAAAACTCAGTGTCTATCCAACACTAAGCAAACCGGCTTGGCCATGCATCTTTATGTCAATGACTTTGATGATGTGACACCCACGATTCTGGGTGCCAGGGGAAGTAATCCCTCTTACGAGATTGACTTTTATGTTCAGTTGATGCCTTACGTAAAGAGCATCAACATGTTCTTGTGTCCAGATCGAAATCAGACCGGTGCGGATGATGTTGATCCTACAACTTGCCAAGATGGCTTTAACCAGACCGGGAAGTGCATTGGTTATGGCTATAACTGGGGCTTCACAAGCAACAGCGTGTCGGGATTGACATCCGGTCGAACCAAAACGCCCGACTGGAAAGTCGATGCAGGCAAAAGCCTGTCCCAGATCACGACACCGGCCTCCATGTTTGCGTTTGCAGACACCGGAGACAGTTCACGCTATACGATCTGCACCAACTACATTGCTCAGTATTTTGCTTATGGTCACAACGCTCAGTTGCGACACGGTGGCAGATTGAATGCGGCATTTGTTGATGGCCACGCCAAGAGCGTAGCGTTTGAAGGGGCTTACTACCAAGGAGACAAGGGAAACATCTTTGGTTTCCCCAAGAATCAGAAGGATGGCTACATGTATTGCGACTCGCTGGACACCGCCGAACCTAAATTTGGTGGCATCACCTGCAGTCAAGTGGTGGACGCGGTCTACGCCGGCTCCACGGTATGGCCGGACTAAGTAAGCATGGTGACCTGGTTTATCCTGTTAAGCCTTGCGCTGAGCGGGGGGAATTCTCCCCGCCTCAACCCTTTACCCGCGTGTTACCATCGTTTTGTGGTGACTTCACATCGCGGAAACCACGTTGACGTTCCCGAAAACACGATTGACGCAATCAAAGAGGCCATCCGGGTGGGGGCTGACTATGCGGAGATCGATATTCGGACCACGAAAGACGGCCGGCCGGTCATCATGCACGATGGCACGGTTGATCGCATGACGAATGGTCACGGAAACGTAGCCGATCTCACGTTTGATGAAATTGAAGCTTTAGAAGTTAAGGATTCCAAACATGCAAACGCGCCCCTGAGGCGAGTCCCCACGTTTGAGCAGATTCTGCAAACTGCCAAAGGCAAAATCAACCTGTACATGGATATTAAGGCGGTAACCCCTCAGCAAATCCTGCCGTGGCTTCACCAGTACCGCATGGAGAAATCGGTGATTGCTTACCTCTACGGCGTAGAGGAAATTGATCAGTGGAGAGCGGGTGCGCCGCACGTTCCGATTATTGCGGACACGGCGGAAATGAAAACGCCGGAAGAAATGGAAGCCGCTTGGCGAGCTCATCCGTACGAAATCTTTGATGGCGGGGCGATGTATTACCGTAAAGACTTGGTAGAACGTGCCCACAAGCTCGGGGCTAAGGTGTGGCCGGATATCCAAAATCCAGGCGAGAGTCCGGCTCAATGGGAGCCCGTGATGGCCCTTGGTATCGATGGATTTCAGACCGACCACCCCGAGATGATGGTGAAATACCTGAAGCAGACCGTTCGCAGATAGCGGGTGGGGATGCGTCGTTCGGTCTGAATTTATTGGGTCTGGTTGCCGTGATTTTGGTTTATTTGGTTACGGATTGGGTTGGATAATACTGCGTCCCGCCGCGGCACAGATATCCACGGGCGACACCCTTCGGGTCTTCTCGTTTGGTGGTTTGCCAAGGATTACGAGCTCCCGCCGTGGCAGGGATATCCGCGGGGTACACCCTTTGGGTTCTTTGGTAACGGGTTGGTGGATGTTACGAGCTCCCGCCGCTGGATGTGCTTGACCGAACAATTAACTTACGCCGTTCCAGCGGAACACGAAGGTTCCTACCGATGGGTCATTCCGTAGACGCTCGTAGGCTTGGGGGGCTTGTTCTGGCTCTAAGACTTCTCCCACTAAATCTCGAACGGGAATCCAGCCATCGTTGATTTGGGCCGCGGATTCAATGAGGTCTCGCCTTTGGTTATCCCTGGTAAACACAATCGAAATCTCTTTTCGGAAGCAATCATCGTAGGGCACCGAGAATCCGTCGGGATAGGAGCCTTGGATGAGAATTCGGCCGCCCGGAGTGGGTTCATTGTCCCAGGGTAAGGCCCTTACCAAAGGAATGATCGAGGAAAATACGGCGGGATTTCCCGTCGAATCCACCACGAGATCAAATTCCTGGGGCAGCCGTTCCCGCAGTCCCGCCATCGTTGAATCTACAACTACCGCCTCGATGCCGGCCGCTTTGGCTAGTTGCACGCGGGCCTCGCTAATGTCTCCCGCTACCACGTTGGCACCTCGTGCCTTGAAGCACCGGGCGGACAGCTGACCAATAGGGCCAAGCCCCACCACGGCAACATTATCTCCCGGTTTGCCATTTGCAATCCTTGCGCCGTGCCAGGCTATTGCCGTGAGTTTGGTAAGCGCGGCACTCACCAAATCTGCTTCTGGAGCTAACGGAATCACGGATGTTTCTGGCACCACGGCATGGCTCACGTGGCCACCCCACGTTCGATTTCGATCACTCTTGGTGGTCCCGTTAGTGAACACATAGGACCCCTCTGCGATGTGGGCGTCCGGCCCTTTTGCAATCACTTTTCCGACCAAGGAATACCCCGGAATAAACGGCCAGGAAGAGGCTCCGGCCTGTTGACCATTGAGACTACGGCCCTCGGTCCCTGGGCTGATGGCGGTGTAGGCCGTTTCCAGCAAAACCTCATTGCCGCTCGGTGCGGGAATTTCTGCGACGTCAACGCTGACCTGGTGAACGCCGGTAAACAGAATGCATTTTGCTTGCATTTTCGTATTGTGACGCCCCTTGAGCTGTGAATGTGATGAGGAGGAACGAATCTTGCTCAGTCTTCTGGGTGAGGAAACACATCTCCTCTTAGGAACTGGTAGGTGAGGGCGGCCAGAACCATTCCAATGCAAGGCGCGAGAAGGTAGATCCACACCGTTCCCAGTGCAGAGCCACCCGCAAGCAGTGCCGGACCAAGACTCCGCGCGGGGTTCATGCTGACGCCGGAAACCGGGCCGCCAAACAAGGCGGCAATGGCCACGGTGGTTCCAATTGCAAATCCGGGAACGGTGTGGGGAACCCGTTTATCGGTGCCCGTGCCCATGATCACCAGCATCAGGATGAACGAGAAAACAATCTCCAGAACAAACGCGGCGGGGGCGGAAATTGATGGATGATTAGCGCCAAAATTTACGTCTTGAGCCTTGGCGCCCAGTGCCAGACCCAGGGTAGCCGCCCCCATAGTTGCCCCGGCTAACTGGGCGCCAATGTAGGCCGCCGCATGGCTGGGTTTGATGTGTTTGATGGTAGCGAAAGCCAACGTGACCGCCGGGTCAAAGTGGGGCCCGGCCACGTGCCCCAGTGCGTAAACCATGGTCATCACCGCTCCTCCGAAGACCAGGCACACGGTAAGGTGCTCGGCCGCTCCGGTGCCGTGCAGGCCAATGATGGCTCCGCACCCCAGGAACACGATGATAAATGTTCCGATGAATTCGCCCAACACCGCCCGGACCAAATTCCGCCCCGCCGAGCGATGAATAGGTTTGAAATGTCCGCCGCTAGGATCAACCAGCGGTTCGGAGATTTTAGGAGATTGCGGTGGGTTCACCGAGGCTGGATTTTCTTGTAAATTTGGCATGTCCCCCTTGGATGCTACAACTTACACAGGGTGGATGTCTTGGGGTGAGCGGAAAACCGGACGGAATTTGATGGTTTTGCTGGCCCGCAGGTCCGCCGATCTGCAAGATGCCGTAACTCGTGCTTGAAATAGGTTAAGGGAACTACAATATCGTCATGCCGACCAAGTCAATGTCTCAGCAACTGGAAGCACTGCTTAGGCCAGACCAAGTACTCTCCGGGCCCGCCGCCGAGCGCGCCTATGACTGCGACGCGTATTCGGTAGACCGAAGCAAACCCACGGCGGTGGTGCTGCCGGAATCGACGGAAGACGTGGTGAAGATTGTGCGCTGGTGCAATCAAAACGGCGTGCCGTTTACGGCTCGCGGGGCGGGCACTGGCCTTAGCGGGGGGTCGCTACCTGCGCTGGGCGGAGTCGTAATTTCTACCAAGCGACTCACCCAGATTTTAGAAATTGACCTACCCAACCGGCGGTTGCTGGCTCAGTCCGGAACGGTAAACAAAAAACTGTCGGATGCCGTAAAGTCATCCGGTCTGCACTTCGCGCCGGATCCTTCCTCACAGACGGTTTCTACGCTGGGAGGGAACATCGCCGAGAATGCGGGCGGACCGCACACCCTCAAATATGGCGTTACCGTCCAACACATTGAAAGCCTCACCATGGTGGACCCCGAGGGCGAAGTCATCCACTTGGGGTTAGACGTGAGCGGGGGGCCGGGGTTTGATTTTCTGGGCTTGGTGGTGGGTGGAGAAGGAACTTTGGGTGTGGTCACCGAAGCTTGGGTGAAGTTGACTCCAATCCCTACTGCAGTAAGCACCGCGCTCATCGCCTACCGAACGGTGAGGGAGGCTACCGAGACCGTGGCAGAAATCATTGCTTCCGGCACGATTCCCGCGGCTCTCGAAATGATGGACCACGGGATTCTCAAGGCGGTTTCTGCCGCATTTGGAATCCAGTTTCCCGTGGGCACAATGGCACTACTCCTGGTGGAGTGCGACAGTGATTTAGTGGGAGATGTTGCCCAAGCAACGGTGGACCGCGAGATGCGGGCGGTCTGCGATATCTGTCATCTCCACAACGCATTGAATATTCAGATGGCCCAAGATGAAGCCGAACGGCAAAAACTCTGGACGGTGCGCAAGAAAGGGGTGGGAGCCATGGGGAGGCTAGCGCCTACCGTCGTGACTCACGACGGGGTGATTCCCCGTTCAAAATTGCCCGACATGTTGGATACGGTTTATGAGGTTGCGTCTCGGTACAAAATCGGAGTCGCCAACATTTTTCACGCGGGCGATGGCAACTTGCATCCGTGTTTCTACTTCGATGATCGGGACCCTGGGCAGGTCGAAAGTGTGGTGGCCGCGGGGGAAGAGATCATGCGTCGATGTATCGATCTGGGTGGCTCAATTTCGGGCGAGCACGGCATTGGGGTGGAAAAATTAGATTTGATGAGCCTCATGTTCACGCCGGAGGACCTTCATCTTCAGGCCGATGCAAAGCGAATTTTTAATTCCGGAAACTTATGTAATCCCTGTAAAGTGCTCCCCAACCAACGCTCATGCGTAGAACACAAATCCCGCTGGCGCGGAATGGCCTGGTGAGTTTGCTAGTCTCGGCGCCTGCCGAAAAACGTTGCCCAGAGCGCTCCTGGTTGCTCGCAGATCCGCACGGAAACTGATTTATATGAAGGTTAGTACAGTGCCATGGTTTAAGAGGTCTACATACCCACCGCGTAAGAGGGTTTAATCCAGAACCTTCGTCGAGGCTCAAATTCTGAATAATATTGCAATATTAGCCGTTGAATTTGCTAGTTTTTCCCCGCAGGAGAGGGCTATTGTGTGTAGTGGCTGGCGGTCTCCAGATTCAGTGGTACTATATTGTCATTGCGGAGGGATCCGCTGAGTGATTTTATGTGTGAAAGAATTTTGAAGGCTTTAGCCTTGTCGGTTGGTGCGTTGTGTCCCATGTTTGCGGCCGCATCGGGAAATCTCGTTTTAGACGGCTCAACGTTTGACCACTTCGGAAAGGTCATTGGCGTTGGTGGTGCGACTTGGACTTCGGACTACACCTACGTTAACTATGGGAAAGACGTCCTAGAAATCGAGGGTCGGATCACAGTGGGCGCGGATGCTAATTATGTTCACCACAAAGACCCCGCGACTGCGTCCGACTGGGCGCACGTTACTTCGGAGGACGGCGACGGCAAAATGCTGATTGTAAACGGTGCGGATAGGACGAAGCCCGATCCTACCGACCCCACCAAACAAGTTCCTTTGACGGTTTGGACAAGCAGTTTCTTGAGCCCGCTGAGTAAGGGTCAAACCTACGAGTTTTCCGCATGGGTGTCCGGGGTTCACACGGGTTCGCAAGCCGTCTTGGATTTTTCAATTGGCGGCCTCCTTATCAAAAAGGATTATTTGGCCACATTCAATAAGTGGACCCAAGTGACTGCAACGTTCAGCGGCAATGATCTGAAATCATTTTCTTCGGCTAACGCCATTGATATGAGCATCATCCGGTCTGGAAATGACTTTGCGATTGACAATATCCAAGTCAAGGCCGTTCCAGAGCCGTTTACGATGCTTCTTGGGGTTGCAGGAATTGGCCTTGCGACTCGGCGAAGGCTAAGTAAGTAGTTCGGTTCTGGCTGTAGGATGAGGGTCCACTTCGCAACTGCGGAGTGGACCCTCTCGATTTTTGATTGAATTTGGATGCTGGCCCCCTGAGCCTCTCTAATAACAGGCTATTCCAAAGGCTAACCCGCACCACTCAACCCGAACCGCGTAGAATACATATAGATATGGCCGCACAGCGTACCGTTGTTGTCGTGGGCGGAGGCTTGGCTGGCCTCATGACCACCATGAAACTTGCCGAAGCCGGGCACAAGGTGAAGCTCTTTAGCTTAGTCCCCGTAAAACGCTCTCATAGCGTTTGCGCTCAGGGAGGCATCAATGGTGCCGTCAACTTGCGCGGTGAGGGAGATTCGCCTTACCTCCACTTTGAGGACACCATCACCGGAGGCGACTTCCTTAATCACCAACCGCCCGTTATGCGGATGGCGGAGAGAGCCCCCGCGATCATTTATCTGCTTGATCGGATGGGAGTTCCGTTCAACCGTACGGCCGAGGGTCTCCTCTCCTTCCGACGGTTTGGCGGAACCCTGAAGCACCGCACGGCTTACGCGGGAGCAACCACCGGACAACAACTGCTTTATGCGCTTGATGAGCAGGTTCGAAGATGGGAAGATGGCAATCGGGTGGAGAAGTATGAAGGCTGGGAGTTTCTCAGCGTTATCAAAGACAGCGACGATACTTGTCGCGGCATTGTGGCCCAGAACCTTAGGACCATGGAGATCGTTTCGTTTCCTGCGGATGCCACGATCATCTGCACCGGCGGAAACGGGGTGATCTTTGGTAAGTCCACCAACTCCATTATTAACACGGGGTCGCCGGTAAGCATCTGCTACCAACAGGGTGTTAAATACGGCAACCCAGAGATGGTCCAAATTCACCCGACCGCAATTCCGGGCGAGGACAAGTGCCGCCTGATGTCGGAATCCGTGCGCGGTGAAGGGGGCCGAATTTGGGTTCCCCGCGACCCTATGGATGCGCGAACTCCGGTGGACATCCCAGAGCAAGATCGATGGTACGTTTGCGAAGAGATGGACCCGGTCTACGGCAACCTGCTCAGTCGAGACATCGTCAGCTTTATTGTCTATTGCGTTTGCCGCTTGGGCAAAGGCGTCAAGGGGCGTCAGCAGGTCTATTTAGATATCACCCAGCTCCACAAAGATCGTGGGGGTTCGCTCACGCGAGAGCAGATTAATGACAAGTTAGAAGGCGTGTTGGAAATCTACGAAAAGTTCATGCGTGAAGACCCGATCACTACTCCCATGCGCATCTATCCCGCGGTTCACTACACAATGGGCGGCCTGTGGGTGGATTACGAAACCAACGGCGACGGCGGTTGGGACGTAAACAGTGCGCGCAACCAGATGACCAACATCAAGGGGTTGTACGCTGCGGGCGAGTGCGAATACCAGTATCACGGAGCTAACCGACTGGGTGCCAATGCGTTGTTAAGCTGCCTAGTGGGTGGAGAAATTGCCGCACAAGGCATCATGGCCTACATGCAGAACCTCACCGGTACTGCCGAGGATGTCTCGACTGCGTTGGCGTCAAACGCCCAGAAAAAGGCGCAATCAGATTACGATGGACTTCGAAGGTGCAACGGCGAGGAGAACCCTTATCAGCTCCACGCAGAACTTGCAGATGTGATGTGGAACAATTGCGGCATTTGGCGAAATCAGCGCGATTTGACTACCGCCAAGGGTCAGTTAGAAGAACTGTCGGCGCGGGCTAAGAAGTGCGCTTTGGTGGACGATAGTGGTTGGACGAATCAAGCCGTTCCGTTCACCCGAGCGCTTGGCCACATGATTGAGAACTCTAAAGCCATTGTGGGCGGGGCACTGGTACGCGATGAATCAAGGGGAGCCCATTTTAAGATGGATACGCCTGATCGAGACGATTCGAATTGGCTTAAAACCACTTTGGCAACGTGGACTCCGACCGGCCCAGAGTTCACTTTCGAGCCTGTAGACTGTCGCTACATGGCACCGCGCGCCCGAAAATACCGGATCAATCAAAACAAGATCGTGAAAGAGATCATGGGTGAGGACTACCTCGCCGGTTTAGCAAAATAGTATTCCCGGCCCGGAAACGGGCCGGGAATACTTTACGATAGCCTTGGGGTGAAATCGGTGTCTGGTTTAATTCTTCTGCAGTAAGAGGCCATGAGCCGGGCGCAGTTTTCCACATCCGTAAGGCTCAGTAATTCGCAAGGTGTGTGCATGTAGCGCAGGGCGACCCCAACCAGCCCCGTGGCCATGCCGGCGCGGTTGAGTTGCATTGCATTGGCGTCGGTTCCCGTGCCGGCGGGAGCCACGTCTACCTGGTATGCGATGCCATCCTCTTTGGCCGCCTGGGTGATGATCCGGAAAACATTTGGATTGCAGTTAGGACCACGCAAGATGCTGGGACCCTTGCCAACGTCTAGGGCTCCGTGGCGCGTTTTAGACACCCCGGGGTAGTCAACGGCATGATTAACGTCTACCGCAAGACCGGTTTGCGGATTGATGCCGTAACTGGCAGTTCTCGCGCCACGGAGTCCGATCTCTTCTTGAACCGTGGCTACTGCATAGACACCAACGCCCGGATGTAGTCCACCGTCTTGCTTGAGGTGGCGCAAGGCCTCGGCCACGATGAAGGAGCCCATCTTGTTGTCAAAGCCGCGTGCGGTGGCTCGGTCTCCCATCAACTGTTGAAACTCATACTGAAAAGTGACAACATCGCCCAAGCTGATTACGGCTTCAACTTCCGCGCGGGTGGAAGCTCCGATGTCAATCCAGAGGTCTTTGATCTCGGGCTTCTTTTTACGCTCATCCTCTTCTAGGAGGTGGACTGCTTTGCGGCCAATGATTCCCGGCACGCGCTCTGACCCATGAATCCAAACTCGCTGTCCCACCGGAATCACGCTGTCATGGCCACCAATTCCACTAAAGTACATCAAGCCTTCGTCACTAATGTAATGGATGATAAATCCAATTTCATCCATGTGCCCGGCCAACATGATTCGCATTTCGGCATCCGGGTTTAAAACGGCCGCCACGTTACCGTGAACATCGGTGGAAACCTTATCGGCAAACTGAGACGCGTACTGCCGGTAAACCTCGGCCGCCCGCTCTTCATACCCAGACGGCGAAGGGGTGTTGACGATCTCCTTTAGGAAATCCAAAGATGTTTCGGTCATGACAGAAGAGGATACAGTGTTTCTCTTGGGATCGTTAGCCTCTAGGCAATGGACCCTAAGATCGGCGGTTTTTCACGCGATTTCTCAGCACAATGGCGATTGAATTTAACAAGAGAAGCCCAATCATCAAGACAACAATTGCGGCGGCCGAAACTAGGTGCGCTTCTTCACGCGGGTCTTGAGCCCAGTTAAAGATCTGTAAGGGAAGGGCAGTATAACGATCATTGAGGCTCGTGGGAGCGCTCACTATTCCGACCACGGCTCCCACCACCACCAGCGGAGCCGTCTCGCCAATGGCGCGACTAATTGCAAGAATAATGCCAGTAAAAATGCCGGGCAATGCGGAGGGCAAGACCTGGTAGCGGATGGCTTGCCATCGCGTGGACCCAAGCCCGAGAGAAGCTTCGCGGAAAGAACCCGGGACTGATCGGAGAGCCTCCTGGGTGACAATGATAATCATGGGCAAGATCAAAAGGGCCATCGTGAGGGCACCGGCGAGCATAGAATTACCCATCCTGGCATAGCGAACAAAAACCGCAAGGCCCAGCAATCCATATACAATGGAAGGGACTCCGGCAAGGTTGGCAATGTTGAGTTGAATGAAATCGGTCAAACGGTTGCGATGGGTGGTGAATTCTTCTAGGTACACGGCAGCGGCCACCCCAATCGGTACGGCAATGCCCCCCGTGAGAATCATCACGTAACTTGTTCCTGCAATGGCGGGCCATATTCCGGCGTGCTTGGGTCGCTGGGAGAGTTCGCCTTCAATAAAGCTGAGGGACAATCGACCGATTCCATCGGCAAAGATCCGATAGAGCAACAAAACCAAGATGCCTACCCCAATTAGGGCCGCACTCAAGCACAGGAACCCAAATGCCGAATCCAGCCTCTTACGCTTGGCCATGTTAGAAGTGCCAGCGGTAAATGATGCGGGAAGACTCAAGAGTAAACCTGCCTAAACCGTCGGACCAAGCGGGTGGCAATCATGTTCATGCCCATGGTGAACACAAACAGGGTGACTCCCACGGCAAAGATTGAGTTGTACTGAACACTGCCGTAAGCCGCGTCACCCTGACAAGTGCTCACAATGTAGGCGGTCATGGTCTGAATGCTCTTCTGAGGATCAAAAGTCAGAACCGGGTTTGATCCGGCGGCCAGAGTGACCGCCATGGTTTCTCCCAAAGCTCGGGAAAGCGCAAGGATGAACGAGGCCATGATTCCGGAGAGTGCCGCCGGAATCACGATCTTTGTTGTGACCTCAGTTTTGGTTGCACCCAGGCCATAGGCCGCTTCTCGCAAAGACTTCGGCACGGCGGCGATCGCATCCTCGCAGAGGGAAGAAACGAGCGGAAGAATCATGATTCCCACCACAATCGCGCCCGCGGCCCCGTTAGTTGCCTGAAAATTTGGAGATAAATTTTTCAGGAGCGGAGTCACTAGGTACAGGCCAAGGTAGCCGTAGACCACGGTGGGAATTCCCGCTAGTAACTCCAGAGCTGGTTTTAGAGTTCGTCTAAGTTTGGGATGGGCATATTCGCTCAGATAGATTGCGCTCATAAGGCCAAGGGGAACCGCGATAAGCCCGGCTCCAATGGTGACCATCAGAGTTCCTGAGATGAGGGGTAAGACGCCAAATTCTGGCGGTGTAGCCGATGGCCGCCACTGGGTTCCGCCGAGGAAGCTGCCAATGGGCACCGTCTTAAAGAAGGTTATAGATTGCGACAGCAGCACCGCAACAATCCCAAAAGTAGTAGCTACCGACACCAGGGCGCAGGCAAACGTCAACCATTTCACTCCACTTTGAGTGAAATGCCGCGAATCAAACCGCGACCGCACGGGACTCCAAAGGGCCTTTGCATCAGCCGGCATCCGTCCGCTTGCTGATGCATCAGCCACGGCGTTACTTACTCCCGGCAGTTTCTTTGGCCAGCACTTGTTGGATGGTCATGCCGGGGGCAACTCCCATAAATGCGGAGCCAAGTTTGCCTTCACTCACGTGCTTTTTAACGGCATCGAGGGCTTCTTTGGGAAGCTGAACCATGTTGCTTTCCTTTACGGCGGCCATGCCAGATTCGCCGAGTGCAAAGTCAACAAACGCCTTCACTTCGGGGCGGTCCATGGCCTTCTTACTCACGTAGATAAACAATGGGCGAGATAGCGGAGTGTAGGTGCCATTGGTTACGGATTCTTCGCTAGGAGCAACGGGGCCTTTTCCGGCGTCAATTGAGACCACCTTCAGCTTATCTTTATTCTCGGCGTAATAGTTAAAGCCAACGTATCCAATTCCGTTTTCGTCACCGGCTATGGATTGAACAATGACGTTATATTCTTGATTAGCTTGGTAGTCATTTCGAATATTTCCCTTTTTCTTGTTGATCGCTTCGGTGAAGTATTCGTAGGTTCCGTGATTATTGGTGGGGCCGTAAAACTTGATCTCTTTGGCTGGCCAACCGGACTTCATATCCGCCCAAGTCTTAACCGTGCTTCCGTCAGACCAAGCTTTCTTTAAGTCGTCGGGGGTGAGTGAAGTGATGAACGTGTTCTTGGGATTGACGACCACGCATACGCCGTCGTAAGCAACGGGGATTTCGATAAAATCGATGTTGGCTTTGGCCAGCGCATCCACTTCTTTTTGTTCAATGGGCCGAGAAGCGGTGGCAACGTCAATCTCACCGCGACCAAACTTTTGCATTCCGCTACCGGTGCCGGACTTGTTGATCGTGACCTTCACACCTGGATTGGCCTTTTTGAAGTCCTCACCCATGGCGTTCACGATTGGGAAAACGGTGCTGCTGCCGTCCACCGTAAGGGAGCCTTTTTGAGCGGTCCCCGGCTTTGAATCACCTGGCTTTGGTTCATCGGCCGTAGCATTTTTAGACTCGCCACATCCGATGAGCAACGCACCAAGAATGAGCGCCAATCCTGTTAATTTCAAAAGTTTTTTCATTACCATCTTCAATATCCCCAACCGAATAAACAGCTCGAATATACCGAGGGAATGTTAAGGGAATGTTAATAGAATGTTAACGACATCTTGGCATCGTGGCCTCGGCATTCGCCATGTAGTCAGTTCCCATCGGCAGATTTCACCCAGATGCGGGTACACCTAAGGCGATGCGGTTTCGGGATTTGGCTTTTCTAACCGGAGTTGCCGGAGCGGCAACCCTTGCGTATGGGGCCTTGGTGGAAGCCAATCAGTTGGTGATTGAGAGGCTTTCCTTGCATCTCCAGGGTTGGCCCAAGCGGCTAGATGGCTTTAAAATTGCCGTGTTGGGAGACCTTCACGTGCGCGGGCTGTACTCCGTTAGACTGAGTAAACGTGCCGTTCAGGCGGCGCTTGGGGAGTCGCCCGATATGGTCGTCTTGGTCGGCGATTTGGTTGCATATTGGAGCGCGGAGACTCCCGCAATGTTGGGGGACGTATTGGAGCCGCTTTTGCTAATGAACGGCAATGCGGTAGCGATTCCCGGTAATCACGACTACTGTTGCGGACCGGTTGACAACTTGGCCGCGATTCTGGGAGAACTCAATATCCGGCTTCTCAGAAACGAGTCTTGGCGGCATCAAGGCATCACGTGGGTGGGGATTGATTCTTACAATGCGCGCCAAGCCAATCCCAAATTGGCGATGGAGACGGCAGAATTGGAACCCCGGATTGCGCTGTGGCATGAGCCAGACTTAGTGGACCAACTTCCGGCTGGGTGCGTGTTGCAGTTGAGTGGTCATAGCCACGGCGGCCAGTTTCGCTTGCCGTTTGGCTTCACCCCAATGCATTCCGAGAATGGAAAGCGTTACCCGCGAGGATTTTATCCCGGGGCCTCGACTCCCCTGTACGTCACTCGTGGCGTAGGTACCACCGGACCCCCCAGCCGGTTCCTGTGTCCGCCCGAAGTGTCGGTGCTGACTCTTTTTGGCGCAGAAGACTGCGGCCTGGTTGCCCGACCTGTGATCGGTTGATATTGCAATTGTCTGAATTTTGTTAGGTCAGATCGATCGGTTTTCCGGGTTAACTTCAGATATGAAAACAATCGTTGGGGTTGATCACGGCGGGACATACGCTAACGCGCTGAGGCTCATAAAGCGTCTAGGGTTACCCGCCCTAAAATTACGGCTGATCCATGTGGAAGAGCCAGTTTGGGCGTCTCCCACGGCGTTTTTGGCACCCGTCACTTTCCCGGTTCAAGAGACGATTGACGCGCTTCGCCAGGCGGGCACCCGGTTGCTGGGTGAAGCCACAGAATTGGCCAGGAGTTTGGAAATCCCGGCCGACTCCGAATATGAGGTGGGCCATGCGTGCAGCCTTTTGATGAGCATGGCGGATGCAGGGCACTATGATCTCATTGCGGTTGGATCTGACCGTAAAGGATCGTACGGCTCGTTCTTTCTGGGTAGCGTGGGGCGGGGATTGGCTACGGGCGCCCACCAGAGTTTTCTAGTGGCTAAGGGGCAAGTTGAACACGTGGGGAAAATAAGTATTGTTTTTGCCACAGATCATTCGCCCTATGGAGACCGTGCCATCCAAAAATTCCTTGAAATCAGGCCGTCAGGGATCGAGAAAATCACCCTACTTACGGCTTGTGAGAGGGGTTCGGTGCCCGTATTAAGCCCGGTTGGTGAGCGGGAGATCCAGTTCAATGAATCTCGAGAGGCCACAAAGAAAGCGATCTTGGAAAAGGGTGAGCACGTCAAGGCGCAGTTAGAGGCGGCGGGATATCCCACCCAAATCAGCGTGGTGGATGGCCTTGCCTACGAAGCGATTCACGCGGAGATGAAGGCAACTCAATCGGATCTGCTGGTGATGGGTGCCCAAGGGCACGGATTCCTGGAGCGGCTATTCATCGGAAGCATCGCGCTTCACCAAGTGGTCAGCGAGCCCTACTCGGTGCTTGTCTTGAGGGCGTGAGAAAGGGCGCACGCTACCACGAGGACATGCAAGAAATCGTTTCTCCGCCGCCGGAGCAACCATCGGCGGGGCTAAAGAGATTTCTTAACCCGCTCATGCGACTGTGATTCGATCTTTAGGGCAGAACATTTGCAATACCGCGATTTTGTGGTAACCCATATGAGGATACAGTCGCGCGCTGGCCGCGGTGGCTAGGAGAACGCTGGCCTTCTTTCCCGCTTGCTCATCGGACGTGAGCAGACTGCTCATCAGCGCCCGCCCAAAGCCCTGCCCCCTAACATCGGGTCTTACGTAGAGTCCGGAAACCCAGGCGTGTTCTCCCACGTCCACACTCCTAACAAAGCCGTAATCCCGCTCGTCATCCCAGATCATGAAGAGTCTAGTGTCGGGTATCAACTTTAGACCTTGGGCTGCGGCAAATGGAATAGTAGCCAGTTCTGAGGCATCGGTCACCAATTTGACCTCCGGCATTGATGTCAGCTTCGGAACGTTATCCAGGGGGTGGTAAAACATCCATTCCGTACTCATCGGACGGTATCCAAGCAATTTGAACGCGCTTCTCCGCGCTTCGAAATCAGTATCGGGAGCGTGAATATCGCAGAGAAAGTGCCATCCAAGGTGGGCGGTTTGGATTGATTGAACCACTTCACGGGGAGTTCGTCCGTGATTGATAACTTCAATTTTCCGGGGTTTTTTCCTTCCCGGGGCATCTTGCATCACCCACATAGGGTCACAGCGTTGGGCAACGTGAGGGTAGGTCTGGCTTCGAGTTATCGAAAACCCTGCCATGAACACTTCGATCGCCTGGTCTATTTTCATGAGTCTGATACACATTATTCGCTAACGACCGCGACTCTCCTGCCGCTTCAGTTTTAACCGCCCTAATGCAATGTTTGGATGGGCCGTTCTTGCGAGGCGGATGCATCGGTAGACTAGGCGTTCCGTGAGGTCAAGATGGATCAGCCAGTAACCGAAACCCCGCCGTCTCGAGTGGAGAGCAAGAACATCTCCCTCATTGTTCTCTTTGTTGCCTTGGGCATCTTTGCCACCACTCTGCCCCAGCCGCAAGTTCTGGGGAAGATCCCGCTTCAGAATCTGCTGAAGTCAGAACTTCACGTCTCGCGCACGGAGATGTCCGGTTTCTTCCTGATTTGCGGTTTGTTCTGGTACCTCAAGCCGATTGCGGGAATTCTGACCGACGCTTTTCCCCTGTTTAAGACTCGCCGACGGCACTATGCGCTTTTCAGCGCTTGCTTGGCTGCTGTTAGCTGGATTGGATTGGCGTTCGCCCCACACACCTATTCGGCCCTGCTCATTGCCTGCGTGGTGGTGAACCTTTTCATGGTCATGATGTCCACCGTGGTGGGTGCGGTCTTGGTGGAGATTGGCCAAGCCACGGGGTCGGTGGGCCGGCTGACCGCTGTGAGGCAGTTTTCCAGCAACCTTGCCGCGCTCATTCAGGGTCCGTTGGGGGGTTGGTTGGCCACGGGAACCTTGGCTCTGGCGTGCGGTGTGAACTCGGCTTTTCTGCTCTCCATTGTGCCCGCCACTTATTTTTTGCTCAAAGAAAAGCCGGTGGCCTCTAAACCCATAGAATCTCTGATGAACGCCAAGCGCCAGATCGGAATTGTGGGAAAATCGCCCACTTTCTGGTGGGCATTGGTCTTCATAACCCTATTTTATTTTGCGCCGGGGTTTTCCACTCTGCTCTACTTTCGCCAGAACGACGTGCTTAAATTGGATCAGCCGCACATCGGTTATCTAACCTCCATTGGCGGACTCGGCGGAATTTTGGGGGCCGTCACTTACGGTTTTGTTGCTCGCCGGTTTACGCTAAAAACGCTTCTGATCTTCTCTGTGATCACGGCTTGTCTGGCCACCTTCTTGTATCTGGGTTACTCCGGCTACACCCAGGCGATGGTGATTGATTTTTCCAACGGACTGTTTTTTGGCTTTGCCGAGGTTTCGTTTATTGACCTCGCGGCCCGGGCCACTCCGGTGGGATGCGAAGGACTTGGTTACTCCTTGATTCTCTCGTTTCGCAACCTCGCGTTGTTTGGGGCAGATTTCCTCGGGTCACTTCTGGCCGATCAGAAGCACTGGCCGTGGGAGAGCATGGTCGTTCTCAACGGCGTGACTACCGGGTTAGTCATCTTCTTACTCCCGTTCATCCCCAAGATTACGATGGCCAGTAGAGACCGGGCTATCATGGCGCACGCAGATGCGGCTTAAATTAATCCATGAAGATTGACCTCACCGGAAAGACGGCGCTGGTTACCGGAGCGGGAAGCGGCATTGGCGCCGCCTGCGCGCGGTTTTTGGCCGAGGTGGGTGCGTTGGTTTGGGTCAATGATCTTGATGCAGATCGGGCAAGCCTCGTAGCAAGTCAAATTGGTGGCCGAGCGTTACCGGGCAACGTGGCGGAACCGGGGCCGTGGCTGAATCCACTGATTGCGCACGGCGAACTGCATGGGCTGGTCCATAACGCCGGGTATGACATGCTCAGCCCGGTTGGATCAACCGACCGGGCGGACTTCGATCAATTGTTACGGGTCCAACTCACGGGTCCGTTTGAAATAACCCAACGTTTGTTGCCGGCATTGCAGGCGGCAAACGGGGCCGTGGTCATCCACATTGCCAGCGTTCACGCACGGGCCACAAATCCCGACACCAGCGCGTATGCCGCGGCAAAGGGCGGCCAGGTTGCCATGATCAACAGCATGGCGCAAGACTTGGGCAAGTTCGGAATCAGAGTTTTGGCGGTCTCGCCGGGATTTGTAGACACGGGATTGATTGATGCATGGGCTCAATCCACCCCCGATCCTGCCGCCACTCGGGAATTTGCCAACGGGCTGCACCCACTGGGCCGAATTGGCACCCCGGAAGACATCGCCGCCTTCGTCACCTTTCTGGCGAGCCCCTACGCCGAATTCATCAACGCCACGAATTTGGTGATTGACGGCGGACTCACTACGCGCCTTTTCTAGAACCTATGAGACTCGTCGAGCTTGAGAATGGGGTGATTAGGGTCGTCTTGGCTCCTGAGGTGGGCGGGCGTATTATAAGTTTCCGAGACCTAGAATCTGGCTACGAGTTTCTATGGCGTAATTCGTCCGTTCCCCTTCGACGAGAATCTCCGGGCTCCGAGTATGACCCTAACTTTTACGGGGGAATTGATGAATTGTTGCCTAATGACATTCCGGAAGAGATTTCGGGGGTCCACTGTCCGGACCACGGAGAATTGTGGACGGCCGCTTTCTGTGTTCTGCAAGCAGATTCGGTTTCTTTGGAGATGGAAGCTTACTTGCCCGGCGTGCAGTTCGAAGTATTCCGCCGGATCACGCTGGATGGCTTTTCGTGCCGCGTGGAAACAAGAATTACCAATCGCGGTCCGGTTACGCGTCCGTTTCTGTGGAAGCTGCATGCGGCGCTCGCAATTCTGCCCGGTGATCAGATCACTTGCCCCGCCACTCACTATGAGGCCGCGGATCCCGAGTGGAGTCGCCGGGGTGGAGCCGGCCTATGGATGGGCGAAATGGTTCCCGAGTTTGATCAGACCACCGAGTTCCTCTACTTGACTGGTCTTCGCGATGGCGTATGTGCTTGGTCCCGAGAGGGCAAGTCCTTCACAGTGGAGTTTGATCCAGCCGTGTTTCCGTATGCCTGGTATTTTGCCAGCTATGGTGGCTTTGACGGACACCGAGTGGCAATTTTGGAGCCGGCCTCCGCCATGCCAATATCGGTTAACGACGCCGCGCGGCACGGACAATGTTCGGTACTCCAGCCGGGGGAATCGTTGCAAACGCGCTATACCTACAAGGGAACCGTTAATGAAAATTGAATCAGTAGATGCGTTTTATTTGAGGTTGCCCGAGGTTAGAAACATTGGCGACGGTAGCCAAGACGCGCTCCTGATTCGGGTGACGGCCGGAGGGTTTGTGGGGTGGGGAGAGTGCGAAGCCGCTCCGCTCCCCACGATTGCCGCGTTGATTGCTCCTCTTTCTCACAGCGCCTGCCGACCCGTTTTGGATTCGGTTCTCGGGGCACCGTTGGACGGTCCGGAGAGTATCAGAAAGATTCACACGGCAGTCAGACAGAACGGGATGGACCTTCTCCAGACGGATCACGCGCTCAGCGGAATCGATATCGCACTATGGGACCTCCTCGGTCAGCGAGAAAGCGCTCCGGTTTGGTCTTTCTTCGCGGTGTCCAACCAACCCCACACCGCGTACGCGAGCCAATTGTTTGGCGACACTCCGGCGGAGACTTTTTCGGCCGCTTTGGGCGTTTCTCGCTCCCGGTTTCGGGCGGCTAAGTTCGGCTGGGGGCCAATGGGTCACGGGACCCTAGAGTTAGATCGAGAGCATGTGGCGGCGGCCCGAGAGGGACTTGGACCGGACCGAACCTTATTGGTGGACACGGGGTGCGTGTTTGATCACGACGTAGAACGGGCGGCCCTTCGAATTCAAATGTTGGAAGAATTCGAAGTCGGATGGTGGGAAGAGCCGTTTAGTAGCGGCGCCCTCGCCGAGTATGCCGATCTGGCCGAGCGAACGCACATTCCGTTGGCTGCCGGAGAGGGTGCCCACAATGTGGACCAAGCCAGGCATCTCATCGACTACGGCAAGGTGCGGACGATTCAGATTGATGCCGGTCGCATCGGCGGCATCACCGCCGCGCGAGACGTTGCCGTTTATGCTCGGGCCAAGGGGGTTCCGTTTGTGAATCACACCTTCACCTCCAACCTCGCGCTCAGCGCATCTCTTCAGCCGTACGCGGAGATGGGAGGGTATGCAGAAGTCCCTGTTGAAACGTCAGCGTTGGCGAGGGCAATTGCGGGGGATCCTTGGCCGTTGGATCACCAAGGACAAATTTGTGCCCCCGACGCTCCCGGTTTAGGTGTAACCCCCAATACGGAGGAGCTGATGCCCTACCGGCAAGATATTAAGATCAGTTGGGGCGGCCAAAGTCTGTGGCCGATCCCTGAGATTTTGTAGGTCTGAACCGGGGCGTGACACCAAGCCAGGCCGGACGCTCGTTGCACCGAATTTTGAACGCGTTTGAAGGGCATGCGGATCCTCATCCCTTAATCACCGCCTACTTTGTCTGCGGAGGCGACAAGGTTGTGTCCAAGCGATTCCAAGTAACTCCGCAGTCCGAGTTTCGAAATACTGGGTTGAAAATTGATCGGCTTGGGCGAGGGAAGCGTCTGGCCGCCGGGATACTTCTCGATCTTGGGAAGGTCGTCACGGTCGTAGATTGGAGGATATCCGTCGATGGGATCGCCCTAAAGAACGCAGACTATTTTCGCCTTGGTTTGTCCCTCCGTTGGGTCAAGGGCCAGCGGTTTGCATCTTTGGCCCAAGCCGTTCTTACCCCTACCGGTGGTCTTGAGCCACCAAAGTCAGTCTGGGGTAATTCCGCCGGGGCATATAAATTTAGTATGGCTTTTTTATGCCCATTTCATCGGTCTTTGGTGTACCGTTGTAATAGGAGCGAGCCGCAGACCGCCAAGGCAATTCAACCTGTCGAGGCCAAACTAGAATTATGTGACCCTCACTTGTCCCGGCAGGGCCTCTCCCCGAGTAGCCTGGCATAAGCTCTGGCGCCGTGCCAGGTCAGTTGCATCCTGGCTAAATTCCCCGGCAGGGGCACCAGAACCTTTCAACGGACTTGTTGAGAAGACAATATTTGATATCGACTAGCCCTCCCCTGTCCCGGCATGGCCGGGACAGGGGAGGGCTAGTTGCGGTGAAGCAATTAGTTCCCGCCAAATCGGTTGCTAGATCCTAGTTCCCCTGCCGGGGAACTAGCTTGTTACTGACCAATCTTCGCATGTCACCACCTGCACGCTTATTTAGGCTCCTATGGGTCCATTTCATCGGTCTTTTGTGTACCGGTCTAACGTAAAGGAGGCGCAGATCGGCACCGCATTTCGCCCTGGCGAGGCCTAACTGAGCCGATTGCAAATCTAGGCATTGAAAAGGATTCCGTTGCCTACTTAGGTTCAAAATAGACATCCAAGTTCTCTGTTTTTGGAGTTTTGCAACTGGCTCAACTAAACGTATTTGTGGGTTAGATTATGTCTCTACCGGTTTGGGGCCAAAAATTCTGGATGAGCGGTTCTTCCTATGATATGCTCAACCCTTAATGATCTTTCCGATAACCCTCATTGCGTTAGGAGCGCTTGCATCAACGGTTGACCCGTTTGACGCGGGGGCAAACCCGATCTTGGCGAAGCATCCCACGGTCAACGCAACCACCATTGCCTTCGAGTTTGCGGGAGACATTTGGCAAGTACCCCGCGCCGGAGGCATTGCTACCCGCCTCACCGCTTCAGTAGCCGGGTCGGCTTCGGCGCCGTACTTCTCACCGGACGGCAAGCAAATTGCGTTTACTGCGCAATACGATGGCAACGTGGACGCGTACGTGATGCCCGCCACGGGCGGAACTCCTACGCGGCTGACCGCGCATCCCAATGGTGACTCCGTAGTGGGTTGGACGCCAGACAGCAAGTGCGTTTTAGTTAGGTCTACCATGCTCTCCAATACCGACTACGCCCGCCTGTTTGAGGTGCCGGTGCGGGGAGGAACTCCAAAACCGCTCCCGTTTCCAGCGGGAGAGCAGGGGGCATTTTCTCCGGACGGAGCCAAATTAGCTTACGTGCCAAACTCCAAGTGGGAGCGAGCCTGGAAGCGCTACCGGGGCGGCCAAACCACGCCGATTTGGGTTGGAACGCTGAGTGATTCGCACATCACGGTGATTCCGCGAAAGAACACAAACGACTTCAATCCAATGTGGGTGGGAGAATCCATTTACTACTTGTCTGACCCGACGGGGCCGGTGGGGCTGAACCGGTTTGATACCGTGACTCGCGAAGAATCCGTGGTGATTCCGGGGAAAGGCTTTGATATCAAATCCGCCACCGCTGGGTATGGCGCCATTGCTTACGAGCGACTGGGTTCCATTAACTTGTTTGACATCAAAACCGGCCGAGATTCCAAGATCCCCATCACCCTAGATGGAGATTTTGCGCAGACAAGAACCGGTTGGCGAAACTTGCAGACCACCGTCACATCGGTGTTACCTTCTCCCTCCGGGCAAAGAGTGGTGGTCTGCGCCCGGGGTTGGTGCTTCACGGTACCGGCCAAAAAAGGTGACACCCGGCTTCTGGCCGATGAGCAAGGAATCGATCGAACCCAAGCCGCATGGTCGCCCGATGGGAAAAGCATTGTCTACTTCAGCGACAGTTTGCGGGGGCAGTGTGCCGTGATTAGAGACATGGCAACCGGCAAGGAACGATCGCTGGTTCTTGGAGAAGCTCCGGGGGAATACGATAATTTGACCTGGTCGCCAGACTCCTCGCTCCTTGCTTATACAGACAACAAGCTCAATCTTTGGATTCTCACCGCGGCTACGGGAGTCAACAAAAAGGTAGACACCGGAACCTACCGATCGTCAACAAATATGGTGGCTCATTGGTCGCCCGATTCTAAGTGGTTGACCTATGCGCACGATCACCGCAACTTTATGAATGGGATCATGGTCTACAACGTGGAGGCTGGTAAGTCGACCGAAATTACGCGTAGCCTGGCCAATGCTAGCCACCCCTCTTTTGATCGTAGCGGCAAATATCTCTACTTCTTGGCCACCACCGACGAGGGGTTTGCCATTGATACGGAAGACATCATCGGCACCGGCGTCCAAAATATCACTACCCAGGTGTACGCGGTGTTACTCAAAAACGACACGCCTAACCCGTTTCTGCCGGAAAGCGATGAAGAAAAAGCTTCGGTGACGCTTAAGGTGGATGCCAAGCCGGACAACAAAACGCCGAAAGAGATGTTGGGTATCGAGCTTGAAGATATTCAGCATCGGGTTGTGGCCATACCCGTCCCAAAGGCAAACTACAGCGACGTAGTTTCGGGTCCGGAGGGAACGATTTTCTTGCTCTCTAACCGAACGCGAGGCTCGGTGACCGACGATTCTGGTCCTGGCAGTTTCAGTAAATATGCGTTTGCCGACCGAAAGCTAACGTCTTTTGGAGACGATGTGAGGTCCGCAACTCCTTCCGCCGACGGGACCAAGCTTCTGATTCATCAAGGCGCGGGTTGGCGCCTCATCGGCGTAGACGCGCCGCCTTCGGGAACCGATGGCCAGATCGATCTCTCGGGTCTGTCCGCCAAAATCGATCCGGTCCAGGAATGGGAGGCGATCTACCATCAGGTTTGGCGAAAAGAAAAGATTCTTTTTTACGATCCGGGCCTTCACGGTATCAACGCGGCGGTGATGGAGAAACGGTACGAACCCTTTGTTAAGAACATCCGAACCCGAGCCGACCTTAACTATCTGTTTGAGGACATGTTGGGCGAGATCTGCATCGGCCACATGTTTATCGGGGGCGGAGATCATCCTGCGGCGCCCTCGGTGAAGGGAGGTCTTTTGGGAGCTGACTACGAATTTGTCAATGGTCGATACCGAATCACTCGGGTTTACGACGGCGAGAGTTGGAATCCAGATCTATATTCCCCGCTGGGAAATGCGGGCGTTCGCGCCCAAAGAGGTGAGTATATTCTGGCGATCAATGGTCGTGACCTCACCCAAACCAATGATATCTACCTTGCGTTAGAGAACACCGCCGGGAAGCGCGTAAGCGTAAAATTGGGCCCGAATCCGGATGGTAGCCATTCACGGGAGGTTGCCGTGACTCCGGTGGAAAGCGAGCAAGACCTGCGAAATCAGGCTTGGCAAGAAGATAACCGTAGATACGTGGAGCGCGAAACGGGAGGCAAATGCGGTTACTTATTTGTGCCAGATACTGGTGCGGGCGGGTGGCAGGCGTTTATGCGTTACTACTATGCGCAACACGATAAAGACGCAATTATCATTGATGAGAGATTCAACCACGGCGGGGCCATCAACGACTTTATGGTTAATGAGATGGATAAGCCCTTAGATTTTTTTGGCGCTACTCGCTATGGGCAACTGTTTAAAACCCCCAACGCGGCGGTCTACGGACCCAAGGTGATGTTGGTAAATGAGATGGCGGGTTCCGGGGGAGACATCTTTCCCTACTTGTTCAAAGCCCATAAAACCGGCAAGCTAGTGGGTCACAGAACGTGGGGTGGCGAACTCACGGCCGCGGGCTTTCAGGTGATGGATGGAGGTAGCGTTCGCGCTCCCGAAGATGCCCAATTTGATCCGATCACCGGCCAGTACGTGATTGACAACGTGGGAGTGGCTCCGGACATTGAAGTTGAGTTTGAGCCGGCGGCGTGGCGAGCCGGAATTGATAGCCAACTGAAAGCCGCGGTGGACGAAATCAAGCGCGAGATGCATGCGCATCCCCCCGTGAAGATGGTGAGGCCAAAGTATCCGGACAAGTCAAAGCTTCCTGGGTTTTAACGCGGGGGCAGGGTGGGCCGACCGTCCAAGAACAGGGCAAGGTTTGTCGGTCCAAGGGAAAGGGCGTCTTGAAACGCCCTCTCATCAAACCATTCCGGCTGACCTTTAAGGGCCGCGTCGGTCACTTTGAGGCTTCTACGAGCGGCAGCGGACATGAGGCGCGCACCGGAGGGGCCGGGAAAATTCTGGATCACTTGAACCTTGGTGACTCGGCGATCTGAAGATTGCCGGAGCAATTGTTGAGACCACGTTAAGTTGCTGGACAGGGCGGGAGTAGACAGCACGGGCGCGTTGGGAGTCCATGCAGTCTCGTTTTTTGAAGTGCGTCGTTCGTCGGTGCGGCTAGGAATCGTTAGAACAATAACAGAATTCCGGGCGGGATGGTGGACGCCTACCGTGGGGTCTACCATTTGCCAATTGCCTTCTTCTGAGGCGTATTCGGTGAGCCAAGACTGCGCTTCTCCGCCGGGACCATTGATGCGGGCGGAATTCGTGGGGAAGTAGGAAATCGTTCGTGCATTAACCTTGGCGGCGCGCAGGATGGCTGCGCACAGGTTGGCTCGGTTGAGCGAATCACCGCCCGTGCTCACGGCACTACGGGCATCAGAATTTCTACTATTTATACCCAGGCCGGTCTTGTTTTGGGCCACCCAAGTGACCACGCTTTCAACAAATTGTTTTTGATCTTGGCCGTCCCGTTTTAACCAGTTAGCAATCGAGACCACCGTTGGGTCAACAGATTGTACAAGTGGGCTTGGCAGGCTCCAGTCTTTGAAGTTCTGCCGTTGAGTCCGTATCACTTCATATCCGGGGATGAGCACCCGTGCTTCATAAGAAATCCAGGCACCTCCTATCGGTGGGGCTACCGAAACGACCACCATTCTATTGAGGCCGGTGGAACGTGGTTCCCACTTCCAAGACTTAAGTGCCGAAGCGGGATCGCACTGAATTCGGAACGCAATGACGGTTTGTCCGGAGTAGTCACTTGGAATTGGAAGGCTAACCGTCCCGGTTGCCGCCGGCCGCATTGCCATGACCGGAACCCTCATGCTGACGTCGCAGAGAGTGGGTTTGTGCGTAGGGGGTTGGTAAAACTGAGGGAGCACCGGCACTTCTACCGGGGTCGGCTCGCCGCTTTGGGGCATGCCAAGACAGAGCAACACGGCAAAGATCATGGTTTGTGGATTATGCGGTAGGTAGGAAGGCTCTAGACGACGATTGGCATGAACATATTGACTGAAATGGCCGTCTATCAACTGGCCCAATTTACGCCTCCCATTCAGTTGCTTACCCATGCGGACTGACATAGAAGACGATTGAAATGGATGCCTACGTTTGGGGAGGGGCTCAATGACAGAACACTTCAGAAAATTTCGATTAGTAATTGGCAGTCTTTTAGCGGCTACCGCCGCAGTGGCATCGGCCCAGGTGCATGTGACCACGTATCACAACGATAACCTCCGCACGGGACTTAACGCTTCAGAATCTATTTTGGGCCTTTCTAACGTAAACGCATCTAAATTTGGATTGCTGTTCAACCTTCCCGTTGATGGTCACGTTTACGCGCAGCCGCTGTATATTTCTCACCTTTACATCCCGGGCAAGGGAATTCACAATGTTCTCTATGTTGCTACCGAGCACAACTCGCTTTATGCCTTTGACGCCGATAGCAACACCGGCGTAAACGCGGCCCCTTTGTGGCACGTTAATTTTGGTCCTAGCGTTCCGAACTATGAGACCGGGTCGGGAGATATCAATGTTGAGATTGGCATCACCAGCACACCGGTAATTTCGATGAAGGGGACAGGCGGACCTTATATTTACGTGGTTTCTAAAACGAGATCCACCGATATTAACGGAAACCCTATTTACACCCAGCGGGTCCATGCGCTGGCGGCTACCAACGGCGCAGAAAAATTGGGTGGACCTCTCGAAATTCGGGGATCGGTGCCCGGTACGGGCGAAGCTTCGGTCAATGGCGTCGTTCAATTTAATTCGTTGATTCAGCACAGCCGCTCCGCCCTGCTCTTGGTTCCTGCTACGGCCCCCCTGCGATTTGGAGTGTCTTCCGCACGTTCGCCGATACCGACATATGGTTTTCAGCATAACAATCTCCTCTATGTAGCGTTTGCATCGCACGGTGATAACGGTCCCTATCACGGATGGGTGTTTGTTTATGACGCCGACCTGATGAAGTTGCTTCGGATTGTGAACACCACACCAAATGCCCGAACGAACCCCAGTGGCTACCCAATTGCCGCGGGTGGAATTTGGCAGGGCGGTGGGGGCCCCGCCAGTGACGGGAATGACGTTTACTTTGCCACCGGCAATGGAACCTTTAATGCCACGAGTAGATCTTTTGGCGACGCCATCGTTCGTATGGACGGTCTGAGTTACAGCATTGCGGACTACTTTGCGCCATCTAACCAAGGGAACCTCAACGACTACGATGCCGACCTTGGCTCCGGCGCTGCAATGCTTCTCCCGCCTTCGGCCAGCGGAACCAGTGGTAAGAAACTTTTGGTGCAATCTGGCAAAGAAGGAACGATCTACCTGCTGGATACGGCCAACCTGGGCAAGTACAACCCCAATGATCAGATTGTTCAGGAACTGCCTTACGTGATGGGTGGTATATGGGGAGCGCCGGCTTACTTCAATAATTCGGTTTACTTTGGACCGATTTACTCACCCGTGGTTTCGTTCCCCATTAAGAACGGTCTATTCACCTCTAACCGTCCCAGTAGCTATTCGCCGACTTACTACCAATATCCGGGACCCACACCAAGCGTATCGGCCAATGGAACGGATAACGGCATAGTTTGGACGATCCAAGCTGATGGAGGTGGGACGCCCGCTTCCCTTCATGCCTATCAAGCCTCTGACCTTTCGGTTGAGTTGTACAATAGCGCTGCCACCGACGGGCGGGATACTTTAGGTGGGTCCATCAAGTTCACCACGCCAACCATTGTCAACGGGAAGGTCTTTGTGGGGACCAGTAACTCGGTGGGCGTGTTTGGTCTTGGCACTTGGGCGGCGGCGCCCTCGGTAACGCCAAACAGCGGTGCGTATACAAACTCTGTTTCTGTAACCCTGACGGATGCAACCGTAGGCGCTTCGGTTTACTACACCACTGACGGGAGCACTCCAACGACCTCGTCTACCCCCTATTCAAGTCCGGTTCAAGTAACCACCAGCACAACATTTAAGGCCCGGGCCTTTATTGGTAATGCTGGCGCGAGTCCGGTGGTGGAGCGGGATTATCTGATCAATGCCGTAGTCGGCACGGGCAACGGTTTGTTAGGCTCCTACTTCAACGGGCTTCAGGATCCCAGCGGTGTTCCTACCGCTACCGAAATTGACCACCAGGTTGATTTCAATTGGAATGGTAATTCTCCCATCAACTTGGTGGGTGGTTCCAACTGGGCCGGTGAATGGACGGGTCAAATCCAGGCGGAATCCACGGGGACCTACACCTTGGCGACTAACTCCGACGACGGCGTTAGGGTTTACATCAACGGCAACCTGGTGATTGATAACTACGGTTACCACGCCCCCACATTGGATTACGGCACCGTAAACTTTGTGGCCGGTCAGAAGTACACCATTGATATCAAGTTCTTCCAAGGCGGTGGTGGTTCGGTCCTCCAACTGTTCTGGTCCGCTCCCGGCCTCCCCAGTCAGATCGTCCCCCAGAGCCAACTCTACACGCCCGCTCCGTAAGGAGCGCAAGCTTCTGGCCTCCTCTTCGCGATAGGCGCGAAGAGGAGGCTCTGGAGCCAACCCACTGTTTGGAAACTAAACAACCCAAGGATCCAAATCCAAGGGTGCCTCAACACTTAATGATCTGGGTTGTTACAAGCTTTGACGGGCTTACATGGGCACATCGCTTCCGTGATCAAAGAACTGGGTTCGATGACCGAGGTGGCATAGTTCCCCTGGGTGCTCATTCCCTGTAAATGTTGGTTTAGCGGCCTTAACTTGGCCCACCACGACCGTTGCGGCCAACCACGTGACTACGGATTTTTAAACCTGGGCGATTGCCTTGGTCGTGGAGGGCGCGGCAGAATTCACTGTAAGATATAAATGGAGTTGGCAAAAAAATCTTGGACTTTGGAAATGGAGGGCAAAGGCACTCTCATCCGTAGTGACGGGGTGAGAAGTGTCTTACCCTATCGGCAGGTGGCAGAGCTTCTGGCATTATTGGCAACTGCCGGGCCAACTGGTGTTGAGCGATGCCAACTAGGCCGCCAATTGTGGCCCAGTTCTCCACGCGCTCAGCGTTTGTTAAATATTCGTCAATCGCTCAGCCGACTAAGATCGGTGGTTGGGGCCGATTTGGTCTTTGCGGATCGGCAACGTTGCGGGCTTGATGCTGAAGTGAATGTCCATGTTGTTGGTGAAGTCACGAGTGCTGGGGTCCCGCAGCTGGCTTTAGGACAAAATCACCTGGACGATTTTGGAGACATGGTTGAGTTGCTAGCGGACACTGATCCGATCGCCGCTTTGCAAAGACTTAACTCAAACGTTAGGCTGGGGACATGCATTAGTCCAAAGCAGCTCACCCGAATTGCCGCCAATTGGCACGTAGACGCTAGATTTGGAGAAGAAGAAAAGGGGTGGATCTATTTCTGGCAGGGCTGTGGAAGATTGGCTGGAGATGTGGTGGGTGCATGCCGATTCCTGAACCACAGTCGGGGCCTCGCGATTAAATGCCACCAGTGGGATCTGCTTTGTGAATCTACGTTCTGGCTGGGGATCAATCGAATTCTTCTGGGTGATCTTGCCGGAGCCAAAAGGCTTGGCGAGCAGGCAAATCTTCTTCAATCCAGGCAGTTTCCCGCCGGCGCGGCCCGGATGAATACGCTTCTTGCGCACACGAGTTTGCACGCTGGCGACACGCAATCGGCGCTTCTGTTTCTCTCTCGCATTGCGAATGATGGGCACCAGTCTGCCGCAGATCGGATGATGAACGAGGCGTTGAGGGCGCTCTATTTGGCGTACGATGGGCAGTTGGGTTGTGCAGAAAGGCTACTGGATCAAATTAGAACGAACACCCCTGGCAAAGATGCCAAGCCAATAGAGGGATATTTGACGCTGGCTGACACGGTAATCGGAACTATGGATTATTCCCGTGCCAGCTTTGCGCGCGCCGAGGACGTGGCGTCTGCTTTCTCAACGAGGTCTGACAAGCAAATGGAACTCTACACGCGAGAATTGATATGGGTACGGGCGCGCGAAAACGAAAAGCCGATTTATGCGAGGACCCAAATTTCCCGCATTAAATCATTGCGGAATTCAATTGGCCTCGCGCAAACCGCCTGGGATCGCAGTCGCCTATCACCTAAGCTCGCCTAGCGATTGACAATTTTGCCGAATTGTAAAGAAATCGCGGCAAAATCGTGAAATGGCTTCTGGATGGTAACCATCGAGTTGAAAATAGAATTACTCGCAACTAAATTAGGTTGCTGAGAGGAGATATTCTATGATTCGTCCAAATGTTTTTCGCAGTAAAGTTGGCTTGGTGATCGGGCTCTTAAGCGTGGTGACAGTTTCTCAAGCGGACTTTACGTACTCAAAATCCGACACGCTTGCCCAAGTGCAAATTGGCCAGCAAAACGCATCTAGCTGGAGCTATTTTTCTGAGGATAAAAAGACTTCCGCGGCGCTAAATAGCGCGAACTTGATGGCGACCGACGACTATACCGGCACCCAAGACAATGGTCAGGCGCTTACCTACAACGGCAATGGGATTGCGAATTTAAAGTCAACCCTAACCGCAAGCGGATTTAAAGCCGCCTTTGAGACCCAGGCAACGGCAACTTATATTGCCGGATATAGTGCCTATTTTGTTCCCGGCGCTGAGTCTGCGGTGTCAGCAGAAGTAAAATTCAGTCCAAATCAATCGGCTGATTACGCCATCACGGTATTGGGCACCATCACTCAGTTGCAAAATTCGGGGCTCGGTGGTGCGTTCTCGTACCAGGCAATTCTCCACGACGAAACAACAAACGTGTGGCTGTTCAATGATTCACCCGCTTCGGCAAGTCAGACCATAATTCCGTTTAAGACCACGGTCAGCCTCACGAAGGGAGATGTCTATGACCTTTCGTTTTACGAAATCTCTTACACATTTGCTTCTGGCTATGGCGATCCGTCAACGTCGTCTATTGGCATGAATGGTGTGGTGCAGGTCGGCAATGTATCTTCTGCTCCCTCCCCAGGGGCCGTAGTTGCGTTTGGTATCGGTGCCCTATCTGCTTTCCGCAGACGAAAAGTGACTAAGAACATGTCCTGATTTGAAGCACGAGGGGAAGAGGCTAAAATTCCGCCCGTGCCCATTGCTCCTTGCTTACCTCAAATTGAACCCCACCCAGATCGACTAGTCTGTGGAGAGGGTTCTCGTTTTGTCCCCTGCGAAGCAGAACTTGGAAATGGTGAGATTGCATCAACTCCGGACCAACAGCACGGGCTAACAGGAAGGGGGGCAGGCCTCAAAAATCGTGTGCGTAGGTGTTCACACGGTGGCCCAACTTTAAGTAGCGGTCAATCTGGTTAGCCAGTTCATCCTGGTCAAATTTTGTTCGATTCTGATGGACAAGCGATGGACAATGCCGTATCGCTAAGGTAGCTTTGGAGTAGTCATTGGCAGTGGGAGGGAGATGGGCCGTTACTTGATTAATAGCCATACCCTTCCCTACAGGAAGTCGTTATTCGGCTTATTGGGACTCTTTGGCTGAGCCAACAAGGTCTAAAAGTTCTGGGGAAATATCTCAGCAACAGCTTGAATTTTAATTTGTCTGTGGGGAAACCACATACCATCGAAACTAAGCCTCCGGCTTGGCAAACTAGGGAAGCGATATAAGAACCCACCCCAGATCATCCAATGCCCGACCGAACCTCTCCGCGAGTTTCGGCGTTTACTCGCCAGATATATGCGTCTAAGACGTAGTGCGTGACCTGCGGCATCGTGAGAAGGGGGACCAGAATCATCAACATGGATGTCGACGCGGGGATGAACCACGGGCCAAACACACCAATCCCAAACCAGCTCTTCGGCGTAGGCAATCGATACGAGCGCAAGTATGTACAGCGGAATGTATTTGAGTTGAAAAATTTCAGGAAACGGTTTTCTTGGTGAGCCAACATCGTGCGCTTGCGATATTGATATATCCAAATGAGCGCCATATACGGAATTCCGTGGGCAAGAATGTTGATGAGCGTAAACGGAAGATCTCCGTTAAATACAATGATCCCGGTTCCCCATGCGGCGGCCGTTGCAAGCAAAAGCAGGCACTTGCCCACGTTGATGGTGCCCGTCTGGCACCACCGAAAAGCCTCCTTGGCAAAGAACGTGCCAAGCACTGCGATGTACGCCACTCGGCATAAATATTCGGGCCATGTATCCGGAATATGGATCACATCAAAGTCGCTAAACCACTGAAAGTTCCGAGGATAGGTGTGCCAGAAAACCAAGGGATAAACCGTGGCTAGATAGATTGCAAGTTGGTCTAATCGATATTCCCAGCCCTTAGTGGCTTTACCGCGGCGATAGAGCATGAGGAAACCGTACTGCTGACGCACAAAGTGATAGATCGCAAAGTATGCAATCACGGACCAAAACACAACCGGACCTAGCAAAGCATAGATTGCAACGCCCGCTCCCCAGCACACCGCTGGGACGGTTAGATATAACTTCCGGCGTTTCTGAAACTCCTCTTTATCTAGGTAGGTGCGAAATAGTGAGCTATAAACATGGGCCACATCCACCCCTAAAACTAAGAGGACCCACAGCCAAGTGGGGGTTTCTGCTACCCTGCTGAGCCTACTGCCAAAAGTGAGCACGAATGCAGTGATGGCGAGAGGCGGCCCAATAATTGCCGTGAGGTCGAACTTAGCTGAGTAGATCCACGGGGTGGCCACGCGCATTAGTCAACCGGCATGTACAAGTCGGTGATGAGTTGGCTGGCTGGAGTATCGCTGGCGTCATTCACGTAAACTTCAAATGCGGGATTCTTTCTGATTCTACGCCTCAGAGTAGATTCAATGTGCTGAGTAAGGTTTGACCAAATCGCGGTTAGATCCTCGTGCGGCCCCACGTAGCGAGTGGTTACGTAGCTGCCGCCGGCGAGTTTATCCAAACCTACCTTTAACCCACCACCGTTAGAAATTTGATAGCCGGGAGCAACTTCCACGCACGCACCGGACCGCAGATTTGCCTGGGAAACGTAATCTGGATTGTCCCAAAAGACGCCAATTGTTCTGCCCACCAGGACCGCATTTTGATTGACCCATTCCCACAGCTGATCAAATACCAGATTCAATTCTTCGTCGGGACCAACGTGGCGCACCATGGCAACGGTTATCGGCATCAGATCAACTGTGTTCGCATTCATAGGATCTCCATAAATTATAGATCGCTAAGCTCAACGTTACTAGGCCAAAGGATCGGGAAGAAAATAGTGGGGGACGAATCGGGCGCGATCCTCGGTGATCGGGCCATCCGACTCACGCACTCCAATGCCTCGGGCAACGCCGTCGATCACCCAGGCCCCGATCACGGCATGGTTCCCATCGAATACAGGGAGCGGAGCATAATCTTGCCAAACACGGGGTTGATCGCCATAAGGGCCAGGTACTTCTGAGTGTAGCTGGCCGGTTAGGATCTCGATGTTGGATCCTTCACGGCCGAGGATTGGCTTTTTGACGTAACTTTCCAGTTGACGCGGGCCATCAAGATAGGCGGGGAGCAAATTTGGATGATCAGGAAACATTTCCCACAGAATGGCCAAGATTGCCTTGTTAGAGAGGATCATTTTCCAAATGGGCTCAATCCATAGTAGGCCATTTTCGTCATCCTGGATAAATTCACCAAACCGGTCCTTCAGAAGGCATTCCCAAGGGTAGAGCTTGAAAAGAGTTTCTATCTCACGACTGTACAAATCTCGAAATCGTCGATGAATGGGGTCCCAACCAACGTCTTGCATGTTCAGTAGTTCCACCTCAAACCCGGCTTCTTTGGCGGTGTCCATGAGTCCTGCCGTGGTCATCACATCCTCTACTTCATCCATACAGCCAAAATGGATAAGCCCGGACGCAAAGTAGTTTTCCTCTTTTAACTCCACCCACTTTTCTGTCAATCCTTCCCAAATAGAGTTGAACTGGTCTGCTTCGGGCAACTCGTCTTGAAGCCAGTGCCATTGAATGACAGCTGCTTCTAAGAGAGAGGTATGGGTGTCGGCGTTGTATTCAAGTAATTTGGGTGGGTCAGAGCCATTGTAACATAGGTCAAATCGACCGTAAAGAGAGGGTGGATCCGTCTCCCAGGCTTTGCGAATCACCGGGTGGGCAGACGCTGGAATGGCGAAGCGGTGAAATGTGTTCGTGGTAATAACATGCTCAACTGCGGCCAAGCACATCTGGTGTAATTCATTGGTAGCAGATTCAATGGCTTCAATTTCTTTGCGGTCAAACACATAGGCCGCCGCCTCGTTCCAATAGGGCTTACCATCAATCGTGTGGAAGCTAAGACCGTACTGTTCAACCTTCTCCTGAAAGTTGAACCTTGGGATTCGAATTTCTCGCTGCATTCAACTCCCAAAAAATCCGCCGCCGCCACTACCAAAGCCCCCCCGGTCCACCCTTATCCAATGCGCTGGGTAAGCTCCGGGTCTTCCCGTGCGGTTACAATAGGCGTCCGGAATCTCTCGTCCCATCGCGTCTACGCACTGCATATCGCGGCCCGACGAGCATCCGGTGGAGGCCATGCCCGACGCAAGAACCAAGATGAGCGATGCAGGAACTCGGCGTGACTTCTTCATTTGCTTCACATGCAACTTACCAGGAAGACGGGGAAGTGGTTTGGGCTGGTCCTAAGCAGACTAATAATTTGCCCAAGACGGAGGGCCAAGACTAAATCCCAGACCGATGGCACGAACATGGCTGAATACATGCGCTACCGCAGGCCCTTGAATCACCTTATTCGCCGTGACCATGAAACGCAACATGGGCTACGAATGTAAAAAGTTGGATGTGGCTGCCGGACAAGGATTCGAACCTTGACGTGCGGCATCAAAAACCGCTGTCCTGCCATTAGACTATCCGGCAACAGAAGTCTAATTATACTAGTTGAGAGGCAGTTGTTACCAGAATGAACCCCGATGCGACGAAGCAATCACTAAGGCGGGAAACTATACTAGGGGAATGGACGTTGAAAATGACGCTTCGACCCGGATTCCTCGCCTCGCCCGGGCATTGGACCAAGCTAAGATAGATGCTTTTTTTGCATGGTCTCCCGTAACCATGGGCTATTTGCACGGGTTTCACGAACATGCCATTGAACGACTCATGCTGTTGGCCATTCGGTCAAATGGTGACGTTCGGTTTATTGGCCCATCGCTTTCCGAATCCCAAGCTCGTCGAGCGGGAATTTCAGACATTCAAGTGTGGGACGACTCGGCCGATCCTCTCGCGTTGGTAGCCCAGCTTCGCGACGATTGGTCACTGGACAAGGCGCGGATCGCGGTGGACGATGAATTGCCCGCACTCCACCTTCTCCGTCTTCAGGCTACGCTTTCCGGCGCAGAATTCATTGCCGGGCAATCCATCCTCGGCACGCTAATGCGTGTGAAAGAACCCGGTGAACTTGCTCTGATGAAACAGGTGGCTAAGATCGCCGACGAGGCCTGGATTGAGGTTATGCCGAGGATCAGGGCGGGAGTCACGGAACGTCAAGTAGCCAACTGGTTCGTTTCTGCGATGACCGATCAGGGGGCCGAACCGTATTTTTCCATCGTGGGTGCCGGCCCGAACGGCGCGGAACCTCATCACCTCACGGATGACACGGTGCTATGCCACGGCGATGTGGTGATCTTGGACTTTGGTTGTGACCTCAATGGCTACAAGAGTGATATCACGCGCACGGTCGCAATCGGAGAGGCCTCGGTTAAGTCGCAGGAAGTCTATCGGGTGGTTTACCAAGCGCACATGGCCGCTCGAAGGACAATTAATCCAGGCACTTCGGGCGCTGAGATTGACCTTGCCGCAAGAACCGTGATCACCGAAGCCGGCTATGGACCCCAATTCTTTCACCGAACCGGCCATGGAATCGGATTGAGGGGACACGAAGATCCTTACATTGTCTCGACCAACCAGAACCCGATTCTCCCGGGAAACTGCTTTAGTATTGAACCCGGAATCTATCTACCGGGGGAATTTGGAGTTCGCATCGAAAATATAGTGACAGTAACCGATAACGGTTATATTTCGCTGAATGACGAGCCCGCCCCTGAGATACTCATATTGGACATGTAAAAACAGAGCGAGCCTGCAATTTGCAGGCTCGCTCTGGTGTTGTTGTTTGGGAGTTACCGAGTTAGGCAGACTTCTTTCGTCGTCGTGCAATGGCCACGATTCCGGTTCCGAGAACGAGCATCGTCATCGGCTCGGGGACTACGTTCGGTCGTCCCGTGTGCGTGGTTCCGTTATTGGATGCGGAGATGATGACCGCACCGGCGGCGGCTAGACCCACCACAGTTCCAAGGGTACTGAGATTAGAAGACGTTGAAGCCGTCTCTTGTCGCAGGTTAACCAGGCTATTGGCTTCTGCATTCGGCATCGCACCAAAATCTGTGGAAGCAAATGCGGCCTTAGTGCCGATCGGCTCGCCCTTGGAAGTCAACGCACCGTTGATATCTGCCGAACCTGCCGGGGCAAGAGCAATCTTGCTCTTAGATTTCATGCCTTCAGATGCTGGGCCGAGCGTAAGAGGATTACCGCTGGTGGCGAGGATCACTGCATTTCCGAAAGCATCTTCCAGCACGGGCTCACCCTTGCTGAGAGTTTGAATATGCGATTTGATCGTCATGCCGTCTGGCACTTCGTAGACCGTGTACATTCCGTCTACTTCCAAATTGGCAAGCTTCAACGTGCCAAGGTAAGCCAAAACTTCCTTCTGGGACATTCCAAAGTGAAGCATGTAGCGTTGAGCTACCATTGACTCACTGGAAACCTGCTTTGCCAATTCGCCGACTGAACGCACTGAGCCGGCAAAGGCGTTAATGTCCTGTGATGCTTGAGCACCACCAACACAAGCCAATGTCAAAGCCAGCGCCAATATTTTAATTGAGACTTTCATTTCCTAACCTCATCTCCTTAACAAACAACACACCCAATTAGGTGTTGATTAATTATAGCGAAAGAATATCAAAAGTGGATGGGTTTTTTGTAAGAATAGGCAAATTTCTCAGGTCTCTTCCACAATGGAGAGGCTTTCTTCCTGGCGAGCGCGCTGTGCGCGCTGAATAATCACGAGTGCGTCGCTGGCCGCTGCTTGTTCAGCTTCTTTCTTAGAGCGTCCAGATCCTTCGCCGATCACTTCGTCATCAAATAGGACCTGGACGAAAAATCGTTTGTCGTGGGCGGCTCCAATTTCTCGCTCTACCCGATAAAACGGAGCCTTACGCCACATGGCCTGAGCAACTTCTTGCAACTTTGATTTGAAGTCGTCGGGACTCACATCGCCTCCGCTGATGCGCATGATGTAGTCGTGCATCTGCTCCAACACAAACCAGCGGGCAACTTCCAGGCCAGATTCAAGGTACACGCAACCTATCACGGCTTCTAACACATCCGCCATGATTGAAGGGCGGGTTCGCCCTCCGGTTTGCTCCTCACTCGCGCTTAGTTCAATAAACTGGTCGAGCTTAAGTCGGCCCGCAACCACGGCCAAGGGGGCTTCCTGAACGATGCTGGATTTAGCCTTGGATAACATCCCCTGATCCCATTCAGGGTGGTGTTCGTAAAGGTACTGAGCAATGATCAGGCCAAGGACTGAGTCACCAAAGAATTCCAGCCGTTCGTAACTGTCGGATACTTGAGACGGGGCGGCCGACCGGTGACGCATCGCAAGCCGAAAGAGGCTTTCGTTGCGCAGTGGAATGGCCTTAGGAATCATGCGGTAATATTTTTGAGCGCGTCCCCAATGCGGGCAACACCCTTCTCTATGTGCTCTCGACTTGCCGCATAGCTTAACCGAAGATGCCCCGGTCCTTCAAATACCGAGCCGGGAACCGTAGCGACTTTTGCAGATTCTAGCAAAAATGTGGAGAGTTCAATGTCGGTTGGGAACTGACCGCCAATATAAGCAGAGAAATCTGCAAACGCATAGAACGCTCCCTTGGGAGGGTTGATTCTTACACAGGGAATGGCTTGCAGCAGGCTCACGATGAGATCTCGCCTCGCTTCAAATTCGGCTCGCATCACTTCTACCGTTGATGCCTCCATCCCAAACGCAACCACCGCCCCTTTCTGAGCGAACGACGTTGGGTTACTAGTCACCTGATCTTGAAAGTTGCTCATTGCCTTGGCCACCCTTAGCGGAGCCGCGGCAAACCCTATTCGCCACCCGGTCATGGCGTAAGTTTTTGAGCATCCACCAATCGTAATCGTCTGCTCGGCAACCTCGGCACCCAGCCCGGCAATGGAATAGTGGGTGGTTCCGTAAACCAATCGCTCGTATATTTCGTCGGCAATGATCCACAAACCGTGTCTAAGCGCCAGCGCGGCAACCTCTTTTTGCGTTTCTCTTGGGAAAACGGCTCCGGTGGGGTTAGAGGGGCTGTTGATGAGGATTGCTTTAGTTTTTGAACTCACCGCCGCCTTAAGTTCGTCTGCCGACGGAACAAAGGCGGTATCTGAGGTGGTGTAAACCACCACGGGAACGCCTCCCGCCAATTTCACTTGGTCGGCATAGGTCATCCAATACGGCGCAATTAGAATCACCTCATCGCCCGGATTCAGCAACATCTGCATCGAGTTGTAAACCGAGTGTTTGGCCCCACAGCTCACAATAATCTGGTCGGCCGAATACTTGAGTTTGTTCTCGCGTTCCAGCTTGGCAACAATGGCGTCTTTCAGCTCTTTGATGCCCGCACTGGGCGTGTATTTAGTGAATCCGGCCTCGATGGCGGCGATGGCCGCTCGGCAGATGGGCTCCGGGGTGTTAAAGTCTGGTTCGCCAGCCCCAAAAGAAATAACATCTTCTCCGGCCGCGCGCATCGCGTTGGCCTTAGCGGTAATGCTGAGGGTAGGCGATGGCTTTAAGAGGTCGCATCGTGAGGAAAGACTTAGCGTATTCAACTCAATTGAAGTATACCGGTGGCTAGTGAGTTTCCCGAATCGTTCTGGCTTTCCCGCTCTTCTTCTCCTTGCCATTTTTGTGGTTGCGGGATTTCTGGTTCACCTGGGGGTTGGCAGTTACAGTTGGTTTTCTCCCATAACGGTTTTGCGTGAGCTCTATCGGGGACCAAATAGCGGAGCTGAACCTTCTGTCGAGCACACGATTGTCTGGGCGATTAGGATGCCCCGCGCAGTGTTGTGCGTACTTGTGGGCGCGTTGCTGGGAAGCGTGGGGAGTGCGTTTCAGGCTCAACTACGCAACCCGCTTGCCGACCCCTATATTATTGGTGTCTCTTCGGGAGCGGCGGTGGGCGGCGTGGGGGCAATCCTCTTAGGCTGGGGCGGACTGTTGGGCGGTCTTGCGCTCACGGGAGCCGGGACGGTCACTGGTTTGGCTTCTTTGGGATTGGTCTATGCGCTATCTCGCCGTCGCGGAATCACCTCAACACCCACTCTACTTTTAGCGGGCGTGGTGATTGGTAGCCTACTTTCGGCGATTCTTTCCCTGATGCTGTTAGCGGCTGGTAAAGATACGGGGGCGGTTTTGGCGTGGTTGTTAGGGAACACGTCGGCGGCTTCTTGGCCCAAAGATGGAGCCTTGCTGGTAGGACTGGTTCTGGGACTTCCGGTCTTGTTGCTGAATTCGCGAAAACTGAATGCCTTTGCAATGGGGCATCAAACCGCCCAACGGTTGGGTGTGCCGGTGAGTCGTTTGAATCGAGACATCTTAGTCGCGGGCACGGTGATGACCGCTTCGGCGGTCGGGGCGGTGGGCATCGTGGGGTTTTTGGGTTTGGTGGCCCCGCACATCGCTCGGCGAATGGTGGGGGTAGATTGGCGAATTTCCCTTCCTGCCTCCGCATTGATTGGAAGCGGAATTCTGTTGCTGGCCGACTTGTTGGCGCAACGCGGCCTCAGTCTGCTCACCGGCACCCCCGGTATGGAACTCCCGGTCGGAGCCGTAACCGCCCTCCTCGGCGCGCCGTCGCTATTGATTTTGCTGAGAAAGCAGGGCTAATTCACCCATCAGTTGTAGACGTGATTCCGACCAGTTCGGCGAAGCCGGTAGGCTCGGGATGACCTTGCCCGAGTCCGGGTGCCCGCTGGTGGTCGCGGAGCACCCGGACGTCGTCACGCTCATCTGACGACTGCCGGCTACGCCTGCGCCTGGCGTACTTTTCGAGTGAGGTATTATTCTAAATTGCCGAAAGGCTCTCTGTTCCCGTCTCTATGGGAGCCAAGTGACCAGAGGGAGCAATTACAGAATGTCAAACCGAAAATACGAAGCGTTTTATATCGTCCGACCCGAACTCACCGATGCTGATGTGCAAAAGATTGCCGACAAGTTTAAGGGGGTTGTGGAAGACAAGGGCGGCGCCGTGGAGAAAGCGGCTAAGTGGGATAAGCGAAAGCTCGCCTACGAAATTAAGGGCCTTAAAGAGGGCAACTACATCTTGATGAACTTTGAGGCGGATCCAAAGGTTCCCGCTGAACTCAACCGCTTGATGCGAATTTCGGATGACGTGATTCGGCACATGATTCTGGTAAACGAGGCCTAATGGTTAATCGCGTCGTTCTCATCGGCCGCCTTGTTCGCGACCCGGATCTGAGGACTACTTCCACGGGAAAAAACGTGGTGGAGTTCTCGATCGCCGTAAATAAGAGAATCAAACCAAAAGACGCCAACGAGCCGGATGCAGATTTCTTCCGGATCAAAGCCTGGGGTCAAACGGCAGACTACGTATCAAATTATCTGTCTAAGGGGCGCTTGGTTGCTGTGGACGGACGATTGGATACACGGAAGTTCGTGGACCAGAACGGCAACAATCGAGAAATTGTGGAGATCGTTGCGGACAACGTCAACGGGTTAGATCGACCTCGCGAAGACGGCGCGCCGGCGGGGCCAAGGCCGGCTACCGGTAGTGCAGGCGGCGGGGCGGCACCGAGTCCCGATGAATACGATCCATTCGCGGACGATTAGTCGCCCGCGTCTGCGAACTTTTAAGAGCGCACCGCATCCTCGGGCGCTCTTATTTTGTTTTGTCGAAGGGCTATTTTGCGGCGGGATTTTGCGTCTCGGATGAAAATTCCTGGCGCGAGTGACGTGGACTTCGGCATTTCGGGCGGTCCATCGGGTACATCTATAACGAATGAAAAAGAGAGGTCGAACTTTCAATGTTTTCAGAAACTTGAAAACATTGAAAAGAGTGAAACTTCGCGAGTGCGCGCTTACGGTCGGCACTTTGCGTACGGAGGGGGCAACGGCATGAACAACCTCCGTTTCGCTCGCGTCTGTTGGTCATTCCTGCTCTACAACCTCGCCGCCATCGCGTGGGGCGTTTTTGTCCGCGCCTCAAAATCGGGAGATGGCTGTGGAAGTCACTGGCCGCTCTGCGACGGTTCTTCAACGCCCCTCAACGGCCCAATTGCCAAGGTAGTTGAGTCGTCACACCGAATTTCAACTTCGCTGGTCGGGTTATTTGCAATTGGATTGCTGATTTGGGCTTTTCGGTTGTTTCCCAAGGGCAATCTCATTCGCCGCGCCACCGTGGTGACCCTCGCGTTCACGTTGGTCGAAGGCCTAGTTGGGGCAATGCTGGTGAAGTTCCAGCTTGTAGTGAACAACGATAGCGCGTTGCGTCTCGCTATCATGGGGCTCCATGTGGTCAGCACATTTATGTTGCTGGGAAGTATTGCCATCGCGGCTCTGGCCGCTTCTGAAGTCGACATTCGCCCGCGTTGGAGCGGTCAGCGTTCGGTCCTCGCCATTTTGGGAATGTCCGGGTTTGGCATGATTTTTCTCGCGGTGAGCGGCGCAGTTTCTGCGCTCGGTCACACGCTTAGGCCCACCGACAATGTTCTGAGTGCGGCGATGGATCCGCGCACCTTCTGGATGGTGCGGCTGCAGCCGCTTCATCCGTTGATCGCGGTTTCGGGGGGACTCTATCTTCTTCTCGCCGCTGGACTGATTCAGCATTTACGGCCCGACGAGCATGTGATTAGGGCAACCCGCTGGATGGTCGGCTTATACGGAGTTCAGCTTGCGTTGGGAGTGGTCAATATTTGGCTCAAAGCGCCCATCCCTCTTCAAATGGCGCACTTAGCGGTTGCAGACCTCAACTGGGTTAGCTTGGTGGCGGTGAGTGCGTACTCCCTCAGATACGGCGTGAAATCGGTGGAGGACATTCCGGTTCCCGAAGAACTGGTGACCGGTGCGCCCCTTACTCCCCGAGAATTGGTCAAGGCCTATGTCGCGCTGACTAAGCCAAGAATCATAAGCCTTTTGCTGTTCACTACGCTAACGTCTGCCGTTGCCGCTAAGGCGGGTTGGCCGGGCGGTTGGCTCATGACCGCGCTGTTTGTGGGCGGCTATATGGCCGCCGGTGCTGCTAACGCGATTAACATGGTGATTGATCGTGATATTGACTTTTCGATGGTGCGCACGCGCGGAAGGCCAACCGTAACCCAGTCCATTTCTTCGCGCAATGCGCTCACGTTTGCGTTCTCGCTGGCTATCGGCTCTTTTGCCATCTTGTGGGCCTCCTCCAATCTGTTAGCCGCCGTGCTCGCCCTGAGCGGACTTGTGTTTTATGTGGTGGTGTATACAATGCTACTAAAACGCAGGACCTGGCACAATATTGTGATTGGGGGAGCCGCAGGCGCATTTCCTCCCCTGGTGGGTTGGGCGGCGGTCTCCAACGATCTCCCCCCATTGGCGCTTTACCTGTTTGCGATCATCTTTGTTTGGACTCCGGTTCACTTCTGGGCTCTGGCGCTACTGTTGAAAGACGACTACGCCCAAGCGGGGGTTCCTATGTTGCCGGTAGTGAAAGGCGATCAATACACCGTAAAGCAGATTGCGGTGTACACCTTGATCACGGTGGTGGTGACTCTAATTCCGTTCACCATGCCCAAGGTTGGATACATTTACGGCGGAACCGCCATCGTTCTTAACCTGCTTCTTATGCGCGATGTGTTTCGCCTTTACAAGCAAATCGATCGTCCCCGGGCAAGCCATCTATTTCATTATTCGATGATCTATTTGGCGGTGCTTTTTCTCATGTTTGCGGTGGACCGCGCGGTGGTGGGCGGATGAATCATTGCAGTTTAGAGCCTGTAAGGGGTGATATTATCGCCCCATTCCCGGTACTATTCCGGTCGCTCTCTCGTAGAAATCGTTATGTTGGACAAATCACCGTCAAAGTTGACGGTCAACGCTTCAGATTGAGTTCTCTGAGCGGAGCACGTCTCCAGCCCCATCGGGATTTGAACCCCGTAGGTGAATATCGCTAATGGCCCAGATTTTTAAGCCCAGTGCAAACTCCGTGACCGCGGTCAGCCTCCTTAGTGTGGCGATCGGAGTCCCTTCCGTTTGGCTTGCCCTTGCGGCGCTAAGCAGATCGCCCGCCAACACCAAGGTATTTGTTCCGCTCAACCAGCCCGTACCGTTTAGCCATCAGCACCACACCTGGGAGCTGGGCATAGACTGCCGATACTGCCATACGAGCGTGGAGAAATCCAGCTATGCGGGTCTACCTTCCACCGAGACCTGCATGAGTTGCCACTCTCAAATTTGGACCAACAGTCCCCTGCTTGAACCGGTGCGGCAGAGCTACGAGACGGGCACGCCCATCAAGTGGAACTTGGTGAATAAGGTGCCCCAGTTTGTTTACTTTAACCACTCCATCCACGTGGATCGCGGTCTCAACTGTAATACGTGCCACGGTGCGGTGAACAATATGCAGATCACGTGGAAGGGTAATTCTTTTCAGATGCAGTGGTGTCTTCAGTGCCACCGAGCGCCGGAGCGATACATTTACAAGGATGCCACCCGCCCAGATCTCAATCCACGACAGCAAGTATTCAATCTTTATTGGAAGCTTCAGGAAAATGGCATAGCCAAGGCAAGCCCTCGCGAGCAAGCATTACTCAGAGGCGAATACGATGGTTCTGATAATCCTAAGGATCTTGCCGAAGGCAAGGAATTAGTCAAGACTTACGGCATCAAAGTTCAGCAGTTAGCCGACTGCTCGGTGTGCCACCACTAAGGGAAAGAAAGAGTTTTAATGGAAGAACAGCACACACCTACAAGCTCCACGCCGGCAAACGAGCCGATTCGGCTCAATCTCGATGCGATTCGAGAGAAGCTGGCCGGTAAGACGGGCAAAAAGTATTGGCGCAGTCTCGAAGAGGTTGCCGACACCGCCGAATTTCAGGCATGGGTTGACGACGAGTTTCCCAACCGCGCGACCTTGATGCAAATCAATCGACGCGACCTCCTCAAGTTTATGGGCGCATCCATGGCCCTGGCCGGTCTCACCGGTTGCCGTGGCGTTTTCTTGCCCCAAGACAAAGTCGTCCCTTACGTTAAGGCACCCGAAGAAATGGTGCCGGGCAAGCCGCTTTACTACGCCACCGCAATTTCCCTGGCCGGATTTGCCACCGGCGTATTGGTGGAGCAACACGAGGGCCGGCCGACTAAGTTAGAAGGCAATCCCGATCACCCGGCATCTCTGGGCGCTTTGGATTCAATTTCTCAAGCCGAGATTCTAAATCTTTACGATCCAGATCGGGCATCAAACGTTGTCTATCGCGGAGACGTCAGCACGTGGGAGCTGTTCCAAGACGAGTCCCGAAAGTTGCTCGCGGACCAGAAGCCAATCGGCGGTGCGGGAATCCGACTTTTGACCGGAGCGGTAACTTCTCCGACGCTTTCCGCCTTGATTCAACAATTTCTTGCCGCTCACCCCAACGCCAAATGGCATCGCCACGAAGCGGTGGATCGCGTGAACATCTACGCGGGCGCCGATCTGGCCTTTGGTGCGGTGGCCGATCCCATTTACGATTTCACGAAGGCGAAGGTCGTGGTTTCTTTAGACTCAGACTTTCTGAGCACGGTCGCCAACCCTGGCAGTCTCCGCTACGCCCGAGACTTTGCGAATGGTCGCCGAGTTACCGGTAGCAAGGGTGAGATGAACCGGTTGTATGCGTTCGAGAGTTCGCCCGGTCTGGTGGGGGCAATGGCTGATCACCGCTGGCCGGTGAAGGCCGCCGAAGTCATCCAGGTGGCGGGCTACTTGGCCAAGTTGCTGGGAGTGGCGGGTGCTCACGGTCAGATTGGCGGAATTGCCGTTTCGGATAAGGACGTCGTCGCGATTGCGAAGGACTTGAAGGTCAACGCCGGCGCCTGTATCGTGGTTGCCGGGGCCAATCAACCGCCGGAAGTCCACGCGCTGGCCAACCTAATGAACGCGGCGCTGGATTCAATTGGCAAAACGGTTAAGTACATTGCCCCAGTAGACGCGTCGATTAAGGCCAATGACCTCAAATCGCTAACTGCAGACCTCAACTCGGGGAAGGTTGACGTTCTGTTGATGTTAGATACCAATCCGGTGTTCACGGCTCCTGCCGATTTGAGATTTGGCGATGCGATGGCCAAGGCCAAAACGAGAATTCTCCTCGCCCCTTACGTTGACGAAACGGGTCAGACTGCCGATTGGATGTTGCCAATGGCGCATTCTCTTGAGGCTTGGTCGGACGCCCGATCCTACGAGGGAACTACCAGCGTAGTGCAGCCGCTCATCGCTCCGCTGTTTGACGGCCGTTCTGCAATTGAAGTTGTCGGAACGCTTATGGGTCAGCCGCGCGGCGGACACGATTTGGTCAAAATGCGATGGGCGCAAGCCGCTCCCGCGGGCAGTGACTTCGAAAAATCTTGGCGACGCTACGTTCATGATGGAGTGGTTCCCGGAACCGCAAGTCCGGCCCTATCGGTTAAGGCAGGGGCTACCGTGCCCACTTATCCCCAAAAAGCGCTCACTAACGGAATTGAAATTCAGTTCCTTCCCGATTCCACAATCTACGACGGAAGATACGCCAACAACGGTTGGTTACAAGAACTGCCCAAGCCGCTCACTAAGATGACTTGGGACAACGTTGCGCAGATCAGCCCGGCGCTAGGTCAAACGCTTAACGTAGTCAGTGACGATTTGGTCACATTGACATTAGACGGACGATCGGTCACGGCCGCCGTGTTTCTGCAACCCGGTCAGCCCGACAATACGGTCACGGTGCATCTGGGTTACGGTCGCACTAAGGGTGGTGCAGTGGCAACGGTCAAGGGAGATGATGGAGGTGGGTTTAACGCTTACGAAATCCGAAACTCCAATTCCCTGCATTTTGCTCAGGGCGTTGAGATCAAGCCGATTGGCGGACAGAGCAACTTGGCCACTACCCAAGGGCATACTCCTCTCGGCGGCGACAAGATCATTGATGATCGGGACGTGATTCGGGCCGGAACTCTGGCCGCATTCAACGCCAATCCCAAGTCTCTGAAGCCCGAGACCGCGCCAGATTCGGCCGAAATTCGGGAGCAGAATCTTTACCCCGACGAAATTTTCGAATGGAAAGGTCCCCAGTGGGGCATGACCATCGATATGAACACCTGCACTGGATGTAACGCGTGCGTTACCGCTTGCCAAGCCGAGAACAATATTCCGGTGGTGGGCAAAGTCCAAGTGGGCCGGCACCGTGAGATGCATTGGCTGAGAATTGATCGCTACTATAGCGGCGATGACGTGAATCCGGAAGTCAACTGGCAACCGCTGGCCTGTGTCAACTGCGAGAAGGCCCCGTGCGAACCAGTTTGTCCAGTTGCAGCCACAGTCCACAGCCACGAGGGTCTGAACCAGATGGTCTACAACCGTTGTGTGGGCACCCGGTACTGCAGCAACAACTGCCCGTATAAGGTTCGCCGATTCAACTACCTCAACTACTCAGACAACCAGCCGAACTTTGAGGACAAGATTGCGGCGCCTCCGCTGGAACGGGCATTCCCGGGTCCGATCCACGCTCCGCGTGGTCAGGGAATCCAGTTGCTGAAAATGCTTAACAACCCCGATGTTACGGTTCGCGGGCGAGGGGTTATGGAGAAGTGCACTTACTGTGTGCAACGCATTAATGATGCGAGGATTGAAGGCAAGAAACAGGGCCGAGATATCAAAGAAGGCGAGGTCATCACCGCTTGCCAGCAGGCTTGCCCCACTCAGACCATTGTGTTTGGAAACATTGCCGATGCGGATAGCCAAGTTTCTAAGTTGAGAAAGGATCCTCGAAGCTATTTGCTTCTGGAGGAACTGCAGACTCGGCCTAGGACTTCTCACCTCGCCAAGCTTAGAAATCCGAACCCAGAGATTACGGTCGCTGTGAAGGAGAAAACGGCTTAACCATGGCGAAAGTAAACAAACTTAACGATATCCTGATTACCGGAGACCAAACCTTTGGATCTCTTGATGAAATCATCGGCTCCGTGGTTCTGGATCAGAAACGCCACAAAGCAGTTTGGTGGGGATTCTTCTTATTCGGTCTAATGGGCACCGGCCTGATGGTGCTTACCATCACGTGGTTGCTCTACCAAGGCATTGGAATTTGGGGAAACAACGTTCCCACTGCCTGGGCGTTTGACATTGTCAACTTTGTTTGGTGGATTGGTATTGGTCACGCGGGAACGCTAATCTCGGCCATCCTCCTGCTGCTTAGGCAGCAGTGGAGGAACTCGATTAACCGCTTTGCAGAAGCCATGACGATCTTTGCGGTCATGTGTGCGGCCATGTTCCCGCTGTTGCATACCGGTCGTCCTTGGGTGGCGTTGTTCTGGCTATTTCCGTATCCCAACATCATGGGAGTTTGGCCCCAGTTCCGGTCTCCGCTCATGTGGGACGTGTTTGCGGTTAGCACTTACTTTACGGTTTCTTTGCTCTTCTGGTTCATTGGTCTGATTCCGGACTTTGCCACCCTGCGCGATAAGAACCACAATAAGTTTGCCCGGGTGCTGTTGGGAATCGTTTCGCTCGGTTGGCGAGGCAGTAACCAGCACTGGCACCGATACGAGCAGGCCTATCTGTTGCTTGCCGGACTTTCAACTCCGCTGGTGCTCTCCGTGCACAGTATCGTGTCCTTCGACTTTGCCAGCTCCATCGTTCCGGGTTGGAACGTTACGGTCTTCCCTCCGTACTTTGTTGCGGGGGCGGTGTTTGCCGGATTTGCGATGGTGCTTAACCTCGCGATCCCGGTGCGCAAGTGGTACAAGCTAGAAGATCTCATCACCATGCGCCATATCGACTGGATGGCAAAGATCATGTTGGCCACTGGCCTCATTGTCTTCTATGGCTACATTTTAGAGGTGTTCTTTAGCTGGTACTCGGCTAACCCGTTTGACTATCAATTGTTGGTCAATCGCCGATTCAACGGAGCCTACGCTTGGGCGTATTGGGCGCTGATTACATGTAATGGCGTGATCCCCCAGTTGATGTGGTTCCCCAGCCTCCGCAGAAATCTCACCGTGGTGTGGTGTGTTGGCCTGGTGGTTAACGTGGGAATGTGGTTGGAGCGGTTTGTCATCATCCCGATGTCGCTCACCAATAACTACCTTCCTTCGTCGGACAAGATGTACTACCCAACGGGTTGGGACTTCGCCATGTTTGGCGGAACCATCGGGTTCTTTTTATTCTTGATGTTCCTGTTCATTCGGTTTATGCCGGTGGTCAACATCTTTGAAGTGAAAGACCTTCTGTACAAATTTCAAAAGCTCGGGGCAACCGAGTCATCCTCCAAAGTTGCGGCCGCAGTAGGAGTGGGAGAGTAAATGAGCCACGGAGCTACTGAAGATATCGGCCCCTACGCACTGGTCGCCGAATTTGATACGCCAGATCAGCTGTTAGAAGCGGCTGAACATGCCAGAAAAGCGGGCTATAAAAAGATGGACGCCTACACGCCGTTTCCGGTGCACGGGCTGTCGGAAGCCATCGGCTTCCATGAGATCAAGGTCCCATGGTTAGTGTTCGGCGGCGGATTAATCGGCACCTTCTCCGGCATATTCTTGGAGTGGTACACATCCACCGTGGACTACCCACTTAACGTGGGTGGTAAACCGTTCTTCTCCATCCCAGCTTTCTTCCCGGTGGCGTACGAGGCTACGATTTTGTTCGCCGCGCTTACCGCTGTATTCTCAATGATTGGGCTTAACCACTTGCCTAAGCTATACCACTCCATTTTCAACACGCCGGGCTTTGAAAGAGCGAGTCAGGATCGCTTCTTCTTGGCCATCGAAGCCGAGGACCATTTGTACGATTCCGTAGAAACCAAACGCTTTCTTCAGGATCTAAAGCCCCTCGCCATCTCGGAGGTGGAAAAGTGAACCTTAGTTCGGCCATTAAGTTCGCGATCCTCGCGGGGTTGGGCGCTTTGGTTGCGGGGTGCCACACCGATATGTGGCGTCAGTCCAAGACCGAACCATTGGACGTTAGCGAGTTCTACTCGGACGGCCAGTCGGCACGCCCTCTGATACCGGACACGATTCCCCGCGATCATATGCGTCAGGACGATGCTTACTACACCGGGGCCAAAGACGGAAAGTGGATCGCTACGATTCCGCTCCCGGTGACCCTAGATTTGCTAAAGCGAGGTCAGGAGCGATTTAACATTTACTGCTCGCCCTGTCACGGTCGCTTGGGAGACGGTAACGGAATGATTGCCCACCGGGGTTTCACGCTGAAGAGACCGGTTGGCAACTACCACACGGATCGCTTGCGAAAGATGCCGATTGGACACTTTTATGACGTGATCACCAACGGCTACGGAGCCATGTACTCCTACGCTTCGCGCGTTGAACCGCAAGATCGTTGGGCAATTGCCGCCTACATTCGCGCGTTGCAATTGAGCCAAGCGGCTTCTCCCGCCGATGCGGGTACCGCATCGGCGGCAACCGAGAAAAAAACTCAACTTAAAGACGGCAGGCTTGCCCAGAAATGACGGACCTCAACCTAGAACACGAATTGCCTAGTTCATCCGCCGGTAGTCAATCCAGCGAACTGAACATCGGCCGCATGGCGCCAGCACTCTGGCTGGTTGGCCTAGTCACCCTCATCGCGAGTTTGGCTATGATGTTTGGTAACCCCACTGTGCGAGCGCAAATGGCCGGCTCGTATATGTTTGGCTTTATCTTCTGGCTCAGTGTTACCATTGGCATGTTCGGCCTGGCGCTGTTGCACCACACCACGCAGGGAAGTTGGTCCACTTCAATATTGAGGTTGCTGGAGGCTGGCGGCGGGCTAATCAACCTTGGCCTCATGGCCATTCTGTTCCTGCCCATCTTGCTCAACCCGTCTGTGCTTTACATTTGGGCCCGTCCAGATGTGGTGGCGCACGACCATATCCTTCAGTGGAAGGCGGGATACCTCAATGTTCCGTTTTGGTCTTTCCGGTATCTGTTTTACTTTGGAATCTGGGGGGTGTGGGCTTGGTCAATGCGGAATTCAACTCTGAAGCAGGACGTTTCTAAGAACTTTGCCCTTGAGGAGAGGCGAAGAAGCGGCGGAGCGGCCGGACTGGTGATGTTCTTCATCACGAGCACATTTGCGTTTACAGACTGGGTGATGTCTCTGGAGCCGCATTGGTCTTCCACCATGTACGGCCTATGGGTCGTAGTGGGATCTGCACTCAGCGCACTTGCCTTTAGCGTGGTCATTGTTTGCACCAACGCAGACAAGCAGCCGTACAAGCAGATAGTTTCCCCTGATCTCACCCGAGACCTGGGCAACATGATGTTCTTGATGACGATGCTTTGGGGCTACACCTCAATCTCGCAATTCTTGATCATCTGGAACGGTAACTTGCCGGAAACTGCTTCGTATTACCAAGTGAGGAGCAGTGCATTTGATGTGACCTCACCGATCAGTTGGGGTGCCCTTGGCTTGGTTCTGATCATCGGTCAGTTCTTTGTGCCGTTCTTCTTATTACTGTCGCCGCGAATGAAAAACTATCCGTTGAATCTGGCTAAGGTGGCGGGATGGATGTTTGTGATCCATATTGTTGACGTCTACCAAATTGTGGTTCCCGCGATTCCGGGTCGGGCCCACATGGGACCGATTTCTAGCGGCTTGCCCTATGACATCTTGGCTTTTGTCAGCATCGGTTGCCTGTGGCTGGCTAGCTTTGCTACCCAAACCCGCAAGGCCCCGCTGTTGCCGCAGTACGACACTCGCCTAAAGGAGGCTCTGCATAATGCACACTGATCACAAGCGAGAGGATCCGCTGGTTGAGATGGGATACGAGGTTCGGGATATCGATGTCCCGTCGGTGGCTAAGGCCGCCATGGGCTTCTTCGCCTTCGCGATTGGGTCGTACGTTGTTGGCTGGTTTATTTACCGATATATGCATCCAGAGCCGTTCAACGTACCGGTGAAGCCTGCTTTTGCGCGCCGCTTGCCCTTGTCGCCCAATCCGTTGTTGCAATCTAACGTCACGGCTAAGACAGACATCGCGGACCTTCGACAAGCGGAATCCGGCCAATTGAGCACGACCGGCCCCAGCGCGATCGATGCCACCAAGTCTCACATCCCAATCGATAGAGCAATGAGGATTCTAGCTGAGCGCGGGCTTCCGGTCATCACGTCAAACGAGCCTGCCGTAACCAAAGGCAACACCACGGACGAAAAGAAGCGATAACCATGTTGAAAACAACTGCCAGCCGATCGAAAAACTGTAGCGTGTTTTTGCATGCTTTGGTGGCGGTGGCTTGCGTCTCGGCCCTTAGCAACTCGGCATTTGCGCAAGACGGCGCGTTGGCCAACACGCCCAACTACGATAATCAGTCTCAGCTCACTAAGGATATGGGGATCACTCAGAAACTTGGTGTGCAGTTGCCTATGGACACTCCGTTCAAGGACGATGAAGGGAAGTCGATTAAGTTTGGCGATATCTTTTCCGGTCGCCCGATGGTGATGATTCCTATGTTCTACGCGTGCCGAACCGGTTGTTCCGTCATCACAGACAGTTTGCTGAAGACGCTTACCAAGGCCACTGCAAAGACGAACATTGCGGAGTTCAAAGCCGATGACCTGCGAGTGGGTAGAGACCTTGATGTCATTTTCCTCAGCATCGATCCGGTGGAGACACCGGAACTAGCCCACGGAAAGAAAGTGTTGGTAATGGATGCATACCATCAGCCAGGTACGGAAAACGGTTGGCACATGCTCACCGGAAGCATGGAATCCATTCACAAGATCACGGATGCGATTGGGTTTAAGTACAAATACGACGCCCCCCGCCATCTGATCAATCACCCGGTTTGCTCTGTACTGATCACTCCCAAAGGCGTGGTGTCTGGCTACACGATTGGGGCCGAAGTACAAACTCGCGTACTGGAAAGTGCGCTCGCGCTCGCTCGGAACGATAAGGTGGGAGAGTCCGCAGACCAGAGCTTCATGTTTGGTTGCATCATGGTGGATCCCACCACCGGCAAGCGCCGAGTCATCATCGAAAATGTTTTAAGGCTGGCTGGGGTTGTTACCCTAATCGTCCTTGTCACTTCCATCGTCGGCATGAGTATTAAAAGCCGACGAGAGACCTCTTTGCCCGGAGGCCAGCCGGGCGCCTGAGCCCCCAATTCTAGACCATGTTTAACTTCCCGATGGCCCCGCCAAATGCGTCGAACTTTGCTGCCCAGTACGACATTCTCTTCTACACGTTGTGCGCCCTTACCGCGTTCTTCACAATTGCCGTTGCCGGAGCCATCATTTTCCTGGCGATTCGATATAAAGAGGGTTCTAAAGCTGACCGGTCTCGACCGCTCTATGAAGATGCAAGACTAGAGACGATCTGGACGGTCGTGCCGTTAGTCTTAGGCGTCGTTATGTTCTTTGCCGGTGCCAGTCTCTTCATGAAGATGAAGACGCCTCCCCCCGATGCCCAAGAGGTTTTCGTTATCGGAAAGCAGTGGATGTGGCATATTGAGCACGCTAACGGCATTCGGGAAAACAACACCCTCCACGTTCCGGTAGGACGGGCCATCAAGGTCACGATGATTTCGCAAGACGTCTTGCACGCCTTTTACATCCCAGCGTTTCGGGTGCAAATGGGCGTGGTTCCCGGACGATATACGCAGATGTGGTTTACCCCTACCAAGGCGGGTGAATATCACATGTTCTGCGCCATGTACTGCGGAACCCAGCACTCAGAAATGGGTGGAAAGGTGATTGCGATGGAGCCGGCTGAATGGGCCGCTTGGGCTAAAAACGGCGGCATGTCCATGACGCCCATGACGATGGAGCAGGCGGGAGCGCGAACCTTCAGTGTGAAGGGTTGCAATAACTGTCACGGCGCGACAGATAACCTTCGGGCCCCGTCGCTTTACAGTATTTACGGAAAGCGACGCGTCTTCACCGACGGTACCGCGTTGCTGGCCGATGATGCTTACCTGCGCGAATCTATCATCAACCCGTGGAACCACATCACCCAGGGATTTGATCGCACGATGCCGGCCTACCAAGGTCAGTTATCAGAAGAAGAAGTTTTGAACCTCATCAGTTACATTAAAGTGTTGGGTCAGGGAATTGCGGTTCCCACGGGGAGTACGGTTGCGGCCGCCGGGCAATTAACTTCCTCCAGCAAAGTGAACGTAAACGATGTGATGTCGGTAGGGGCCATCCAAGCCCAAGCTACGAGCCCAGAGGCCACACCAACCATGCGAGGGAAAACCTTGAGTGTTGGTGCCGTTGCGGCGCAACAAGGATCAGAAGGAAGATAATATGAGCTCCACCCGTATTACCACTGGAGCGGTTTCGGAGAATCCGAAACCGCAGGAAGAGAAGAACTACCTAAACGTAGACCACACGATTAAATCGTGGCTTCTCACCGGAGATCACAAACGGATTGCCGTGATGTATCTCATCTCCACTACGTTCTTCTTTATCCTGGGAAGCTTGGCCGCCGGCATTATCCGCTGGGAACTCACCTCGCCCGCAGGCTCCGTGCTGGAGAACGACACCTACAACAAGGTGTTCAGTACTCATGGCGTGATCATGGTGTTCTTCTTCCTCGTCGCTGCGATCCCGGCGACACTCGGAAACTTCATCTTGCCGCTGGCCATAGGGGCCCGTGATCTTGCCTTTCCGAGGCTAAATCTTGGCAGTTGGTACCTGTTTATGGCGGGTGGAGCCCTCATGCTCATCGGCGTGTGTACGGGCGGTATCGATACCGGCTGGACATTTTATACGCCGTACTCCAGCATGTATTCCAACACCCAGGTGAGCTTGGTGATTGTCGGCATTTTCCTTGCTGGCTTCTCCTCTATCACCACGGGCATGAACTTTATTGTTACCGTGCACAAGATGCGCGCACCGGGAATGACTTGGTTTCGACTGCCGCTGTTTGTGTGGGCGCTCTATGCAACCAGCGTGGTGGTGGTATTAGGTACGCCGGTGGTTGCGATTACCCTTCTTTTAGTGTTCTTTGAGAGAACGCTTCACCTGCCGATATTTGCCCCTGAGTTGGGCGGCGATCCCGTTCTGTTTCAGCACTTGTTCTGGTTCTACAGCCACCCGGCGGTTTACATCATGATTCTGCCCGCGTTTGGCGTGCAGTCAGAACTCATTGCTAATTTCTCCAGAAAGCGGATCTTTGGCTATCACTTTGTCGCTTTCTCCACCATCGCCATTGCCGGACTCGGGTTCATCGTGTGGGGCCACCACATGTTTGTCTCCAGCCAGTCGATGTACGAAGGTGTGGTGTTCTCGCTCATTAGCTTCTTGGTTGCGGTGCCGTCGGCGGTTAAAATCTTTAACTGGACAACCACGCTTTACAAGGGTAATGTGAGGATGGCCACGCCCATGTACTATGCACTGGGCTTTATCGGACTGTTCACTTTGGGTGGTCTCACCGGACTGTTTTTAGGTTGTTTGGGAACCGATATCCACCTTACAGGCACCTACTTTATCGTGGCGCACTTCCACTATGTAATGGTCGGCGGAACCATTACGGCGTTCTTGGGCGGCTTGCACTACTGGTGGCCCAAGATCACGGGCCGTATGTACAATGAGCCGATTGCCAAGGTCAACGCAATCATCGTGTTCATTGGCTTTAACCTCACCTTTTTCCCCCAGTTCATCATGGGTTGGATGGGAATGCCAAGGCGCTATCACTATTACTACTTTGCCCCGGAGTATCAGCCCTACCACATCATGTCTAGCTTGGGTGCCTCGTTCCTCGCTCTGGGCTTCATTGTTCCGGGCATCTATCTCACCTTATCGCTCTTCAACGGCCCGAAGGCCCCGGCGAACCCTTGGGGTGCCCACGGTCTGGAGTGGGAGACGTCTTCACCACCTCCCACGCTAAACTTCCTTGAGACACCCGTGGTTCTGGATGAGGTTTATGACTTTGACCCCGTCGCCGAGCACGAAGCCAATCAGGCTAAGCTGGCAGAAGGAGCGAAGATTTAATGGCTGCCGCCGGAGCAACTGACCATGCCCACGAAGAGGGCCACGAACTTGGGCTGAACCATCAGTTCGAAAATATTGAGCAACAGAATGAGTCTTACATCATTGGGATGTGGACGTTCTTGGTCACCGAGATCATGTTCTTTGGTGCGCTCTTCTTGATCTACACCCTCTACCGATGGAACTACCAGTTGGATTTCTGGATCGCCCACGAGCACTTAAACGTCATGATGGGGGCGGTCAACACCACTATTCTGCTCATCAGCTCCTTCACCATGGTCATGGCGGTTCAGAGTGCTCAGCTTAAGAAGCGAGAGCACGTGATGAACTACATCTTAGTGACCATCGCATGCGCGATCGGTTTCTTGGTGATCAAATCCTTTGAATACAAAGAGAAGTTTGCCGACAACCTGTATCCGGGCGTTAACTTTGCCACGGACCCCAAGGTTT
>JBBQUZ010000009.1:0-85687 GCA_038212035.1 Fimbriimonadales bacterium
AGAAGGTGAGCAACTCCTTGTGCTCACCCCGTTATCGGAGCCCATCAACGCTCGGGAACTGCCGGCCAGAGCGGTGGAATTGACCCAACGCCACCCTGCGGTTCAGATGTTTGTAGATCGGGCGCGGAATTCGCGACTGGACTTCTCCCTGACCCCACGCAATATCAATGACGTGGCCATGCTTTGCGAAGAACTTGAAGGCATTCCGCTGGCGATCGAAATCATGGCCGCCTGGTCCAGCACGTGGACGGTTGCCGAAATGCGAAAAAATGTACGGTCCAACCGATTAGTCGCACGAAAGAAAGGGCATGACCCCAGGCATCAATCACTAGAAGCCTGCATTGCTTGGAGCTACAACCTACTGGATCCCGAAACTCAAGAATTCCTCAGCACCCTTAGCCTGTTTAGAAGCGGTTGGACATTAGATTCCGCCCGGGCCGTCACGCTTACCGCAAATTTTGAAGCGATGTTAGCCCGGCTGGTTGACGGCTCCCTTGTTTTTTCATCCGAGCAAGAAGGAGAGCTACGGTTCTCCATGCTGGACACGGTTCGGGTTTACGCAAGGTCTAAGCTGCCTCAAATGCAAGGCCAATCGGCGGTCAAGCGGTTCGTGCAGTACTTTACAGATTTAACCGAGTACACCAACTCCCGCGTGGATCAAACCGAGTCGCTTAATCACCGAAAGCTGGATCGGGAGCGTGGAAACCTCGAGTCGGTGGTCTCGCTTTGCCAAGAAGGTTTAATTAGCATCGATGAAGCGCTAAATCTGGCGGGGGTGCTTCATATGCACTGGATTTACCGGAGCAAGTCTCGCGCGGGAATTGAGTTCATCAATTCAATCCTCGCGCTACCAGACCAAAGCGCTCCCGGTCCCGGTCGAATTTTGGCCCTTCAAACGCTGACCGTTTTTCACCAAGAACTCGGTGAACTGGAAGAAGCCAAAAGAGCCTTGGAGGTTCTAAACGAATTGGCAGAAACTAGCGGTGATAAGGAAACTAAGTTTCGTCTTCTCAACCAAATGGGGAACATCAACAATCGGCAGGGCAAGTTTTCTGAGGGCGCTCCGTTCCACCAAAGCGCACTATGTCTCGCCCAAGAATTTGGAAATGCCCGGTGGCAAGCCGTTTGCCACTGCAACTTAGCCGAGTCTTTGTTTGGCACCCACTGTCGTGACGATGCGCGAAACCACTGGCGACAGGCGGTTGAATTTGACACCCAAAACGGGAAAATTGCCGGTGAGGCAATGCTGTTCCTGGGAGTTTCCGAATGTCTCATTGGGAACATTCCGCTAGGAAGTCAGCTGTTGCGAACGTATTTAAATGTTGTACACAACATCGGGTTTTGGCGCGGCCTTGCCCGTGCAATTCACTTCACCGCTCTTCCGGCGGCATGGGTTGGCGAACTTCACTTGGCTCAAACCTTAGTTGCTTCTGGCAAAGAATTTTTGGGCAAACAGTTGCACCATTACGACGCGCTAGAAAATATGTTCGCGGAGATCATAGAGGGCATGATCGAGCGCCGACTACCGCCGGTTGGGGTGGAAGAAGCCTTCTCATTGGCAGACGCTTTTCTGCGATCCGTAGAAGCTAAATCCGTGAGTTGAGGCCCAAATCCACCGTGGAACGGGGCCTCTTTTCTTTGCTGCTTAGGCAGATTTGCGACGCCGAATCGCAGTGCCGATCAGCCCAGTCAGCAATGACAGGGCCGCCGCCGGTGCAGGCACGGCGTTGTTTGCCGCTGCGATTACCTTTCCACTCGAATAGAAGGAAAGGAAGTGCGTCTCACCCGGATTCAAAGTAACGAGGTAGTGACCGTCATATTCCGTGCCCGTGCTGGTGGTCACGGTGGACCAATCGGAAGTCACGCTGGTGGTAAGTCCCGTGCTATCCCCGTAAATGTGGACCAACGGGTTAGACATTGCGGTCAGCGTAGTGATGTTGAAGTCGTAAATTCCCACGTAAGTATTAACGGATGCATAGTTGTAAGGGCCGACAGCCCCCGTGATTGCCGCACTGCCAAAAGCGTGACCTAGTGCATTTACGTCGAGAAAAATCTTGTCGGTGCCCGTGTTGCTCAGCATCACACTTTCCTGGACTCCGGCTGATCCGGCCGCCTTGCCCGCCGACGTTACCGCGCCTGACATGACCGCACTCCAGCCCGACCAGCTGACGTTGCTGTAAGTGGAAGATGGGTCAGCCGTTCCGTAAGCCGAGCTCATTCCGTTTATTTTGGCGTAGGTGGCGTAATCTGAATTAAAAAGGTTGTACGTGTGCATTCCCAAATCCGATACCGATAGGTTCGGACCCTGGTTGAATGAGTTTGGATTCAGTTGAAAGCCGTACGTGATGTCAGACGTACTGGCGGCGGAGGATTGGGCAAAGGCCGATGTTGCGATTGCCCCCACCAATGAAGAAATCAGCACCGCTTTCAGCGCCAGATTGCGCGACGGGGTGAGCTTTGATGTTGTGGACTCGTTTCTAATTAAAGTAGTCATAAGAAGGACCTCAGCGCCATCATACAGACCCATCGCAAACTCATCGCAAACTGAAGAAGCGAGTTCAGCGGCAATTTTACTGGAAATCCAAGGGCAGTCTTGAGTTACGACCACGCTCAAAACCCTCGCCTGCAATGGTGGCTCGTCCATTGCGGGAGAGGGCCCTTCAGAACCGCCGCAGGCGAGGGTTCCGAGAGCCCTTCTCCCCCAGTTTTTCCGAAAACTGGGGGAGAAGGGTTGGGATGAGGGGGTCGTCGGCCTACCAGTTTGTAGTGCGCCGAGAGCCCAAAAGGTGGCTTCGACGCCCGGGCATTGACTCCTCTTTCTGCGGAAGGGACAGTTAAGAGCCGGAATTCACCCTCACCCTGCCCCAATACGGTTTAGTTAAGCATGGAAAGGGTGAATTAAATTGGCGGTCTGCGCCTTTTTTACATTAGATCGCCACACCCAAGACCGATGAAATGGTCCCAAAAGGAACCTAACTAAACCGTATTGCACCCTGCCCTCTCCCGCAATGGACGAACCACCTTTGCAGGTGAGGGTTCTGAACGCCATTCTTGAGGAGTTTACAATTTGATCCACGACTTCGTCTCGCTACTTCGCTCCACCGCGTCCAAGACCTTCTGGTTCTCGAACCCGTCTACGAAGTCCGGCTCGATTCGGTGACCGTTGGCCATATTGGTAAACGCGTCCGCGAGCAGGTTGATGAACGTGTGCTCATAACCCAAAATGTGGGCGACGGGCCAATAGTGCCCGGCGTAGGGGTGGCTGCTGTCGGTGGCTTGGATCAAGGTGAATCCGTGGGTTTCCGCAGGGACCGAGTTGTCGTAAAACTCCAACTCGTTCATTCGCTCTAGGTTGAAGGCCAGTGACCCCTTGGATCCATTGATTTCAAACCGATTGTAGTTCTTACGACCGACGGCAAACCGCGAAGCTTCAAAAGTGCCAAGCGCTCCGTTTTTGAACTTAGCCAAGAACATCGCAGCATCGTCAACCGTCACCTCGCCCATTTGCTCGCTGGCTTTAGCGCCTAACTTATCGTCGATTTCACCGGCAATCGGCCTTTGTTTGATAAAGGTATGGAGCAAGCCGCAGACTTCATCCATTTCTCCCACGAGGTGCCGGCCAAGGTCAATGATGTGGGCGTTAATGTCACCGTGGGTGCCAGAACCCGCGATTTCCTTCTGAAGGCGCCAAACCAGAGGAAAGTTAGGATCAGCGATCCAATCCTGAAGGTAGGTGGCGCGGAAGTGATAGATCGTGCCAATTCGGCCATCGGTGATCAGCTTCTTGGCGAGGGCCACCGCCGGGGCTTTTCGGTAGTTGTGAAAGACCGCGTGAGGAACCGTGTGTTCCTGAACCGCCTTGAGCATTTCACGAGCTTCGTCTAGGGTGTTGCCGATCGGCTTTTCGCAGAAAACCGCTTTTCCGGCCTTGGCCGCCGCAATTGCAATCTCGCAATGAAGGTTGCCAGGCGTCGAGATGTCAATCACGTCGATGTCTGGGTTGGCCACCACTTTGCGCCAATCCGTCTCGGTGTGCTTCCACCCAAAGTTCTCGGCGGCTTTCTTTACCGCGGCTTCGTTACGTCCGCACAGGGTGTGCATGTTTACTTCAACGGGAAGGTCGAAGAAGTGGCCCACCTGGCGATAGGCATTGGAATGGGCCTTGCCCATAAATTGATAACCGATTAAACCGACATTAACGTGCTTCTTTGACATCCGAATAGACTCCGCGCTGATTACAGCCTCCGATTGTAGGCGCGAAGGGGCCAACAGTGTCAAGGCACCTTGACTCGCGAAATCGTTTAGTTCAGCTTATGAACTGGTAGCGGTTGCTCAGTCACTACCCCGTTGGCGGACGAAACCCAGAACGCTCGGGCGGTGGATAAACTCGCTACGGCCCTCGGCTCACTGGATCCGGCAAAGTGAATACCCGCAAAGTCATCGAGGGCAAACCCGGCCTGGGTAGATCCGTCCTTGATCATTGCGGTGTAGGCAGGTTGGCGATCGGGCTCGGAATCGTAATGCGGACAGCAACTCCCCGGCAGAAAACCCAGGCAGTCCAGTGCGGTTAGCGGTCCTGGTATTGAATCTGTGACCCCTTGTTCAAACCAGCAAATCGCTCCCGCACTAAGGCCGGCGAGCACGGCACCGTTCGTCCAGTGCTCACGCAAAATTTCATCCACGCCCCATTCACGCCAGAGAGCCAGCATGCTCTTGGTGTTTCCACCACCTACATAAATGAGGTCGTGGCTCTGCAAAAATCCTCTCACGTCGGCAGTTGGCGGGCGGAAGAACGAAAAGTCCGACGTTTGGCAACCGAGACCCCCGTACACCTCATGAAAGAGTTCAATGTAGGCTGGCGGCTCTCCGCTCGCCGTGGCCAGAAAACAAGCCGTCGGCTGAGACTTTCCCGTTAGCCCCAGCAGATAGCGGTCTAATTGAAGGGAGTCTGACGGACCTCCAAACCCTCCGCCACCCATCGCGACGATATGTCCCTGAACATCATAAGGCGTTGCCATGATTTTTAACAATAGCCGAACCAAACCGCGACACGCCACAATGGAAACCGTTGACCCCGAACGAAATTGCGCTGAATAGCCCCGAACCCGCCTTCTACGTGGGACCCGTCGCGATTTATAATCGCCTCCTGCTGGCCCCCATGGAGGACGTTACCAATTTGCCCATGCGGTTGATTGCAAAGCAAATGGCCAATCCAGGATTGATGTTCACCGAGTTTGTGAGTGCAATGGCCATTCACTACGGAGCGGTGAAAACCTTTCGGAAGATGAAAATCCATCCCGACGAACGCCCTCTGGGCATTCAGATTTTTGGCGGCGATCCAGAAGTGATGGCGGAAACCGCGCGCCACTGCGAAGCCATGGGAGCGGACCTTGTGGATATCAATATGGGCTGCTGGGTGCCTAAGGTTTGTAAGACAGGATCCGGCGCGGCCCTACTTAAAGATCCCGTGCACGCGCAACGCATTGTTGCGGCGGTGGTGAAATCGGTCAAAGTTCCGGTGACGGTTAAGGTTCGCGCCGGGTGGGACTATTCCCTGTTTGCCGCCCCCGACTTGGCCCTGAGGTTTCAAGACGTGGGAGCCCAAATGATTACGCTTCACGCCAGATTTGCTAAACAGGGGTTTGAAGGTGAAGCAGACTGGGACCTCATCCGGGCGATGCGAGAATCCGTTCAGGTTCCCCTGATCGGCAACGGAGACGTGAAGAAGCCAGCGGACGCCACCCGCATGATTTCCGAAACCGGATGCAACGGTGTGATGGTGGGGCGCGCCGCGATTTCTAACCCTTGGCAACTTAGAGACATCGGTCTGGCTCTCCATGGCCTGCCCCCCGGTCCGGTTCCCACCCTGGGAGAGCGGATTCGCACCGCCTTAGAGCACCTGCGGTTGATGGTGGATTACGAGGGTGATGGATGTCCGGATGCAGATGCGGAGTTCAGGGCGTGCCGCGCCCTGCGGGGCCAAATTCCGCTTTACATCAAGGGCGAAATAGGAGCTTCCCAGGCCCGAGACCGACTGACCAAGTGTTCTACCGTTCAAGATTACGCGGAAGTCCTGGATGATTTCGCCGCGACGACGGCGAGTCGGGCTTCGTAGGACCGCAAGTGACTCGACTGTTATCCAATGTTAGGTCCGGGTTGGCCAGCCTTAAGGAGCATTGGCAACGCGTCATCCTTACTTCGGTGGGAATCATGGTCGGCGCCACCGCCATCATCTTGCTGATTAGCATCGCCAAAGGGGTTCAGGCCGACGTGGCCCATCAGGTGGAAGACATTGGGGTCAATGTTCTCATCGTTATCCCGGGTCGAATTGAGGACGGAACGTTTAACCCTAACCTCGGCGGTGGTAGTTTTCTCAAAGAAGAAGACGCAGTGAGGTTGCGCGGTGTCCCCGGAGTGACCAAAGCCATCCCGTGGACCTTTGTGGGCGGTGGCGTGAGAACGGAAAAGAAGACGGCTTCCTCCGTGCTGGTAGCGACTACCGAAGCCTGGTTTCAAATGCGTCCGACCGCGCTTGATGGAGGCAGAGTATTCACGGCGGACGATGACGTCAAAGATGTGTGCGTGCTGGGTTCGGTGGCCCGAAAGTCGTTGTTTGGCACGGACGCCGCAGTGGGAAAACAGGTGACGATCAATTCGCGAAAATATCTTGTGATTGGGGTCACGAAAGATAAAAGCACCGAGAAGAGCTTGTTCAGCATGGGCGGACTTGAGAACTTTGTTTACATTCCCTTCCACGGGCAGAAGCGGCACCAACCGGATATGCAGACGGCGCGAATTATGGTTCAGGTTGATCCGCACTTTGAACCTAAGAAACTCATTCGGCAGATGGACGCGGTTTTGGGACAGCGCTTAGACCATCAGCAGTATCAAGTGTTGACCCAAGAAGACCTTCTTGGTTTGGTATTTAAACTCACGGGAATTCTCACTTGGCTCCTCACCGGACTTACTTCGATCGCCTTATTCGTGGGGGGAATCGGAATCATGACGGTGATGCTGATGTCGGTCAACGAGCGAGCGAAGGAGATTGGAGTTAGAAAAGCCACGGGGGCCAGAAACTCCGATATATTTGGTCAGTTCATCACCGAAGCGATTGCCCAGGCGATGCTGGGTGGAATGGTTGCCTTGGCGCTTAGCTACGCCGTTTGCGTTGCCCTTTACCGATTCACACCGGTAAAGCCCATGGTCACATGGGAAACCGTGGTCTTAGCGTTTGGGGTCAGCTTAGGGGTCGGAGGGGTCTTCGGGTTGATTCCGGCCATGAAAGCAGCCAGAAAAGACCCGGTTGAAGCACTGAGAATGGAATAGGCGGGTAACCAGATTGCCCATCGCGGTAATCTCGCAGAGTAGATATGAGCACGCAAACCTTCATGCCGTCCACCGAAACCGTATTCGAACGGGTCGGAGAAAACACCATGGTCGTCAACATGGGTCCTCAGCACCCTAGCACCCACGGCGTTTTACGGGTGGTTTGCGAGCTGGAAGGCGAAACAATCATCCAGTGCAAGTGCGTGATTGGCTACCTGCACACCGGCATGGAGAAAGAGGCCGAGTACCAGCAATATCACAAATGCGTCGTCATGACAGACCGCATGGATTACCTCAACGCAAACGGCAACAATCTTGCCCACGCTCTGGCGGTTGAGAAGCTCCTCGGTTGCGAAATCCCCCGCCGAGCCCAGTATTTACGAGTTATCTTGGCCGAGTTAAGCCGAGTGGCCAGTCACCTGGTTTGGCTTGGAACCCATGCCCTAGACCTAGGTGCGATGACTCCGTTTTTCTACGTGATGCAACAACGAGAGCACATCCTCGATATGTTCGAGATGTTCTCCGGGGTTCGTATGATGCCCAGCTGGATCGTTCCGGGTGGCCTTCGCGGAGACATGCCGGATGGATTTGCTCCCAAACTGCAAACCTTTTTAGATACCGTACTCGCCGAGGTTCAGGTGGTAGAAGACCTCTTGGTGGGCAACCCCATTTGGAAGGAACGAACCTACGATGTTGGCGTGTTGACGGCCGAACAAGCATTGTCGCTGGGTTGCAGTGGCCCGATCGCTCGGGCAAGCGGCGTAGCCTGGGACCTGCGAAAGAGCAACCCTTACTGTTGTTACGAAGACTTTGAATTTGCGATTCCCGTCGGAAGCCGGGGCGACGTTTATGATCGGTTCTTGGTCCGCATTGCCGAAATGAAGGAAAGCGTGAAAATCCTCCAGCAGGCGCTTAACGGATTGCCCGAAGGTCCGTTCCGCACCTCAGACCGAAAGATTGCCCCGCCCCCTCGTGAAGAGCTGGATAGCTCAATGGAATCTTTGATCCACCACTTTAAGCTCTATACGGAAGGCTACCGCCCTCCGGTTGGAGAAGCCTACGCCGGAATTGAGGGCGCAAAGGGTGAGCTTGGCTTCTACGTGATCAGCGACGGATCCAACCGACCGTATCGATGGCACGAGCGACCGTCCTCGTTCATGAATTTAAAGTCGTTGGAAATCACCGCGGTCGGTCGTTCACTTTCGGATGTGGTGGCGATCATCGGGTCCATCGACATTGTCTTGGGAGAAATCGACCGGTAATTAGAGAATTTCTGTCGGATGGGTTTGGCTTGAGTACCAGCCAGCCCGGAGGCGGTAACCTAAACGAGAATGAGCGAGCCAATCCGACTCCACGAAAACGGCCATACCGTCTCCAATATTCCGTTGGCCAACCGACCCACCGCGCCGAAACGCGACGAGGTGGAACTTAGGTTCTCAGAACAAGGGGTTGCCGAGCTAGAAGCGCTGAAATCGCACTACCCCACCCTGAAAGCTTGTTTACTGCCGGCCCTGTGGTTGGCTCAGCGAGAATACGGCGGTCACCTGAGCCCCGAGGCCCTCGCCGAAGTTGCGTTTCGGCTCCATCGAAATTTTGCCGAAGTGGAAGGCGTAGCCACGTTCTACACCCTCTACAACGCGACCCATAAGCCCGGAAAGCATAAGCTGGAACTTTGTACTTGCCTAAGTTGCCACGTGAATGACGCCCCGAAGATTAGGGATTATATCGTGAAAAAACTGGGTGTGAAGCACGGCGAAACCACCGCTGACGGAATGTTCACATTTGAAGAAGTGGAATGCCTCAACGCCTGCGATCGTGCGGTGGTGCTCCAAGTGGGCGATCAATACCACGGCCCGCTCAATGAGGCTTACATTGATAAGCTGGTTGACGATCTTCGCGCCTCCGAGGCGTCCACGGTGGTGCAGATGGCCGGTGAAGTGGTCAAAGTCCAACTTCGTTCCGGCGAAGTCAAGTAGAAGCAGTCGGAAAGCCCTTCTCCCCCGGCGGTGGTTCGTCCGCTGGGGGAGAAGGGTTGGGATGAGGGGGTTTCTCCGAGACCATCAAGTCCCTTCCAAATCCCCGTCGTTTAATTACCAACAAAGTCCCAGTCGCACCCTCATCCCAACCTTCTCCCCCTGGTGGGGTTCGTCCCGTTCGGGAAAAGGGAGAATTCCGTGCGACCCGGTTGACACGCTACCGCCAGGGACCAGAAGGTAGTATTTAACGGTATGGCTGAGTACAAGCTCCTTCTTGAACACACAAACGACCCCACGTTTCGAACGCTGGAAGGATACAAGCGACTAGGCGGGTATCAGGGGCTTCCAAAAGCCCTGTCGATGGAGAAATCCACGATCATTGATTCGGTTAAAGCCGCCGGACTCCGTGGACGTGGCGGCGCGGGTGCCCCGGCTGCCCTTAAGTGGGGCGGAATGCCCAAAGAGAAGAAGAACCCTCACTATCTTATCTGCAACGCAGATGAAGGCGAGCCAGGCACTTTTAAAGATAAGCAGCTGCTGGAGCAATGCCCTTTTGAGCTAGTTGAAGGCATGACAATTGCCGGGTACGCGGTCATGGGGGATGTGGGTTACATTTACATTCGGGGCGAATACGTTGACGGAGCGCGTGCGCTTCGGGCCGCGATTGACGAAGCCTATGCCAACAACTTGCTGGGAAAAAATATATTAGGCACCGATTTCAGCTTTGACCTGCAGATCCATATGGGTGCCGGTTCGTACGAGTGCGGCGAAGAAACCGCCCTCATGAGTTCCCTCATGGGAGAGCGCGGAATGCCTCGCCTTAAGTTTCCCCACGCCCCGTTCCCGGTGATTAGTGGCGTTTGGGAGAAGCCTACGCTGATTCACAACGTGGAAAGCTATTGCAACGTGCCTTACATCGTGGATCGGGGCGCCGAATGGTGGTCTTCTCTGGGGGCAGCCACCAAGAATTCCCGTGGCACCAAGATTTTCTCGGTCTCTGGCCACGTTAACAACCCAGGCAATTTCGAAATTGAGTTTGGAACGCCATTGAAGGACTTGCTCGCGCTGGCCGGCGGAATTCGGGGTGGCAAGCTCAAGGCCTGTATTCCCGGAGGAAGTTCGGTGCCCATCATCAATGCGGAGATGGTAGACCGGGCGATCTTAGGTTACGAAGAAATGTCCGAGGTTAAGTCGATGGTCGGAAGCGGGGGTTGTATGTTCTTCAATGAGCATACAGACATCGTAAAGTTTATCTGGAGAACCTGCGTGTTTTACGCCAACGAAAGTTGCGGCAAATGCACCCCGTGCCGAGAAGGCACGCGCTGGTTGGTCCAAATTATGGAACGAATCATCGCGGGCAAGGGCCGTGAAGGGGACAAGGAACTTCTGTTGCAGGTCACCTCACAGATTGACGGCCGATCTTTCTGTCCGCTGGGCGACGCCGCGTCATGGCCGGTGATGGCCGCAATCAGAGTTTTCCCGGAAGAGTTTGATTACTACATCAAACACGGACGAAGCATGGTCGGCGACCCCGAGCTTGTCGGCGCATTAGCCTAAGTTAGTGAATTGTTGGGATTGATTGCCGACCCATTTGGATTAGGTGCCCTCATGAACCTGTATCCGTAACGACAATCATTGGGTTTTGGCAATAATCGCTTTTAGATCAGCTTGATCACGTTCAAACTCGTCGTCTGACCACACTACGGATATTCCCCTTTCCTTGAGAAGGGCCTCCGTTTGAAATTAACCCAGACCTAAAAACTCACCCGCTTCGCCGATGGACAAAATGCATTCTCTTACGCCTTCCACCACTAAAGTTTCGACCGCCCAACGTGCCACGGCGTCATCGTCAAAAGTTTCGCTCACCGCTTCGCACAAGTTCGGGGGAATGTCAATAGTTACCCGCATGGGTTCACTCAAGCCTTACAAACCAGTCGATCACGCTAAGTGACTTCTACCCATTTGTTTTATCTCAATCACTTACTCATCTCAGTCAGTGTGTTGAACTCACTAAGCGTACGTTTTGCCCTATTCCAAGGCGGCCTTTGTCGCCGCGTGCCGGAATGCGAAAAGTGCGTCAATCTGGTTCTTAACAAAGAGCCAGTCTACGAGCCGACCCAGAGGTCCAAACGGTAACGCATAGGTTAGGGAGTCTGTAAGCAACGTGTCCTCCCCTTGGGGCCGAAATTCGTGGCGGTGCCGCCAGAAAGCAAATGGCGATTTTTCCGCTACGTCGGTAAATCCATTGGGAGGAGTTACCTCCGAGATTCTTGCCGCCCAAACCAAGCGCAAACCAAATTGGCGGGTCTCCAATTCGTGGAGAGCTCCGTTCCGCACCACTAAATCTTTCGACAACGCCCGCAAACGCTTACCCGGCGGGGTCAGGACTTCCAATGCCTTGGCGGAAGAATGGAAGTCCCAGACGTCGCGCACGGGCGCATGCACAACCGATTCATAAACGCGGGTGACCACACTCCATACTACGCGGTCTCTAACCCTAAATCAGAAATTGAAGTTGGCGATGTTATCTTTGGTGAAGGTAATCGTCCCACCCAGCATCACATTGTCTTTCACCACGTTTTTATCACCCAGCCTTCCTGCTTTGAGCGTGGTTGAACCGGCCTTGAGGGTGCCATCCACCAAAGCGCGTGCCGCGTATACGGTGAGGTAACCAAGATCTTTGGTGTTCCACAGAATCACCGACTTAACCACACCCTGCTGAACGTAAGATTTCATGTCGTTTGGGGTGGAGAGCCCCGTAACAAACACCTTTCCGGATTTACCAGCCTGCTTGATCGCTTCGGCGGCCCCGGGGAACGAAACCGAACTGATCGCAAAGATTCCCTTGAGATTCGGATAAGCGTTCATCAGATCCTGCGTGGTGGAAAAGGCTAACTTCTGATCTTCGTTGGATGGCTTGGTGGCCACTAAATGAAGCCCGGGGTACTTGGGAAGGCGCGATTTCATAAACTTAATCCACTCGTTTTGGTTTGACGCGGTGAGTGATGCGGTCACAATGGCAACGTCCCCTGTCGCCTTGTCTCCGCCCATATCCTTGGCCATTGCGTCTACCAATGAATTACCGATCTCTTCTGGAGTGGCTTGGTTCACCAAAAATTCACGAGAGGCTGGGTCGGCATCGGCGTCCCACGTTAGAACTTTGATGCCGGCGGCGCGGGCGCGTTTCATGGCGGGGCCAAGCACGGCGGGATCGTTGGGCGATACGGCAATAACGTCTACCCCCTGGGCAGTCCATTGATCAATCAGCTTGACCGCCTCGGCCGGATCCCCGCTGGTTGGCCCGTCGTAGATCAATTCCACGTTGCCTAACTCCTTAGCCGCTTCTTGCGCACCTTCGGAACAGCTTGTAAAGTACGGCACGCCTTTCTTTTTGGGCAGAAGGGCCATCGTGATTTTCTTACCCCCTTTGTCGGAAGACGAAGTCTTAGTCACGTCGGGAGCAGATGATGTCTTTGAAGTTTCGGTGCTCGAGCAACCGAGGGCCAACAGACAGGGGAGAATTAGTAGGGAGGTGAGTTTCATAATCCGTTCTCTAATGTTGCGCTATTTCGCCAAGTTTTCGGCGCGTGGGAATGCGCTCTAGGAGCACCGTGACTAACAAAAGCGACCCGATCACGATAAGATTAAGTTCATTCTGCTTCCAATGCCAACTCACAAACTCACGCGTTTCGTGAATTAGAATGAGGCCCAGAACCAGCCCGGGAATACTCCCTTTGCCGCCTTGAATGCTGGCTCCGCCCAACACAACCGCAGTTATTGCGTCTAGCTCCATTCCCATCCCAATATCTGCTTTGGCCGTATTGTTCCGCGCCACCAGAATCATGGCCGCGAGCCCACAGGCAAATCCTGATACGGCATACAGAACTAACTTGACCCGAGCTACCGGTACTCCAGAAAATCGACTCACGGTTTCCTCAGTTCCAATGGCGACAATCCAACGCCCAAACACGGTACGCGTAAGAACAATATGCGTGGTAATGGCCAGACCACCAAAGATAATCGCCGGCAGCGGACCTTGTGCAACTTGAAGAAAGCCATCGGGATACCCGGAAATTGGACGGGCTAAACTGATGCCTTCTGCGATACCCCTAAACGCGGCCATTGTCGCCAATGTGACCAGCAGCGGGTGCACTTTGAGTCTTGCCACGAACCAGCCGTTAGTAGCTCCTAATAAAGCGGCTATGACAATGGCACCGGGAACCGCGATCAACAAAGAGACCCCGCGTTCAAACATCAACCCCAGGGAGATTGCCGACAGCGCAATGGTGGACCCCACGGACAGGTCGATCCCGCCGGTGATGATGATGAGCAACATCGGAACCGCGACCACCGCGAGTTCCCACAAGTGGGTGAACAATAAGGTCTGCGCTTTGACCGAAACAAATCTGGGCTCCAATCCAAATGCGCCGGCCATCAGCACGGCCAGCAAAACGGTCAATGTCCATTCCCGCCGCCAACTCATGCGGCCCCCCCCAACTTGCGCCGTCCTAAATGATCCCCGAGTACCGCAATCAAGATGAATCCACCCTGAATTGCGCGCTCCCAATACGTGGCAGATTCACCCAGTTTGAGGAAAATCAGCGTGGTAGAGATGATTCCCAGCAACGTTGCGCCGAGAACGGTTCCCCCAATGGTTCCACTTCCGCCGCGAATGGACGTTCCACCGACAATTACCGACGCGATTACGACCAACTCAAACCCGTTGCCAAATCCTGACTCGATCACTTGAAGCTGAGTTGAACTGAACAGGGCCGCGACGGCGGCGGCAACGCCCGTAAGCACAAAAACGCCAAGGGTGACGCGTCCGGTAGGAATTCCTCGGAGTGCCGCCGCCGAGGGGTTGCTACCGAGGGCCATCACTTGGAGACCGAATCGGGTCCGCCGGGTGATCCAGAAGCCGATGAGCACGAAAAAGCCCGCCATCCAAACCGAAAACGGAACGCCCAACGCCGCCCCCGTTCCCAGTTGCCGCAATCCATCGGGCAAATGCTCAATCCACTTTCCACCCATTGCCAGTTCCGTAATTCCTCTCAGGATTGTCAGCATCCCGAGGGTTACGATAATGGACGGCACTTTTGCCCGAGAAACCAACAGGCCGTTGATTGCGCCGCCCAGTAACCCAACCCCAAGACACATCCCAATTCCAACGGCTACGGGCAATCCCATTCGGTCGGGCGAACAGGCAATGCCAAGAGTTGCCGCGCATAATCCCATGAGGGCACCCACGGAAATATCAATCTCTCGGGCGAGTATGGTGAGGGTCATCATGCAACCCACGATGATCGCGGGAGCCACCTTCACCAGCATGTCTCGGACATTCTCCACGGAGAGGAAACTTCGGTTCATTGCCGTGGCGGCCACCAGCATGGCAAGGAGAAGCAACCCTACGCCAAGTTCGCGCGGCATGCCTCGGTGGTGCTGACTTGCAATCACTGCTTCTCCTTTTTGGTGAAGCGCCAGTTTCAGGATTCGATCTTGAGTGGCTTCGGCACGTGACAGTTCACCGGCTAGGCGACCTTGGCGCATCACCAAGATTCGATCGCCCAAGGCTATGACCTCGCTGAGTTCTGAGCTGATCACAAGAACGGCAACTCCCTTCGCGGCAAGTTCTCTAACCAGTTGGTGGATTTGCGCCTTGGCTCCCACATCCACACCCCGAGTGGGTTCGTCAAGAATCAAAACTTTGGGGTGGGTGGCAAGCCATTTGCCAATTAGAACCTTTTGTTGGTTCCCGCCCGAAAGGGACGAGGCCGGGGCGAGATCAGATGCCGCCTTGATGGAAAGAGACTCCATAAACGATTGAGAATTTGCGCGTTCTCCATCCCGATCGATCCAGCCCCCGTGGGCAAATCGAGCGGCCAACGCCATGTTATCCCTTAGGCTAAAGGGGAGAAAAAGGCCTTCGTGTTGCCGATCTTCGGGGACTAAGGCGAGCCCTTTGGCAATAGCATCCTTGTGGATGAGCGCACCTTCCACCCTCACTTCTCCTGAATCCAGGGAATCCAGCCCCATGATGGCGCGGGCCACCTCAGAACGTCCGGCGCCTACGAGACCCGCCAGAGCGACGATTTCACCCGCATTCACCTGAAATGAGATGTTATGAAACTGCCCTTCACTCGTGAGATTCTTGACCTCGAGAACCGTTTGCGCGATTTTGCTTTCTACCGGGTCGGCGAAGGTAACTTCCCTGCCGACCATCAACTGAACCAGCTTTTCATGAGAAGTCCGAGCCGTGTGCTGGGTCGCTACCCACTTGCCGTCCCGGAGCACGGTCACTCGGTCGGAGAGCGCGAACACTTCATCTAAGCGGTGGCTAACGTACAAGACGGCCACTCCCGCGTCTTTTAGTTTCCTGATTGCCGAGAACAGCGCATCCGTTTCACGAGACGACAGCGAGGCGGTAGGCTCGTCGAGAATTAGGAGACGGCAATCGCCAGCCACCGCCCGCGAAATTGCCACCATTTGCCGTTGGGCGAGGCTTCGAAACTCTAGAGAAACCGAGGGATCGAAAGTCTCGCCAAATTCAGCCAGTGAGGCAATGGTTCGCCGCTTCATTTCGGCCCGATCTAGCCACAAGCCGCCGGCGAGGCTCGGTTCTCGCATGATCTGGTGATTTTCGACCGCACTTAAAGTAAGGAATGCCGCCGACTCCTGATGCACCATGGCAATTCCTGCGGCTTCGGATGCGGCCACCGAACCAAAATTCAACGGCTGGCCGTTGACCAAGATATGACCAGAATCTGGCTTAACTGATCCCGCCAAAATTCGATTCAGAGTGGATTTGCCGGCTCCGTTTTCTCCACAAACCGCATGGACTTCTCCGGCTTCAATGGTCAGGTCGACGCCATTGAGAGCGACGACTCCACCGTACCGTTTGATCAGCCCCCGAATCTCAATTAGCGCCATGGAGTGTGCGCCACGCGTTTGCGTAAACCAACGCTGGCCCTGGCATTACACCCGGCAAAGACCCGAAATTGCCCCATCTTGAGGGGCAATTTCAAAAACTTGGGCGGGTTTGAAAGCAGAAGTGAGCTCCACGCTACGTGTTGGGATACTGAATGGGGTCGCCGGGGCGTACGCGAAGTTTGCCCACGTGGTAAATCATGGGAAGTTGTTCCATTTGTCGTTGAATGGGGAGTACGGACACCGCAGCGCGATGGGCATCGGTCATTAGCCCTTGAAGTGGATAAATTTTCACATCCGAACCGTCTGATGCGCGGCAAAACTGGGCGCCAAACCGTTGATTCTGGCCCGTTCTGACTAAATAGCGATCTTCCGTGGCCGCCGCCAGCCATAATCCCCTCTGGTCACCTTTGGCCACCGACAGGATGCTAAGTTCGTGGGCGAGTAATAGATCGGCCGGCTTTGCACTTCTCTGAAGGATTGAGGCGGCCATAAAGTAGTCATCGGCGGTCACCAGCCTTTGGGACCGGTACAAGGCTTTTACTCTTGCTTGTGGCTTGAGTTCCAATGGGCCAACTACCCTCCAGTCGACCGGTTTACCCGAAACCGATCGGTGAGCCAGACGTTCGGTTAAGTACATTGCGCTCAGTTCTAAGTTTCCGTCTCTGGCCTCCGCCTTCTTGGAAATCCCCACACTGGGCATAGGGGCGGTCCATTTGGCACCTTCATGATTCCTTGCATTTCCCACCAAGGCAACTCCGACGCCCAAGATGAGAATCGCTATTAATCCAATGGATGTAGATGAAACGGTCATTTCGTTTGCCCTCAATACCGACCAAGTAATGGTCGATGCTAACCATACGCAGGGGGATCGTTCCAAAGAGTCCCAAGCCCTACCAAACGAAATATTATTAGGCAAACCTGCGACTAACCTATCCGCAATATCTGGGTCTAAGCCCATTTGCGGATCGATGCGCGGCGTAGCCGGTAGTCGGCGGATGCCCCGTGCCGACGTCCGGGTGCCCCATGATCACCGACAATCACCCGGACTCGGGCACGTTCATCCCGAGCCTACCGGCTTCGCCGACTCATTTGGAATTCGACGGCGTAGCCCGTTGTAGGCACTTGCCCCGTGCCGACGTCCGGGTGCCCCGAAATCACCAATAATCACCCGGACTCGGGCACCGGCATCCCGAGGCTACCGGCTTCGCCGAACTGTTTGGGACTCATTTTTCAGGGACCTAGCCACCGGGGCGAAAATTGTCCGTTTGATTCCAAGCTGGCTTTTCAATTTCACCATTTGTTCCGGAATTGGCCAAGGTACTTATGCGGCTAGCTACTTGAACTAACTGTCCTAACTCCGGGGGGATGTCGGCGGGGATAGGTTCAGAAAATCGCTCGGCGACCCAGCCCGTATGAAATTCTCCGCGAAGGAATTCCGGATCGTTGAGCACGTCAATTACGAATCCGATGTTGGTAGGCACCCCCAGAATATGAAAATCCAATAGGGCCAGTTTCAAACGACAGATCGCCGCTTGCCGGGTGGGGCCGTGTGAAATCACCTTGGCAAGCAACGAATCGTAAAATGGCGAGACTTCATCGCCGGCGCGAAAGCCGCTGTCTACCCGGATTCCCGGTCGCTTAGGCTCGGCCCAGGCGAGAATCTTCCCAATTCCGGGCATGAACCCTCGATGGGGATCTTCGGCAATAATCCGAGCTTCAATGGCATGGCCTCTTATCAGCGATCGGTCGGACAATTCGTCGGGAAGTTGCTCACCCTGGGCGATTCTGATTTGCCACTGAACGAGGTCCATTCCCGTAATCGCTTCGGTCACCGGATGCTCTACCTGAAGTCGCGCATTAACTTCTAAAAAGAAAAACTCTTGGGTTGATGGGTCAACAATAAACTCACAAGTTCCCGCCCCCACGTATTGGGCAGCTTTGACGAGGCGAGTCGTTGCGTCGCGCATCGCGGGCCAAGTATTGGCAATTCCCGGCCAAGGCGCCGGGGCCTCTTCAATCAACTTCTGGTGCCTTCGTTGGATTGAGCACTCGCGCTCGAAGAGCGTGATGACCTTTCCGTGCGCATCGGCTAAGAATTGAACCTCAATATGGCGCGGGTTCTCCACTAAGCGCTCAATCATCATGGCTCCGTCGCCAAAGGCTCGTTCTGCTTCATCCACCGCCATTCGATGCTCATCGGCAAAGTCTTCCCGTTTCCGGACAATGCGCATTCCGCGCCCTCCGCCGCCCGCACTTGCCTTGAGCAAAAGCGGAAAACCGACCGTCTCGGCTTCAATAGCTAACTTGAGCGCATCGGCACCCGGATTAAAGAATCCGGGAACGATGGGCACTTGGTTCGCGACGGCCAAGGCCTTCGCCGCCATCTTGGAACCCAGCCGATTCATCGCGGAGGCAGAAGGACCGATGAAACACAATCCCGCCGCTTGGCAGGCGGCCGAGAATTCTGATCTTTCGCTGAGAAAGCCGTAGCCGGGATGGATCGCATCGGTTCCGGTGGAACGCGCGGCGTCGAGAATGCGATCCACGCAAAGATAGCTTTGGGCCGCTTCTGATGGCCCAATCGCGACCGATTCATCGGCAAGACCCACGTGCATGGATCGTTGATCTGCCTCGCTATAAACGGCTACGGTCCGAATTCCCATCTCTTGGGCGGCCAAGATCACTCGGCAGGCGATCTCCCCTCGATTCGCAATTAGGATTTTCTTTATGGCCATGGGGTCACAAACTCCGCCGTTCGTTTTTCTAAGAACGCATTGATTCCTTCTTTGGCTTCTTCGGAAGCGCGCACCAGGGCCAGCACTTCGGCGGACGATTCAAGGCTGAGGATGGGGGCCGCACCGAGTCGTTTAGCGGCACTCACCGCTTTGGGTCCCGCACTGAGAATTGCTTTCACCCTTTGATCCACCGCCTCATCAAGTTGGTCAGGAGCGACAACGTCGTGAACCAGTCCGATTCGGGCCGCATGTTCGGCGGAGAATACTTCACCGGTACAAAAGAGGTGGCGGGCGTGACTTGGGCCAATTTTGTTAATGACAAACGAAGAAATCGTGGCCGGAATCAGGCCCAGCCGGACTTCGCTAAATGCGAACTTAGCGGTTTGACTTGCGATGGCGACATCCGCCGCGGCCACCAAGCCGCATCCTCCGCCAAAGCACGATCCGTTCACCCGTACGATCACCGGCGCGTGGCAATCCACCAACCTCTGAAAAAGCCGGGCTAACCTCAAGGCGTCCGATTGGTTTTCCTGCACGGTGAGGCCAGAAGCTTTGCGCATCCACTCTAGATCTCCACCCCCGCAGAAAGCCACGCCCGCTCCCGTAAGAATGACGACTCTTACCGACGGTTCAATTTGCGTGAAGGCTTGGTGAAGGCTCGTAATGAGCGCTTCGTTAAACGCATTGCGCACCTCGGGACGGTTAAGGGTTAGGGTCACCACCGGGCCTGAGCGGTCAACTTTGAGCAAATCTTGCATCAGCTTGCCGAGAGTATGCCGGATTCAGGTCAGAATTCAGAAGTGGATTCACCCATTCGGCTCAAGCCCTATCGCCCAGACCCAAGTGAGCTGGTTAAGTTTAGTTTCTGGAACGGATTTTGGTCGGCAATGGCCAAGATGACCGGATTCGTCACCTTGGTTGTTGTTGGCATGATAATTTGGACCCAATCGACTTGGCCCCTTCTTTACTTTTTGATGGTGCCCGCAGGTGCCTACCAGCGGTAGAGAACTTTGTCAAAGGCGGTAAATGCCCCACTTAACAGAAACGCCTGGACCACTCGCCAATATGGATTTGATCATGAAGAATTTAGCTCCGTTTCCGAAATTGGCTTCAAACAGTCTTGTCCGTGGAGCGCGATTGCCAAAGTGCAAGTCTTTAGTGACCGCTATTGGTTAATTGTCACCACCTCAATGATTTTTGTTGTTCACAAGAGTCATTTCAATTCCCCCGCCGACGAAGTTGCCTTCCGAGAGCAGCTGTCTCGGTTCAAGTTAATTTAATGGATATTGCGACCATGGAATACCGAATCAGCCGTTACGACCTGGCCCGATTGGCGACCGAAGAGTATCTGCGTTCGTTCTGGTGGTTCGTCATGATCGTGCCGTCGTTCGGCTTGGTCGCTCTGGTGTTTGGCCAAGGGATCTTGCAGATTGTGGGATATCTGGCGCTGCTTTGGCCGTTCACCATTCCCGCGAGAGCGATCTTAAGCACGAATAAGGCGTCGCGGTTGTTTCGTAATGGGACGAAACTTACGACCTCAGATTCCGCCATGTTTTTTCATTCGCCCGACGGTAAAGGACTCAAGCTTGACCTGGATTCGGTGCGAGGAGTGGTCGAACGGCGTGAGTACACGCTCGTGCAGTTCCGATCATGGAACCCCGTTCCCTTGCCCGCGTTTGTGCCGATCCCCAACGCCGCGTTTGCGAGTAAGGATAACCACGACGCCTTTCTTAAAGGATTGCGAACTCGGATTGCGGAGAGATTCGTGTCGACTGAATCTCCTTAGACTGCCCACTCGCGGTGGCTCCGTCCGGATCCGGGCCACTGGTGGTTCCATTGGGATCATTTAAACTGCACTTGGCGCTTCAGCGTGGATAACTGAGTCATTGTTGAGATGGGCTTCCAGGGTTGCGAGATGGTGGTGATCGGTCCAATCCAAGCTGACCGGGGTGATGCTGACGTAGCCTTTTAGAACGGCGTCTACATCGGTTCCGGGCTGGTGAGTGTCCATCACGGCAACTCCGCCTTGCCAGTAGTAGGGGCGGCCCCACGGGTCGCTGCGTTCTTCTACTCGATCCTTGTAGATGCGTTGCCCCATCACCGCCATTCTGTGCCCGTTGAGCTCAGGGTAGGCAATGCTGGGAATGTTGACGTTGAGAAAGGTGAGGGGCTTTTGGGGAAGCCCAATCAACATCTCCCAATTTTCGGTAAGCCACTGCGATGCGGTCTCAAAGTGGGCCGGCGCCTCGGCGACAAAGAGGGCAACGCTAAAGCCAATGCTGGGAATTCCGTTGATGCAACCTTCGATTGCCGCCCCAACCGTACCGCTATACGTGATGTCAAAGCCAAGATTCGGCCCATTATTGATGCCACTCAGCACGAGATCGCAACCATCTGGCCAGCCTACGGTGAGACCGACGTTAATGCAATCCACGGGAAGACCGTTCACTTCAAATGCCCTAACGCCTTCCCACTCCACCCGTTGCACTCGCAAGGGCTCCCGCATCGTCATCGCGTGTCCGCAGGCCGAACGTTCTCGGTCGGGGGCTGCCACGACAACGTCGCCAAACTGGCGGGCCACATCGACCAAAGTCTTGAGGCCGGGAGCCCTGATGCCATCATCGTTGCTGATAAGAATGCGCACGTCTCAGTCTGGCAGGAGCCGCTATTTTCCCGGCTGTCTACCGAGGTCCACGTGCCGGGCCACCGCCTTCACCCTTGGATCAACATCGTCCCCCAATGAGAGCATCTTCGCTCTGAAGTCACTCGGGCATCGACCATTAAGTCCGCGAAGAGCCTCAATTCTGAGCCCGGGCGATTCTGAGCTTAAATACGACCCAACTTTGACAAGGGCTTCTTCTGAGCCAACTGCGCTCAGAAGTTGGATCCCCATTCTTACGTCCCACTCGGTGGGGCCTAGACTACGGCTCTTGGCCACTTCCAACGCCTGAGCGGGAAACTTGGCTAAGAGGTCTAAGGCGGCTTCTCTAATCGGAAGTTCGGGGGAGTTTAACAGCCCCTGAGCGGTACTGAGTGCGGCTTCATCTCCAATTTGGACGAGGGCGACCACAGCATCCAGGGCGAGGATTCGATCTGGGTTTGCCGACAATGGAAGCAGATCGGCAACCGCTTCTCGCAGTCCCAGAGTTCCCGCCGCCACGGCGGCATTTCTTCTGAGCGATGGGTTCTTAAGTGCGGCGACCACAAACGGACCGGCCCCCGCAACTTTAGCGTCATTCACCGTGCGAAGGGCAGCGAGGGCTTCTACCGGGTTCGGACTGGCGATCCGCTCTGCCACCAGTCGGCCCGCAGAACCTCCGATTCCGTTAACCACCGCGACGAATGTTCTGATTGCGAGTCGGTCGGCGGACGCAAGACGGTTTTGCACCATCCACTCTAGGGCCGGCATTCCCATGCCGATGAGTTGCCGGAGAGACGATTTGACCTCCGCTTGGGCAGTTCCGACCCCCCACTGCGAGGCTTTTCGGTAGAGTTCCGCCAAGTCTTTGGCCGGGGTCAGGGCAACAGACCCCGGTTTCACGGCGGTCTCCTCTTTGGAACTTGCCGAACCCGTACCCACGAGGTCAGTAGGGGGAGCATCTACGTCATAGGCAATGGACCAGCGTCCAGACACGTTGGCTTCTCCGTTGGCCAAACCTGATGCGTAATGATCTGGCCCGCCTAAGTCCACAAATAAGCCAATGGAGCCGCTTCCACGGCCTGGATTACCGATTCCAGGGCTCCCTGTGTACGTATCTTCTCCGGCCGCATCCACAAAAATTCCAACTCCGTTGGCAATTCCCTGACCGGGACGGCTGTCCCGGCCCGCGTAGATATCGTCGCCCGCTCGGTCTAACAGAAACGCCACCCCGTAATCGTGGCCTAAGGCGAGCCCGGCTCCCACTTTGAGCGTATACGAATCATCTCCGGCGAGGTCGAACAGGTAGGCCGCCGTCATGTGCATGGCGGAGGCTTGGCCATAGTGGTAAGCAGAATACGTATCGTTTCCTGATGCATCGTAAAGCGAGCCTAAACTAAACCAGTAGCTGGCTGCCTGACAGTAGGTTTCACCCAGGTAAGCGTCGTCTCCGTTGAGATCCGTTAACAGCCCGATCCCCCCGCTGATACCCCCCAAATCTTCCCGATAGCCGGATGCATATCCTTGGGCATTGGAGTAGTGCGCGGTGGCAAATAAAGGTGAATTGAGAATGAGGCCGCCCGCGCGGTAAACGTCATTCCCGGCTAAGTCTACAAGCCACCCCACCCCTTGAGTTCGAGCAGCCCCTTGACCGTAAAACTGGACATCATAGTTATCATCACCACCCGTGTCATCCAACACACCGATGCCAAATTCTCCGAACCCTTGGCTCAGTGCGATACTGCGATATTGGTCTCGTCCACCCCGTTTGCTGAGACCACCCACCCCCGCGAGGCCACAGCCAAAGGTCATAGACCCTCCGGAGAAACTGTCATCTCCGCCCAGGTCATAGGCCAACCCAATACCCAAAATCCCCGATCCAACCGAAAGATCGGGGGTTTGATAGCGGTCGTTTCCGCTCAGATCAATGAGCACGCTCGCGTAATCTACGCCGGCACCAAATCGACCGGTGTACGTATCATTCCCGCCAAAATCGATGCAAAGGTTTGTGTCTTTTGACGTATGGACATCGTCACCATTGCCGCCGATTTCTACGACGACGCCCCTTGACACCACACGCAGAATCCCTTTGATTTCTACCCGAGGCGCTAGGGCCTGCAGAGTCGGAATTGCGGCCTCCACCCGATCTGCTAACACCACCGAGGCACGGCGGATCCTTCGGAGGTCAATTCGGCTGATCAAAGCAAATAATCGGTCTCGATCTGGAAGCGGTTGCTTCACAAAGTCAAATTTGATGGATGGCTCTTCGGTCGCCCATCGCGGCAACCCCTCTACGATCTCCCGCCTTTCTGCCGCGGAAAGCCTTATAGTCGCCGCTCGAATCTCTGAATTTGCTTCGAACAATGCATCGATAAGAGAACTTACAATGGGTTCAATGGTTGGCGGTAAATTCAATAGGGTGGAGCGAAGCGGCACCGGAGGCTCTGCGATGGGAGGATCCCCAAACTGCCGAGTGGCCGACCTAAGGGTTTGGGCCAAAGACGCCCGGGCCGATTGATGTAGCCTCATGATCTCATCCGCCGCGACCAACGGTGAACGAATGGCCAAATCCACCAAACTCATTCTGAATTTGTCGTGGAAGGGTTGTCGCTCATAATCCAGGTCTCTTGGCGTGAGGTTGGAAAGGTACAGGGCGTCAGAAATTCCTTTCACTTCTGATCCAGTGAGTTGAGCCGGAGCAACCGCGATAATTTGAAGGCACAACAGAATGAAAAGGCCCCGCATTGGTGCCGTCACCATGCCACCCCCCGCTTTACCGACTCCCACAGCGTTGTTCTGGGAATGCCTGTTTCATCCAGAGCTCTTTCATCAAACGGAATTGAGTTAGTTCGCACCTCGCGACCATCCATTTCTAGCGCCAGACCCAGCGAGTCACCGGGGCTGGTTAGGAACAGCTTGTCTCGATTCTTGAGTGCATCGGTCAAAAGCGGGCCAATCAACTCCCGGTCTAGCTCCCGAACGAACCAATGCTTCTCTTCTTCCCGGTCTCCAGACTCCGCACTGGGCGCTTTTAGTTCTGATAGGGCGGGAATCCAAATGATCGTAAGGTCTCGCGTGAGGGCACGTTGGGCAATGAGCTGAAGCCGAGTTCGCAAACCCTGGCCGAAACCATCACGAGTTGCGTGAACGTATCCGGTCAATCGGGTGAGTCCCTGAAGCCGCATGGACGGGCTTTCGACCGTGGCCCGCTCCCCTCGGATCAAGGCTAGATTTGGAACGGAGAGCCTAAAGCCGTGTCCCCAGGGCCACAGCAAATTGAGTGGAGGCAACCCTTGGTCTAGGCGTTCTAAGTTGAACGGCAATTCACTAAATAAGTTTATGGAGTCATCAATGTAACGGCGGAGCATGGATTCACCGTCGCCGTCTGGGCGCACGTTGCGAATGGGTTTTCCGTAGGCGTTCTCGGGGCTGGTGGTTCCCATGTCCACTTTTGCTTCACAGACCAGTCCGTGGTCTTGCCCGTGACCCGGGACAAATGTGAGGGTCTTTGTGTTGAGTTTGGGAGCCCGTTCTAACATCAAAAGTTCCTCTTCTGCCGTGGCCCGCAAATCGGTTTTAATTATCCTTCCGTCTTCCGCCGTGAGCCAAGACAAATGGAAATGGGTTGACTTCTCGGGAGGGTCTGCACCGAGGGCAGAAATAGTGAGCGGACCCTGACGGAGCTGCCCTTCATCGGGCCCGAGCCCGAGGACCAGAGCCTCTGGAGTCTCAATGGGAGGGAGAGGCGAAACTTTGGTGATCCGGGATGACTCGGCCAAAGCTCGGATTGAGGGCAAAGTCTGCCGAAGCGGCGAATCTGAATCCGACGAGCCTAACAGTTCGGGAATAATAATAACGGTTCGGCGCATACCGAACTGAGTTTACGCCCGCCGGCACGTCGGAATTAAGATTTAGAACCGATGGGCAAAGCCAAAGCCAATAAATCCGTCACGGGGATTGTGATCTAGCCCAAGACCTGCGTAGAGATCCACTTGATTTTCTGTACCCAGTAAATGGGTGATCCCGAAGTCAAAAACATCGGCGTTCGGTCCCTTCAGGGATCCTGGCCTTAGGGTGTACGCGTCTACAAACACGCTTGTATCGGGTCGCAGAGCCAAGGTGGCGGCCACACTAAATTCCAATCGGTTGTAACCAAAGCCGCTTTCCACCGGCCGGAGGTATCCGGCATTCGCATCAATCTCTAGGCGGTCGGTGGGGTTGAAGGCAACCAACAGACGTGCCTCGGGTTGCAATGCCTTAGTTCGGAAGTCGGGTGACCCGGTGGGCACTGTGGTGTCCAGCAACAATCCGAATCCGGGCGCCTTGGCCCCGTTTGAGGGCTTAAGTTGTAACTTCAGCCCGAGATTAGCATCTTCAAATCCGACAAACCGGCTCCCGGTTTGTCGGCTAATGGCATAGCTCGGGACGCCCAGGCGAAACTCTAATTGGTTACTGAAAGGGACCCGAAGGGTCATTCCATCTCCAAATTCATGCAGCGTAGAGTCGCCACTTAGGGTCTGACGAATCCCCATCTCCAAGACCTGACGACCCTTAGGCTCAATTCCGATTCCGTTTGAGAAACTCGGGCGGTCTGCCTGAATGGGATCAACTGGCTGAGAAGGCGCAACGAATAGTGGAAACATCATCAATATCAGAACCAACCTTTTTTGCTAACGATGTAATCAAGGTAGAAATCCTGATCAGACTTGGTGAGGTAGATCACGCCCTCGATGATGCCAATGACTTGCACCACAAACGGAATGAACCCAAGCCCCACGCAAGCGAGTGGGAGACTCAGCAAAGTCAATGCCAACATCACAAGTCCCTCACGGTTCATACCCAGGAAGAATTTATGAACGCCCAATCCACCTAATAAAATGGCCAAAATGCCAGCAGGAATCTTTTTTTGACTGGGAACAATGCTCATAGACCACCCGGAACAACCACTAGACGCGTGATAACAACCGAAAGATGCATCAAAATAAAAAATGTCTAGCCGTCGGTGTGGTCAGCTACCCAAACCTCACTGGGGGCCCCTTCATCCGGGGTGGCAAGCGCGGATGGATACGTAAGGATCACCTTTCTTTCCGCAAGTTGCCACCGTTGCAAGAACTGAACTCGCGGCATGGTAATTCGTTGCCACGCGCCCTTTACGAGGCACTCTAGTGCGGCGTCTCCGTTCACTTTAAATCCGGTGAGAATCACATAATTCAGCGTTGACTGGGCCGACATTTTCTGAAGGCAAATCACCGGCACCTCCAAATTCAACCAAGCATCCAAGTCTGCGGCCGCTTGAAAGTAGGAACTGTAACTTCGCAAACCCAATCCCGCCCCGGCCGATTTAGCAAGCTGAGTTGCGGTGTAGTGCTCTCCCACCGTTTTGGCGAGTTGAGTTGGGGATAGACCAAATTCGGGCCGAAGAATTGCCTTAGCCCAGAACTGATTAAGCCTTGATACCGCATTCACCCCGCCGGCAGAATCGGAGAGCAGGGGTAGGGTAGATACTTGCAGGTCCGTTTGCTTGCCCCAAGCGCTCGATTTCTTCATGTCCATCGGCCTCAGTACGGTCCTCAAAGAGGTGGCAGGAGTAGCTAACGTCAGCAGTCTGATGGTGGCGTTGACAACACCGAGTCCGACCGTGGCGGTTATTCGAACGTCAATTTTGCTGGAGGGCGCCGCCAACAGGTCTTCTCCGCTCGGCGGGACGAGTTTCCAGTTTCCACGCTTGACCGCGTCACGAATCCAAATTTTAGTGAGAAATCCTGATGCAGGTTCTAAGTTCTCCGTAAACTCAATTCGGCGAATTGGACGGTGAGCCTCCAAGGTGGTGGTCAACGCCACTAGGTTTTGTGATCCGGCCGGAATTGCCACGTTCTCCGCCACTACAAATAGCCTGGCCTTGCCCGTGCCATCCAGACCACCTGAAAGGGCAGGACGAAGAGGCGAGCCGAGCAACGCAGAAAAAGCCATCACAAGAACCATGTTGCTTTCATTATGTGTGGACTCTGGTCTTGACCGAATTTGCCACCCTTGACTCGCTCCGCGTATGCCTATCGTTGATAAAAAAAAGGAAAGAGTGAGCTGGCACCCAATGCGCCTGGCTCACCCCACCCATCCTGCACGGAAAGCTGGGACAGACTACGAAACAATTCTTTATTTGATGACGGTGGAATTGCCCCAATTGGTAGGTGTGACCCCTGAAGTATTGAGCAACAGAGTGGGCGTTCCTACGGGTCCAGTCGTCGTAAATACGTTGGAAGTAACCGTCAAACTTCCGGCGAACGGAGCGATTGCAGACACCGCAGATAATGCTCCGGCGGGTGAAAAGAATTGGCACGATTTTATGTTTATCTTGGCACTTAATCCTCCACCGGTAATCTGAAAAGGCACGTCGCCAGGCCGAACGCTATCCACAGTGAACTTGCAAAGGGAAAAGATGAGTGAACCCTTGTCAAATTGCGATATTAGGAACGTGGTGCCAAAGTCCGTACGGGTCGATTCAAATGTGCACAGGTTGAAACTGATCGTGCCAATCGTGGTGGGTTGGTTAGTAAACACATTGTTGTCAGTAGAAAATGTACAGGTGTCAAACTTTACGTTATTGGGAAACCCGCTGACCGGGTTGCTTAGTGGGCTGTTAACATAACTCGTCCTAACCCCGCCTAGAGAGGAGTTAGTAACCGTTATCACATTGGCATTGGGGCAAAGCACGAGGGGGCCGCCCAAAGAACAGCTTTGAATTGTCACGTTTTTGGCACCGGCGAGCCATTTATCGTTACCAATATTGATGCTGTTTCCGCTCGTGCAATTGGTGAAAGTGACTCGACGCTCATCGAACCCATGCAGATCAAAGTTTGAGTAGGCCCCCGAAGCGACACATGATGTGATGGTGGTGTCGGTAGTTCCCGAATGAAGGATGAACCCATGGCGGCAACCATCGGCCGAACAATTTGAAACGTCCACAAATCGAGAGTGTCTGAGGATGAATCCGTACCCCTGGCCAGCGCCCAGATCGACCGAATGGTTGACGATGGAGTTTGTAATGTGCACATTTCGACACTGATCCACTTCGATGCCCGCAGACTGGAAGGTTTGGACTTTTAGGTCAGTGAGGGCGAGATTGTCGATGAGCACGCCGTATACCAAACGGTCTGATGCATCTGTGGTGGTTCCGACAATGGTTCCGTCCATGCCGAATCCACTGATTGAGATATTCTTGGAAACGTAGTTATCCGCAAAGTAGATAACCGGATTTACGTTGTATTCTCTGGCACTTGGCTTATCCAACGCTGCGCGACCCGAGATAGTGGAAAAACTCGTGAATTTCACCAGTTCAAACCTCGGTTTCACCACGGTTGTGAGCGAACCGGCTGAGACAGTGTAATCGTCTTGTAGCGCGTAATACTTGCCGATCTGAATTGGCGTTGTGATGGGCAACACAATAGACGCGTCCCCTTGTTTCACACCTGCACTCAATTTTAATGCACTGGTATTTCTGTAGATATTATACAGCGAGCCCGCCGTGATGAGATGACTGAGTTTTCCGTAGGGCGTGGTGAGAATTGTTTGGCCACTCCCCGCCCCAAGCAATGAAAAATTCTGCGTACCGGCAGGAATGATGATTGGACTCTGGATATTGTACGTGCCGGCCGGAACGGTATAGCTAGGTAGTCCGGCGGTTAATGCGTCTTGAATCCCTTGAGTGATCCAGACGGCATCATCGGTGATGATAAGGGGCTGGGCTTGGGTGCCCGAGGCGGTCACAAGGCGAGACGAGTAAAGAGAGATTCTACTGAGCGATCGGTCGGTAGCTCGATTACTGACAAGCAAATTTGATGTCACAAACAATGCCAAAGCAGATCCAAGAACGATTCCAAAGGTAGTGCGCATGTGGTCCTCCAAGACAGTCCGTGTCGGGACGACATTTGATACAAAGAACAGGAAAGTACAGCATTGTCGCCAGTAGATGTCTCACAGCCTGTGAGCCAAATATCTTTAAGTTCCTATTCAATGAACCAGTGCCTTTAGGATTCGCCCGCAAGAACAATGTCATTGTTGCCGGGAATTTTCTTAGGGTTATATACCCTAATACAAATCTAGACTATTCTGCCAAATCTTCCGCAATTGGTCAAATTTGGGATTTGCGAGGGAACATTTTCGACCCCATTGCAGTCGTGTTCAAAGCCATGTATTGCCTTCAGTACGTAAACAATAAAACCATTCGCCTAAGCTCCGTAGGTTCGCGGCAAGAGTTTGACAATATAGGTGTACATAAAAACTCATACGCGCCATTTCAGGAAAACGTTAAACTAATTTAATATAGTTTTATACACTATAAACTTGGCGGAATTATCGCCGAACTAACCACAATTTATACGCAATAATGTTCTTACTGCGAACACGCATTTACTCGCCCAAAGTCGCCAATAATGGGTCAATCACCAGGGTCGACGAACCCGTTGATATTCTGAGCCGCGCCTAAATTTGCTTGTATTGCAAAACCATTTCCTAAGTAAATCCCAATAGTTTCACTGAAATGGGTTGCCTTTTACTGTCCGAACATCCTACAATAGAGAATCGGCTGGCGGAAGTGGCAAGTATCTCGCTCACATTCGCGGTCAGCTTGAATTGTTTGTTTGAGGGGAGTGGTGAATGCGTAGTAATTTGCTTTATTTTTTTGGTCGCGGGTCCACGCTTCGATTGCTTGGAGCCGTGGTTCTATCTAGCTTGTGCTTGCGGAGCGCCTTCGCTCAAGTTTCAGTTCTGACCCAACGGAATGACAACCGACGGTCGGGTCTCAATCTATCAGAAACTCAGTTGACCACTTCGTCCGTTGCTCCTTCTACTTTCGGCAAACTCTTCAGCCGAGGCATCGACGGGCCAAATTCTCAGCAACCTCTGATCTACTCCAATCTTAGTATCGGCGGAAAGTTTAGGAATGCGGTGTTTATTTGCACCGGCAAAAATCTCTATGCCTTTGATGCGGATGACGCCACCCAATCTGCTCCGCTATGGAGTCGAAAGCTGGGGCCATACGGAGTCATTCCGGAGGTTTATAGCACCCCGGTGATTGACCCAGTCTCAAAAACAATTTATGTCTGCGGGCGATTGGCAGATGGCGACAAACTGTTGCAGTCCAGCTGGCACGAGCGAATTTGGGCGATTGACCTATTAACGGGAACAGACAAAATCCCTTCGGTGGACATTACGGCCACCATTCCCGGAACCGGAAACGACAACAATGGCGACGGAACCCTTTCATTCAATCCAAGAGTGCACGCCAATCGTCCCGGTCTTTTGCTGGCAAACGGAAACCTGTATATAGCGTGTAGCGCCATTATGGACAGCGGTCCTTACCACGGCTGGTTGTTCTCCTACAACGCCCAAACTCTGCAACAGACCGGGGCTTACTGTACTTCTCCTAATAAAGCATGGGTAGGACTCTGGATGTCTGCCAACGGCTTGGTTGCGGACGAATCTGGCAATGTTTATGCGGTTTCGGCCAATGCTCAGAACACGGTGCAGACCGAGTTGCTGGCAAATGCAGTTTTGAAGTTTGCGCCCACTTTCCCACTGACTCTGGTCGACTACTTCATGCCTTCCAACGTGTCGTATTTGAATCGCTATAATCTGGATCTTGGGGTGAGCGGTGTGTTACTGACACCGGACGGAAAGCTCATCACGGGGAGTAAACAAGGCAAGATTTACGTTCTTGACCACAATAATCTGGGTGGATTTGGCACGTCCGATAACATCATTCAGAGCTTCCAGGGAGCAAATAAGCATACGCACGGAAATCCGGTGGTATACGATGGACCCTCCGGAAAATTGTTGTACATCTGGGGTGAAGAAGACTTCCTAAAGGCGTTTCTCGAAGGCTCCAATGGACAGTACACCAGCCCAGCGGTTGCGCAATCACCGGCAATGGCACCTCACGGAATGCCCGGAGGAATTCTCTCGGTTTCGGCAAATGGAAAGGTTCCAGGCTCCGCGATTGTATGGGCCAGCGTCCCCGCCATTGGCACTGCGCTTGGATATCTAATACCCGGTACGCTGCACGCCTACGATGCTTCCAACCTCCACGAAATTTGGAGCACCGGTTGGGACTACGTTGAAAAAGTCGGAACCCTGGCAAAATACGTCCCTCCTACCGTGGCAAACGGCAGAGTGTACGTTCCAACGGTGTCCGGCATGCTCAGTGTGTACGGCCTGCTCTCAAGTTCAGTACCTCAGGCCCCGGTCAGGGTCATTGCGGAAGGCACCGCTAGCGGCATTCATCTCTATTGGAATAGCACGCCTAATACGTCTAGCTATTCGGTAAAGCGAAGTCTGTCATCTTCTTCGGGATTCGCTACCCTGGTCAGCGGACTCTCCACGACCAGCTACGCGGACACGACCGCCGTGATGGGAAAGTTGTACTACTATCAGGTTGTCTCTAGCAATGCCCAGGGACCTGGGGTACCGGCACCCGTGGCAAGTGCATGGGTTGTTGCCAATGCACCAATGACGGTCACAAATGACGGAGTAGCCGATGGGCCGCAGTGCAATGGCGGGGCAACTACTAGTGGATCCGTTCTTAACCTAACTAACCTGGCAGGCAACTCTTTTGGAAGCGCATTTTGGGCCAAGGTTGGTGCAATCAGAACCTTCAATACTTCCTTCACAGTGCGTTCCCAAGGGGACGTGCAAGGCTTTACCCTAACCGTACAAGGCTCCGCAAAAACGGCGATTGGCGCTGGCGGACCCATGATTGGTTACGGACCCGATGACGTAACTGCCAAGTCTGTCCGGTCAAGTGTTGCGATTGCCTTTTTAGCTAAGGCTCCAAACGGGCTTACAATCAGCAAGAGCGGTGTTGTCTTGGACGGCGAGCCTCCTACATCAGTTAGCACAGACCTCGCTCTAGGCGGAATTAACCTGAATTCGGGCAATCCGTTACTTGTGAATCTTCGCTACGACGGGGTGATTCTAACGGTGACAGTGACCGACCAAACCACGATGGCGACCACCAGCTATACCAAAGCGGTCAATATTCCTTCGGTGGTGGGTTCCACTAAGGGCTTTGTTGGCTTCACTGGAAGCACGGGAGTTCTGGGGGGATCTATCCAGATTTCTTCGTGGACCTACGCGATGAACGACTGAGTTTCGCAGCACCGAAACGCGACTTCATCCTCCACTCAAGTGTCGGGGATGGAGTCACGGGGCATCGGCGGGCAGGAACCTAAATTACCCCTTCTGGGGTATCCTTGTCAGGCAAATCTGCCGTTGACCGCATCGTTTTGATGCCTCCGGCCGTCTGGACTAATTGCCTGTGTCGGAGAACCCTAATTTTTCAATCGTCAACGTTGATGAGGAGCTCGGACGCTCCTACGTTAACTATGCGATGTCCGTCATCATCGCACGGGCTCTGCCCGATGTTCGTGACGGGCTTAAGCCAGTCCAGCGCCGCATCTTGTATGCGATGCGGGCCCTCAACTTAACGCCAGACAACGCCCACAAGAAGTGCGCCAAAATTTGCGGCGATACCTCGGGCGACTTTCACCCCCACGGCGAGCAGGTGATTTACCCCACCCTCGTTCGGATGGCGCAAACGTGGTCGCTCCGGTATCCGCTTATCGATGGTCAAGGCAACTACGGCAGTATCGATGGCGACGCACCGGCCGCCATGCGATATACAGAAGCTCGCCTCACGCCAATTGCCATGGAGTTGATGGAAGACCTAGACCGCGAAACCGTGGACTGGATTCCTAACTACGCGCAAGACAAGCTGGAACCCACGGTATTCCCCGGCAAGTTCCCTAACCTTATCTGCAACGGGAGTCAAGGCATTGCGGTGGGCATGGCCACCAACTTGCCTCCCCACAACCTAACCGAGGTTTGCAACGCGATTTTGATGCGGCTTGACCGTCCGGAATCGACTCTGGATGACATCATGGAAGTCATTCAGGGACCCGACTTCCCCACTTACGGAATCATTATGGGGACCAAGGGCATTCGTAGCGCCTTTGAAACCGGCCGGGGCTCCATTGTCTTGCAAGCCAAGACGATGATCGAACCCGGAGACGCGGGCAAGTCCGTCATCGTAGTTACGGAGATTCCCTATCAGGTCAACAAAGAGACCCTAATTAAGGTGATCGCCCAGATCGCCAAAGATAAGAAGTTCGACGGCATCGTAAGCGTTCAAGACTATTCCGATAAACGCGGAATGCGGATTGAAATTGAGGTTCGCCGAGACGTGAACCCCAACCAAGCGCTGAATTACCTTCTCAAGCACTCAAACCTGCGAACCACGTTCGGCGCGATCATGCTGGGTTTGGTGGATACGGCTCCGCGAACCTGCGCATTGATCTTGATGCTGGATGAGTATCTGCGGCATCGACGCAATGTAATTGATCGCCGTACCCGATACGAGTTGTACCGCGCGCTTGAAGAGCTTCATATCAATGAAGGCTATCAGATTGCGCGGAGATTCCTGGATGACATCATTGCGCTGATTCGGCGAAGTGAAGATCCCAACGGGGCCCGGCTCGGTTTGGTTCGGCAGTTCGGAATGTCACCCTTCCAGGCCCAAGCTGTGCTGGCCATGCCACTTCGCAACCTCACTCGACTTCAGCAACAAGACCTCGAAAACAAGTTTAAAGAAGCGGCCCTCCGAGTTCAGAACCTTATGGACATCCTCAATGATGAGGATCGGCTCAAAAAGGTTATTCGAGACGAGCTCACCACCTTACGAGACAAGTTTGGTGACGAGCGAAGGACGAAGATTCAAACCCGAGAAGCGGGCGACTTCAGTGATGAAGACCTGATTCCCGATGAGCAAGCGATCATCTCCATTTCTCGGGATGGCTACATCAAGCGGGTAAGCGTGGAAGCCTACCGGCAACAGAAGCGCGGCGGCAAGGGCGTGAACAACACCCTGAAGGCCGACGATGAGCCGGCACAGCTGTTTGAGGTGAGCACTCACCACACCATCCTATTCTTTACGGATCGAGGCCGAGTTTATCGACTCAAAGGCTACGAAATTCCCGAGAACGGTCGGTACGCCAAGGGTATGCCGGTGATCAACTACATCAATATCGTTGGCGGTGAGAGCGTCACCGCTACGGTAAGCGTTAAGGATATCAACGGCGACGGATTCCTCACCATGATTACGCGACGCGGCGAAATCAAGCGAACCCCGCTCAGTGCGTTTTCCAACATTCGAAACAACGGCCTCATTGCCTTTGATATCGAAGCAGGCGATGAACTGTCCTGGAGTCTTAAGACTCGCGGTAACGACGACGTGATCTTGATCACGCGAGAAGGGCAAAGCATTCGCTTTAACGAGCAACAAGCTACTTCACGATCTCGTGCGGCGGGTGGCGTTCGCGCCATGACGCTAAAGGGTGATGATGGTGTGGTTTCCGCCGATGTCGTTCGGGAGAATGCTTCCCTGCTCGTAGCCAGCGAAAATGGATTTGGTAAGCGAACCAGTCTGGACGACTACCGAGTTCAGGGTCGAGGCGGTAGCGGAATTCTTACGATGAACGTAACCGCCAAAACCGGCAAGATCGTAGGGGCCGAAGTGGTGGAGGAGGAAGATCGACTCCTCGTTATGACCACCAATGGTAAGGCCATCCGCATGAAGGTGAAAGACATCCGAACGACCGGACGCGTGGCTCAAGGGGTCTCACTCATCCGCCTCGCGACTGGAGACCAAGTTCGCAGCATCGCCCGAGTTGTGAGTTCCACCGACGACGGTGACCTAGAACTAGAAGGCGAAGAAGGCGGCGAAGCCACCGCCGAGTAGATCATCAAACGGAGTCCAGAGAGCCGAGCCGGTCGTCAGAGGACCGTCCTGATGCCCGGTTTGGTTGGCCCTACGTCGAAGCTCGCAGTTGACGTAGGGCTCTTTAATTTTTCTGGGAAATTAGAGGAATGGGAACCTCGATCGTAGCCGGTAAATCACGTCCAATCAAACTTCAGGGGCCGTACGCGGATGATCTTTGATGCACGTGGCAAAACGCAAGTGTGCGTTAACAAACGTAAGCCGAGGAAGGCCAACGAAGCACTTTTCGCGGATACCGGACGCAGTTCCAAAAAACCAACATCACAAGTTCCGCCAACAGGTTTGTACCGATAAGCGCCCGAACGATGCCCCGGATATCGTCCTTACGGAACCTTTGGTGCAACGATCTTTGCCGGTTCGGTTTTGGGTGGGGTTGGTTTGAATGCGAAACGGTTGAAATCCACAAAGAACACGCCGGCCACCAAGAGGAGGACCAGGCCCGTTCCTACATTGGCAATAACGCCCTGCACCTGAATGCTGAGTCTTTTTCCGCCGCGGAGTATCTCGAACAGCGCCATCATCATCTGCCCGCCATCCAGCGGATAGACCGGGAGCAGGTTAAAAACGCCCACCGAAATGCTAAGCATAGCGGCCAGCCAAACCACCCGGGAAAACCCCATTCGAACCGCCGTCGCGGTCGCCACGCCAATTGAGGCGGGGCCGCCGACCGAATCCCCGGCCTGTGCGGGGCGGCGAATCATGTTGGCAATCCCCATCACCGCCGCCACCGGCGCCTTTGCTGCTTCTAATGTGGCAGGGGCCAGTCCTAGCCGAACCTTGGTGAAATCAAAACTAACCCCAATTCGGTATTGACGAGCAAGCTCATCGCTGATTTCAAGATCCGGTGTCAACAAAACGCCTGGTTTTTCGTCCAACATCGGCATGATCGTAGTGGTTGCCGAAATGTTTTGCCGAACGTAGTTCAGCTTGAGCTGTTTTCCGTTGCTATTTCTAACCGACAAAATGAGATCGTAAAAGGTATTGATCGGCTTGTCGTTAACCGCCGTTATCAAGTCTCCTTTTTTGAGACCTGCTTTATCCGCGGGACGAGCCGGGCCCACCTCACCGATAATTGGTTTGGATACCGGTCTATCCACCCCGTCAAACATGTAGACCGGAATCACCAAGGCCATACCGGCAAGCACGCTAAACAACGGTCCCGCAAATAGAACCATAAACCTCTTGGCGGGGGCAAAGGAGTAGAAGCCGCCCGGGATTGCCGTTTCTGATCCATCTTCTTCGGGGGCCATGCCCTTGATTCGCACAAAGCCCCCCAGCGGAAACGGCCTAATCGTAAAAACAGTTTCTTCCGTGATACTGTGGTCGCCGTCCTGAATCGTATAGGTTTTTCGCGCGTAAGTCCAAAGTGGCTTCTTACCAAAGCCAATCGCAAACTCCTCCACGCCCATGCCAAACAGTCGGGCAAAGAGGTAGTGACCGTATTCGTGAGCCCCGACGAGCACGGAGATCATCGTTACAAAGACGAGAACAACGGAGAGCCAATAGATGGGGTCAATCATTAATATCTTAGGTCCGATGGAGATTATGCTCCGGACCGCCTAATTTTCACAAAGGCCAGGTTTACGGTTCTCTTAGACTACGCGCAATCTGCCGTGCTTGTGCATCCGCGGCCAGAATTGAGTCTAAAGTTGCGGTTTCCACGGTTGCTAACTCCATTACCCGCTCCACAATCCTAAATATATCTAGAAAAGTGGTTTCCCCCCGCAAGAAGGCGTTGGTAACATCCTCGTTGGCCGCATTAAAGATGCTGGGCATCGTAGATCCAATACGCATCGCTTCCTTAGCCAATCTAAGACTGGGAAAAGTCTCCTCGTCAATGGGCTCAAAGGTCAGGTTGGGTGTGTCTAGGGGGCTCCAAGGCTTCAACTCGCTGGCCACTCGGTCTGGGTGAAGCAAGGCGTAGAGAATGGGCAAGCGCATATCGGGCCATCCCAGTTGCCCCAGCACGCTGCCATCCAGAAACTTCACCATGGAGTGGATGACACTCTGGGGATGAATCACTGCTTTCACCTTCGGCATCGGAACATCAAACAACCAACGGGCCTCGATCATCTCCAGCGCCTTGTTCATGAGGGTTGCGGAGTCTATGGTGATCTTTCCGCCCATGCGCCAGGTGGGATGATTAAGCGCGTCTTGAACCGTAACACGCTCTAAATCTTTGCGCTTGCATCCGCGAAAAGGCCCCCCGCTGGCGGTGATAATGAGTTCTTCGATCTGGCTGGACTGGTAGCCCTGCATGCACTGAAAAATCGCGCTGTGCTCGCTGTCAATCGGGGTGAGGCTCACTCCCTTTTGTCGCACCAGCGGCATCACAATCTCGCCCGCCGCCACCAGGACTTCTTTGCTGGCCAAGGCGATAGATTTCCCGGCCTCGATCGCCCGAATGGTGGGTTCCAAGCCGATAACGCCCGCAACACTGATAACAACAAGGTCGGCAGACGGTAAGGTGGCCAACTCACAGAGTCCGCTCAAGCCACCGGGGAGGTTTGAGCCGGAGGGGGCGCTAAATAGTGCGAGGTCTTTAACCTTAAAGCGTTCGGCCTGCTCTCTCAACAGTAATTCGTTGGAATGAGCGGCCAACCCCACAACGCGCAAACGGTGCGGATGTTGGGCAATAACGTCCAATGTTTGGGTGCCGATACTTCCGGTTGAGCCCAGAACAACGACTCGTTTCACCGGATGACACACTCAATGATTGAGGTTAAACGTAAATCGCGCCAAAAACCAGAATGCGGTAACCAAACTCCCACCCGGTAAGCCTACTCGGGAATCACCTTATAGCGCACCAACGTCTTACGAATGTGCCCCATGATGTTCGCGTTCAAACCGAGAAACGAGAGTTAGAGTGGCTCTCCCCCCTCGCCGCCCGGGCGGCCGAAACCGAAGGGCGAAGGCAGCCGGAGGAGCCCGACCCCGTTCGCACCGCTTATCAACGAGATAGGGATCGCGTGTTGCACTCCAAGGCATTTCGCCGACTCAAGCACAAGACCCAAGTGTTCATCGAACCTGCGGGTGATCATTACCGAACGCGGCTGACCCATTCGTTGGAGGTCGCCCAGATCGCGCGAACCATCGGTCGCTCTTTACGCCTCAACGAAGACCTCATCGAGGCCATTGCGTTGGCCCATGACCTCGGCCACACGCCCTTTGGGCATGCTGGAGAGTCGGCACTGGATGAGGCGATTCGGAATTCCGAGACCGCGCAGTCCCACGAAGGATTTAGACACTACGACCAGTCTCTGCGGATCGTGGACGTGCTTGAGAACCTCAACCTCACCCACGAAACGCGAGCCGGGATTGGTGGGCACAGTAAGGGTCGAAAGGACCTGACCGCGTATGACGGAGAACCCACATCCACGTTGGAAGCCGCCGTAGTTAGGATCAGCGACCGGGTTGCCTACCTAAACCACGATCTGGACGATGCTCTCCGCAGCGGAATGATCTTAGAAATCCCGACGCAGTTCTCCGGCCTCGGAGATTCTCACGGACGGCGAATCGGTCGCATGGTGGAAGACATTATCATCAATAGCCAAAATCGTCCCCACATTGGGATTTCCGCTCCTTTGCTGAGCACGATGAACGACTTGAAAGAGTGGCTCTTTGACCGGGTTTACACCCGTTATCCCATTCTTTATCCTGATGTGGCGAAGGCTCAGGCGGTGGTCAAAGACCTCTTCAATCACTTTCTAATCGACAATAATCTCCCCGAAGGATTTCAAGGAACCCAGGGCGCGATTGATTATGTAGCGGGAATGACGGATCGGTTTGCAATTGAAACCTACAAATCGCTCCGGATTCCCACCGGTTGGTCATAGCGCCCGTCAGTTGGCGGCTGGCTCTGTCTCCGGTGCAACCACTTCTGGCGGGTTAAGAACCAGGTACTCCATTACTGCATCATGAAATCGGGGCCGGACGGTTACAATGTTTCCGTTTTCCTCAGAGGGATGAACACGATTACTGAGAAGGACCGCAAATATCTTGGCGTCGGGGTCAATCCAAATCGATGTTCCGGTGTAACCGGTGTGCCCGTAAGATTTTCTTCCAAATTTTCGGCCCGCTGACGAGTTCACCGGATCTTTGGTATCCCATCCTAGTGCACGCGTGCTTAGGTCGCTGGCTACCGTGGTAAACATGGCCTGCACTTCAGGTTTCACAATCTCGCCCCTTAGCATTGCTTGAGCGAAGCGTGTAACGTCTCCAAGGGTGGAAAAAAGACCCGCATGCCCCGCCACTCCGCCCAGAAGAAAGGCGGTGGGATCGTGTACCTCACCTTGGATGTACTCGCCCTCATGCTCCACTCCTCGCATCCGGTGAATATCTCGTCGCCACGGTTCTACCCGAGACGTGGGTGCGGCCGGGTGCCCAGAAATAAAGGACGTTGAAGTCATACCTAGTGGAGAAAACACCTCAGTCTCCAAGAGAGCGGGAAGTTTTTCGCCGGCAATCTTCTCCAGAACTAACCCCAGTACAATCATGCTGAGGTCGCTATACTGGCTTTGAGTTCCTGGTCGATACTGAAGAGGCTCGGCGAGTATGGCTTCAATCACGTCTGAGGGCCGAGAAATCGTTTCGTGATAGCGGCGAAAAGGAATCAATCCCGACTCGTGAAGGAGCAACTGGCGCATGGTAATCGCCTCCTTGTTCCGCACGCCAAATTCAGGAATCACTTCAGAAACCGGCTGGTCCAAATTGAGCCGTCCAAGGACTACCCACTTCATGGCCAACGTGGTCACGCCAATCACCTTTGAAACACTGGCAAGGTCCCAGTACGTGTTGTCGCACGTTACGGCGGTATCCCGAGAGTAGGTTAAGTGGCCCACTTCCCCGTGTTCAACGGTCTCGGCGGTTCCGTACGCGTAGGCGGCACCGGGAAAAGCCTCATCCAAGACGGCGCCCCGCAACATCGCTTCAATGTGAGCTGCGTTCACGAGAGCATCATATCCCTATATATCGGCTTGCCGTCGCAAATCACGGAATCAGCATCTACATTCAACGATTAGTCAGCGCTGAATATGCATCCAGTGGGTCCGGGTAGGATTTACTATGCCACCTACGAACCCTGATGCTCGGCTCTTGGGGCGAACAAACCTTGAGTTTCCCTCGGTGTGGCTTAGCCTGTCTGCTCCGCGCTCACCGGTGTCTTACTCGGAGTTAGTGGGTGCGGCACTTGAAGCCAAAGTTCCCATTGATATCACCAGTCAGCCGGCGCTGTGGGGTGGGCACCTTAGGGGCACCGAAGCCTTTCTCACGTGCCTGAGCACCACGGATTACCTCCACGCTTCGGATGACAAGCGAGCGGCCGATTTTACGCAGGCGCACCTCATTGAAGTCCTCTCTGGCATTGGCCGCGAGCACATTGACATTTACTTTGTTCGGGTAACCCAAGCCGCAGAAGAATACCAAATCACTGGACTTTTAGAAGCGCTGGAGAACGCACGTCAAGAGGGGCATATTCGGTTCATTGGAGTGGCCTGCGATGGTCCATCCCTTGCAACCCTGGGTCTTTGGCAATTTCATGATGCCTTTGACGTGATCCTGGTCCCTCGGAATCACTACGATGACGAATCCTATCAAACTCTGAATCCGCTGGCCTCGCAAAGAAGAGTGGGGGTCGTCACCAGTCGCCCGCTGAACTGGGGGCATGGACTTCCCTTTGTGGCAATGCCAGACTTATGGCGTCAGCGTAATTTGACCCAGTCTTTTTACGGAATGAGCCTGGCGCAGGCCGTGTTGGCAGATCTTAGTCGTGAGCATCCTGTGATGGTAGGGGTGAGAACCCCTAAAGAAATTCAGCAAGCAATGGAGGTTGCCCAACTTCGTTGCCCCGATGGAATAAAATCCATGCTTGAGCCGTTTAGGGAAGCTTTTGATTCCGACGATTTTTGGGTGTCGCTGGCCGAATCTGGTGACAAAGACCTTGCCTCGTCGGCAAAGCGGAGATCGGATGCAGTTAGATGACGCGCGGCAGGTAACCGAATGACGCAAACAGAGTTTGATGCTTACCTGTCCTATGGTGCTTACGTCGCGCTCGCCATTAGCCTGCTGAATCTAGCGCTCTACAAACGTCGCGGCTCAAGTGCGCTGTATTTAGCGGGTGCCTGTGCGGCGGCGGCAGCGGAAATAACTCTTTACCGATCCAAGTCAACGCCCTGGATGCTGGTAGTTGTGGGTGTCATCTTTGTGGTTCTGGCCCTGGCGGATGTCGTGTTGAAGTCGGCCAAGGGGACCATTCAGAAATGACCGTCGGAATTGTAGGCCTGGGAGCAGCGGGACTACGGGCAGCCATGTTGCTGGAACGAGCGGGAATTCAAGTTCAGTTGTTTGAGGCGAAGGGGCGGCCGGGAGGGCGACTTCATACCATTGACGAAGGTGACGGCGCGGTTTACGAAGCGGGAGGAGAGTGGATTGATGCGGATCATCAACGGTGTCTTAACCTTCTCCGCCATTTTTCGTTGGAACCGGATCCCAAAACGAACTGGCCAAGGCGATTGCATTTTGACGGAAAGCAGACCTCCGAAGACCTCATTTGGACGGACGCATTAGAAGATGACCTTAGGGTGGAAGCGGCGGCGAGAGAAATGTGCCGCGACCTCAAAACTCCCCCTTGGAGCAACACGCAAGTCCCGGACATGGACCACCGGGTGCTCCAAGACTTTCTCCGTGAGCACACCCAGAGCGAGCGCGGACTGTGGTGGGTTACCAGCAAGTTTCGAAGCGACGAGGGAGAAGATACCGATCGGATCAGCTTACTGGGATGGCTATGCGGCTATTTGAATTACCTCAACCGTGATGGAGATGAACTCAGCGCCTTCCGGATTCCCGGCGGTGGGCGTGGGCTTTGCGAACGCATGCTGCAGTCACTTACCGGACCGCATACCTTTGGCTCCCCGCTTCGCAGAGTCCGCCAAGACGCCACCGGCGTCACCTTACTATTTGAAAATGGACAAACCAGGGTGGACTATCTCATCCTCACGTTGCCACCCCCTGCTCTAGAACGCGTGGTTTTTGAACCGGCGCTGAGCGTTTCTAAGCGTTGCGCAGTTGAGGCTTGCCGAATGAGCCGCACCATCAAGATTGTCTGGCAGTTCGATCGGCCGTGGTGGAAAGATCGAGACTGGGGCGGCAGTCTCCATTGCGATGGCCCGTTGCAACAAACCTGGGATGGCTCTCTAGGTGAGGCGGCCATTCTCACTGCGTACATCTGCGGCGAAGACGCGGTTCGTTGGTGCGGATTGGGCGATCCTGTTCGCGCTGGCTTGTATGAACTGTCCTTAATGTTCCCGGAGGCTCACCAACACTTTCAACGCGGGTGGTTGCACAACTGGATCGGCGACAGTCGTGCGGGGGGTGGCTTTAGCTACCTGGCGGCCGGGTACGTATTAGAACATATGAGTCACATTGCCACCCCAGAGGGCCGAATCCACTTTGCCGGCGACCACACGGCAATTTGGGGTGGCTTTATTGAAGGTGCACTTGAGAGTGGTGAACGTGTAGCTTCCGAGATCGTTGATCTGGCTTCAAAGGGAGGCTAACCATATGCAAGAGCACCTCATAGGCTTTACAGACCCTTTCACGGGGTCGCGGCAGGACATGCTGGTTAGTAATAATCGGGTTGTCTATCGGGGATTGCCGTTGGATTCATCACCGGTTGGATACGAAGTCCAAAGCCTCTTGGGAAAGTTCCTGTGGCCTAAATACGTCGATAATCACTGCCACGTCATCCCAACTGGGTTGAACCTAAGCAAATTAAATCTAAGAGACTGCATCACTTCGGATGAGTTCTTAGAGGCAATTAGAATGCGGCACAAGAGTCATCCGGATGGGTGGCTGGTAGCCGTTCAGTATGATCAGAATCGGAGCGGCGGTGATTTTTTGACCCGGACTGATCTCGATGCGATTTCTGGGACACGTCCAATTTACGTGACTCACGCAAACGGTCATGCGGGAATCGCTAATTCTGCCGCCCTTCGTTTGGCAGGAATTGATGAAACGGTTAAGGATCCCTCCGGGGGGAAATTTAGACGTGACGCCTCGGGCCGATTAGACGGGATTTTGCTGGAAATGGCTCACGAACAAGTGTTGGCCGCTAGCCCCCAACCCACAATTGCCGAGATGACTCAGGCCGTTCTGGATGCTGGGCAACACATGGCATCGGTGGGGATTGGCGCGGCTACCGACATGATGACGGGGGCTTATGACATGCTGTCTGAGCTCAAAGCCTACGGTGATGCGGCTCGCCAAGGTTGCCCCGTTCACCTACGGCTCTATCTTCAATGGAAGCATGTATTTGGCCCGCGTGCCGTAGCTGCTGGCGTGCTCCAAGAAGCCATAGAAGCCCTTCCCAGAGATCGGGTGAAAGTATGTGGAATCAAAATTTTTGCCGATGGGGCAATCGCCTCTGCGACGGCGGCAATCTACGGGAAATACTCCGGAGCAGAAGCGACGGGACCTCGAATTTCTAGGAACGCCAATGGAGCGGCCGAGTTTTCCAACCGAGAAGTTTCGGGCCAGCTCATTTATAGCCAAGACCGCCTGCGTAAGATGGTGCTTACGGCGCACGAGGCGGGCTTTAACGTGGCTACGCACGCGATTGGTGACTATGCTGCGGATTTGGTAATGGACGCCTACGAATCGACGGGGGAACCCGGCCGCCACCGGTTGGAGCACGCCATGATTCTGAGTGATGGTCAGATCGAACGGATTGCTAAGGCCCGCACTCGGGTCACGTTCCAACCCGAATTCATGGTGAGATTTGGGCCGGCTTATCAGCGTCAACTGGGTCCAGAACGAGCGGCTCGTTTGGAGAGGGCACGTTCCGTGCTTGGTGCGGGAATCCCGCTGAGTTTCAGCTCGGATCAGCCGATTGTTACGGGAGATCCGATGGTCGGAATGCGCACCGCCGTAAATCGACCGGAAGGCTTTGATCCGGCAGAAAACGTAACGCCGCTGGAAGCCCTAACCCTTTACACCTCCGCCGCTGCCGAGGCGAACGGAGACGGGGAAACAATGGGCAGCTTGAACCCTGGCATGTGGGCCGATTACTTGGTTTCTGAGTCTGATCCTTTACGCTCCTTATAGCGCTCTCGGAACTCAATCTGAGCGGCCTTTTCTCGCTTAGCCCAGCGATTAAAGTTAACTAACATTAATCCCACCACCGTAAGCATTAGAGCAATGAGGGCAAACATAAAGACCAGCAATTGAGGAATGGTCATCATGATTGGGGTCTCTCCAAAGTGAAGATTTCTTGAAGTGCAATGTCAATGTAGTCGGCACCACCCATTCGCGCAATGGAGCGAGGATCCTGAATCCGCCTTCGATCCTGGTCCCAAAGTTCTTGACTGAAATGACCCACCACCACTTCTCCAATCACGTATTGCGCAGAAGTTGGGCCAGCTCCGTGGCTTACCACCTGAAACAAGCGGCATTCAAACTGTACGAGACTTTCTGCCACCCGTGCCGGTTTCACCTGCAAACTGGCCAGAGGAGTAAATCCGCTGACTTCCCACTCTGAAACGTGGGAAGGAAACGCCGCACTGGTCTCGTTCATGCCGCTCGCCATCGGGCGATGGACGGTGTTCACCACAAATTCTTTGGTGTCCATAACGTTTTGCAAGCTGTCTTTCATCGACCCATCTGAATTGAGAACGGGCGAGAACATCAGGCTAGGCGGGTTTGCCCCTCCGGCCATAAAGAAACTGAACGGAGCTAAATTTGCCACCCCATTGGCGCTGACCGTGCTGACAAAGGCGATAGGGCGAGGTGCAATTGCGGCGGTCAGCAAAGCATAGGCTTCCCGAGGCGAAAGGTCAACCATCGGCACCGTGACAAAAGATTCGGGCACATCCCTATTATGAGGGACCCCAAAGGACATATCCATTTAGGTAGGCTCCATTAGGCCGATTTCATCGGCCTTGGGTGTGTCGGTCTAACGTAAAAGAGGTGCAGACGGCCAATGCAAGTCGAACTGCCGAGGCCTTACTAGACATTACTGGCCCTCCCTTGTCCCGGCAGGGACTATCCCGGATTAGCCTGGCATAAGCTCCGGCGCAATGCCAGGTCAGTTGCGTCATGGCTAAGTTCCCCGGCAGGGGAACCAGAACCTTTCGGTCAAGGTATCAATTATCTTAATCAATGCCCTGAAAAACTGAATGCGCCGCCGGCCATTGGGATTCGACGGCCTGGCCGGTAGTCGGCGGATGACGCTGCCGACGTCCGGGTGTTCCACGACCTTGACATACGTTGGGGTAGCTCAAGTTCGTATGAGTGGTAGGCAGTTGGTAGATTCTAGTGCCCCTGCCGGGGAACAGACTTTTCCGCTCACCGGTCCTGGCATGGCGCGAGAGCTTATGCCAGGCTACTCGGGGAAAGTCCCTGCCGGGACAAGGGATGGCGTGGCCAAACCTTCTCTTCCCAACAGGTCTGTTTCTAGATTTTCGTGGCCCAGCGGGGGGACAGACTTATTTGCTGACCGACCCTCGCATGGTGGCATCTTAGGCGCATCGAATCGGTCTTTTAGGTACGGATCAAATTTTAGTGAGGCGCAGACCGCCAACTCACTTCACCCCGTAGGGGCCTAACTAACGAATATGAACCCAAAGGATTGGGTGGATTAGCCCGTGGCAAGCGATCAAGGGATTTTTGCCAGCCGTAGCCGATGATCGGGTCCATCCACTCTTTGCAGGTTGCCCTACCGCGAACGGCAGGGATTATTTGGGAAGGGGAAGGCCCATTGCCTGAAGATAGCCGCGCAACTTTTCCACTCGCCCCGGTGCGGCAAAATCGATGGAGAACGGTCGGCCACGGGTATCAATGATCAGACCTACTTGCCCACCAATAAGGTTGGTCGACTGATTTCTGTGGCCCTTGCTGTCATCAAATTTTTTCATGTTCACGGGTTTGCCTTTGCCCTCGCCCACATCAAAGCCTTTTGCGGGTTCTACTATGAGTTCGCGGGTTTGATCCACGTCAATGGGAACCACTTTAATCTGACCAAACGGCACCGATACGTCGATTCCGGCCCCTTTAATGGTAACGCACGGTTCACCTTCTTTTCCAACCCCTACCGGAGCGATGCAGGTTCCAATTCGCACGATGCAATCTCGTTCAAAGACTTCCCTTGCCGCGTCATATACGTGCTCGCTAAGTACCCCAAGGTGGGGCATCATAAAGATGCTATCCACGGTGAGCATCGTGATACCCTCGGGCTGGTACGCGTCCATCATCATGAGCGCCGACTGCGCCCGCATGGGGGCATGAGAAAGCACCCCACCGCTTCCGATGATCATATCCAGCGCCATCATTCGAACCAAGGTTTGGCCCGAAGCCTGCTGATCAAAAATTTGACCAATATCACGCTGCTGAGCACTCCCCGTCAGGCCCCGCGCTAACGACTTGTGGTGAGCAAACGCCAAGCGTAGCGCTTCTCGCGAAACCGCATGCTCAATCAGGAGGTCCTCGTAAGTTTGCGGTATGGTGGTTGGCCGAATCATCTTGTTTCGGAGTCGGTTCTTAACCTCCGTGGGGTCAATCTCAAACGGGAGCCAACGGGCAATATTCTCCACTCCGGCTTCTTTCAGCACGTTACAGATGGAGTAGGACATTCCGAGGTTTGCCGAAACCGTTCGATTGTAAATTCGCTCCTCCGTTGGAGATTTAAAAACGCTAAAAACATCGGTCGTTGCCCCGCCAATATCCACACCTAAAACGTTGATCCCTTCGTTTTCTGCGTACTCCTTAAGTAGCTTTCCTACTGCGTTAGGCGTGGCCATCACCTCTTCGCTGGTCCACTCTAAGAGCTTGCTGTAGCCAGGAGCCTGTTGCATCACGTGCTCCAAGAACATTTCGTGAATTTCTTCGCGCGCGGGGCCAAGGTTTTCTTTGTCCAGCGAGGGACGAATATTGTCAACCGCGTGGAGTTCAATGTTTTCACCCAGCACGCTACGAACGTCTTCGCGGGCGGCAATATTGCCCGCGTAAATAATTGGCAATTTCATATCTCCAAACCGGGGCTTAGGATCCGCACGAAGGATGATCTCGGCGAGATCTACTAAGTGACTTTTGGTGCCGCCATCCGTTCCCCCCGACATTAAAATGATATCGGGGCGCAGTTGCCTTAGTCGCTCAACTTTCTGATGGTCTTTCCGACCGTCGTCCACCGCCAGAGTGTCCATGAGAATGGCACCCGCACCTAAAGCGGCTCGTTCGGCGGACTCTGCGGACATGGATTTAACCACTCCCGCCACCATCATTTGGAGTCCACCGCCTGCACTACTTGTGCTGACGTAAAGGTCGGCACCATCTAGTTCTCCAGAAGGTTCGTCTGTTCGCGTTCCCTGTTTGAGGTGTCGCCAAACGTGTCCGTCTTTGATCAACTTTCGACGCCCGGAGGGGAATCCCGCCGGGACTGTGGTCTCGGTGATTTCTTCTAACTCAGTGATCGAGTTCACCACGCCCAACGTTACGTCCTCAAAGGGGCGCTCTACGGTGGTCGGTGCTTCGCCGCGCGCCACCAGGCGGTACTCGCCGGCGGAGTTCTGTTCAATGAGAATAGCCTTGGTCGTGGTGGAACCGCAGTCGGTGGCAACGATGCGGCGGATGCCGGTAGACATATCCTCGAATTATGCGTGACTTGCCTTCTGGGCTGTCGCTTAGCATAAACTTACTGCCGCAGATCGGACCCCATAAGGCCATTCGGAGTTAAATTTGCGTCTGGACAATCATCCGCGGAGGGCGTTTGTTGCGCCGCCGTGAGGGACTTAGCGTGACCATCCGAAAACGTATGATTTCGCCGACCGGAGAATCGATCCGTACCTGGTTTTAGTCCCGTCTGAAGCGTTCCCCAGATACCCACGGCTGCTCCGGCAGAGTGCTGGTGGCTGTTGAAGTATTCGCTGATCAAGATTTTTTCGCCCGGGTTTGCGACGGCAGAAGATGTCTGAGTCACACAAATCCCACCCGCTCCCGGATTTTTGAGCTGATAAATCAGATTCTTTAGGTTCATTGCGTTAATCTGGTCGGGTGAGTGGTAGCTGGCGGCCGAAATAAAGTAGCTGGTGGCATCAAACGCGGAACCTGACTGAGAATCTGCCGGGCAAAGCAGGAGTGATCCTTTTGCCTTGGTGGTATTAAAACTGCCGGAACTCTGGGACTGACCGATACTCAGATACGGCATGAGGGGCCAACGCATTCTTCGGCCCACCCAGAAAAATGGGTCTCCCGTGTTGGGGTAGCCGTCATCGTAGTCTCCTTGATAGAGGCTCACCGCCAATCCAATTTGCTTAAGGTTACTCAGGCAAACCGATTGCTTGGCCGCCGCCTTGGCTTGGGCAAACACGGGAAAAAGTATCGCGGCAAGAACGGCGATGATCGCGATGACCACCAACAACTCGATCAAAGTGAATGCTCGCTTCATCAAGGTGCATGATGGACCATGGCATCCGGGTTGTGGGCGGCTCGGCGCGCTAAAGCGTTTCAAATCCTCTCAATCCGTGATCTTAAGTGCTTTGGTGTACAGATTAATTTGCGGATCATGCGCGTTTGCCGTGTCGCTAGGTTATAATCACTGCGGCTACCCCCCGGGGGAGCTACCCCTGGAGAGAACCGGGGTCGGAGGGCCTTGTTGGCTGGAGTAACTTTTAAGAGCATTTCCAAGGTTTTCGGCAAAGACGTCAAAGCCGTTAACGATCTCAATCTCGACATTCGCGATAAAGAATTTATGGTCCTGGTCGGGCCCTCAGGTTGCGGTAAAACCACCGCGCTGAGAATGGTTGCGGGTCTTGAAGAGGCAACCGGCGGCGATATCATGATCGGCGACGTGCGCGTGAACGACGTGCCCCCCAAAGACCGCGACATCGCAATGGTCTTTCAGAACTACGCGTTGTATCCGCACATGAATGTGTACGATAACATCGCGTTTGGCCTGCGCCTTCGAGAATTGAAAGGCTTCTTGTGGAAGTTGACTCACTGGGCGGAAGCCAAGCGAATTGAAACTAAGATTGACGAGCGCGTTCGCGAAGTCGCCAAAATGTTGGACATTGACAAATATCTGTTGCGACGACCGAAGGAACTTTCGGGCGGTCAGAGGCAGCGGGTGGCGTTGGCTCGAGCGATTGTTCGAAAACCAAAAGTCTTCTTAATGGACGAGCCGCTTTCCAACTTGGACGCCAAGCTTCGGGTTCAGACTCGTGCCGAGCTGATTAGACTTCACCGCACCCTAGGCATCACAACGATCTACGTGACGCACGACCAGGTGGAAGCGATGACGATGGGCCAGCGAATGGCCATCATGCGAGACGGACTGCTTCAACAGTGCGATGAGCCAGAAAAAGTTTATGCCTATCCGGCCAACAAGTTCGTGGCTAGCTTTATCGGGTCTCCTCCGATGAACTTCATTGCGTCTACGGTTAAAAAAGTAGGCGACGGGTTTGTGGTGGATACGGGCGAATTTACATTGCCCCTCCCCAGCACTCACCCCGCTGCCGTTGATGGCAAAGCGGTTACCTTGGGTCTGCGACCGGAAGAAATCTTTGATGCCAACCTTGCGTTTAACGTGAAGGCCACCCCAGAGAACACCATCACGGCCAAAGTCGACGTTTTAGAGCCATTGGGCCACGAGTACGTTGCCTACCTTGCCGCCGGAAAGCACAATATCACGGCCACCATTGATAACGAGACCAAGATCAAAGAAGGTCAAGACGCTCAGTTTGTGGTCAACCTAGATCGAATCCATTTGTTCGATACAGAAACCGAAGTCGCGTTGAGGTGAAGGGGAAGTTCGGGGTGGTTCGGATTAGTTCGGAGTGGTTCGGGGTGGTCCGGATCAGATCGCGTATGCGATGTGCCCGAGCTGGTTTCACCCCATTAAGGATGGGGTGAAGTCGACCTCCGGCTACCGATTCCGAATTCCCTTCCCATCTTAACGTGGTCGGCTAGAGGCCGACCATTCGTTTTAGATCGTCGATTTCTTTTTTCATGAGCATTCGGCATTCGCCGGCTCTAAGGCCCTTCACTACGAGGGGGCCGATTCGAAGTCGCTTGAGCTTGATCACGGGGTGCTCTACGGCTTCGCACATCAAACGAACCTGGCGCTTGCGGCCTTCGTGAATAATGATTTTGAGACCGGTTGTGTTGGTCTTTTCTTCGGCATGAATCACTTCCACTCTAGCCGGCCGGGTTTTGCCGCCTTCGATATGGACTCCGGTCCTTAGCTTTTCCAGTGCCTTGGCATCGGGAATGCCCGTGACAATGGCTTGATACTCTTTCTCCACGTGATACTTGGGGTGAGCTAACCGATGGGCCAGATCACCATCGTTGGTGCAGATCAAAAGGCCCTCGGTGTCCATATCCAAACGTCCAACCGGCTTGAGCTGAACGCCCAGATCCGGAAGGTGACGAATAATGGTGGGCCTTCCCTGCGGGTCATGCAGAGTGGTGACTACGCCAGTGGGCTTGTTGAGGATAACCGTGTACTGCTTTACCGTAACCAGGGCAACCCCGTCTACCCGAACGTCATCGAAGTCTTCCACCCGAACGCCCATGTCTCGGACGATATCCCCGTTAACCGTGACCCGGCCTTCTTTGATGAAGACCTCGGCCTTTCGGCGAGAACAGATCCCGGAGTGGGCAATTCTTACGTGCAGCCTTTCGCGTGGATCTGCGCTGGGGCCCGCTTGGGGCTTAGCGGCCTTGGGCTTGGCGGGTCTTGGAATGGCTTCCGATTCCGGTCTGCCGGGCTTCCTGGCGGCAGGTCGGGGCCGGGACGTGGGAGGTTTTACTCGGTAGGGATTGCCAGCATCAGGTTTGCTTGCTTGAAGGAGTCGACGGGGTTGGGGTCGTTGCGCACGCATATATTCTCTGGCGCTTTCTTCTCGCAAGAAGCGCACTTCCCCCCAGTATGACTCCAAATGCCCAGATTCCGACGGAACTGCCGTTTCTACGCACTAGGAGTCCGGCACTCACCGGAGCATCCGCGAGAGCAACGGCAGGAACTTGGAGAGCAAATCCATCCAAATCAGTAAAAGTTAACGTGCCTACATTTTCGCCTTTAAAGACCGGAGCGGTGAGTCCATTTTTTAGAATGAACACCGGAGATTGCGCGGTAATCGGCCCGGCATTACGTTGGGACTTCCACACCAAAGTGTCCACTCGACTGGCCGGTGCAACCGGAGTTTTGGCGATGGAAGAGCCCGGAATAGCGGTTTGAGTCAATTCTTCCAGCTTGTTGGCAACTAACATTCGTTGGTGATGATCAAACGCCCATTTCATCATCCGAGAGTTATCATCTTGCCAATTAGCGCTTTTGAGCACCACCGTAATGAGTCGGTAGCCATTTCTGATTGCGCTCCCGACAAAACATTTTCCGGCGGGAACGGTGTAGCCGGTCTTGATTCCGTCCGCAGTGGGATCATGGCGCAAAGACTTATTGTGGTTCACCATCCAAGTGTCGTGCCAGTTGAGGCTGCGGTCTATCTTCTTTCGATAGGTTCCCACCACATCTCGAAACCACGAATTTTGCATTGCGGTTCTTGCGACCAAGGCTAAATCTCGTGCAGAAATCGTGTGCTCAGAATCGTTGAGCCCATTGGGATTATGAAAATGGGTGTGGGTGCACCCAATCTCGCGGGCCCGTGCATTCATCATCGCCGCAAATTTTTCAACCGAGCCTGCAATGTGGATGGCAACGGCGTAGCATCCATCATTGGCACTGCGAAGCATGATGCCGTAGAGCATATCTTTTGCCCGAATTCTCTCCCCCGGCTTGAGATGCATGCTGGCTTCTTTTACCGTCTCAATGTCTGCGGGGCTAACAATGATGTCGTTGGGTTTGCAATGCTCCACCAGGAGCAAGCCCGTCATAATTTTGGTCGTGCTGGCCGGAAAACGCGGAGTATCGGCGTCTTTGCTCCACAAAACTTTGCCCGTGGAGTCATCCATGATGATCGCACTCTTGGCGGAGATTTCTGGACCATACGGCAGACGGTGCCCCTCACTATCTGGTTTAGAAATCGGGGCTTTGCCGTTCGCTAGGCATACCGCGACCATCAACAGGCAGACGGCAACGGGCAATGGGCGAGTCATCAGAACAGATCAAGTCTACCAAGTGCAGATGCCCGGACAAAGCACATCTAAAGTGCACCCAGTTTATCGGGCAAAATTGCGCTTAAATTCACTACGTCTTCTGCGGATACCCTCTGCGTTGTTAGTTCAGGGAGGTCACCGAGACCGTTGAGATTGAATTGATGCAGAAATTGTTGCGTTGTGCCGTACAGAACGGGGCGGCCCGGGGCGGTTTTTCGGCCCACTTCCTGGATGAACCGCCGTTCCAAAAGTGAACGCAGCCCGTAGTCGCTCTGAACGCCTCGCACCGCATCCACTTCGGCGGCGGTGATGGGTTGCCGATAGGCTACGATCGCAAGGACTTCCATCAGACTGCGGCCCATCCTTTGGCGTTGGGGTTTAAGAAAATGGGCAATCGCGGGGCCAAATTGGGCCTTAGTTGACAATTGAAAGCCACCGGCAAGGCGCACCAATTGCAATGGGCCAGATTGTTTGAGGTGGTGCTCCAAAACTTCAAGGGCTTGTTCTATTTGTCCATCGGTAAGCCCAGATCCTTCCGCTAAGGCACTTAGGGAAGCCGGAGAATCGGCAACAAAGAGGAGGGCCTGAACCACGTCTACCGCGTTCAAACCGTCAAATTCTACGGGGTCAATAGTTACATCAACTTCGGGCAAACCGCACTTCGTCCTCATCCTTTCTTGCGGCAACTTGCCCCAGTCGGATCAGTTCTAATAAAGAGAGAAACCAATAGACCGCGTCAGTTCGGGTGAAAGACTCCGGCATTAGTTCAATCAGCGAACGGTGCTGATATGACAGGGCTAACAAAACCTTGCGCATCTGCTCTTCTAAAGACTTTCTCGGCTTAGCATCTGGCCGCACTAGGTCGGGTATCGCCTTGTGCACCAGCCGCTCAAATGCCAACGCCAAGTCGGCAATTGTCACGTTTCCCAGTGTATACGGAAGCTCGTACGGATCTGGCCCCATATCGGGGGAACGAAAGAAGAGGAGCGACCGTTGTTGTTGCCAGAACTGCAACGCTTCGATCGCCGCTCGGTATTCGTGGGCGGTGGGATCCGGAAGCTCCAACGGCTCCTCAAACTCTGGCTCGGGTTCTATCACCGGCAGGAGCGACCAGGCTTTTCGTTCTAAGAGGTACCCAAGGGCCGCCAGTGCGGCGGCGGCCTCATCTAAATCTTGGGCGACTCCGTGCATGAGATAGGCAAAGTAGGCCTCACAAATCGGAAATAGCGGAATATCAAGCAGGTCAACTCGTCGCTCTCGAACGCATCGGAACAGGGTGGCCAACGACCCTTCAAAAGTCGGAGTCTGCACATGGATGGGCGGAGGGGAAATGAGGCCCAGAGCAGGTATTCCCCGCTCTGCAAGTTCTCGCCGTGCAGTCATAGCTGATGGTAACAGACGTCTGACCGAAGTGTAAAGACGCACATTTGAACGAAATGCCGCACCTCAGAATTCAAAATGGGAAATGGAGGTGCCGGGCGGATTCGAACCGCCGAATAACGGTTTTGCAGACCGTCCCCTTGGGCCACTTGGGCACGGCACCTTTCCGCACCTATTATACCGACGCATCACGGAAAGTGAAGGCCCGATTGGCCGCAGTGCCAGCGAGAATCGACAACATCACTAAATTTGGGCGTAAAGCGCAAAAGCAAGGGGGCCGGTCGCGAAATCTCCAATGGCTCTTCTGATCCGGGAAAAATTTCATGTAATTCCGCACAAGCGGAGTATTCCGTGCTACCGGTACGGGTAAGGTTAACGCGTTAACACATCAATAACATCAAGACAATTGATACATATCCCGCCGTGTGAACCATAACATCTATCATGACCATCCACAAACTGCGTTGCGAAGACGCATGCAACCCCCTCGGCATAGACTCGACGAATCCTCGCCTCAGTTGGCAAATTCACAGTGAATCGCGCGGCGTTGCACAAATTGGGTACCAGATTCAGGTCGCGTCGAGTCCAGAACTGCTGAGTGGTCCTACGCCGGATCTCTGGAATTCTGGCCGCGTAGACAGTTCAGATTCGGTGTCTATTCCCTATGAAGGTTCCCCATTAACTTCAAGACAGAGGGCCTTTTGGAGGGTTTCGGTTTGGGACAATCAAGGAAATTTGTCGGTGTCTGCGGGTCAAGATTTTTGGGAGATGGGCTTACTCGCTCAGACCGATTGGGAGGCGCAATGGATCGGCGGTCAAACCCTCGGCGGAAGCCGAACGACGGCCCCCGCACCTTTCTTGCGCCGCACATTTTGCGTTCCTCAGGCAGTGAGCAAAGCCCGAATCTACGTGACCGCACTCGGATTGTATGACCTATCCATCAACGGAATCAGCGTTGGCGATCAAGTTCTTGCACCGGGTTGGACGGATTATCGGAAACGCGTTCGGTACCAGGTGTACGATGTGACATCGGCAATTCAGGTCGGGGAAAACGCGATGGGTGCGATTTTGGGGGACGGCTGGTATTGCGGAAACGTTGAGTGGCGCGGCCGGAATCTTTACGGAGATCGACCGCTCCTCCTTGCTCAACTTGAATTAACCTTAGACGATGGATCCGTACAGCGGATCGTAAGTGATGCCGCTTGGCGCTATGCATTTGGGCCGATAATCGAATCTGACCTCCTCATGGGTGAGAGCTATGACGCACGCCGAGAATTTGAAGGATGGAGTCAGGGTGCATTTGATGATTCTAAGTGGATGGGTGTGGAAGTGGACCGTCCGACAACGAACTTAGTCGCGCAAATGAGTCCTCCGATCCGGGTAACTCAGGAAATTCTTCCCATCGCCGACCCGGTAGAGCGATCCAAGTGGCCCCTCCCCGAGTTCATCTTTGATATGGGGCAAAACATGGTGGGCTGGGTACGGCTCAAAGTGAATGGCCCGGCCGGAACCACGATAAGATTGCGATTTGCCGAGGTTCTTAAGCCAGATGGCGGCGTGTATTTGGATAACTTAAGGAGTGCCAAACAAACCGACTACTACACATTGCGTGGAGATAAAAACGGCGAGGTTTGGGAGCCAAAATTCACCTTCCACGGGTTCCGGTATGTTGAAGTAGAAGGCTTTCCGAGCAAGCCCACCCGAGATTCAATCACCGGCATTGTGGTTCACTCCGACGTTGAGGAGACGGGAACCTTTGAGTGTTCTGACCCACTGGTGACCCAACTTCAGAAGAACATCCAATGGGGCCAGCGGGGGAACTTTGTTGACGTTCCGACCGACTGCCCGCAACGAGACGAACGACTGGGATGGACCGGAGACGCGCAGGTGTTTGTGCGTACGGCTGCTTTTAACCGAGACGTATCCACGTTCTTTGAGAAATACGAAACCGACTTGAGCGATGCTCAATCAGAAAAGGGTGAAATCCCCCCCATTGCCCCCAACACCAATGTAGTGGGCCCCGATGGCGGCCCGGCGTGGGCGGATGCGTTTGTAATTTGCCCGTGGACGATCTACCAGATGTACGGCAACACCAAAATCCTTCGGGACCACTTTGAGGGCATGAAGCGATTTGTGGACTGGATGGAATCTACGGCCAAGGACGGAATTCGATGTTACGAAGGATATGAGGGCTTTCGAGGGTTCGGGGATTGGCTCTCTACTAATGCGGACACCCCCAACGAAGTGCTGGGGACCGCCTTTTTGGCCTACTCCGCTCATTTGTTAAGCAAGATTGCCACCGTGTTGGGTCATTCGCCAGATGCCGAACACTACATGCAATTATTCAAGACAACCCGGTCTGCTTTTCAGCAGAACTTCCTCGCCCCCGCGGGGCGCTTAGTGAGCCAGTCACAGACAACGGCAGTATTGGCTTTGCACTTTGACCTCCTGCCGGAAGAAAGCCGCGCCAAAGTGGCCCAGGCGCTGGTGGACGATATCGGGGGTCGAGGCATGCACCTCTCCACCGGATTTGTGGGGACTCCCTACATTAATCACGTTCTGACTAAGGCGGGACGCCTAGATATTGCCTACAACCTCCTGCTTCAGAAGAGCTGGCCAAGCTGGCTGTACCCGGTCACTCAAGGTGCCACCACGATCTGGGAACGATGGGACGGTTGGACGCACGACAAAGGCTTTCAAGACGTGGGGATGAACTCATTTAACCACTACGCCTACGGGGCGATCGGCGAATGGCTGTATGGCACGGTGGCGGGAATTTGCTTGGAACCCATAGAAGCCGGTTTCGGCCACGTTCGACTAGAACCCATGCCGGGCGGTGGGCTTACTTCTGCTCGGGCATCTTATGATTCGGTTCGCGGACCCATAGTGAGCGACTGGCAGATAGATGGCAATGAGTTTCGGTGGAATGTAACCATTCCGGCCAACGCCATCGCAACCGCAATTTTTCCATTTGGATCTCTGGCTACCACAACAGAAGATGGTTGCCCCGTCTCAGAAGCCGGCGGCGTGATTGCAGCCGCAGACTCCTTTGGAAAAACCCATCTCAATTTGGGCTCTGGGACCTATTCGTTCTCAACTTCTATTTTTTAAATGCGGTGTGACAAACCATGTTGATTGCCGCACTTTTATCAATTCCCTTCTTTTTGTTTACCGGCGGTCGCGAGGCGCCCGTCGGCGATTCTATTTGGTTAGAAGGAGAGGCTTACTCAAACGCAAACGTTAAAACAAATTTGAGTGGTTGGGGAAAGACTGATTTGCTTTCCGGAAAAAAGTGGTTGTCAATTTCAATTGATGCCGACCAAGTGGCCAAGACTTTGCCCCCGGAAGGAGCGGTCATTAGTTATGACTTTGCCACCGCCCAGGCGGGGCCGCACGAAGTTTGGAACCGCATCGGCTTTGAATTTGTTCGCTCTCCTTTCGCCTGGCGCGTGGATTCGGGCAAATGGAATACGGTAACTCCGGAGGTTCTGACATCAGACATGATGGAAATTGATACCTGGGCCGAAGTTGCCTGGCTTCAGATGGGATCCGTGGACCTGAATTCTGGCAACCATCGGCTGGAGATCAAGCTCGCCGCTCGCCAAGACGCTAAGGGCCAACCGGAGCGCGTGCTTTACGCATCCGACGCACTTTATATTTCTAGTGGCCACTTTCAGCCCAACGGCGTTCACAAACCCGGAGTAGATGATCGAACGGACCAGGACCGGGCGGCAGCGTCAAAGAGTTTCCGCGTGGTCGATTCCGTCAGTGAGCGGCGACAGAACATTTCTCTCAATGGACAGTGGGAAATTACTCGGGATGACGAGCAGTTTCCAAAGGAAGTTGCGGTTCCCATCACCAGTAGGCCTTCTCACCCAATATGGTCGGCCATCGCGGTTCCCGGAGACAAGAACACCCTGCGACCCGATCTCACCATGGCGCACCGAGTTTGGTACCGCACTCGGCTAGACGTACCAGCAAGTCAAATCGGTCAGTCATTTAGCCTCACGTTCAACCAAAATTCATTAAACACCACGGTCTACGTGAACGATCAATTCTGCGGGTTCAATAAGAACCCCTTTGTAAAGTGGACCTGTGATGTCTCCAAGGCCATCCATTCCGGGCAGAACGAGGTCTGGGTAGGGATCCGCGATGCATGGTATGGATTCAGTACAAACCCTCAAGACCCCATGAAGTTGCGTCGCAACTTTGTGATGCCGTTGGCCAATCAGCGGATGGGATTCTTAGATTTGGCCTATCCAGTGTGGGGCCAATTTGCGTCCGGAATCTTGGCGACTCCCACGTTAACGGTGGCCGGGTCGCTGATGGTATCCGACGTATTTGTAAAGCCTTCGGTCGCCCAAAAATCGCTGACGTCTGACGTCACTCTGAGAAATAACTCGGGCGAGACGGTCTCGGTTGCGGTAAAGCTTGAAGCCGTTGACCCAGAAACCGGCGCCGTGGCACAAACATTTCCCCCGCAGACCTATGACATTCAACCGGGGCAAGAACTCACGAAATCGATCTCGGGGGCATGGGCAAACCCTAAGCTCTGGTGGCCAGACCAAGGCAAGATGTATTCCCTGAGGGCCACCGTTCTAAAGGATGGAAAGCCCATTGATGTGAGCGAGACTCCATTCGGGTTCCGGGAATGGACTCAAGATGGCTACCGGCTCAAACTCAACGGCGTGGTGTGGCACGGATGGGCGGAGCTTAACCAAGGTGACACCCCTGAAAGTTATCTCAAAAATTATCGCAACCACCACCAACGGTTTGCTCGAATGTCTGGAGCCAGCCAAAACGGGGGCGTGAGCTGGCTAGGAATGCCGTACGATCAGGCGCTGGATTGGTGTGACAGACACGGTATCGTGCTTCGGCGCAATGGTCCTTTAGATGGTGAAGCGATCGGATACATGGCCATTGAGAACGACTCCCAACTCAAGGCATTATACAAAACTGAAATCAAACAACAGTTGCTTGACAATGTGCGAGACCAAATGGTCGCCCAAGTTAGGGGTGAAAGAAACCATCCTTCCGTAAACATTTGGTCGATTGAAAACGAGTGGATCTACATCAACTGCATCAATCTCTACGGCGGTTTGATGGATGATTTTGAATCTGGCATGGCCAAAACCGCTCAGGCCATCCGCGCGGTAGACCCCACTCGCCTGGTGATGACCGACGGAGGAGGCGCAGGGAAATCCAATTTGATGCCCATTCATGGGGATCATTACGTGTACACCGGAAACCCTAGCGACTACCCGGCCAAGGCTTATGCCGACTTTCCGGAGGGCGGGGGCCGAGGACGATGGGTTTGGGACAAGAAGCGGCCGCGTTACCTAGGTGAGGATTTCTTTGCGAGTGGCATCAATCCCGCCGACTATGCTTACATCCAGGGCGAATCGGCGTTTCAGGGCAAAGTGGAAGCGTACGAGGGCATCGCCCTCGTTCAACGAATGCTCACCGAAGGGTATCGTTGGAACGGCACGTACACGGCTTGGCATCTTTGGTTGGGTGATGAGGGGGCTAAGTATGGCAAGTACGTGAGCAATTCTCCCCGAGCCGTCCTCGTAAAAGAATACGATTCTGCATTTGGTTCTGGCCAAACAATTAAGCGGACTCTAAAAATTCTCAACGACTCATTCTCAGATGACCCCCTTGAGTTTGCGTATGACTTTACCGTTCACGGAAAGTCAATCAAATCGGCAAAGTCGATCCACCGCATCCAACCGGGAACGGCAGAAAGTCTGAGCATTTCCCTTCTGATGCCACAGACGCCCAGTCGCCTTGAAGGCCAACTCACGCTTTCGCTGCGCACAAACGGTCAGTCTGCTTTTACGGATGTTAAGCCGGTTTCCGTGTTGCCAAACTCTTCATTTGACGCCGCCGAAATGCCTGCCGTGTACGACCCTGCCGGATCTATCCGAACCTTTCTAAGCGCCCACAGGGTACGTTACCGTCCGCTGACTTCCCTTACCGTCTTACCCACCGCCGCAAAAGTCTTACTGATTGGTAAAGATGCGATATCAGCTTTGGAAAGCACTCAGAGCCGGCTGGCTGCCTACGCTCTAGACGGCCACCGGGTGATTCTTCTGGAACAGCAAAATCCCCTGAAATTTCAAGCAATTCCCGCAGAAATGGAGCCCTCAAGTAATCAAGGGGCATTTGCCTTTGCCGAAAATTTGAATCACCCGGCCTTTTCCGGATTAAGACAGTCTGATTTTGTGGGTTGGGGCAAAGAGGGATGGGTTTACCGAAATGCCTACTTGAAGCCTAGTAAGGGAGCAAAGTCTCTGGTTGAGGTTTCGTCCCGCCTCGGCAATTCGGCCCTGGTCGAAGTTCCGGTCGGTACGGGATTGATGATCCTTAGTCAACTCACAATTGAAGAAAACATATCAACAAACGCGGTTGCGCAAAACCTTCTCCTTAATCTTCTTCGGTACGCAAACTCCTACAAACTGGAGCACCGGGCCGTTGCATCGTTCACCGACAGTAATCCTGTTTTCAGTGAAGCGCTGGACCAAATTGGGTTGAAACACGAGCGAACAAAGACCCTTCTTGAGGCATTGACCCCCGGATCTAGAATTGCCATTGTTGAGGCCAATCCTAATAACCTGCACACGCTGTCTCAAGTCCGTGATAAGGTGCGGGCGTTTACCGAGGCCGGCGGCACGTTGGTTCTTCACGGACTTACCCCGGTGGGACTCGCTGATTACAATCGAGTGGTAGGGGTTGACCACATGATTAGGCCATTCCGACGAGAAAAAACGAGCATCGCAATTCCTCGCTCTCCCCTGAGTTCGGGATTAAGCTTGGGCGACGCGGTGATGCTTAGCTCCGAACGAATGTTTGACTTTAACTCCGACATGTTTGTCGCCTCCGATATTTTCTCCTACATCGTAGACGTAGATGACGTAGCCCCCTTTGCAAAGCTACCTAATTCAGAACTGTACAACACCACCAACGGCTTCGTCTCGGCAGACGGTTGGAAGTACATCTATTCGTTTAGTCTAAAAGAGCAAAAGCCACAGTACACGATGGAGTTCCCTAAGTCGCAAACGTTTAAAGAATTCACTTGGGTAGGAAATGGCTTTTATCACAAAACCACCAGGATCGCCTTAAACTTCGATTGTAAAGTGACTCGTGAATACGATGTTCAGCCCACTACGGAACCCCAGGTTCTTATCATTACGCCGCCGGTGATGGCAAAGAATGTTGAGTTGTCCATTCGCAAATGGACAGAAGACCCCGGCGTGACGAACGTTGTTGGGATCGATAATGTTTTCTTGCGGGTTGTCCGCCCGGTCGGCTTCAACCAACGCGTTCGCTCGGTATTAAACGTTGGCGGAATTGTGGAGTATCCCCTCAGGAAAGGGAGTATTGTTCTCTGCAACCTCCTGTTTAAGCCCACGGAAGACGTGGCAGAAAACCGTGTGAAGAAGCGCAGAATTCTTGCCGCACTCTTTCATAACATGAAGGCAACTTTTGCCGGGGAACGCACCGTCATTGCCGGAGCCAAGCTTGATTACGTGCCCCTGGATATCAGCAAGAAGGCAAACCAATACCGAAACGATCGAGGATGGTTTGGCGATAAGCAATACACGTTTGCAGATTTGCCTACCGGAAGGCAAGTTTTTTCTGGGATTCCGTACAATGTATATGACTTCCCCACCTCACCCGTACCCACGGCAATCATGTTGGGTGGAGACGGTATACCCAACGGATTGCCCCTGGCGGTTAAGGACATCAAAGTCGGAATAAAGGCTTCCGCGCTATTTTTCTTGCAGACGGCGAGGATTGATCAGCGGCGAAATGACCAGGAACTTCGAGACGGAAAGCAAAACGAGTTGGCACGGTACGTGATCCACTACCAAGACGGTAGTCGGGCGATTGTTCCCATCCTTTCTGAACTCGACGTTGAAGACTACCGACAGACTTCACCGCGTCAGATTGCCGGTGCGCAGATTGCTTGGATTAAACCGTACGCAGGCAGTGACTTCAAGGCGGTGGCCTATTCCAAGCAGTGGAACAACCCTCGAACCGACGAGGAGATTATGACCATAGATCTGGAATACGGCCCCCAAAGATTTGGAATCCCCGCTCTCTTGGCAATTACGGCAGTGAAGTAGTTAGAGAATTAAAAAGGTTCTCGTTACCTCACCCCAGGAGAAAAACTACAGGTTCCAGAACCCTACCGAACGGATGCGGTAAAGGTGCCATTTTTGTCTCCATTTATGCTGTTTGATGCTGGAATGTAGGCATTTAATGAATAGTTGCTTAGTCCGGCTTTGCCCGATATTTGGATCTCAATGCCTGGCTTAACAAAGAGTAATCCGTTGGAATTCATCATGGGAACAAGGGCTGGATAGAATTGATTATCGTAAGTAAACTGGCCAGATGGGCTACTTGCAACGCCGGTCCCATTTGGATTAAGATTCAGGGTGTAACCACTACCCACCACGGCTTTATTGCTACTTCTACTAACCGTAAGAGTTCCACTGATGGCGGTGTAAGCCCCGCCGCCGTTGCTCTGGCAAACAATAGTGCCAGATCCAGCAGTGCCGGTGACTTGGGCAGAGGTATAGGTAAAGTCGTAAGTTTTATAGCTGCTACCAATTACCTTACTCAGGGTATAGACTTGGCCGCTACTGGTTAGAGAGCCGGTAACTAACGCAGTCCCCGAAATTGTAGCAGAGTAATCAGTGACCAACAAAGATTGCGTTACATTTCCCGTTGTCAAACTTAGAGTTTGTGGCATTCTAATGAGCCCATTCTGAGCGCGGTCTACACAGTAATCCACTCCGCCATCAAACGCATTCTGTACGATTCGCTTTTGTTCAAGCCGGGACTCTTTAGTTCGAAAAGAACCGGTTAGGGTTATTCCCGCAATTAGAATTGTGGCCGTACACGCCACCATAACCAAGGCGAATATCGCCACGCTGCCTCGGGTCCGATGCGTCATCTCCAGTTCCTCCAGACCACTGTGCGAGTAACGGTTGGAGATCGCATCGTGTTGGAGTCACCACTGGAGTCTTGCACGGTACGTCCGATGGCGGCGTTGGCCCCGACCGTGAACTGGACGGACCGGGAAGCACTCGTCACCACAACCGAGAGCGTAGAGACCAGATCAAATTGCTTGTTACCCGCGTAGTAAAAGCCGTAGCTTGAATCGGTGTCATAAGAAGTTGGATTGGCCGCCGTAGTGGGCTCAGCACGCCATACGTAGCCGGTTCCGGTGCCGTACGTTCCGGCTGATCCCGCTACGTAGTACCATACGTAGTTCCCCACCGTATACGTGGCGTAATTTGATGATGTGACGCCAGAAGGGTCATAAGAATCAAGGTGTCCATCCTGGTTCGTATCCGTTCCTGCGTTAGGCATGGAACAAACCAGCGCGGTGCCGGAGACGCGGCAAGAATGGGCTTCTCGGATGGTCGCCTCAATGCTATCTGCAACCGAATTCAACTGGTTAGTAACAACCACTTGAGTGTAGGCATCGGAGAGCCTAACCGCCGCGAAGCCAAACAAGGAGACCACCGCCATCATCACGGTGGCGGTCACGGAAACCGTGATCATCATTTCAATAATCGTAAATCCACGGTGTCTCATTGACGGATAATCGTGGACAGAGCTGCTTTATCCGCTCGCACGCCTCCAAAACTTGGGTCGGACCAAGTTGCGCTAACCGTCACATCAAATAAGGTTGTGGAATTGGGTTCAAGCGCGGCAACCCTCTGAAACGTGACCGAACTTTGTAAACCCGTCACATTCACAGTCGTGCTCACGGTGCCCGCCGCTAACGTCGACTGAGCGGCAAGTGCGCGCGCGCTTTCAATCTGATCCTGACACAGGGAAATGATTACGGACCTTCGGTAAGCGTATGCGGCTTGGGTGTTAGCGTATCCCACGCCATCCGCAATGGCCGCCGCGCATGCGGAAAGAAAAGCAACCGTGACCATGATTTCGATCATGGTCGTACCTCTTTCCTTGCCCAATCCATGCCCTTTCACTCCCTGCACACCTCTATATCGGCACGGTGCCCTCATTTGCGACAGCTATTTTGGCGGCCAACCCCACTTATCCTGGTCTTTGTCCCTGTGTCTTAGCGGCTGGATTACCGATGGATCATCTGAGCCAGTTGAATCTGCACATCTTGCAAAGCAAATTATGGACATCCAAAGTCAAGAAAGAGAACGCGAACTATGGGCCCTCAAGCTCCGCCTAATCGCCATTATTGCGGTTGGACTTCTGTCGTTTGACACCGTACCTTTCACCGCCTTAATGCTTGCCATCAGCTTTGGGGTCGTTAGTAGCGTCTTGGCCTTTGTACTTTGCGGGTCACCTCAAACCTATTATCGTTTGGGCAGGAATTTCACCGGCACAATAAGATTTATTGACCTTCCCATCTTGCTGGCCCCAGTCACCTTAAGCTCTGCGCACAGTGTAAGGATCTGGATGGCAGCGGCGGTGGTGATTTTCGCCGAAGCGGCATCAAGAAGGACTTTAAACCGGCTGGTGAGTCTCACCCTAATCGGATTAATTTTTGCGGCGGTCAGTTACTCCTTTCGCTGGGTCAGCTTAGAAAATTGCGGTTGGGTCTCATCACTGCTTGTCGGCAGTGCCTTGTGCAGTGCCTTGCTCCTTAGGGTTGCTCATCATGAGGATGCTTTAGGACAGAACTTTAGCCGCCTCCAGGCCATGATTTCTTGCTCCACCAAGATGGTTTCGGAGGGGGATATCCGCACAATCCTTGCCGAAATTCTAAAGTCAAGTGTTATAGAAGTTGGGGCCACCGCCGGCTACGTGATGTTGGTAGACCAAGAATCTGGGCAACAACTTATGAGTGAGGTTGCCTTCAGCACGAAAGGTGAGTTTGCCTTTCCCAAGAAACTAAAGACCGGGGAAGGTCTTTCGGGGCAGGTAGTTCAGAAAAATCAACCCATCGCTTTGCAGAGTAATGGCTTAGACGGGGCCGAATGTGATGGGAATCCTTTAGGTAGTCAAGTTGCGATTTGCGTTCCCATTTCCGCTCGTGGCCTGTTTCGAAACAGCCAGGCCACGGGCGACCAAACCCTGGGGTCGATGACGGTCATCGGAAATGGGCTTTCGTCCGGCGATATGCCATTTCTATGCAGTGTGGCGTCACTGATGTCCGTCTCAATCTCTAACTCAAGAATTGAAGGTGAGCAAAGGTCAACCTTCTTTACCACGCTCGAAGGAATTGCTACCGCATTGGAAGCCCGAGATGAATATACGACCGGGCATTCCGCCCGTGTTTGTCAGCTCTCCTTGATGCTTGCCAAAAGTCTGGGGTTCTCCCAAGACTCACTTAACGAACTTCGGTTGGGTGCCATTCTTCACGACATCGGAAAGATTGGGGTGCCAGACAGCATAGTCAATAAGAAGGGCCGCCTCACCGACGAAGAACTGGTGGTCATGAAGACCTATCCCTTAATTGGATATGAGATATGCAAACCACTTCGCCTGAACGAAGGCGTTCTGATGATCATTCGAAATCACCACGAAAAGCTGGACGGAACCGGTTATCCGGATGGACTAAGGGGTGGAGAACTCCCCCCTCTCCTACGCATTGTGTGTGTGGCAGACGCGTTTGATGCCATGAGTTCTTACCGTCCCTACCGCGAAGTTCTGAAAACCGAAGAGGTCTTTGTCGAACTGAGTAAATCGGCCGGAGTTCACTTTGACCCCATCGTTGTGGAGGCGCTGAGAGACCTTTTAGGCACCGAAAAGTTCCAGGAACTCTATCGCCCCATCTGGGAACGGGGGATCGAGAGGGCCGCATGAAACTAAACAGCTTACTGACCACCAAGACCGGGATCAACCTATCCCTGGGGCTGGATATAGGGACCTCGTCCATCAAGGCGCTTGTTACGTCAGAATTTTCTGGCCGCATCACGGTACGAGACGCCGTTTCGATCCCCGTGCCCGAAGGCATTATTCAAGATGACATTGTGGTGAACCCCAAGAGATTGGGGAAAATCCTGTCCGATAACCTCCCGCTTAGTGCGGTGGGTCAAACAGTGGGTGCGTTTTCGGTTCCAAGTAATTCTGCAACCATAAAGTGGCTTGCCCTTCCCAACGTGCCGGTGGAAGAACGCCGATCTGCCGCCCGGTTTCGAGTACGAAAACATCTCTCGGTTCCCATCGAGAACGTCTACGTTGATGCGATTCCGTCTAAAACCGGAACACATGAAGAGGGTCAGACCCTTGTCATTGCCGTTCCTAAGGCGGTCATCGAATCTCGTGCGGAAGCGCTCGAATGTGCAGGTATCCAACCGATTTCGGCCGAGTTGGAACCCTTTGCGATCATGCGGATGCTATCTCGGCAACTTACCAATAGCAATGCCTTGTGGCAAAACGCATCGCTGACCATCATCGACATTGGCGGAACGTCGACCCAAATGTATGTGGTGCAAAACCAAGATCTTCAGTTCATTCGCAGCGTTCCGTTTGGCACAAACAGCATTATTAATGACCTCGCCAAAAAATTTAACCTAAGCTTTGAAGAGGCAGACCGTGCCCTATCCAGTCAAGATGCGTCGGTCACTCGAGATGGAACCCTTTCCATTGTCTTTAAAGGCAATCACCTGATCACGGGGCAGCCGGAAGAATTTAACTTGCTCACGCGAGAATTCAGCCGACTCCTGCGCTACTTCCGATCGTTGCATCCAGAGAGGAGCTACGCGGGCATCTTAAATTACACCATTTTGTGCGGGGGACTTTCTGGACTGAATGGCCTATCTGAATATTTGGGTAAAAGCCTTGGTCTTCGAATCGAAGTAGCTCAGCCTTTTCGAGGGTTCTTGACCGATGTCCAAAACACCGGATTCAACGAAATCACAAGCCGTGGGAGGGCGTATACCGTCGCGGGCGGGTTAGCCCTTGCTTGTACCCAGGCATTAAAACTCTCATCCGGAGGTGAAGACCATCAGCACAATTTCGAATGGCATCGCGTGGCCTAAAGGGCGAAAGCAGGATGTCGCTCTAAACCTCCTTTCAGAGTGGGCGGAGTCCCGGCATCGACGGACAAGACACTGTGTTATCTTGCTGACATCTGCAGTTAGTCTTATTTTGATTACGATTATTACGATTCCCCATCTGGATCGAGTAAGAACTTCGGCAGGCAATCACTTATCCCAAGACAAGTCACAACTTGCGCTTGTTCAACAGGCGCTGGATCGATCAAACACTCTTCAGTTGGCCGGTAATAAAGTGAACAAAGCTAACGAATTTGGCGATTCTTTATCGGGTAATTTCAGACGGTTTTTGGGAGAGACCTACCAAGTGCTAAATTCAGCGGGGCCGGGCATCGCACTATCTTCGATCCACACTGAGGCAAAGGACGGGCATGTGTCCATTCGATGTTCTGGAGACGCAAGTGAATACTCTGTACTTGCCGGGTTTGCGGATCGCGCATCGGGAAAGCCAGTTCAAGGTTCAGTGGTGGGTACCCGTCCCAATGCGTTGTTTGCCAAAGAAGGTGTCTCGTTTGATTTTGTAAAGCAGGTTCCCCTTTAATGAGACTCGATAATCTATTTGGTGATGCTCAATTGGCTCGACTCAAGCAAATTCTGGTATTCATTGCAATCGTAGACGGCGTAAGTTTAGCCGCCTTGGGTTTGGCTAGTGGATCGCTTTCTGCCGAGTCTGCTAGAGTACATAGCGAACTTGGGACTAAGCGCAAAGCCCTTACCGCTCTACCCCCATTCCAGCCCCCAAAACAATTGCCAATATCAGATGATTCACCGCAAGGAAATGCAGTTACCCGTGTCCAAATAGGCCTTAGCCAATCGGCCCGAAAGCACGGAGCCAAGGTACAAGAATTCCAAAGCTCACCAGACCCCACGCCTTACGTCTCTACCTTCCAAGCCAAGACCGACGCCAGTGGCTGGGATCAAATTTCGGTAAAGGTTACGATCACCGGTGGCATGCGTGCGGTAATGAGCACGTTGGCCGACCTTTCCAAGCCAAATTTTCCGATTGAACCCGACACCTTGGAAGTGAGCCGGACGTCGATCGTGGGAACCGGTTCTGCGGTCACGTCGACCCTTACGTTCAGGATCCTTCAACCAAGGAGTCCAAAGTGACCAAGACCAACGATCCAAAGGTTGCCGCAGGGCTCATTTTAATCATTCTCTTAGTTGTGGGCTTTGCGGGCTATTCACTCAAGCCCAAAGGGACAAAATCCGCGACCTTGGCGGCCCAAGTCGTCAACTCAATCGTGCCAAATTCTTCCCAAACTACCTTGCCGACGGAAGTCTCTGGAGATCCTTTTTATGATACGCGGTTGGCGGTCCTCAAACAACGCGCTCCAGAAATGGGCATCGGATCCGCAAGTCCGCGCCCCGTGTTGCCATCAGCAATAGTCCCTTCCGGTGAGATCGGCCAGTTTGTGGATTCGGTTCTTCCCGGTCGCCTCCCTGGAGTTTCTCCCCATGATGAGCCAAGTTCCCCGGGGGCAACCGGATTGATAGCATCTTCGGAAATGCGCGAACCCGGCGCGTCAAAACCCAATGAATTTGTTACCCTCAATGCAACGGTCGTCGCCCGCGAACCGGTTGCCCTCATCTCCACAAACGGCGGCTCATCCGTTCCGTTTCAAATCGGCTCGAAGGTGTTCGGCCAATTTAATCTTGTCCAAATTTCAGATGGCTTCATTTCGCTTCGGCGCAATGGGCGCTTATGGCTTCTCCGAGTCGGGGAAAAGATAGACCTATGATTCTGCCCGCAATTGCCTTAATCACCGTGGCCCACCTTGGACCCGCCCAACTTCCGGTTGACAAGTTGTTCCAAGATTCGCGTCCCATCTCCCATTCAACCTGGGAACCCGGGAGTACTGCCGCAACAACAAAGAAGCAAGCGGCGAGTTTTAGTGTAGCCGTGAAGCCAAAGAAGGTGGTACAAAAAAAGAAACATCGGGCTAACCGAAAAGCCGGGCAGACGGTAGCCCACCACGCGAGAGTGGTGGATTCTTTCTCGATGCCGCCCATGACCCCGGTGGCTAACCGATCGCCGGTTCCCAAATTGGCTACTCACGAAGTACGGTTCGTTTCATTAAACTTTGCTCCCGTGGGTGTTCGCCGTTCCCTCTCAAACCCAGAGCAGGGTTCAAATTCTCCGTTCGTAACGGAACCCAGCCTAGGCTTTGGCGCTCCGCCCCAGGTAGAAGTGCTCTCCACCCCGGCGCTGGTCGCTGGAATCCCCCTCGATTTCACCAAAGCGTCCACTCCCGCACCTCAAGAATCCGCTTCAGCCAGGCCCATTGTAACGGCCACGCACGCAGCGGCAGAGTCTGCCTTCGTCGCAACCGCCCGACTGGAGCCAACCGGAAAATCTCTCGTCGCGCACAAGGGTGACCCCATTTTAGATCCGCTTTGCTCAATTAGTGCATCTCAGGAGGAGCCGGGGAAGATTCTCCAGATTTTGAGCCAGCAAACGCACGCCAACCTAATGCTATTGGCCAAGCCAGATGCCCGCCTCACGGTGCGCCTGACCAACGTGCCTCTCAGCACCATGATTCGGCACATTTGTGCGATGAGCGATTTGGACTTTTTAAAAGTGGGTGAGACCTACGTGATTGCCACCCCCGACAAACTGAAGAGTGCCTACCCGGCCGATTGGGACGCCGCTCATCCCAGCCGAACGGCCCCGGTAGTTCCCGAAGCGGTTCGGACAACCTCATGCTACCGAACTAACTTTGTAAACGCCTCGCAAATTGCGGAAGCGATTGGTAAGTTGATTCCCGACAAACTACTCACGGTTCTGTCTGGGCCGCAAAGCCTGAGTCCTGACCTTGGCCAACAGTCAAGTTCGCAAACCACCGGAACTGCCACAAATGTGTTGACAAAGTCTGCGACGGATGCGGATAAGGCCAACATTCGAACCCTCATCATGAATGGACCCGAGGCCCTGGTGGCCGAAGCGATGGCGATTGCCAAGCAGCTTGACCAACCGAGAACTCAGGTAGCCATTTCCGTTAAGGTGAACGATATTTCCAATGACGTTCTCAAGCAAATGGGATTGTCTTGGTCGTTTGGCAACCTATCAATTGCCGAAGCAAAAACGGGTGGCCTAAACTTTGGCAAGTTCAACCGAAGCGGCCAAACATTTAGCGCCACTTTAGATGCTTTGGAGAATGACAATAAGGCGAAGTTACTGGCGGCCCCCAGCATCTCTGTTCTGGATGGCGAGCGCGCCTTTGTGCTGATTGGTAACCGAATTAACTATCCTGTTCTTGTGGGATATAGCCAGAATAACGCACCCATATTTAGCAAGGAAGAAGAGCGGGTAGGCATCTACCTTCAGGTGGCGGTGAGTGTGAGTTCTGACGACACGGTTACGCTTAGCCTATATCCTCAGGTTTCCAGCATTACCGGCTACCTCAACGTCAACGGCGCCAGTTACCCGCAGATATCTACCCGAGAAGCTCAGTCAACGCTCAGCCTAAAGAGTGGAGAGTCTTTGGTGATGGGCGGCCTATTTAAGGACGAGACTATTGATGAAATGCAAAAAGTTCCGATCCTTGGTGACATCCCCTTCCTCAGGGAGTTGTTCCGACACCGGAAGACAACCAAGACGGCGTCGCAGGTGATCATCACTGTGACCCCCACCATCATCAAACCGAATCGATCATGATCCTAGATCGCCCATTTCCTGAAATTGTTATTGATGCCGGCTTCTTGAGCCGGCACGAAATGACGCAAATTTTGTCCACCCGACAGGACACGGTTGAGCCCATTGGCGACCTCTTAGTGAGGCTTAATAAAATCAGTGTCAAACAAAAAGTTCGCTGTGAAGCCCAACAGATCGGCGTGCCGTTTGTAGATCTCTCGAACCTTGACCTTGACTTACCATGCGCTCGTTCCATCTCTCACGAAAAGGCGATGCGGCTTCTTGCCATCCCCCTGGAGAGGACAGAGGTTGCAGCGAGTGTGGCGATGGTGGATCCGCTTGATTTAGCCGCGATTGACGAATTATCGGCGGAAACTGGCCTAGAGATTGACCCCCTCCTGGCAACTCAAGAAGACATCCTTGAAGCGATTTATCGAGCCTTTGGCTCGTACGACGATTTGGCCGATTTGGTTAGAGATGCTAAAGCAACCTCAACCAGTTTAGATGAACTTCGCCTCAAAGAAGGCGGCGTCAACTCCACCGGAATTGTTGAGCTTAGGGACGAGCTTGATGCGCCTCCCATCATTAAACTTACCAACGCCATCATGTCTAAGGCCATCGCCATGCGGGCGAGTGACATCCACATTGAACCTCAGTCTGGTCAAGTGAGGGTTCGGCTAAGAATTGATGGTCTCCTTCAGGAGATCATGATGGTTCCGAAAGACTTGCAGCAGATGCTCGCCTCAAGAATCAAAATCCTGGCCGGGCTAGATATTGCAGAAAGACGAATCCCTCAAGATGGCCGATGCACGCTGATGGCGGGCGGGGCCGAATACGATTTTCGAGTTTCTACTTATCCGAGCATTCATGGGGAAACTCTGGTGCTTAGAATTCTTAGCAAGCAAGGCGCCATGATGGAACTGGCAAAATTGGGCATCTCCCCCGAGACCCTTAGCCGTTTGCTTCCTACCCTAAATGAACCTCAGGGATTGGTCCTTGTAAACGGCCCCACCGGATCCGGAAAGACCACTACTTTGTACGCCAGCTTGAGTCACCTCAACTCAGAGCACCGGAACATTATCACGATTGAAGATCCGGTGGAATACCAGTTGGAGGGCATCACCCAGGCCGGTATCAACCCCAGAGCCGGAGTGACCTTTCTTACCGGATTGCGCTCAATTCTTAGGCAAGACCCAGACGTCATTCTTATTGGTGAAGTGAGAGACGGAGAAACCGCGGGAATTGCAATTGAAGCCGCCTTAACCGGACATTTAGTGTTAACCAGTCTTCACGCCAATGACTCGGCAAGTGCACTGACCCGATTGATGGATATGGGAGTAGAAGCATTTCTTCTTGCGTCTAGTCTCACTGCTTCGGTAGCCCAGAGACTTGTGCGCTTGAGTTGCCGGAAATGCTTCGAAACGTATTTACCGGAGCCCCAGATTCTGGAAAAACTTGGATTACCATTGGATCGAGAATACGGGCGCGGGCGCGGATGCGAAACATGTGCCAAGACCGGATTTAGGGGTCGAGTTGGGGTCTATGAAGTGCTGACCATGTCGTCCGAGATTCGAAGAATGATTCTTGCCGGTGCGCACTCCTCGCTCATCCGAGAAGTGGCAGAGGCCAACGGAATGCTAAGTATAAGGCAGGATGCACTGGGCAAAGTTCTGGCTGGGTTTACCACACCAGAAGAAGTCATGCGGGTTACGGCGGACCACTAAACATGCCAGCCTTTAGCTACCAAGGATTTGATCAAGCGGGCAAGGCCATTTCGGGTCGTGTTTCGGTTTCCAACTTAGATGAGCTGGAAAACCTTTTGGCTCGTCAGAACATTATCCTAACTGCGGCAACCCTCCTCAAGTCATCGATTTCATCAAATTCTCGGCAAGAGAAAGTTGTCAGTCAGTCGGCAACCACTCTCAAGAGCCCGTCCCGCAAACGAAAAGTTAGCGATGCAATGGCGGCAGATATCCTAAGCAACTTGGCCACCATGTGCAAGGCCGGGGTTCCTTTCGTTGAATCATTAGAAGCGGTTTTGGCGATCTATGACAAACCTGTGATCGTAGAAAACATTAGGCAGGTCAGAGACCGGATTGTGAGCGGAGCAAGCCTCTCAGAAGCCATGGCCGGAGCCAAAGATCTGTTTCCAGACATGGTGGCAGAAATGCTTCACGTTGCGGAATCAGGCGGCAAGTTAGAAGTGGCCCTGTTCAATTCCGCCAATTACTTGGCGAGGTCTGCGGACCTTAGGCGCAAAGTAATAAACGCGATGCTGTACCCCATGGTTATGTTGGCCGTGAGTTCCATGGTGGTAGCTGCGATGATTGTCTTTGTCCTCCCCAAATTTGGTGATGTCTTTACAAAAATGCACGCAGAAATTCCTCCCATCACTCGGATGATGCTAAACGCCGGAGTCGCCTTCAACTCGCATCCCCTGGCAAGCATTTTTATAATTCTTGTATCATTGGTAGCGCTGGTATTAGTGGGTCGAAGTGAACTAGGCAACGCACTAGTCGGCGCAATTGTCGCTAAGACCCCCGGCTTAGGTGACCTGGTGATGAAGTTAGCATTATCAAGATCATTACAATCGATTTCCGTACTTCTACTAAGCAATGTTTCCCTGGTTGATGCATTAGCCCATGGAGCCAAGGTATCGGGAAGCCAGAGTTTAGAGCAGGCACTTAACCGTACGGTAGGAATGGTTCAAGAAGGTTCAACACTGAGTTCTGCGTGTGCGGAAACTAAGGCATTTCCGGCGATGGTTGTGCAAATTATCGGCGTGGGGGAAAGGACCGGTCAATTAGGATCGATGCTGGGAACCTGTGCGGAAAAATTGGAACGGGAAACTGACGAACGACTTAAATCATTAGTGTCCATACTAGAGCCGCTTATGATTGTGGTTATGGGAGTGGTTATCGGCGCGATAACCATGTCAATCGTGACCCCAATATATTCGACTATTCAAAATATTCATTAATCCAAATCTAAAGATTATTTTGTTGGTTACCAAGAATTAAAGATAAGACCATGTCAAAAACAAATCACCCTATGGGCCACCGTGCCTTCACTCTCGTTGAGCTCCTCGTAGTCATTCTCGTGATTGCGATTCTTGCCGCAATTGCAATTCCTAAGTTTGTGGACGCGGGACTCCGCAGCAGAGAGGCGAGTTTAAAGTCTAACCTCAAGCTGGTTCGTAACGCAGTGGAACTCTTTAGAAATGATACCAGTGCCTATCCAGCGGCTCTCTCCGACTTGGCAGTTACCACTGCTCCGTCAACCGGCTTATCAAGTGCCGCCGCAAGCAAGGTCATCGTGTCTACTGACTGGAAGGGTCCGTACTTGATGTCGGTTCCTACCGATCCTGTAGGATCCGCAGCATTAACCTATGGTATCGTATCCCCTACTGTGGGGAAAGTTTCTTCATCGACCAGTGGAAATGGTTTAGATGGAACAGCCTACAGTAGCTGGTAACGATTTTGGCCGACAAGGTCGGAATCTCAGTTGAGAACGATACATAAGAGGAACCGACTGAGATGTTCCAATTTTATAGGGTTGCGGATTTAACTGTCCGCAACCCTATATTTGTGTTAGAAACTCTCTATGTTATATACAATTAGTTAGGCTCCTTTAGGCCCACTTTATCGGTCTTGGGTGTATCGACCTATCATAAAGGAGACGAAGACCGCCAATGCAATTCACCCTGTCGAGACCTAACAAAACGTATTTGACCCTGCCCTCTCCCGCAGCGGAGATGCACCGCCGCAGGCGAGGGTTCCGAGAGCCCTTCTCCCCAAGTTTTTCCGAAAACTGGGGGAGAAGGGTTGGGATGAGGGGGTCGGCGGCTGTCCAGTGTTATCGTGTCGAGAAACCAAAATATTGCTTTCAGGGCACCGAATGAGCTTTTAGCGGTTGAATGCTGAATAATTGACACGGGGTCCACCGTTTTAATAAGACGGATAACGCGGAACATTGCGCACCCCTCCCGGCCCAGTTGGCGCGGCAAATAACCCATAACCGGTACGGGCGGACATCAACTCAAACTTGGCAAGGCACCAAGTATTATTCCTCCGTGGTTCAAAGTCGCGTGTTGGTGGTGGGGAGCGTAAACCTTGACTTCGTGTTTCGCTCTTCTCGACTACCCTTACCCGGGGAAACGATCCTGGGGGAGGATTTTTGCACGCACCCAGGCGGAAAAGGTGCCAATCAAGCGATGGCCATTGCCAAGCTTGGTGGAGAGTCCATTTTAGTAGGGTGTGTCGGAGCGGATACCTTTGGCGCAGAATTACTCCAACACCTTACGGCCAACGGGGTTCAAACCTTAGAACTACGCACCCTACCGACAGCGGCCACCGGCACCGCCTGCATTTTGGTGGATCACCGCGGAATGAATTCCATTGTGGTGGCAGCAGGGGCAAACGGAATGGTTACGGCGGAGCAAGTTGAGAGTGCCCAAAGGAAATATTCAGCTTCGGTGGTTCTGGCCCAACTTGAGGTCCCTTTGGAGGCGGTTCTGGCGGCCTCGGCGGCTGAGCGATTCATCTTAAACCCCGCTCCGGCTTGGTTCCTGCCATCGGAACTCCTGTCGCATTGCTACGCCATCACCCCTAACGAATCAGAAACCGAATTCCTCACGGGGATCAATCCCAATTCGATTGAGAATTGCGAGCTGGCCGGACGCAAATTACGGGACTGCGGGGTTCAGAACGTGGTTATCACACTCGGAGATAGGGGCAGTTACTGGACGTGCGATTCCGCACAAGTCCACTTCCCCGCTCCAACGGTGGAGGCGATTGATACCACCGCGGCCGGGGATGCGTTTAGCGGAAGCCTTGCCTTATTCATTGCCCAGGGTCGTGACCTGGGTAATGCAATTCCGTTGGCAAACCACGTGGGCGCTCTAGCCACCACTCGGACCGGGGCACAAGAATCGATGCCGACAATCGCCGAGTTAAAGGCGTTTGCCGGCAACTTCTTCTGACCATTAGCCTTTAGGTTTTTTTGGGCCCTTAGGGCCGGATGGTTTGTCTTTACTGCGTTGCCAAGGGGCGTCACCGCCAGACTTAGGACCCCTCGGTCGATCACGATCGGGGCGCCCGGGCTGGACGGCAAAGGTATCTTCACCCGAATCCGCAGTCGGCTGATCTTTCCCCCCCGCCAACATAACTTTGACCTTCTTGCCCCGAAGCTTTGTCTTTCGGAGAGCCTCTACTACGTCTGAGGCGGCCGCGGCGGGTACTTCCACAAAGGTCGTGCGGTCCAGGATATCAATCACCCCAATCATCTTTCCGCTTAGGCCAGACTCGTTAGCGATTGCCCCCACCAAGTCGGCGGGTCTCAGCCCATCTTGCCGACCAAGGCCAACAAAGATACGCGCCATGCCCGCTTCAGGTTGTTCGTAGTGGCCGTATACCTCTTCTTCAACCTCCACCTTGTTGGCATGCTGAGCTTGCCAGAGCATGTGCAAGGCGGCCGCGGCCACATCCATCGCATCGTATTCTTCGCTCAGTTCAGCTACGGCGGCGGAGTGCATATCAAACTCTCCGGATTCCAATGCTTCCCGAATGGTTTCCTTAAAGATGTCCCGACGCTTGGACGCAATATCCGCCGAGGTCGGAATTCGCGCTGGTTTGATCGTGGCCCCAATGAGCTGCTCAATCATCTTGAGCTTTCGCATCTCTCGATTCTCGATAAGGGTGATGGCATCGCCAGACCGGCCGGCCCGACCCGTTCGCCCGATTCGGTGGATGTACTGTTCTACGTCCCAGGGAATATCGTAGTTGATCACGTGGGTCACCGTGTCGATGTCAAGTCCTCGCGCGGCCACGTCGGTGGCGATCAGCAAGTCGGCGTGCCCCTCACGGAATCGCCGCATTACGCGATCTCGCTCTACCTGGTTCATGTCACCATGAAGCGCTTCGGTGTTATAGCCTCGAATCCTAAGTAAATCGCTGAGGTCGCTTGTTTCTTGGCGCGTTCGGCAGAACACAATCGTTGGTCCCGGACTCTCCATGTCCAACACTCGGGCCAGCGCTTCCTGCTTCTTGCCGGTAGGCACCATGTAGTACGTCTGGTTTGTGTTGTCAAGGGTTCGGCGCTTGGTGAGAATTGAGATGTGCTCGGGATTGCGCAGAAACTTCTTGGTGAGGGTCAAGATTCGGGAGGGCATGGTGGCGGAGAAGAAGGCCAACTGCCTTTCTTCTGGCAGTTCGGCCAAAATCGCTTCCATGTCTTCGGCAAATCCCAGCGCCATCATCTCATCGGCTTCATCTAAAACGCAATAAGACACTCCTTTTAGGTTCAGTGATCCTCGACGAATATGGTCCAAAACGCGACCCGGAGTGCCCACCACAATTTGGGCACCTTGGCGGAGAGCTCTAAACTGACGGTCGATGGGCTGACCGCCATAAACGGGGACTACTCTTAGTCCGGCGTGCTTACATAGGTCGTAGATGCCACTGGCCACCTGGATGGCTAACTCGCGGGTGGGGGCTAAGACCAGGGCCTGGGGGCTCATTTCTTCCCGATTCATCTTCTCGATGAGCGGGAGGGCAAAGGCGGCGGTTTTTCCGGTTCCGGTTTGGGCCTGACCAATCAGGTCTCTGCCGGTAAGAAGAGCGGGGATTGCGCGAGCCTGGATGGGCGTCGGTCGCTCAAAGCCTAGGTCGGAGATAGCACGGAGGGTGGGCTCGGAAAGGCCTAGCTCAGAAAAAGCTGGCGGCTCAGGTTGTTCAATTTCTGCCTCGGGTTCTACGTTCGGGGATGCTTCAAACGGCTTCTTTGATTTGAATGGAGGACGACCCCCAGAAGTAGATCTATTTTTAGGTTTATTAGGGGAGAATTCGGGCGAGGGCTTTCGATTTGGTTTCGGCATGACGTTTGCTTCTCTTTGCTTATGGCATGTTCTCGCAAAAATTGCTCATTCCCCGCAAAGAATTGACAAGATTGGCAAGGTTACAGCCCACCACTCCCGTAAATCTCCCCCCGGTTGGCAAATAGCAACCGGGGGTAAATGACGAGTGTTTATTAGCGATTTCTGCCGTACGTGTCTCGTTCAATGGTCGGTTCTTGACGAGCGTGTTGGTAGTCAGGGTCGTCTTTGCTTCGTGCGGCAGGCCAGCTAAAGATTCTGGGGTCTACCGCTACGGATTCGTATGGCGTGTAGTCTGGTTTGCGTGTGAAACAGTCTGAAAAGTCATTGGAAAGCGCGTCGAACAAGTTCTGCGGCGGCAATCCAAAGATCTCGTACATGGTGCGATGCATGCTGGTGATGGTGGTGTGCCGATGGGAAACCGAATGATGGTTCACCCAAGGGCTGATGGCTAGCAATACGCTTCGCTGCGAATCCACGTGATCGGCTTCACCGCCCGCATCGTCTTGCGTGACGAGAATGAGCATGTTCTTCCACTGAGGGGTGTGGCTCAGAAATTCCACGATCTTGCCAAGAGCGTAGTCATTATCGGCCATCCAAGATGCGCGGTACGGATATCCTTTCTTAGGGTTCGGCTCGGTTCCGTGGTCGTTGCAGATGCAGATATTGGTGAAAGATGGAAATGGCTGCTTACCGCTGAGATATTGGTTTTCGACTTCTTTTTGGTACCACTCCGCGCGGTACATGTCGGGAATGTTCATGTTGAAGATGGGAAAGTCTCGGCTGGTGTTGTTGTACAACACGGCGGGCATGGGCATGTTGATGACTTCTCTGGCGCCGGTTCTCTCCTCTTTCTCATCCTCTCCGACGCCCGCAAATTCAAATCCTTCTCCGTAGTTTCTAAAGGAAACCTTGTGCTGAGCCAAGTGATGCCACATGGAGCCGGCTTCCGGATAGTCTTCTGGAGCCAGAGAGCCATTACTACCGAACGATGAAAGCCTCCCTTTTGCGGTGGAATTAGCCTTGAAATCCCAACCTAACGTATACAGAAGTTGGCAGTAGTTGTTGGGTTGAACGCCCACCAGCCAGCGGTGACCTACCCCCGAGGCTTCTGGCTCCATGTAGAAATTATCCGACACAACAAACTGCTTGGCCAGTTTGTTGTGGTTCTTCATTACGGCCGCGTGAGTCAGCGTGGGTTGACCCGGCGCACTAATCGTTTGATTGTGGCCCCACTGCAAGAGCGAAGGATCGTCGTTTGCGCCCGGAACCCGGTCGAATATCGCGTCGTAGGTGTGATTCTCTTTGGTGATGAAAACTACGTACTTGATCTGCTCCGATGGTTTGCCAATGACATTTGACCACACCGGTGATTTGAGCTTGGGATAGTCTTTGCTTGCGTCAATAATTCCGTTGTTGGCCAACACCTCAGAGGTGAGCGCCGAGAGCTGAGATGAACTCGGCACGGGGATCGTTAACAGCACGCCCGCCATCTGAGCAAACGGATCTTTGGCAATGTTTGCCCCGGCGTTCGGTCCGTTTCCGAACCCCTTAAAGCAGATGCAGGCCATTTTCTGACCGTCTTTGGCAAGCAGCAGTCGGTACGGATACCACGCGGTGGGAATCAACCCATCCACTCGCTTGGTGACAAGGTTGATCACCGCAACAGCGTTGAGACCGCTTTCTGCAACGTACAGCGTTTTCTGGTCGGCGGAGGCCACCATTCCCGTGGGCTCAACGCCTTGGTAACCGTGAACCAGGGGAGAGGGTTCCAGCGAAATCTGGTGGACTACCTTTCCGGTTCCAATTTCGATCTCGTCCACCGTGTCGTGGTTAGAATTGGAGACGTATAAATATTTGCCCACCGCCAACACAAAGCTGGGGCCGCTGCCGCCTTCTACGCGGCCAGAATCTGTTTTGGAGCCAATGACTTTGCCCGTCTTGGTTACCGAGGCAAGCTTGGGGGCATCGGGTTGGCTAAGGTCGTAACCGTAAACGGAGAACGCTTCCTTTGCCAACGGAGACCCTAGTCCCGCAATTTTGCGCCCTTCCACCTCCACGCCATTCTCGGCCTCTTTACTGGGATACGCAAACGGAGGGTAGGTGAGACCACGGGGGTCGTACTTAGCATCGTTGGCCGGACCAACATTTGTGTACTCAAACTGGCCAATATTGGCAACAAATAACCGCTTACCATCAAGGCAAAGTGCGTAAGGATATCTTCCGGTAGGCACCGACCCAACGAGGGCACGCTTGGCCACACTTATGACGCCCACCCGAAAGTTGGCGACGTCAGCGCAGTAGAGATACTGTCCGTCTGCGCTCACCGCCACATCGTTAACGTAGCTATCAACATATTTTCTACCCTCAAACTTCCCGTTGAGAGACACTTCGGTGTCCAAGGCTCGGGTCTTTGCGTCGTAAAACCTAACCCCGCCATTCTCCCCGCTCGCCCAGTAAAAGTGGGCTCCGTCGGCGGAGTAAGCGCAACCGCCCGTGTTACCTTTCTTGGCCGGTTCTGGTTTGACCATAGGCTGGCCCGGCCATCCGTCTACCCATTGCCCCACTCCTTCACTCGCTACAAAAAGCTGATCACCCGCCGGGCTTATCGCCATTCCGTACGGATTTCTTGCGACGACGGTGGGAGTACCCAGCGGTTTGAGCAATCTTCCTTCCGGGAGGATAGTCACCCCGTACGGATCGTGTTTAGCGTAAGTATCCACCGAAGGCATGTGGAGGTACGGTCGTGACGTTTGAGGAAACGCGACAAATACGGAAGCAATCAGCGCGAGAAGCATTGCGTGGAGTGTATCTCGGTTATCGCGTGATCCGGTGTTTCAACGGGAATCTTAACCTTGCGATAACATTCTGGAATGACTTGTTCCCCGTATCCGGTCGGAATTTTCAATTCAGCCCGGGGGGGGGGGACAACCTTAGCGTAGGGCGAAGCCCCCTCCTTTCGCTCGCGAGAGGAGGGGGTTGGGGTGGAGAGTTCCCCCGTTCATTGCAAATTGCCTGGATTTCTCTAATCCAGGCGGAGTAGAGGTCACGCTCGCGATAAAACAGATCTAGAGATGGAATTCGCAGCGTAAGGATTCCGTATTCGGCCAGGAACGCATCCCTTCGTCGGTCCTGTACGCGCCGTTCCGCGTGTTGCTCCCCATCAATCTCAACGCACAATTTTGCCGCCGGAACGTAAAAATCCAGCGTGTAGGGTCCAATGGCAACTTGTCGTCCAAACCCTGCTTACTGAAACTCTTTGCACACCGCTTTAAGTTCGGCAAAAGTCCTTGGGTGCGTCTTCTCATACTCGTCCTGAGGAACGTAAATGAAGCCGTACTTGATGGCAGATTGAACCCGGTTCAGGTCATCACACCACTGCTTCAACCGGGCCATTTTCATGGGAAGGTCAAGCTCCTCGCGCCCTTTTGTCTCCACGATCCAAAGGTTGCCGTCATCCGTCTTCACAATGAAATCGGGAGTGTAGGTTGAAATATCCCCATCAGCTTTCACATAGTCAAGCTTAAAGCCGACGGCAAAGAAGTTCTTCGTGAACGACTTGACGCCTGGGCAAGTGTCGAGGAACGCGGCAAAGGCCAGCTCGAAGCCCTGGTCGCCAATGATCCGATTGAACACGCTCCTCTTTGCGGGAAGGTAAGGCTGGTTCTTGACCTGGAATGGCCTGGTGTTCCGCAACTTGATGTGATCCTTGATCTCCGCGTCTCCTCTATCGCGAACGGTGAGGGCATTGATGGCCTTCTTAAACGACTGAATCACGGTGCGGCTTGCCGCAAGCTCCGAAAGATTCCGAATCGTGTTCGGGCTCTCAAGGTCAATCGCCTGATCAAAGAGTTCTTCACCGATGAACTGTTTCACCTGGCCATAAAGCACGTCATATCCGCTCACCAATCGAAGCTCCTTCATGATGGTTTGCGAGAAGTACCCGATCACGCTCCGGTAGTCAGCAATCCCCGCCGTATCGAGCGTCGTCGTGTGCGTGATCTCGCTGGTCGTGATGTCTTTGAACACGATTTCTCGTTGCTCTTCCTCAGAAAACTCCAGATACGCGATCTTTTGGTGCCCGAACCCTCGAACATCCAGCTCGACAAGGTTCTTATACTCCCGGTAAGTCCTGGGCGTCATGACCGGAATTTCGATGTCTAGCTCGTCAATGTCTTTGCGGTCGCTTTCGTTATCGACCTCGATCATGATTGGGCCTGAGTCCTTGGTTCCTGAACCCATTGGCTTTCGGTCAAGGACTACGCCTTCGCGTTGAATGGACTCAACGAACTCCATAAATGCGTCTGTGCCGATGACGCTCACCTGTTCGTAGGTATCTCCGAAATACATTTTCCGCAGGCCACGTCCAAGGGTCTGCTCGGGAAGAATATTGCTCTGTGCGGCATAAGCGCGAAGGCCCACGATAGTGGTTACGTTGCGAACGTCCCAACCCTCTTTGAGCATGAGAACCGAGACAATCACCTTGAACGGGCTTTCCCAACTGTCAATGTTATTGGCCTGTGTGCGGAGTATCTCAAGCTCATCCTTGTTCTTGCCCGAAGTGGATTCAGAAATTTCGCCATTATTCTTAGTGTGAATGACCATAACGGCTCCCTTCAGATCCGGATACGTGCCCTCTAGATATTCCTTCACATCATCGCAATTCCGGGTGTCGTCGGTCATCACAAAGAGCACGGCCTTCTTGCCGCTCTTCTCATGCTCATCGTAGCTCTGCCGCCATTCCACCACCCCCAGATCTATGTAGTCTGCGTATTTCTCGGTGAATTTGGAGCTGGCCCGTTCGTGGAGCCTGGCCCGACTCGGCCCGTCCGGTAAAACGGGGTGCTTCACAACGTTCTGGTGAATGGCTTCAACCAACGGGTAGTCAGAAATTGTCTGAACGAAAATCGCACCATTAGTGTGCTTTGGGGTCGCAGTCACGTCCAACTGGAGCGAAAGGGCTGACCCTTTCTGTTGCAGGCGGTTGTGAATGTCTTCGATGCTCTTGAACCAGGCGAGGCGGCTGTCGTGGATGTGATGGGCTTCATCATTGAGAACCACCAGCTCCTCAATGTCCCGCACAATCATTCCTAGGTCAACCTTAGAGTCGGTTGTCTTTCCGGTCGGACGCTTGCCGAGGAAATAGTCCATCGTGTCGTCGTCGTCGGGGCTGGGAATTGCCTCGTCTCCCGCGTAGACGCGGTGAATGTTGGTGAGAAAGATATTCCCCGTCGGCTGGGTTACCCTCACCTCGTCTTGTAGGTGCAGAGTCAACTGAAAATCGGATCGCCAATCCCTCCCCTCATAGCCATTATCCGGGAGCACGGGGTCTTCAAAAAAGATTTTGAGGCCCTGAAAATCCTTGTAGATGCGGTCTAGAACAATGATGTTGGGCGTAATCACCAGGAAGTTTCGCGCAAGCTCACTGTCTGGCTCATAGAGCCGGTGGAAGTAACTCCACGCAAGCACCAGGCTCATCACCTTGGTCTTTCCGGCGCCGGTGGCCATCTTGGTGACGAACCTTCGCCACGACTCATCGAACATTCCCGGGGAAACGTGGCCATGGATATCGAAACGGATCATGTCGTACTTGTCGCGAACGCTCTTGACGTCGTAAAGGTAAATGATTGTTTCGAGGGCTTCACGCTGGGCAAAGAAGTATTGAAACTCCTTGCTGGTCCCATCAGATTGCTCAACGAGATGCTCCGTATCGAACCACCATTTGAGGAGATTTTTGCTCGTCTCTGAGGCTCCGCCGTAGCCGCTATCTCTCCAGGCTTGCACTTGCTTGCGCAGCTCGGGCACCAGCGGCGGCATCAGCTTGTCTGCGCTGGTGTCTCTAAGGTCTTCGGCGGCGGGGAACCATCGAATGGACGGGTCAACGATTGCGTGGGGCGAGGTCGGAAACCGTGGGTGAAGTCCCATCGATTACCTCTCTTCCTTAATGTCGGCCTTCAGCGCCCGCACCGTCGAAAGAAGGGTCGGGACTTTATTGCGGGTGACATCGAAGACAACGGTGGGGTTGACGCCAAAGTACTCATGGCTGAGAATGTCGCGCATGCCTTTAACGCCTTTCCAGTCGATCTCAGGATGACCCAACAGCAGTCCCGAGGGCGCTACCTTCTCAAGCTTCTTCACGGTCTCACCCAAAACAATGATCATCATGACGATCCCGTCCATCGCGTCGATTCCTGCATCGGATTGGGTGAAAGCTTCGGGACTCAAGATCGCCTGTCCGCGCCGGACGATCCGTTCCCCGGCTTCGATCATTTGGTCAAGAAGGTCGAGGCAGGTTTCGAGATTCGCCGCAGACGACTTGTCGCCAGACGAGCTACACATAGATCGCCTCCCGCGACAATCTTTGCTTAAAGAGTGGTCTAAGGTGTTCATGGTCGGTCACTAAATCGACTTCCGCCCCCAACGCGTCCATTAGCTCCGTACGCAGGGCGACCAAGAGAAAAATATCCGGGCGCACCATCTTAATAACTACGTCCACGTCACTCGTGGCCTGCGCTTCGTCTCGGGCCACCGAGCCAAAGATCCCAAGTTTGGTCAAGCCATATTTTCCAAACCATTCTTCCTTGTGCGCGGAAAGCTCTCTTAGAGCGGCCTCTCGTCTCATACGTTCACCTCAATAATTTTCATGGTGTCATTTCCAAAGATGTCCACCACCTTGACCGCGATCTTGCGGCGTCCGGAATCGCACTCGTGGAAGACACTCGTGAGTTCGATGCTCCGGTCGCGTTTGGTCCGGAAAGACTGCCACTCGTTTTCAAAGATGTAATCACCGGTCCAGACTTCCACAAACTCCGACTCTCCACCCCCTGCCCCCTCCTCTCGCGAGCGAAAGGAGGGGGTTCTGATGATTTCTCGCTTGCTCTCAAAGTTGAAGTCGACCGCCCAATAGTCCACCCAGTCCGTCCACTTGGTCGTGAGCTGCTCCCGCGAAACGATGCCGCTTTTGTCTTTGCTTACCTTTACGATCTGGCCCTTTTCGACTACGATCTTGCTCGATTTCTCTTTGAGGCTCTCTTCTGCGGCCGCAATCGAATCTTGCGAGTAGAACACAGAGAAGTCGGTCAGCTCAACCGCGATGCTTTGGCCCTTACGGTGGGGTTTTACTTCAAGGAACGCGACATCGTGAAAGACGACCTGGTTCTTCTCAATCGCTCTTTTGTCGAAAACATCGGCTGGTATGTATTTGGGTGCGATGTCGATCCCCTTGGATCTCGCTTCTTCAAGCACGTTCGGAAACAAGCCCATTTCAAACTCGAACGCCAATATATCGACCTTGGTGATGAGCTTTTGTCTGCATTCCAGGATGAGTTCCTCGACAAAGAGCCTCGTGACCGGCATGTTGATCGGGCCAACGGCGACCAGTCGCCCCGCTTTCTTCGCGTGGAATGTGGCGAAACCTTCTATCTTCTCGGCACGGTAGGCGCGAAGGATGAGGGCTAAGAAGTCCGCTTCCTTCTTCTCTAGTTGAGCCTGTTGCTCGGCCTCACGCAAGTTCGGATTGACCCCAACGAAGTGCTGTCGCTCGTACTTGCCCAGATTGAGAATTTCGAAGGCCCGGTAAGGCTTGTCCGCTTTCTTGAGTTCACGCTGAACTTGGATCAGGCGTTTGCGTGTGGTGTGGATGGCGAACTTGCCCAGGTCGGTGGCGATCCACTTGCGTCCGAGTTTTTCGGCGACTGCGGCGGTCGTGCCGGAGCCACTGAACACATCAGCTACCAAGTCTCCGTCGTTTGACGACGCGCGAATTATTCGCTCAAGCAAGGCCTCTGGCTTCTGGGTCGCGTATCCAATTTTCTCAGCCGAGTTCGCCGGTATCGAATTTATGTCCCAAACGTCTGGCATGAATGCTCCCTCGGAATCAGCATCGACGACGATTTTTCGCGTCCTACTTTCATCTGCGAAATCCTGCCGCTTACCGCCGAATCGCTTTAACGTACTTTCAGCTAGTTCAACTCGTTGTACGTTAAAAGTCTGCTGTTGTCCGTTCGCATAAAATAGGATAGAGTCATGGTTACGTAAGAATTGATTATTACCGCGACTCCACTTTCGATACCACCATGTGATCTCATTTCGAAACTGCTTAGTTCCGAACAACTCATCAAGCATTAGTCGAATTGCGGACGTCATTCGCCAATCGACGTGAACATAGATGCTACCGTCCGACGCAAGAAGCCCCTTTAGTAGGATCAGTCGCTCATAAATCATCGCAAGAAACGAGTCGGCTCCCTTCCCCCATGTGTCCCGATAAGCAATCTCCTC
>JBBQUZ010000010.1:0-73345 GCA_038212035.1 Fimbriimonadales bacterium
TGTCCTACTTCAAAAGCTCGGTCTCAAGCTGCCTACAAGCATCGAATTGGCCAAAGTGTAGTGTAACAAATCGCCTGAAAACCATCCTCCTTAGACTCAAATTTCACCGACAATACACCCCAACTGCGGAACTTGGGCTAGTTTGCTGGATCCAAGACGCCACCGTCTTCTGACCACTGATACGTCTTCAGGCCATCCGAGGTCTTCCACACCCGCGGGCAAGTGGTGGCCATCCAGTCCATGGGCTCCGCACCTTCTGTCCTGGTGGCGGCTCGGGTGAAGGCTGCCTTCAGGGCCTCTCTTTGCACCGAACCCAACGCCGTTGGATCCGCCGACACGAACAACGGAGCACCTGAATGGGCGAGCAGATCCAGCCATTGCTCATTTAATGTCCACGGAATATCCTTAGTTAAACCCACACAGTCGGCATCGCACTCATAAAACGATCCGTGTTGAGGCATTCTGAAAGCGAGGGTGTTGATACCCATTTTACGGGTACGTTCCCACTGCCTGCCGCTCGTATCATCACCGGTTCGCTGCAACTCAAACTCGCCCGCCGCCAAGTGGCTGGCGGTATTGCAACCAATCACCACCGAGTCTTGGGCACCCACTCGGATGGACTTGTACAACCCGCTTATGATCTCCGCGGTCGTTCGTGACCGGTCGGAGAAATGCCAGCCAGGAACGGTGACGTCTTGTTCCATCTGAAATCCCCACTTGCCCAAGATGTCCCACGTAGAAAAGTCGTGTTTGATTAGCTCGTAGCCCCACTCTCGAAGTCGGGATACATCCGCCGTAACCTGGGCCAAGTTCTCGGGAATGGATGGGTCCAAAATCTCTCTAGGAGTTCCCTTTTCTGGGACGAGGGGCAAGAATCTTGATGCCGCCATCGACGCGTCACCGTAAAGGGGGCGCATCCATATTCCGGGGCGAACCCCCAAATTCTTCATCTTTTGAGCGAGCCCCGCCATGTCAGGGAATTTGGCGTTGCCGCGACCCCACGGACCGCCATTGCATCCCGCATTCACTTGCCAGCCTGCATCAATCACACTGTACGGTCGGTTGGCGTGCGAAGCCAGTTCGGTGAGAGTGGCGGAATCTCGAAGAATTGTTTGCTCAGAGTTATTACCGTAGATGTAATACCAATCGTTAAACCCGTAAACCGGATGAGAGGTAGTGAGAGGGCGGTCGCAGAGGCGGCGACACAGCTCTTTCGTGGCTTTAAACGCATCCGGAGGGCCAGAAAGGGAAACAATTGTTGCCGCGACAAGCTCTCGGCTACCCAGTTGAACTCCAGATCCGCCGTTTCGCACGTCTAGGTCCAACGATATTCCCGCCTGATCCACGCGCCAACTGGCAAACGACGCGGGCTGGGTTTTAACCCCCAGCGCGAGATGCTTATCTGACCCCATAACGACCACGTACCACGGCAGTCTGCGCTCCGGAACCACACCACGCCATTCCAAATCTCCGTAACCGCGCTCCCAATGGTCACCCAACACCCTTGGGTTTGCGGGCAAATTAATTTGCCAACGCATCGACAGGTGTTCTAAGTTCACATTGGGCGCGGTAACCAAAATGCTTTCGTGCTCGATGCGAACGGTTACGCTGGCGGCGGACCATTCATGGGCTCCCCGCTCCAGCCGAATCCAATGCCCATCTGCCCTTGCGAAGACCGTCTTTACGTCGGAAATGTCAAACATGTTCTTGGCGGTAACTTACCTGGTTATTGCTTCAAGGTAGTTTTTTGAATGGCAAACCAACTGTTCCTTGTCGATGCATTTGCCTCTAAGCCCTTCACCGGAAACCCCGCCGCCGTGGTTCCCCTATTTATGGCCCGTGATGAGCAATGGATGCAGAACTTAGCGATGGAGATGAATCAATCCGAAAACGCTTTTTTCTGGCCCGAAGACGGAGCGTTTCGTCTGCGGTGGTTCACGCCCGAGTTGGAGGTGGACTTGTGTGGGAGAAGGTTTGGGATGAAGGTGGGTCGGTCGCCGATAAAATTGTAAGTTTGCGGTTTGGAATGGACAGCTGTCGGCCCCGGAATTTCCCCCTCACCTCGGTCCTCTCCCCCAGTTTCGGGAGAAACTGGGGGAGAGGAAGCCCGGAGGCCTAGTTACTTAAAGAAGTCAAACTTCTGCAACCGGTCTCGAACCGTTGCGAGAAACTTGCCGGCGAGCTGACCGTCGATGAGTCGGTGGTCGTAGGTGAGAACCAGGTGCATCATCGACCGAATCGCAATCATGTCATCCACAATGACCGGCATTTTCTGAATGCCGTACGTGCCCAGAATCCCTGCCTGAGGCGCGTTGATCATGGGCGTGCCAAACAGGGCGCCGTACGTTCCCGGATTAGTAATCGTGAAGGTTCCTCCCTGAACGTCAGCGGGCTTCAGCGTGTTCGTCCGCGCCGCTTTGGCAATCGCCTCCAAATCTCGGGCGATGTCAATCAGGGTTTTGGTATGGCAATCTCTAATCACGGGGACGATCAACCCTTCGTCGCCCTTGGCACCCAAGGAGACGGCAACTCCGATGTGAATTCCCTTGCTCTTGAGAATCTGGTTATCCGGCTGGAGGCTACTGTTCACCAACGGAAACTCCGTAAGGGTCTCGGCCAGAGCCTTAATAAAGAACGGGGTGTAGGTGAGTTTGACGCCGTACTGCTCTTGGAACGACTCTTTGTTCCGCTCTCGGAACTTGACCATGGGCGTGACATCCACTTGGATAACGGTAGAAACGGTGGGAACTTGGCTACTGCGAATCATGTGATCCGCAATCATCTTTCGCATTCCCACCAGCGGGATCAGTTCTTGATCTGGCCCCGCTACCGATGGAGTGGCGGCCTTAGGCTCCGGCGTTCTTTGCGTAGCCGGCGGCGCTGTTTGTGCAGGTTTTGGCTTGCCCGCGGCCAGATACCCTTCTAAATCTTTCTTGGTGACCCGGCCGCCTTCTCCCGAACCCGTGATGGAAGCCATCTCTTCTTCAGAAATCCCCCGATCCTTACCCATGGCGCGAACGACCGGGGTAAACCAAACTCTATCGCCGTTGGGATTCGGCTTTGCGGATGCCACGAGATCGGATGCCAATGGGGCGGATGCCACTGGAGCGGATGCCAACGGGGCAACTTCTGCGGGCGCGGCCGACTCGGCTTTGGGCTCAGTCGGACTCGTCGGTGCAACCGCACCGGCTACGGCACTCTCGTCGATAATGCCCATTGCCTTGAACACTTCCACCATGCCGCCTTCGGCAACCAGGATCTTGGTGAGGATTCCCGCGGCCGGGGCACCCAGCTCGGTATTCACCTTGTCGGTCATGATTTCCACCACCGGCTCGTCCTCCTTCACGTAGTCCCCTTCTTTCTTCAACCAACGGCTGATGGTTCCTTCGTGAACTGATTCACCGAGTTCCGGCATTAAGATTTCGACTGGCATGAGATTAAGTGTACCGAACGTAAAATTGCAGGGATTCTGGACCCACGCAGACAAATAGGAGAGATCGGAGGAGTCCGATTAGGTTCGGCGAAGAAAGCTGGCCAGATCTTGCTCATTAACAAAGGGTTCCCCCGGAGCAACGTTGTCCAACTTTCCCTGCCTCATCCATATTTCAAGACGATCTACAAGTTCAAAAAGGTGGGAGAAAGACTCCACTGAGAACAGCAATGGCTGAAAACGATCTATTTCAAACCCCTGATTGATCACCCACTCCAGTTGGATGGGCGGCCTTTGAACATTAGGCGAATTTACGGCGTGAGAAATCTCTCCGTACGAGCTCAGAAGGCCACTTCCAAAGACCTTTGTCTCTGACCCAAATTGCATAAGGCCAAATTCCACCGTGAACCAGAAGAATCTCGCCATCGCCTTGATGATGCTGGTGAGTCGCTTCACCCGTTCTTCCTCGTCGGCAATTCCGGCGGCAAGTTCCGCTGCGGTGTGGGCACAGTCTCCAAACCTCACTAACGCATCCGCAAATGAGGGGTCCGTGTGCATGGGAACATGCCCGGCAATGTCATGAAAGATATCCGGCTCCGGTAGGTAATCCAGCCGGTCAGCCCGGCGAATGGTGATCGTGGTGGGAAACTCGCGGTTCCGGAGGCAATTAAAAAATTCAAATGCGGGAACGTACCCGCTCACGGCCTTGGCAGAAAAGTGGGTTAAAGGTTCTAAAAACTTGTTTACTTCCGCTAAGCGAGGAACCCGGTCCGTGGGCAACGCAAGCGCACCGATGCCCTGTAAAAAGTGAGGATTAGCAAATTTCTCCCATTGGGGATGCATGCGCTGGTAAAGCTCTGCCCAAGCAAGATGATTTTCTGGAGAATAAAGATCGTAGGGTTGCTCAATAAAAAGTTCCCCGTTGGCCTTTACGTCCTCAATGAAAGATGACTGGCCGGTTGTTAAGCCCAAAGAAGACGTACTGAAGGAATTCATCTTTGAATCCTGAATTTGAGAAAGAAATCTTTGTTAACTCTGCTCGACTGCGTTATATGTCAAGTTTAGCCAGTCTATCTTGACGAGCGTCCCAAATTTGCCAACCACCAAGAATTAGGATGGCGAGTAATGGAATGAACGGGTCTATGATGTGGGCGTAATACAGGCGACTGTAAAACACTGTATCAGAGTACAAAGTAGCGGCCACGTGGTCAAATGGATTGATCACCCTCCACAAGAACGTCATACCCACGTAGAGTGCAATGGCCCAGACCGCATAGCATAGGGGATGCCACTTGGGAACTCGACCGAGGTTTTTCTTGGTGTTCCATCCGATAAACCAAATGACGATGCCAATAATTGTCAGTACAACCGGCAACAAAATGATGTCGGTGAGCTTGTCCGGTGCGCCAAATGATGAATCCAATTTACAGAGTCCTCTTCCACCCAATATCGGTGAAAACCTATTGTATCTGCATGGCAACTTTACTTGCTCAGCCCAGTCGGCAGGTTGGTTATGAGCTGACAAAATCCCTCTGAGGCGCTACTTGAGTGGGCGCCCACCAAAAACTCAGCTTTTCAGCCGGCAAACCATCAGATTTTGAAGTATGGGATAATCTTACCTGGCTTGCTTAAAATCTTCAAATTGGGGCCTCAAGCCGGCCTGATTATGTGTAAAGAATTTAGAGTAAATCAATACGAACTTGATCCATATCCGAATAAAATATAATGGTGTACGACGTCGCAATTATCGGAGGAGGTCCATCTGGCTCTACGCTTTCGACTCTTCTCAAGAAATATGATCCAAAACTAAATGTCATCGTATTAGAACGAGAACAGTTCCCTCGCGAGCATGTCGGAGAAAGTCAGTTACCTCCCATTGGGTCCGTTTTAGATGAAATGGGAGTATGGGACAAAGTGGAAGCGGCTAACTTCCCCATCAAAATCGGAGCCACCTATCGCTGGGGCAACACCAAGGACCTGTGGGACTTTGAACTTTATCCGGCAAAGCAATTTAAAGACGAACCACGACCGGCTAAATATGAAGGTCAGAGAAAGAGCACCGCTTTTCAAGTAGAAAGATCTATTTACGATGAGATTTTGTTAGATCATGCGGCTTCAGTAGGAGTTGAAGTCAGAGAGTCAACCAAAGTATCTGAAGTGCTAAAAAGCGGGGATTCTGTCTCTGGTCTACGTTTGGAAAATGGTCAAGAGATTCTCGCGAGATATTATGTAGATTGCAGCGGAGGGGCGGGACTTTTACGACGTTCCTTTAACATCAAGATCGTTGAACCCAGCGCTTTAAGAAATATCGCGTTCTGGGACTATTGGGTTGACGCAGAATGGGCGTTTTCCGTGGGAAACGGCGGAACTCGCGTTCAGGTGATGAGTATTGGATACGGGTGGCTTTGGTTTATCCCCATTGGCCCAACCCGAACCAGTATTGGGTTGGTTTGTCCGGCCGATTACTTTCGAGACTGCAAACTAACAAAGGAAGAACTGTATCATCAGGCGATAAGGGAAGAACCGCTCATTTCAAAACTCGCGAAGGGTGCCCAAAGCGAAGGCGACGTGAGAGGAACGAAAGATTGGTCTTACTACGCAGAATCCATGTATGGTGAAAATTGGTTCCTAACCGGCGAAGCGGCCGGATTTGCGGACCCCATATTGGCCGCCGGCTTAACCATGGCCCATGTGGGCGCAAAAGAACTTGCTTACACAATTCTAGAACTAGACAAGGGTAACCACAATCCGGATTGGCTCAAGCAACAGTTTGCGCAGAACCAAACCCGACGAGTGTTGCAGCACATCAAATTTGCTGATTTTTGGTACACCGCCAACGGTTGCTTTACCGATGTCAAAGAATTCACCCGAGAAATTGCCGCCGAAGCGGGCTTGGAACTGGATGCCAACAAGGCATTTCAGTGGTTAGGAACCGGAGGGTTCATCCACGAAAATCTTGGTACCGGTCTGGCGGGTTATTCTCTGGAGGGGGTTAAAGATACGGTCGAACTCTTGCTCCAAGAGCCGGCAGAACTATCAATAGCTCAACAAAACTATTTCCAGATGAACCTTGATGGAGCGAAAGAAGAACGCTTTGCCATTTACGCTAAGGGCCAAATATTAGACCAGGCCTGCTGGCGAAAAAACGATCAAATACTGCCTAAGATGGGAATGTATCACGTGATGGCCCAAATCCTTCAACTCAATGGCGAGCTCCCTTTTGTAGTCACCCAAATTATCCGGGCCGTCCGTAGCAAAGGAATTAAGAACACAGATCACGACGCCCTGCAATACGGATTGGGATTTTTGGAATCCATGGTCCAGGGAGGATGGGTTATCGGATCCACACGTGAAGATCTGCCGGTGCTAACGTTTGATCTGCCCAAGTTAGCCAGTGGAATCAAATACAACGACGACACATTTGTGCCTTTGACTTAGGGCAGAATGTAAATCCTAACCGCGTTGATAGTCTGGGCCGCCCATGGGCACGTTCTTGTATTTCTTAAGAATCTCTTCCTTCCACGCCTGTTTTTGACCGTCAAGCGCCCCGTCAATCAGGTCAACCTGCTTCAGCCTCATGGCGGGAGACATCCCTTCCACATCTCTGGCCCATTCAAATTTTTCGTTGGGCGTCTTCTTGTTGAAAGCTTCCATAGCTGCCTTCGCCGGGTCCGCGGGAGCGGGGGTTGAACAGCCGCTCCCAACAACAAATGTCGCAAGGAACAGAGTGCATCCAAGAATGAGGGACTTACTCATGTTGCTCGTACTTTCAACGACCGGAAAATTTTTCGGAAGGAGTCCGATCTCAATCTACGAGACCGGACTAAATCTGAGAAGAATTAGTTACCGCCACCCATAGGGGCTCGTTGCCCAGCCTGAGGATTGGAAGGGGGTGGGGGAGTAGCGGGAGCACCGGGCGCACCGCCCATTTCATCTGCTAACTGCTTTTTCCATGCCGCTTTTTGCTCGGCGGTGGCACCACGAATTGAATCTACCTGGGCCTGCTTCTGGTAGACGGACATGCCGCCCATTTTTTGCAGCCAGGCAAAACGCTCTTCTGGCTTCATAGCGTTGAGCTTATCAATAACACCATCAGCTTCGGTTTTCTGCTCGCAGCCCGTCGTGATTCCGATTGAAATTAATGCCAAAACGATGGCGAATAGTGCGCGGTTTTTCATAAATCTTGTTGGATTGGTGAGTCCCATGCCAAAGCATAAGACTCACCGGTAGTGGCGTTAGTCTTACTGAACCGAAGGGCTGGCCCAGTTTTGACCCCAAGCCTTCACGTCGGTAGCCAAGCCATTGGCGTCGCCGTCGCTTCCTCGGCAAGTTTCCTTACCGCAGGGCGAGAGCTTGTTGATGTTGTAGTACTTGGCGTGGCCATCGATGTGAGAGACGTTGCTCCCCGCATTGTAATAACCCTGCCAATCTGCGCCCCAATAGCTGGCCGCAGGATCGCCCGTGCCGCTAACGTTGTTGCACACAGACTTTACGCAACCGCCCGGCCACTGGGTGCCGATGCGTGGGAAGTCCATCCAAACCACAACTTTAGCCGCGTCTACAACCTTGCCCGAAGTCAAGGCAATTCCGGCATCGTTTGCACCGGCCAAAGCGCCGGGATTCCACCATGGATGGCACTGAATATCGCCACCGGCGTTTGCCGTCATTGAGTCGTTCCACTCAAAGTCGGTTGGGAAGTAGATATCATCGTAATGATTGTCTCGCCCTCTAGCAGACACCCCAACAAAGCCACCGCAGTCGGTGTTCGGGTCGGTCATGTAGTTGCCGCCGGTGTTCACGCCCTGCTTCTGGTTGGTTCCTCCAATCTTGTACTTGGATGCAGGATTGGTAAACATGGCCTTACTCTTTACGTAGGGGTAAATCTTAACCGCGATGTTATAAGATTCCGGCCACGGATACTGCGGGGTCACATCATCATTGTCACCGGCATACATGATGGTGGCAAGGCCCAACTGCTTGAGGTTGCTCAAGTCGGTGGTCTTCTTAGCGGCGTTCTTTGCCTGAGCAAAAACCGGGAAGAGGATGGCGGCGAGGATCGCGATGATGGCGATGACGACGAGAAGTTCGATGAGCGTGAAAGCTCGTCTTCGTTGACTGTTCATTATAGGGATAGCTCCTTGATTCCGCGCGAAGCGGTTAGTGAAGAGAGATGCATAGACGGTGCCAAACCCACCCGTGAGGGTGCTTTAGCGGAATGAAAAACTGTTGCGTTTGTGGGCAACAAAATGGCGGCTTCCATGCCTTGAAGCGTGACGGACAGGCGAGAGCCCGTCACCCTAAGGTGCCGGCCCGAAATTCCGTCGGTAAACTCCCGGCGACCTTCCAAAGTTGCCGGCGGTATGTGGGTGAGCGGGATAGAAATTGTTTTGGGTTGGTCAGAAACATTGACCACGGTAATCGCAAGATCCTTGGCATCAACCCGCGCAAATGACAAGGTATTGGCTTGATCATCGGTGCTTAACGGGATGGGTTCACCCCACTGAAGCGCCTTAGAAGCAGTGCGAATTCGGGTGAGCTTTTTGTACCGATTGAGCAACCAGTTCGATTGCGTCACTCGATTCCAAGCCATCGGAGCTCGGTTTGCGGGATCTTTTCCTCCCAACATGCCAATTTCTTCTCCGTAGTAGATGGATGGAGCTCCCACCCACGAAAACTGAATGGTGGCGGCCACGGCATCTCGCTTAACATCCCCATCACATTCCGTGAGGAACCGCGCCGTATCGTGGCTGGTGAGCATGTTCATCATCACACGGGCTGATTGAGGCGGATACATCGAATAATTAGCCATCAGCCGATTCATGAATGCGCTGGGGCTTCCCTTTCGTTTGGCAATGAAATCCAGACAGGTGGATCGGAACTCGTAGTTCATCGACGAATCCCATTGGTCACCCTGTAACCAGGGCCTTGCGTCGCCCCACTCTTCGCCCACAATCCATTGCTCTGGGTCCATTGCTTTTACGTGGTTTCTGAATAATCTCCAGAAGCGCATGTCAACTTCGTTGGCCGCATCCAGCCGGTAGCCCGAGAGTCCTGGCATCAGGTTCTTCCAGTAATCGGCTACATCCAGGAGGCGTTGCGTGGTCTCCGGGTTCATCACGTTTAGCTTTGGCATTGAACTAAAGCCATACCAAGCATCATAGGGAGGGTTAGCTTGAACCACCACCGGATAAGACTTGATGAAATACCAATTCTTGAACTTTGAAGCCGCTCCATTCTTTAGGACGTCCAAAAACGCCGGATAGTCCACGGCGGTGTGATTTAGCGCAAGATCCATCACCGTGCGGATACCCTTGGCTTTAAGAAGAGCCCCCAGTCGAGCAAATTCCACATTCGTGCCAAATTCGGGATCGATCTGCACGTAGCTCGATGCATCGTAACGATGATTGCTGGGCGACTTAAAAACGGGATTGAAATAGATGCAGGTGGCACCTAGGTCTGCCAGGTAATTTGCGTGTTGCCTAACTCCGGCAATGTCACCCCCAAATCGGTTGAACCAAGTTGGAGTTCCGGACCACGGTTGAACATCTTTCGGATCGTTTCCGACGTTGCCGTTGGCAAACCGATCGGGGAATATCTGGTAAAGCACGGCACCCGGCACCCAGCTAGGCGTAACAAACTTGGCAAACGTTTGGGGCGAAATCACAAATTTGCGGCCCGGTTGAGGCAACACGCCAGATTCTCCAAAATAAACCCATTGGGATCCATCTTTGATCTCGAAATCGTAATTAATGGGTTGCTTGCCGTTCCATGCGACGCGGGCTTGGTACGTGGCAAAGACACCGTCGGTTGATTTGAAATTAAGTGGAATGGATTTACCGAGGATACGAACCTTTATGCTCTCCACATCATTGGGTCGGGCCCGAAACGAGATCAGCAGTAATCCCCGGTCAAAATTAAGCCAAGGTAATTTGGTCTCGTGAAACAGAGCACTCTTAGCAATGACTCCATCGCCGACTCTCGCTGCCTTGGTGAAGTCAACCGGAGTCACCATGAGGGCTGAGTTAACGTTACCGCCCCCATCATCCTGCGAATCTTTCGCCGATGGGTCCTGAATCCAAGACTCGCCGTCCAAAACAAACTTGTATTGCACTCGTCCAAAGGGTAAAGTTGCCGTCTTAGACCAAGTGACGCCATCGGACTGCAGTGTCATTGGGTCACGATCTTTGTTCCAACGGTTAAATGTTCCCGCCACCGAAACTGATCGATACCGCTTATTAGCTCGGAACACAAACTTATGTGAGATCGTGGATGGAGCGCGAAGCATTTGATGTGAGGCGGACGCATCACCCACCTGTAGGCTCACCAATGCTAGGTGAAGTGCCATTAGGCCATCCCTCCCCGGCGAGATGAACCCCGAACCTTAAGTTCGCAGGGCACGATAACGCGTCTGGGTGATGCGGTCGGACGATCCTCAACAATCCGCAACAATCTTTCGCAAGCGATTTGAACCATTTGACTTATTCTCAAACTCACCGAGGTCAAACCACATTCCAGCAGATCACATAAATTGGTGTCGTTGAAAGACACCAGTCCCAGATCAGAGGGGATTCTCAGACCGCGAGCCCGCGCGGCCAAAACTACACCTAACGCCATTAAGTCATCTAAGACTACTAAGGCATCCGGTCGGTCGGGACCTTCGAAAATGCGCAGAGCTGTGAGTCGGGCCGCGTCACTGCCAAAGTCGGAGTGGTAGACAAGGGAATCGTCTTGTTGTCCGAGAATGGCCTGCTGATATCCTAAAATTCGGTCATCACTTACGGTAATGCCGCTGCGACCAGCAAGAATTCCGATTCGCTTGTAGCCCGCCGTAACCAAGTGCCGCGTGGCCAGTTGAGCCGCAAGCACGTTATCATTGTCCACCGAATGTATTTCTGCATTCGGCATTGGGTTACCAATCAACACAAACGGAAAATTGTCTTCCTGAAGGCGATGGATGCGGTGGTCTCTTGCTTCTGATTCCACCAAAATGAGTCCATCGACGCGCCTTGTCCTCAGCATTTCGTCGTAGACAGCATCTTGGCCCTCATCACTAGAAACCATGTCTAGGCAAAGGTGATAAGGCTTTCCGGCCAAGTAGTTAATGATCTCCGCGGTCAACTGAGAGAAAAAGGGATCATCACCCACATTTCCGGTCGGACGATTAACGACCAATCCGATGAGGCCAGTGCGACGATTTCGCAGGGATCGCGCTCTCACGTCGGGAGCGTAATTGTGACGGCGCATGGCCTCGACCACACGATCTCTAATGGTTAGTTCAACTTTATCATCGCCGGAAAGCACGCGCGAAACCGTTGCTTGCGATACGTTCGCAATGCGCGCGATGTCTTGTTGCGTTACCCTCATTGGTCTCTTGCTTCGTGCTCTCGTCGCCGAGAATACGAATTCCGAGTGTTACTATAACACAAGAATACGAATTCTTGAAGAATATTTTCAAAATAGGCTCAATGCGGCAAATTCACGGAGCGCCTGAATTTGTCTGATCGCCGCGGGGTCCAGGCCTTTCAGAACCCTCGCCTGCGGCGGCCGGTTCGTCCGCTGCGGGAGAGGGCCGGGTGAGGGTGAATTCCGATTCCTAAACTGTCCCTTCCGCAAATGAGCAGCCCCGTGCGTGCCGCCGGCTCTGAGGACACGGTAGTCTTTTAACCCTCGGCGCCCTACAAACGGGTCAGTAATCGACCCCCTCATCCCAACCCTTCTCCCCCAGTTTTCGGAAAAACTGGGGGAGAAGGGCTCAGAACCCTCGCCTGCGATCGGTCCAAAAAAGAAAGACGCCCATTGAGCACGGGGCTCAATGGGCGCAGGACGAGAGTTCAGCGGACTATAGATCGTAGCGCTTGGGGCCGCCAGCCTCGTCGTTGCCTTGGGCAATTCGCTTCACAAACGTTACGAGTTCCATGGGGTTGAAAGGCTTGGTGAGATACATGTCTGCACCGTAGTGATACCCCTCAAACACATCTTTATCCTGGGCCTTAGCCGTAAGCATAATCACGGGCAGAGATTCCGTTTCGGGTTCGCGCCGAATGGTTTTTAGGACTTCAAATCCATCCATGTACGGCATCATCACGTCAAGGACTACGAGATTCGGCTTTTCGGACCGAATTTTTTCAAGTCCTTCTTTTCCATCAAAGGCAGTGACTACGATGTACCCCTGTCTCTCCAGGTTAACTTGAATCAGGCGCACGATATGGCGCTCGTCGTCACACACCAAAACTTTAAGGGGCATAGATTCTCCTGGCTCCGAAAACTGAACTTGAACGCATGCTACCCGATGGCACGCCGCATGTCAAAGGGTCTCGCGAAGCAGAATACCGTTTTGCAGTTCACTTCGCAGACCTTAGTCTAATAATAGCGTAGCTCAAATGCGAGATGCGAATTTAGCAAAGGTATCCTGATGCCAGTGAAACTGTGTCGGTTCGAACTCAAATCTGCGCCCGGGCAAGCCCGGTCTGGCATGGTTTACAGCGGAAAGATCTACGAAACAGACGGGGCGAACCCGGTTGCGGTGCATGAAGCCGAAGACGTAAGACCGTTGGCACCCATCCCACTCCCCCCCAGTTTAAGAATTTTTCGCTCAGATTGCCAAGCGGATCCTCTGGAGGGCACCGAAGAAGATCCTCGATTTTTTTACGGAAACCCCGCTTCGGTTGTGGGATCCGGCCTCGTTATTCCGTTTCCCGAGTTTGCGGTTGAGGTTGGCGTGGTGCCGTGCATCGCGGCCATTCTTCTTGCCGACGGATTTAGGGTTGATCTTGCAGAAGCCGACGACTTGATTTTGGGCTACACGTTGGTCAACTTTGTGGTGGCCAAAGAGGTTGAGCGAGCCGAACGGCGCAGCGGCTCGGGCTTTGGTCGATCTCACGATATTGCCGCCGCTATCGGCCCGGTAATTACCACCCCCGAAGAATTAGAAGATGAGCTTAATCTTCAGGGGAAGGGTCGCCATTATCAACTGACCTCGATTCTGAGAGTCAATGGGGTTGAAGTGGGCCGAGGCACCACCGACGACCTACCCTTTACTTTTGCTCAGGCCATCCAATCCGCCAGCCAATCCTGCCCGTTGAGAGCCGGAGATGTGATTGCTTTAGGGCCGATCGCCGAATTAGAGTCGGGTGAGATCACCATTGGACCCGAAGATCAGGTTCAACTCGCCGTAGAAAAACTGGGGACTTTGTCCCTCCTCCTCTCGCCTAGATCTGAACTTGCTTATGAGTAACATTGCCAAATTCACCCTGTCTAACGGGGTCCGTGTTGTTGTTGAACCCGTTTCTTACGTTCGCTCGGCGGCGATTGGGCTCTGGTGCAAGACCGGTAGCCGACACGAACTGGACAACGAAGCGGGCATCACCCACCTGATAGAGCACATGCTCTTTAAGGGTACCGAGCGCCGAACGGCGCGGGAGATCGCCGAGTCCATTGAGGGTCGCGGAGGCTCGCTCAACGCCTTCACAGACAAAGAAAGCACCTGCTATTACGCCAGGGTTTTGGCCGACGACGTGAGCAACGCGGTGGATGTTCTCACGGACATGATGCTACATTCGCTGATGGACCCAGAAGAACTGGGTCGCGAAAAGGGCGTGGTTCTAGAAGAAATCAAGCGAAGCCAAGACGAGCCAAGCGACCATGTGCACGAACTCCACTTAGGTTACCGATGGGGCAACCATCCCCTGGGCAAGCCCGTGATTGGAACTCCAGAGTCTGTTAGCTCTTTTGGTGCCAATGACATTCGTGCTTACATGGATCGCAGATACCGAGGGGATCACGTGTTGCTATGCGTCACCGGGAACACGACGCCAGAACTCGTTCGCGACGCGGCAGAAGCCGCATTGGGGAAAATTGCGCCGTCGGGTAGCGATGAAACGGTAACTCGACCGGAAGGTAAAGCATCGGTAAATCTAATCAGTAAAGATGCCGAACAAGTGCATTTCTGCGTTGGGTCAGATGGAACTTCCATCTATGACGATGAACTGTACGCACTGGTGGTACTCGACGCGGCATCTGGCGGTAGCATGTCTAGCCGCCTGTTCCAGGAAATCCGCGAAAAGCGCGGATTGGTTTACTCGGTGGGCAGTTACACGCTCAGTTACGGAGCCGGAGGAGCCTACACCGTCTACGGAGGAACCAGCCCCGAAACTTGGGAGCAAGTACAAGAACTGATCCGAATTGAGTTTGACAAGCTGATGGCCGACGGGCTAACCGATGACGAATTAAAACGCACCAAGCGCAACATTCAGGGCAACATTGTGCTGGCATTAGAGGGCATGAGTGGTCGGATGATGCGGATCAGCAAAAATGAACTTCATCACGGACGCGAGATTCCCATTGATGAAACCATCGCCAAGATAGAAGCGGTGACAAATGACCAGGTCGTTACATTAGCCCGTCGCGTTTTTGATCCCGCTAAAGTTAGCACCACCGCAATTGGCCCCTTCTCCACTTGATGCACCGGACTCATTACATGGCAACCCAATCCCCCGCACCGTACCTACCGTCACCCATCGCGAGCCCGGAAACCATGCTGGTTGCGGTCGTCAGTCGATCTAATTCCAAGGATGAACTCCTTCAGGAACTTGTGACAACTTGGCAAAACCTCAACCAGGCCGAAAGTTGCGACATTCTATTTCGGGAACCGGGGGATGGATTAGTGTTAAAGGCAAGCACGGTGTTTCCAGAACGAGTGAACCGGCTCAAGCTGGGAAAAGGCGTGGGTCTCACGGGCAAGTGCTTGGTCGCGGAGACTCCGATCTTTGTGTCTGAAAATGTGCAAGGAGAACCGGGCTTTGCTAAGTATCCCGGGACCGATGATCACGTGTTTGATGCGTTTGCCGCCTTGCCGCTTCGGAGTGGAAATGAAGCCCCCTTTGGAGTGCTCCTGGTTCGCCGAATCGACAGCTGGAAATTCACCGACGAAGTGAAGGCTCAGTTGCTGAGTTTAGCTGAGACTACGGCGGCCATTATCCAGGGCTACGGAGTGGCATTTCAGGCCGGAGCGCAAATCAATCGGCTGGGTGCCCTAAGCGAAGTTTCTAAGACAATTGCGACGAGCCCGTACGTGGAAGAAATTCTTCAATTGTTGGTTAACCTCACGGCTCAGCAATTTAATTACCGTGTGTGCACGGTTCGTTTGCTGGATGAGAATCGGGGCGAATTGGTTTTAAGGGCCACTCAAGCCCCCGCAAAAGCGTATCAGCGAAAGCGTGCGATTAAGTTGGGGGAATCCATCGCGGGCCGAGCCATTGCGGAGAATCGACCGATTATTGTGCGCGACGTGTTGGTAGAGGAAGACTACATTGGGCATGACCTCGCCGTGGAGCAAGGTTTGAGATCCATGATATGCGTGCCGATGACAATGCAATCCAAGCCGATCGGTGTCCTAAGTTGTTACACCAGCGAAGTTCACGACTTCACCCCGGATGAGATAAAAGCCTTGGAAACCCTATCCAAACAGGCGGCAGTATCTATTGCTCACGCCAAATTGCAGGTGCGCAACACCCTGATGCAAGAAATGCATCACCGGGTTAAAAATAACCTTCAACAGGTAGCTTCCCTGCTGCGCTTGCAGATGCGTCACAGCAATTACAAGTCCATGGAAGAGGCGCTTAACGACTGCCTGTCGCGAATCCTTGCCATCGCATCGGTCCATGACCTTCTGAGCCGAGACGACCTTGATCACGTGGGGATTCGGTCTATTGCCGAGTCTTTGGTTCATCACCAGCAAAGTTCGTTCTTGTTGCCAGACCGAACCATTCAGTTTGAGGTCCGCGGGATAGACGTTCGGCTTAACATGACCCAGGCCACCCAGCTGGCATTGGTGCTCAACGAACTTATTCAGAACGCGATTGAACACGGATTTAAAGACACGGTGAAAGGTGAGGTCCACGTAAATATCGAGGAGAACGAGGATGAAATTTCCATCTGGGTCTCCAATTCGGGCGACGCCCTTGTCGATGATTTTGACCCTTCGGTGGTCAGCCACCTGGGACTAAAAATTGTTGACAACTTGGCCCGCTCACTGGGTGGCCGGTTCAAGATGACCCAGGTGCTGGGATGGACCGTGGCTGAGGTCAAATTCCCGCGTGCCACGGGAGAATAAAGCTATGAGCCTCAAAAACCTGCCAGATTTCGCCGGTACTATTTCTAAGGTGATATGACTCCGGAAATTCTGGCCACGGAACTAGAGAAAGCCACTGAGGAAAGCATTAAGCGCCTTGGGGGCAATACGGTAGCTCGGCGTCCTAGCCACCGTCAATTCTTCCACTGGCCTCCCCATCCCATCAGCTACAGCTTTCATGTTCTGGCTACCGATTGGACGGGGCATGAGACATTTATCGCCCATAACGAAATCTTTCGGGTGCGGGTTGCCCAGACACCCCACGGAATCTTCGGACGATGCGAAGAAATTTGGCACGAAGATAGGGGTGACTCATTTGAGGAAATGCTCCAAAATCTGGCGAAGTCGTCGGAACCTCTGTTCCACCGCCAGCTCCAGACTAATCAGACCCTTGGTCGAGAAGGGAGATTCACGGGGCATATCCGGGATTTGCCGGCAATTGACCTACTGCAACTTCTCTACTGCGAAAATAGAGACGTGGCCAACGAAGCGAAAGTCCAAATTGAAACCCACGCTAGCTCAGACATTTTCCTGCCCGCCCTTCTCACCATTCTCCGGGATCGTCGGCACCCCCACCGTAGATCGGCGCAGTGGTGCGTTCTTGACTTATTTGAGGACTTGGTTAGCTTTGCCGCCACGGAAACAGAGCAGCATGCCGCCACCTTGGCCATCAAAGACCTAATTTGGGATGCCGAAGACGATTACGCCAGAACCATTTATAAGGCGGGAGTGGTTCTGGGTGGTCATATGCCCGATGTTTTTGGGGCACCGATCCTCCTCGAATGCATTCACGCCCCCAGCCGATTTGGCCGTCGAAGCGCCATTCACGGACTATTTCATGTGGTGGAATGGGCACCTCGCTGGCGCGAAGAAGTCGTCGGGGCACTCCTGGCGGAAGCGGCGAAAGAAAAGATCCCCCAGCTAAAGGAGTTTGCCTTAGGGATGGCAAGAGACATTGCGGAAGGCGAAATCGAACATGTTCCCGAACCGGTTTTTGCCGAAGAGCTTTAGACCGGTACACTTCATTCTCCCATGAGTGAAGAGCTTTCGTTACGTGACGTCCGCCTGGGCAAGCTAGCACGCTTGCGAGAACTGGGTCAAGATCCCTATTCGGTTGAGACTTACCACACTCCGAAATCTGCGCAATCCCTGCTGGATGAATTTGAAGCGGGTCAGGTGGTCTCGTTCGCGGGACGTGTTATTTCCTACCGCCTCATGGGTAAGGCGGGATTCGCTCACCTAAGCGACGGCGATCAGCGGATTCAAGGCTATTTCCGCAAAGACGACTTAAGCGAAGTTCAATGGGAGGTTTACAACCTTCTGGATATTGGTGATCACCTGGGCATAAAGGGAGAACTTTTTCTCACCAAGACCGGTGAGAAATCGATCCATGTACGGGAACTCACGCCCCTCAGCAAGTCACTCAACACCCTGCCTATTGCCAAGGTAGACAAGGATGGACACGCATTTTACGGACTAACGGATGTGGATCAGAGGTATCGCCACCGCCACTTAGACTTGATTGTGAATCCCGAAGCGCGACGAACGCTTATCAATCGAATGAAGATTGTGAGTGCCGTTCGTCGATACTTTGAAAACAACGCTTATCTGGAAGTTGAAACTCCCTTACTCCAGTTAGAGGCGGGGGGAGCGGCGGCACGCCCCTTTGTCACCCACTTTAACGCTTACGAGATGGACGTCAAGCTTCGTATTTCCCTGGAACTCTATCTCAAACGATTGATCTGCGGCGACATTCCACGCGTGTTTGAGATTGGGAGGGTGTTTAGAAACGAGGGGGTTTCTAACCGGCATAACCCTGAATTCACGATGCTGGAATTCTACGAGTCATACGGCAACCTGGAAACCATGATGATGCGGGTGGAGGAATGCTTTAGAGCGGTTGCCTTGTCGGTTTTCGGCAAGACCACCGTAGAATTTGGAGCCGAGGGAGCTGAACGCACCCTCGATTTTGCACCCGATTGGAAGCGAGTTGACCTGCTTACCGAAATCGAACGCCACACGGGGCTTCAGGCGGAGGATTTTAAGGATCTCAACGTAGCCATCGCCAAACTGCGAGAACTCAATGTAGTTGAGAAGGCGAAGGCAGTGGGCGGCTACATCGATCTCAACAAAGAACAAAATCTAGGGGGGTTGATTGAGAAGCTCCTGGAGGTCTTTGTAGAACCCACGCTTCAGGACCCCACGTTTGTAGTGGGTTATCCCATTGAAACGTCGCCTCTGGCCAAGAAAGACCCCCAGAATCCAAAGATGACTCGCAGGTTTGAAGGCTACGTTTTAGGACGCGAGGTCTGTAACGCCTTTAGCGAAATCAACGACCCCGTTGACCAACGAGAGCGGTTTGAACAGCAAATGGGAGAGAGAGCCAAGGGTGACGACGAAGCCCATCCGATGGACGAAGACTTCTTGTTAGCACTGGAATCGGGGATGCCACCCACTGGAGGTTGCGGGATTGGATTAGACCGTATGGCGATGCTCTTAACCGGAGCTGACCACATCCGGGAAGTGCTTCTCTTCCCGTTTATGCGGCCAAAGGCGGAATAAGGATTACCGGTTAACCGAGCCAGTTGTCTAAACACTCGCGAGCCCTACACTCCCATTTTTCGGCGTTGATCTCACTTACCGGGGACGGGAAACCTAAACGGTCGTCCTCGGATGACCGTTTAGCTTTCTGAAGCACTGAGTGGCTTAATCGTTCAATCGAGTGAACTTGAACTCGCCGTCCATCTCGGGGGCGGAAGCCTGGGGGCTCATGGATTTAAAAGTGCCTTCGACGCTGACCATATCGTGCGTGGTGGCATCAAGGAAAATGAATCCTTCACCCGTGCCTGCCTGACCAGTTTCTTTGTACTTGTAGCCAACCTTCACGCAATCCTTAGTGCCCACCTTTTCAACACCAATCAACTCATAATCGATGGTGGCGGGGATGATTCGCGCGACGTCTGAAGCCTTAAGAACCTTCGACCATTTCTCTCCCTTGGCAACTGGTTTATCAGCCACCAACACGTGGGTCGCGGCCGAAAGCATTTCCCCCAGCGCGGTAGATTTGTCCACCTGAGCCTTAAGCACGTCACCCTTGGCGCTTACCTTGCCGGTCGTAGGCGGAGAATCGGGTAGATCTTGCTCGACTTGTTCCCCCATTTTCAGTTTTGCGTCGGTTTGAGCTCCCTCCACGGAATAGTCGCCGTTTGCATCAACGGCGAGCACCTTACGATGACCGACCGAATGAACAGTCACCTCAAATTGATCAGAGTGGAGCGAGATCGCCACCGCAAACTTAGCGGTGTCTCCCACTTTTGGAGAGTAGGTTAGATCGAATGTATCGTCGGGGCGGGACGCAGAGGCCAGTGCGACCAGGGAAAGGAGAAGGCCAAGAGCAACCGGAGGTTTCATTCCCATAAGTTACACGGAATTGCCCCCCGATTCGGTGCCTATTTAGGCACAACGACCTAAAATTCGCTAAGTGCTACGGCCAAATCTGCGCAGGTTACGGAGCACCGCTCGTTGCCGCTACCCACGCCGATGGTCATCTGAACCAATTTACCGTCCGATTCAAAGGTGAGTCCAAGCAAATCGTTGTTCAGAACGGGGTTAGGTCCGGTCATTTGCTGCAGAACATACAGGGGTAATTCTTCTTCCACTTGCCGTCCCGCAAAGTCGGCGGCAATCTGAAGTTCAACGTTGTCTGCCCTTCCCTTTGCGAGAGTAAGGAAAAACGGAGTAACTCGACCGTGAACGTCGGTGATCGGAACATCTGGCACCACCTAATTTTACCAATCGAGATTCCTCCAAATGTTATCGCTGAATTTGCGCCACCTGGCAGTTCGTGATATACTAAAATCTGCACGTTGTGCAAATTCACCGGAGGGACCCCAATATGACCAGATTTGTAAACACATTTGCCCCATCCGGATTGATCACGTATTGATCATTCTTTGTCTGATTGTGATCAGGCGAACAGTTCAAATTCAAAGGGCCGGATGGCCTAATCTCCACCTTGCGACTCAGGTCGCCATGGACTCTGCGTTGCCCCTCTACCGGGCCACGCGTATGGGATAGCCGAACCTTGAATTCTGAACAACAACATATACTCAAAGAACAGCTCAGTCAAATCTCGAGCAAAGAGCGAAAAGACATCATTCGACGAGCCGCAGAGATGCGCCAAGTCGCCCAAAAATCCGCAAAGCCCACCGAAAAAGCCCTTCTCAAGGGCACACCAGATCCTTCCTGGAGCCTAGAGCGATGGCTCCTTCATTTACTGATGAATAGCGCACCAACGCAGCCCTCAGGGCGGGTGATCCAGAGCTTTGGTGCCAGAGCGATAGTTCAACTGGAGGATGGAGAAGTCACCCTTCCCTGCCCGCCTGGGGTCATCTGTGGGGATGAAGTGGTGATATTGGACCAGAAAATTGATCGCGTGCTCCCGCGCAGAACCGAGTTGACCCGCAAAGACCCCGCAAACCCGAATGGATGTCTGACCATCGCCGCCAATATTGACGTGGCCGGGATCGTGGTTTCCATTGGGCAGCCCCCCCTACATCCTAGGCTGATTGATCGATATCTTGTGGCTCTCGCGGGTTCGGGTATCGCTCCGATCATTGTGGTCAACAAAGTCGATTCTGATCTGAGCGTGGATGACCAAATCAAGTTACGACCCTATCAGCAACTCGACATTCCCATGTTCACCTGTTCTGCGCGACTTGGATCCGGGATTGCAGATTTGCGCCGTGAGCTGACGGGCAAGTTGTGCGCGTTCTTAGGCCACAGTGGGGTTGGCAAGTCGTCTTTGCTCAATGCCTTGCTGGGGGCCGAGATCGCAAAAGTCGGCAGTGTTACCGGCGACACCGGCAAGGGAGCCCACACCACCACTTCCTCCAGCTTGCGAGAGGGCGGCGGCTTGCAAATCATCGACACTCCGGGGATTAGACAGTTTGCCCCGGTGTTTGGGTCCAGAAAGGAAGTTGAGGCCGGGTTTGAGGAAATTTCGTTGGCGGCCCAGGGTTGCCAACATTCTGATTGCAGTCATCAATCAGAACCGGGATGCAAAGTAGTTCTCGCCGTCAAGTACGGGAGAATCTTTGAGGAGAGATATGAGAGTTACCTGAGGATTGCGGAGGAACTCTAACCCGTGGATGACTGCTTTGGACCACCAGAAAATGGTGGGTCAATTAGCTTGCCTCAGTTAATTAACCCCAATAGAGAGGCGGAAAATGGGTAAAGCGTGTTGGCCATACCGAATAATGTCGCCGAAAAAGTCAAAATATATTTAGATTCCCCATAATGGGGTGAATGGGTTTGATTTTTACACCCGATAATTGCCGGGTGATGGCTAGTGAGAGGGGGATCGGTATTGGTTGAACTATTAGTGGTTTTACCTACGCTAAACGAGCGACAGAATGTTGGAGTCATGGCAGAGAGGATATCTGCGGCTTTGACGGGAGTCTCGTACCGCATCATTTACGTGGACGATGATTCCACCGACGGTACCCGCGACGAACTATTACGCCTGGCCGAAGTGGATGAACATATCGGGTTCATTCACCGCATGGGTCGATCAGGACTGTCTTCCGCCGTTATTGAAGGTGCGCTGGCGGGAACTTCACGTTATATCGTCGTCATGGATGCCGACCTTCAGCACGATGAAAAGCTCTTGCCGAAAATGCTCCAAATGCTCAAGACTGAGCCGTTAGATATCGTTATTGCCAGTCGGTTTGCGCCGGGTGCGTCTCTAGGTGACTTTGCGGAAAGCCGAGTAAAGACCAGTGAGCGCGGCATCATGCTAGCGCAACAAATTCTCGCGGTGCCCGTGACCGACCCGCTGACGGGCTACTTCATGATGCGCCGAGAGTTTTTTGAGGGCCTGGTGCCAAACCTTCAACCCCGAGGCTTCAAAATTCTGCTTGACATTCTTCATAAGGCCGGGGCGGGGATTCGATACCGAGAAATACCGCTGGTCTTTGGCACTCGGTTAGCCGGCGAGAGCAAATTAGACGCGAGCGTTGGTTTTGACTACCTAGCCCAACTCTACGAAGCAAAGTTCGAGAACTACCTTCCTCTCAGCGTGATGCTGGCCGCAGTATTGTCGGCCATCGTATTTTGTTTGGCTGGGGGCGTAATTCTGGGCACGCAGGCGCTCGGCGTTTCGGGCTACCTTTCATCGCTTCTCGCCCTGATCCTGCCCGTCGCCTTAACTTTCCGACTTAAGCTGAACGGTCTTAGAAAACGGCAACGTCCAAAGGGGACGGATCTGGCAAAAACCTTTGGGGGATATTGCGCTCTCGTGCTGGTTAATGCGGCTCTTACGATCATTTTGACTGGAGATTCTGCCCCAGGAAACCTATCGGTAGCCTTACTCACGGCGCTAGGGCTAACAGGTTCTGCACTCATCGCATATTTCTCGTATCCCATCCGAGCGAGACGAAGTCTTCTGCCCAAGCTGTTGGGCATTTTGGATTCCGAACGGGCGGAATCGGTAGCGGTGGTCAAATAGTCTTGATGAAAGACAGGCGTCACGCCATCATCTGGATTGTGTTGCTGACCGTGCTTGCGGCTGCGGTGCGACTACCGTTACTAGGGCACGAGTCTTTTTGGAAAGACGAACTCAGTATATGGTCGTTTGTCAATGTCCCAACTCTTTCTCAGGCCATTTACAACGGAGCAATTGTAGACCCGCACCCACCCCTTTACATGGTGGTTGTGTTTCCCATGGTCCACCTTTTTGGGATGAGCGAAGCGGCATTTCGACTTCCGTCCGCTCTGTTTGGCATTGTTTCAGTTCCGCTGATATACGATCTCGGGACAAAGTTATTCACCTGGCGTGAGGGAGTTATTTCGGCGGCATTTATGGCGCTCATGTTTCGACCCCTGTATTACAGCCTTGAGGCTCGAAATTACATCTTGCTTGGCTTGACCTCAATCACTTTGGGGATTGCTTGGGCCGCCGTCACCCGCGCTATTTCGGAAAAGCGTCCTATCCCAGTAAAGACGCTATTCGGCTACTCAATACTCGTTGTGTTGGCCCCCTACAGTCACTACTTTGGCGCCCTTCTCGGCTTAGTGATGTTCATACATCTTATTTGGCGCTCGGCGGCACTTAAATCGGGTCAGAAATCGGTGTGGATTCTCATGGGCTTTACCGCGTTATTGTATTCCCCGTGGCTCCCGTTTGCCGCCAAGACCTTTAGCCGCAGCAACAGTGCGTTTTGGATTCCGAAACCTCACATTGATGCTCCGGTGGTCTTCTTCGCATTCTTCTTTGGTAAGTCGCCGATCCTAGTGGGATTGATGACCCTACTTGTATTTGGCTACCTAATATTCACGCTGGTAAAGCCAGAAAATGCCGGGACTAAAGAGAAACCTAACCCCCTTCTGAACAAAGAATTTGCCCTGCTTTTGGCCGTATGGCTGGCCGGACCTTTTTGCATTACCCTTGCTAAGTCTTTGGTCTCTACCAGTTTCTTTCTTAATCGCTATTTCTTTATCTGCCTCCCCGCGGCCTACCTTTGCGCGGCCCGAGGAATCACGTTGCTGGGAGCCAAACGCGGTAGTCCGATCTTTGCTCCTGCACTCACCGCCTGCATTCTGAGTGGTGCGTGGATCTCAATGGTATTTCAGGATCATGTGTTCTTCAAGTCCTCCCGTGCCCAGTATCGGGAAGCCGTTAACTATGTTTCTCGGCAAGTTACTGGACATTCGGGTATGACCATGCCGGTGTTAACCACCCAACCGATGCTTGCTTACTATACTGACCGGCCGGGGACCGGCCTCACACTAGTAGCGGCCGACCACATTGACACGAGCCTCCCTACGACCCAGAACTACCTGGACCTTAACCACCCCTCAGAATTTTGGTATCTAGACGCGCGGGATGACTACCGGTTAGATGAATCTAACGCCATCCCGCCGTTTGCTCCCACCGGATATAAACCGCGAGAACGCAAGAAATTTAAAGACATTGCGGTAATTCATTTTGTCAACAATAGTGAGCCAGCCAAATAGACATGGACTCGATGAAGTCAAGTTTCCCCGCAAATGTGTCAGTTTGCGCGTACGTCCAAGCATTTTCGGTTCTATGACTACGCTATCTGCGCTAAACTTGTCTAATTAAGAGTAGGAAGGGTTCGCGTCCGATGCTGTACGGGTAATTGACTGGTGTATCTATGTTTTATTTTTTTAGTCGCGAGCAATTTGCTCTGCGGAGAGTTGCAGTCACTGTAGTTGCCCTTGTTGCAACTCCAAGCTTTGGAGTCACGAAGTACGTGGCTACCGCCATCTTTGGCTTGGGTTACACGGTGCCTTCACACCATGTGACGATCGTAGTAACTCCACCCGCCGTGATCGCCAACACGGGTGGCTTCGGAACCGCTCCACGCTATGCCCACGAGACACATGGTTGCGTGCAAGGCGAGGGCAATTTAACTTGTTACAATTCTGTATCCGGATGGACTTCAGACGGCGTGGGTACGGCCTCTACTGCGGACAGTGCCACCTACCTGGCCCTCACTTTTAATAATAGCGCTTCAACGGGAGTAAATATTCCGTTCTCTTTCACTTGGAATATCTCCCTGCTAAGTACGTCTACGCAGCCCCGTGGAGTGCAACAATACGGAAATGCCGTTGCAGGATTGGTACTGTACGATACATTTGAAGGGAGTGGTCAGAACTTCATCTTTAATCAGCAATTTATCGCAACTACGGGTAGGGGTGACACCGAACGAAACCATCAGGTAGTAACTTACTCAAGCTTCTTGTCCATATTGCCAAAGTCCAGCACCACACTATTTATTACAAACTATGTAAGTGGCCGATCGTCTTCCCAGGCGACCCCAGCTCCTGCCGCTGCAATTGTCTTTGGAATGGCGGCCCTCCGACGCCGTCGCAGATTGCGGATGTCCTGACGGTCTCAAGCCGCATAATCTAAGGCAACATGAAGATTGTTGTACTGGATGGTCACACGCTTAACCCCGGTGACTTAAACTGGGATTTGCTTAAGGAATTGGGAGATACCGTCATTTACGATCGGACCTCTCCCGCGCAGACGGTCTCACGTATCCAAAATATCGATTGCGTTTTGACCAATAAGTGTCCACTGGGATGCGCAGAAATCTTGGCAAGCGAACGGTTGCGGTACATCGGCGTTCTTGCGACCGGATTTAACACGGTTGATTTGGAGACCTGTCGCGAAAGGTCGATTGCGGTGACCAACATTCCTCATTACGGCACTCTCGCCGTGGCACAATTCACCTTCTCGCTGATCTTAGAACTGGCAAATGGCGTGGGCAAACACAATACGTCGGTGCACCAAGGCGAATGGACTAACCAACCAGACTTTAGCTATCAATTGTCCCCCCAGGTGGAATTAGATGGTCTAACCCTTGGGATTGTGGGATACGGAAGAATTGGACGTAAGGTGGCAGAAATCGGTCAGGCCTTTGGCATGAAGGTCATTATTTGCACCCGCAATTCCACACCTGCCATTGAAAACGTTTCGCTCGATGAGATGTTCTCCCGATCGGATATTGTGAGCCTTCATTGTCCAATGACTCCAGAAACCACCCACCTTGTAAACCAGGAAAGGCTAAGTCAAATGAAGCCCTCGGCATTTCTTATCAACACAAGTCGCGGCGGTCTCGTGGACGAATCAGCGTTGGCGGAGGCGCTGAACACCGGCAAGATCGCGGGGGCCGGATTAGACGTTCTCAGCCAAGAACCACCCCCGGCAAATAACCCGCTGTTGACCGCAAAAAACACGTGCCTGACCCCGCACATGGCATGGTCAACCCGAGCTGCTCGTCAAAGGCTACTTAACACCGCGATCCAAAACATCAAGGGCTTTCAAGCCGGTCACCCCATCAATAGGGTCTCTTAATCTTGTGAGACGACGTTTTTGGGCCAATTCACCGTATCGCCAGGCTTTATCCCCAACTTTCGGCTCACCCCCCGCTTAAGTTCCACCACATACTGGAAATCGCCAACCGGTGAAACGGATTTTTCTTGAAATGGAACACCGTCTCCAATATTCAAAACCTTCATTTTAGAACTCACGTAAAGAATGTCGAGTCCTAATGGGCAATTTTTCATCCAAAATCCGCGATGGCCATCATTCGGTTGGATATCCTTAAAAATAAAGATCATGCCTTCTGATGGCTTCACGTCTTTGTCCACCAGAAACATCATTCCTTCTTGGCGCTTACTGTCCGTGTCCATCACCCAAAACTTAAAATCGTGCTTGCCTACCGTCCCGGCAACCTGGGTCAGTCCTTTTAACTGATACAGCCGACTGGGATTGTCCTCGCTTGGATTCCCTGTCGAAATTACGGGCGCCAGAATTGGGACGGAGGTTTTATTGGGCGTGGCAACTATCGGTTGCTTTGGCCCCGTTGCCAGCGGCTTTTCCTCGACGGGAGTCTGGCATCCAAGAGAAGCACTTACGAAACCCACTAGGCAGAGCCGCAGGCGAGTCATCGCACCCCTGAAGTAACGGGGGCAAATGAGTGATGCGATTCTTCGTAGCCGGCAATCGCATCTTGAAATCGCAGGGTGCTGCCAATGAGATCTAGACCGTGAAGAATGGCCTCTTTGGTCGCCGAGCTAATTTCAAAATGAAACCTCAATCCGTCAACTTCCACCGTCTGAGTTGGAAGGTTCACGGTCACTGCGATACCCATCGCCCGGGCCGCCAGCTGATCGTGGTCAGCCTCCGAAAGCTCGATGAGCAGAAGGCCACAATTGGCGGCATTCTGCCGGAAGATGTCGCTAAAACCCGGGGTGGAGTTCGTTGATTTACTAATCACAGCGCGAAAACCGGCCTGCTGAATGGCCCATACCGCGTGCTCGCGGGAAGAACCACAACCAAAGTTGTTGCCGACGACCAAAATATTCGCGCCTTGTGCGGCCGGAAGATCTAACGGAAATTCCGGACCGCGAACATCCTTAAAAAGCAATTCTCCGTAACCAGATCGATTTACCCGGGTGAGGTATCGCGCAGGAATAATTCGGTCCGTATCAAGATTATTTTCTAGAACAGAAACCATGGGACCGCAATGTTGCGTGAATCCAGCCATGCGCAAAGTTTGGCACACATCGTGCGACTCCAATCAACGTGCTTTTTGGCCAATTCGTTGACCACTTGCTTTTATTGATCCGCCTGAAACTCACTCGGTGAGGAAAGGTATTGGCGGATCTTTTATTTCACCCATTTCCAGAGGGCATAATCCCGGGACCATGCAAATTCCAACGCTAGAGGAATTCTTGGCCACCACCAGCGGGGGCCTTGCGATGCCCATTTACCGTGACATGTTGGCCGACGTTGAAACACCCCTCAGCGCTTATTGGAAATTGGCTCACGATCACCAGGAGAGTTTTCTTCTTGAGAGTGTTACGGGTGGTGAGCAACTCGCTCGGTATTCCTTTATCGGAATTCGCCCTCGGGCCACCTTGCGAATCAAGAACGGTGAAGTTCGCCGAATTACCGTTGCCAATCTGGAGACGTGGGATCTGGGTGAAGGTGAGGACCCGTTAACGGCTCTCCGGGCAGAAATGGAACACTTTAAAACCGTTCCGGTTCCCGGACTGCCAACCTTTGTTGGGGGTGCGGTGGGCCTGATGGCGTACGACATCGTTCGCTACTTTGAAAAATTGCCGGACACGACTAACGACGATCTAAACGTAGACGACCTCGCGATGATGCTCACAGATACCGTGGTGGTCTTTGATCACGCCAAGAATTTAATCCGAGTCATTGCGGTGGCTCAGGGTACGGCCGAAGGCTACCAAAACGCATTGGATGAGATTGATTGGGTGCTCGAACGGCTTCAGGGCCCGTTACCGCCCCTGCCCGCAGAATCTTTCCCGGTCCATCCGGTTGAGTCTAATCTTACGCAAGACCAATTTGAGGGAATGGTTCGGCGAATGATTGAGTACATCACCCAGGGTGATGGTATTCAGATGGTGCCCGCCCAGCGTCTGAGCACTCAAGTGGATGCCCACCCGCTCACGATTTACCGCGCACTTCGATCGATCAACCCCTCCCCGTACATGTTCTTGCTTAGGTTTGGCGACTTTGACCTTGTAGGCGCCTCGCCCGAACTGCTGGTGAGCCTACACGGAACCCAAGCAAGAGTACGCCCGATTGCGGGCACGCGGTGGAGAGGCAAAACTCCAGAAGAAGATCAAGCATTGGGGGTTGAGCTCTTGGCCGATGAAAAAGAACGGGCGGAGCACATCATGCTGGTGGACCTGGGCCGAAACGACCTGGGCCGGGTGTGCGAATACGGATCGGTCCGAGTGAATGAACTGATGGTGGTAGAGCGCTACAGCCACGTCATGCATATCGTAAGTGACGTTACGGGCACGCTGTCGGCCGATCGCGACGCCTACGACCTCTTTAGGGCCTGCCATCCTGCGGGTACGGTTTCCGGAGCTCCTAAAATCCGTGCCATGCAGATTATTGACGAACTAGAACCCACCCGGCGCGGAAGCTACGCGGGTGCCGTTGGATTTCTTAGCCACACCGGAGATCTTGACACCTGCATTGCCATCCGCACCATCTACCTTAAGGACGGTAGGGCTTATGTGCAAGCGGGAGGGGGCGTGGTTTACGACTCTGACCCCACGAAGGAATACGTGGAATCGGGGAACAAGGCGCGGGCCGCCCTAAAGGCAATTGAAGTCGCGCAACGCGGTTTAGATATGCGATAGTCACTCGATTAGGCTTCTATCTGCATCTCGTCCATCAGACGCCCGAGCATGTCGTGGTCATAGCGGTCCATTTTGCTTGCACGGTCTGATTCAAGCCGCGCTTCGTCCATCTGCTTAGATTCCTCGAGAAGGATTCCGAGGAGGCCATGGTAGAGATGTTTATCTGGATCCAGGTCACTGGCCAACCGGACCGATTTGATTGCCTCTACCGGCCGGTTAGCCCCCCAGAACGCGACGGCTGCTCTCAGGTACAGAAAGTCGTCGCCCGGCGACAGGTCAATGGCCGCGCGAATCGCATCCAGTGCTTCCTCAAATCGGTGCATTTGAGTGAGGATGTCGCCCGCCCAATAGTGATAGAACGGTTCGTCGGGTTTGCACGCTACGGCCTTTTGGGCGGCGGCCAGGGCTCGGGTGGGCTCACCCATTTCTTGGAACAACTCGGACAGCTTAATGTGATAGAACGAATTAAATGGTTCCGCTTCTAAGGCCTTGTTCAGCCGCTCAACCGAATCTCGGTAGCGGCCATATCGCTTTAAAAGGTCAGAAACCCCCACATGGGGTTCCGCCTCTCCTCCCTCTTTAAGTGCCGTCTCAAATTGCCGGAGGGCCTGAGGTTCTTGGTCACTGTACTCGTAGGCTCCCGCCAAGTCTATGCGGGCCTGGGTTGAATTTTCTCCACTTTGCTCAACCGCGCGCTTAAAATGCCTAATCGCATCGTCAAAGTCACCGTCGGTAAGGCATTGTTGGCCCAGGTTGCGGCTCTCTTCTGCGTTGGACCCTTCCCTCTTTCGCCGCTCCGGCTCCATTTCGTCTTCGTCTTCAACCACCGGAACGGCAAACAAATCGGCAATCGTCTTAAACGTCGGATCCATTTCTTAATTGTACGGAATTCGGGATGCGTGATGTCAGGGTTTTCCCCGACCATCCAAATCCTAACGGGCAATTCGTAAATGGCGGCTGCTTACCTGAACGGGTCGAATCGTAATCGTCGCCGGGTAACTGCTTCCTGAAAGGGGCATCGTAATCATTTCCAAGTTCCTAACTTGCCCCGGGGCCAAATGCAATTTCAGCAACTGCGCTTCCTCTTTGGGCTGCAAAAGAGGTGTCTGAAGAATTTTGCCGTTGACCGAAAAAATCGCCCCCGAGTATCCCGCGCTAGATTCAAAAGTGACCTCAATGTCTTGCCCCAGCGAGGTTGGATTATCGAGTCTGGCATTGATGCTGTAGACCACGCCAAAATTTCCATCGAGCGGTCTCTCATTATCTTGGCGGTTAATCGGACTCTGCCCGATGCGTACAAACCCGTACCGTCCGCCAACGTGATAGCTCACCGTCTCGATACGTAACGGGTTTGGGTAAATGCTTTCAGAGTGCTCGTAGGGGGCGGTATCGTACTGCGTCATCAACCCAGCCCCCACTTCTTGCCACGGAGTTGAGCTGGCCAATGCCGCAACCCAGCGCTGATCTACGGTAAAGGGTGGCCAGGCATCGGTCCTCACCAAGATGTCCTCGGGGCCATCCAATAACCTCAGACTGCACAATCCACTCACCGTCTCTCCCGGCGAAAAGCGCCGGAGCGAAATGGGCAAACTGCTTTTTGGCGGGATAGTAACCACCTCGCCACTCCCCCAAAGCCAAGCGGGTAGGTACTGATGGGCCGCAGTGAGACCTGCCCGAACCGGGTTTCGGTCCGGATCGCTGTCGCCGGGGATCAACACCACGTGAGCCGCGACATCGGACTTGTTAACGGCCTGAACCCGCAGAAACATGGCCTGACTTGCCTGATTTGAGTGATGGTAGAGCAATCGAACGGGGGTCGTGCGACGAAGCCGCGCACTGAACAACGAACCCGCCTTAGTCACCGACTCAGGATCATTGCTGTACCACAGCTCCGCATCGTTTCTAGCGAGACCGCCAATGTTTCTAATCGACACCTCAACCAAGCCAGTCCGTGGAAAAGCACCCGGCGCCTTGACCGATACCCGGACCCGGAATGAACGAGTCTGTCCCGCCCCTACGTGCGCACCTCTAAGTGACTTAAACAGAATGTGAGAATCAGGTTGGGAAATTAACTGAGAACGAATTGCGCCTTCGATTGTGCGCGTCACCGTAGATGCGGTAGCCGGATCACCGGCTACTACGCCACGCATGGATTGAGGGAATGCCGCCGCATAGGGCCGAACATCAATGTTGAGCTCCGTTGCTGATCCATTTGCCTCTACCGTTATCCTCACTTGACCGGGTGCTTTCGTTTCCAGTCGGATTCCGCCGGTCACTCGTGATGCCGTGGCAATTACAGGATCAGAGCTAGAAACTTCGGCACTCTGCACTTGGCTTCCCACCAACTGAATAAATTTGGATGTCGTGATGGGCAGAGTCAGTTCACTCTCCGCCAACTGCAGGGCGGGAAGCGCATAAGACACTTGGAGGCGACTGGCATAGCGGGCCGCCAATATGGACACGCTCGTGCCGTTGGCCCGGGCATCAGCCGGTGAAATTCGAATCACCATCTTGCCGTCTGCGACCACGGCAAAATTCCGTCGATTGATCCGGCGAATTCGGATATCAAGGTTCGTGTCTAGACCCTGCAGTAAATGAGCAAGATTAAGTGCCCTTCGCGCGGGTGAAAACCCACCTAACGGGGCCCGAAATCGAAGCGTCGCAACTTCATTCACGATGACGATCGGGCCGGAAGACCGAATATTAGCAGCAGGGGATAAACTCGGTGCCCCCACAAAGGTAGCAATGAGGGCAATGACCCAGGAAAAGCGATTCATATAATTGATCCTTCAAGGTTACCAGCGGGCTTAACCGTTACCGGGCCTAACCTCTCGAATCGGTCGGGAAAGGTAAGCTCGCTTTAATAATGGGTTCAATTCAGGCAGAAAATTACATTGACGGCAACTGGCAAAAATCTTCGAATCGATTTACGAGCCACAATCCCGCGGACGTTCGAGACGAGATCGGATCGGCTCCCCTCAGCACCTCGGCAGATGTGGATTATGCGGTCTCTTCCGCTAAGAAAGCCTACGAAACCTGGCGCGAATTGAGCTGGGTGAAGCGAGCTGAGTTAATCGACGCGTTTGCTCAGTTGATGAAGCGAGATGTAATGGAAATTGCGGCTTTGGTAACCAAAGAGTGCGGCAAGCCGATCAATGAGGGTCGGGCCGATGCCGTGGAAGCCCTCCATATGGCCCAATACGTGGCGGGCCTCGGTCGCTTGCCCATTGGTTACGCCATCAGTTCTGAAATTGCGGCCAAAGATGCGTATATCCTGCGAAAGTCCAAGGGCGTAGTGGCCTGCATCACCCCTTGGAACTTCCCTTCCGCAATTCCCCTCTGGGTGATATTGCCGTCCATTCTCGCGGGCAACACCGTTGTTTTCAAACCCGCCGAGCAAACGCCAATCGTGGCCCACAAGCTGATGTCTTTATTCCACGAAGCTGGATTCCCGGCGGGCGTAATCAACCTCATTCACGGAATGGGAGAGCAGGCAGGCGATCCGCTCGTGAAGCATAAAGACGTTGCCGCAATCCTCTTTACAGGCTCTCGTGCCGTCGGCAAATACATCCAGCAAGTTGCAGCCGGGGATGCTTACAAGTTCGTCGCCACAGAAATGGGAGGTAAGAACGCAACCATTGTGCTGGATGATGCTGACCTAGACATCGCCGTGAACGCCTGCATTCTGGGAGCCTTCAAGACGTCCGGCCAGAGATGCGTGAGCACCAGTCGAATCATCATTGACCGCAAAATCGAACCCGCATTTACCAAGCGATATGTAGAAATGGTTAAGCGAATCCACATTGGCGATGGAATGAAAGAAGAGACCTTCATGGGTCCGTTGATTGAAGCGGGAGGCGTGGAAAAATGGAAGACTCACAACGCCAAGGCAAAAGAAGAGGGAGCAGAAGTTTTAATCGACGGTCAGGTGCTTTCCGAGGGAATTTACGCCCACGGAAACTTTGTGAGCCCGTTCGTCTATCGGTTTGAGCACTACAAAAAGAACACCTTCTGTCTGCGAGAAGAAGCATTCAGCCCCCACGTGGCCATCATTGGCGTGGATGGGATGGAAGAAGCGGTTGAAGTCTATAACGACACCGATTACGGTCTTGCCATGGCCGTGATCACCGAAGACTATCGAAAATGGCGTTGGGTGCGAGATCACGCAGATTATGGCCTTGGTTATGTTAATCTGCCCAGTATCGGAGCCGAAGTTCACCTCCCATTCGGCGGCGTTAAGGCCAGCGGCAACGGTCATCCGGGCGCGGAAGGAATTCTGGATTCGGTAACCCACCGAGTGGCATTTACGGTGAATAACGCCCATGAGATTGTGATGGCTCAGGGGTTGAGTACAACGATTTGAATTTTCGGTTCGGGTTTGAGCCGATTTTGGGAAAACTGAGATTGGCTTGAAGACCACCTTAATTTTGGATGCGTTACAATCACCCGTGACTTTCCGAGCCGAAGCTATTCTGTTTGATCTTGACGGCACGCTCGTTCATTCGATTGTTGCCGTTGACCGCGCTTGGACGCGGTTTGCGATTCGTCACAACCTAGACCCTGCATCTGTATTGCCGCAAATTCATGGACGTCGGGCTCTGGATTCGATCCAACTTCTGCTTCCTCACGTGGATGCAGAAGCAGAGAGTGCAGTTCTCCGAGCATGGGAATCGGAAGACACGGAGGGAATCAGTTTGGTGCCCGGTGCCCTTGAATTTCTCCGGTCACTACCTTCAGATCGTTGGGGAATCGTTACGTCGGGGACCCAAGACGTGGCCTCGGCGAGGCTGCAGGCGGTGGGAATTCCTCAGCCGAAGGTGTTTGTTACCGGCGAGCAAGTGATCAACGGAAAGCCATCGCCTGACGCCTACCTTCTGGGTGCGGAACGATTGATGATTCCCCCCGACTGTTGTTTGGTTTTTGAGGATGTCCTGGCGGGCTATCTGGCGGGCAAGGCAGCGGGGATGCAGGTGGTGGCCATCACTTCGTCGCCAACCCTCCCCAAACCTGCCGACGCCAAGATTTCTGACTACCGAGGTTGCGTAGTTCAGCTGAAAAATGGTGTCTTAACCGTAGTTCTGAGTTGACCTCAGAATGGCTATTTCACAAAGCAAGTCGGTGCGTCAAGCTCGCTCGCTTGACGCACCGATAGCGGACATTTGATTTTGAGCGGCTCCTACGTCATTCCCAGGTCACAAGGGTGAGCTCGTGCGCCACGTTAACATCGGCGTGCTTGGGGACCACCCGAACCGTGTATCCCTGGTGACCGGCGGATCCGCAGACTAGGCTTCCCTCAAACACGTGGAGTGAGCCATCCGCTGACTTGTGGGCCATGCTTACCAACTTAGCATCAATAATTTCACGATTAGGTCCAATTCGACCGATCACCGCCTGAACATCAACGTCATCGACGGATAATCCATTGAGTTCTATCCCCGCCTGAAGGCAGAATTCTTTGCCGAGCGGATTGGAGCTACCCGCGGTATCTTTAACCCAACTGACCCTCACCTGATTCCAACTGCTTTGAACCCGATCTCGCCAAGCCAAAGCGTCTTTGGCTCGGTTAAGATTTGGCTCAGAAAAACTGTGATACGCCGCGGCGGCCGGCATGTAAGAGCTGGTGGCGTAATCTCTAACCATTCGGCTAGTGGAGAACTCTGGAGCATGATTCATGATGGATTTCTTCACCATCTGGATCCAGCCGCCAGGCACGCCATTTTCCACTCGGTGGTAGAAAATCGGGGTGATTTCATTCTCCAAGAGGTGATAGAGCGCTCGGCTATCCAGCCAATCTTGGTGCCCGGCGTCTTGCGTTTCTGACCGATCGTTGATCGCCCAGCCAATCCCGGGTTCGTAGCCCTCGTCCCACCAACCATCAAGGATGGAGCAGTTAAGTCCGCCATTGGGAACCACCTTCATTCCGCTGGTTCCGCTGGCCTCATAGGGTCGGCGTGGATTATTCAACCACAGATCAACCCCCTGTACCAAGGCACGAGCAACGCCCATATCGTAGTCTTCCAGGAAAACCATACGGGCGCGAGCGCCGCTGGTATTAATGAAGTTCACCAAATCTTGAATGATATGCTTGCCCCCGTCGTCCCGCGGATGACTCTTGCCCGCGATTACGATTTGCACTGGCCGTTCGGGATGGAAGAGAATCCCCTTCAACCTCTCACGGTCGGTCAGCATTAGCGAAGCTCGTTTATACGTTGCAAATCGTCGGGCAAATCCGATGGTAAGGATGCGGGGATCAAGAATCCCGTTGATCATGCCAAATTCCGGTTTGTTCAGGGTTCGTCGCTCTAGATCATTCTGCAAGCGGCGGCGGATATACCGAATCAGTTCGCCTCTCTGGTTCTCCAACGCAGACCACAGATCTTCATCCGGAATATTTGCCACGCCGGCCCATGTTGCTTTGTCCTGAGGATTTCGTCGCCAATCCGCATCCAAGTGCTCATCAAACAGCGCAGCCATCCGAAGGCTTACCCAGGTCATCGTATGAATGCCGTTGGTTACCGCGCTCACCGGAACTTCATCCTCTGGATAAGATGGCCATCGATCTGAAAACATGCCTCTGCTCACCTTGGCGTGAAGCTTAGAGACGCCGTTCACGTGGTTCGCATTCTCCATTGCCAGTACTGCCATGTTAAACGCTTCCGCCGTATTGTCTGCATCCACTCGACCGAGTCGCAAAAACTCATTGAAGTTTAGGCCGGTTGCGGCAACCGTCTTGCCCATGTACTTTTGAAGCAGCTCCGGATAAAACAGGTCAAACCCAGCGGGAACCGGGGTATGCGTGGTGAAGACGTTTCCAGAAACAATCACCTGTCGAGCGGTTCTAAAGTCGCAACCTCGCTCGGCCATAAACTGCCGAATCCGCTCGATGGACATGAAGGCGGCGTGTCCTTCGTTCATGTGACAGACCGTTGGGTTGATGCCGACTGCTCTCAAAGCGCGAAGCCCGCCAATTCCCAGGATCATCTCTTGCCTAATTCGCATCTCCTCGTCGCCGCCGTAAAGGGTGTCCGTTATTCCTTGATCGGTAGGCTGATTCTCCAAGACGTTGCTGTCCAGCAAATAAAGCGGAATGCGACCGATCTCGGCGCGCCACACCTGGCAGGTGACCACTCGATCTGGGAATTCCACTTCAATCCGGAGCGGTTGATCATTTTCGCCGCGAATCAGGGTTAAAGGCATCTGGTAGAAGTCGTATTCGGGATAGATTTCTTGTTGCCAACCGTCGTGGTTCAACCGCTGTCTGAAATAGCCCCGGTTATAGAGGAGTCCTACTCCAACCAACGGAATTCCCAAATCGCTCGCCGCTTTAAGGTGATCTCCCGCCAGAACTCCTAGGCCCCCAGAGTAGATGGGAAGCCCTTCAGAAATCCCAAATTCTGCGCAGAAATACGCGACGGTTGTCTTTTCTCGTTCGCCGGGATACGCTTGATCAAACCATGTTTTGCTCCCCAGGTAAGCGTCTAAAGAATCCACCGCATGGTTCAGTCTCGCTACAAATACGGAATCAGCGGCAAGTTTCGCAATCTTCTCTCCCTCGATAGAGTTAAGGAACAGGATGGTGTTGTGCTCACACTTCGTCCATAGTTCACGATCCATACTGCGAAATATGTCGCGCGCCTCATGATCCCAGGTCCAGCGGAAGTTTGATGCCAGCTTTTTTAGCGGCCGGAGTGCCTCGGGGAGGTCAGTGGTAACCTCAAATGCGTGAGAAAACTTTGGATTCTTCATGTGGACTGGTAATTATTGTAGGTCAAAGCAAGCTTGAATCTGAGAGGGTAACCGGTCCTTTTTCTAAACGGGGCCCAATTGACGTCGACCGGCAACGAGCTTAGAGCGTCTTTAGTCAGGTAGAACAACCACTGCGATGTTGGATATTCAAGGGATCAGCGTTTTCTACGGAGCCATCCAAGCGCTAGACAACGTCACCATCAACGTCCAACCCGGAGAGATCGTGGCCATCATTGGTTCTAATGGTGCGGGAAAGAGCACGCTGTTGAGGACCATAAGTGGATTACTAAGACCCCGAACCGGTACCGTCACCTTTAAAGACCGTGACTTGACGACCTGCCCACCCCACGAAATTGTAAAACTTGGTATTTCTCACTCTCCAGAAGGTCGTCGGATTTTCACCAACATGAGCGTTCATGAGAACCTTCAGTTGGGTGCTTACATTCGGAAGGATTCTAAAATCCAACAAGACATGGAAAAAGTGCTTGATCGCTTCCCCCGATTGCGGGAGCGATTTAAACAGAATGCGGGCACCATGAGCGGGGGCGAGCAACAGATGCTGGCCATCGGAAGGGCGCTGATGTCTCAGCCCGAGATCCTTTTGTTGGATGAACCTAGTTTGGGCCTTGCTCCAAACCTGGTGACCGAGATTTTTAATATTGTATTGGATCTCAACCGAGAAGGACGCACGATTTTGTTGGTAGAACAGAATGCAAATCGTGCCCTTGAAATAGCCCACCGAGCCTACGTTCTAGAAACCGGCTGTATCGTGCTCAGCGATACGGGCCGAGCACTTCTGAGTAACCCTAAAGTAAAAGAAGCCTATTTGGGCGGCTAGGCCAATAGGTCCACCCTCCTCGTTTTCGTGACAAACTTATCCATGCTCAAAACGTTACGATTCGAGCCGATTCAGGAAAACCACATTCCCGCTATTCTAGACATTGAACGGGTTACTAACGGGGCGCCCTGGTCGGAACGAAGCTTTCGTAACGAATTAGATCACGTTCACGGCATCTTTCTCACCGCTTTTCAAGACGGTCAAGTGATTGGATTCGGCGGCATTTGGTGCGTGATAGATGAAGCCCATATCACCACGGTTGCGATTAGAGAAGATTGCCGACGCCAGGGTATTGGTGAGAAACTGATGGTGGAACTCCTCAGCCGAGCCAAAACAAAAGGAATGACCTGCTCCACGCTTGAAGTTAGAGCGAGTAACGATGCCGCGGTAAAGCTCTATGAGAAAATTGGCTTCATAGAGACGGCGCGGAGGAAGGGGTATTACCCAGACAACCGTGAAGACGCGGTCGTCATGTGGATGCACAACCTCCAGACGTGGGATCCTCCTCGGTGACTTTGCCGCCAACCGTGGAGTTTTTTGACGAACCCATTCTCGCAATTGAATCCAGTTGCGATGAAACAAGCGCGGCGGTAGTCGTCGGGCGGCAAGTCAGATCCAACGTCATTGCCAGCCAAATTGAAATGCATCGCAAGTGGGGTGGGATTGTCCCAGAAGCGGCAGCGCGTGCTCATGTGGAGGCCATCCTTCCCGTCATCCAAGAAGCTTTGTCTGATGCTTACACGTCCCTGGCTGAGATCGGTGCCTTTGCGGTCACAAACCGACCCGGACTCATTGGTGCCCTGAGCGTTGGTCTTTCTTCCGCCAAAGCCTTAGCCCATGCAACCGGCAAGCCATTGATTGGAATCCATCACCTGGAAGGCCACCTACTCAGCGTTTTCGGTACGGATCAAGAAATTTTATTCCCTCACCTTGCGCTCATCGTATCGGGTGGACATACCGAACTCGTTTTGGTATCGGCGCCGGGTAAGTACGCCATCGTGGGAGAGACCCGCGACGACGCCGCCGGAGAAGCTTTTGATAAAACCGCCCGCCTATTAGGCCTTGGTTACCCCGGGGGATTTGCCATTCAGGAACTTGCCCGGACCGGAAACCCAAATCGATATCCCCTTCCCCGAGGCCTGAGCGGCAACACCTTTGAATTTAGCTTTAGTGGCCTCAAGACGGCCGTAATGCGCCTCGTCGAACGCGAGGGAGATCAGCTTTGCCGGGAAGATGCGGCGGCTTCCCTTCAGCAAGCGGTCGTCTCGGTGTTGGTAGACCGCGGAATCGCGGCGGCGGAACGATGCGGGGTGGAAATGGTCACCTTGGTAGGCGGCGTGGCGGCAAACGAATCCTTGCGCACCGAACTTTCCGCTCGTTGCATAAGATCCGGAATGGCATTTGTAACCCCGCCCCTAACCCTCTGCACCGATAACGCGGCGATGATTGGCCTTGCCGCCTCAACCCGCCTGGCGCGTCGTGAAGCGGATGATCACCACCTAGATGCCCAGTCTAACGCTGATCTTGCTGAACATCTGCCTTTGACTTCGTAACTCATCGTATGCCACACGAAAATCGTCCGGTAACGATGTGCGTCTGCCACAACAAGACGTTTGCTTCCCTCAAAGAAGCCAACGTGAAGTCACTAGAAGACGCGATGGAAAGGTTTGGATGCGGCTCAAACTGCGGCACCTGCGTTCCTTACATTCGCGCACTGCTGAAGACCGGGGAGGTTAGATTTGCAATTATTCCAATGGATCTGATTCTTTAACCAAATTGTACTTGTTGCTCCCGCAACCCCCCTCGCCGGATGGTCGCACGTGCGCTCCCGCTTTGTTTTCAATGCCTTTAAAAGCGTAAGGATCGGTGCCCGCAATCATCACGATATCTCGATAATCCGCCGAAGCTACCGGCACTTCAGGCTGAAATCCGGTCCACGGCAACAAAGATTCGGCACTCATATAGTGGTTTACCAGCGCTCGACGAAAACCGCGGTTAGCATAGTTAGGCAAAGATCGATGAAGCAGATATCCGTTAAAAAACACAATGGATCCCGCTTTTACTTCAACCGGCACTGCATTTTTGTTGCTCCAAGGGAACCGTTGGGCTTCTGATGCGCAGTCAAACCGTGAATCTCCGTGCCACTCCTGAAAATACAGAATGCCTTCTCGCTGAGATTTTGGAATAACCCATAGGCATCCGTTCTCAACCGTAGCGTCATCCAGCGCAATCCAGCCCCCGGTCAAACTACGGTCTCTAGTCGGAATATAAATCTCATCTTGATGCCAAGCCTGCCCTGGCTTCCCTGCTGGCTTAATGAACAACATGGACTGCATGCATTTCACATTCGGACCAATTACGGAGGTGACAACATCTACAATCGCCGGCTGAGAAAGGGCACTCAACATCAATTTTGAAATCTTGTGCGGAAAGTGGATGCACAGATATCGGCGAAGAGTATCTTCGGGAGACTCATCATCGGGCCTCTCTTGCAAACCGTTGACCACGCCTAACTCGCCCCGGCAAATATTGGCCGATTCTTCCTGAAGGGCCTTTAATTCCTCGGCCGTAACCCCATTTTCGATCACGAGAAATCCGTTCTCGGCGAAAAATGCGGCTGCTTCCGGCGGGATCGGCCACGAATAATAACCAGCCGGACGCCCATTTTGCCAAGACGTCCAAGCCGGCAATTTTCGCGCTTCGGCGAGTTCGTTAAAGGTTGCAGTTGATGGCATCAATGATATCATAGGCGTGCCAACGGGTAGAAAATCAAGTCTGTTACAGACTCTAAGATTTTGATTGCCATCAATCGACATTTGCATCAGTTGCTTCGCATCGGCAAAGATTTTGCCGTCCCGTTCCGTGGACCTCTCGAAAACGATCAGGCTACGATAATCACTTTTCGTCAAGTCAACCGGTTGCCGCCAATTATGTTAGGGCTTATGGCACCATTCGATGAGTGCCCTCCGGCCAACTGGGGCTGCGCTTCCGTAGCCATTGGCGTGCAGAGAAGTTAAACGGAGTACGGAACAGGTGACGATCTCGGAGGAGAGACGTTCAAATGCTTCTTCGGCTCGATATCCGCGAGCCTGCTTCTCCGTGGTCGCCGGTCCGTCATAACGCGTAAGGTGAGTGGTGCCCGTGGAGGGTTCATCGCCGATCACCGTGTAAAAGACAGTGCTGTCTGTAACTGTTGCGCCGAGTAACTCTTTAATGCGCACCCGTCCAAAATCAAAATAGACGGGGCGGCGAGCGAAGCGCCAACTGGACTTCATTCTCTTCCACCGAAAAGATAGGACGTGAGGATTCATTTGACGCAGCAGATAGAACCTTTCGGCAAATTTTTCTGCATTTACAATCCAAATCATGCGTCCGTAATGAAGTTCCCTGGCCTGAATTTCCGCCGGAGAAATTGCTGAGTTCTGCAGTTCAACCACCAGCTCTTGAATTCGCACGTCTGCTCTATGGTCTCCCACCGGAACTTCTACGGTATCCATCGGAAATTCTAACTTCCAATTTCGGTGCCATTCAGTCTCCGGTTCAAACCAGTTGTCACAGTCCACACCTATCTCGTGAGCCCAGTGATGCACAACTATTCGGCCACATTTGGCTCGCACCGTTAATCCGCAAAGCGGACAAACTGCTCTCTGCCCCTTGACAGCTAAGATTCGGTCTCCGTTTTATAGACTGGGCGTACTGCAAAGTTATCCCCGAGGAAACGCTTTTTTGTACGCGAGCTGAACTTCATCCAAGTCCAGTCCAGTGTAAATCTGAGTGGTGGCAATACTCTCGTGCCCTAGCAGTTCTTGTACCGCACGGAGATCTGCACCACCCCTCAAAAGGTCAACCGCGTAGGTGTGGCGCAACCGGTGCGGGCCAACCGATTCTTCAATTCCTGCCGCATGAGCAGTTTTCACAAGGAGGCCGTATACATTTTGTCGCCTAACGGGTAACCCACGGTTTGTGAGGAAAACAAGACTCGAACCCTTCCGCACCAGTTTCGGACGCGCTTCTGAGATATAGCGTCTGAGGGTGTTGATTGTAGTCTCGGGCAAAGGAATCCTCCTCACTTTGCCTCGCTTTCCCACTACCCTAATCGTTCTCTCTTCCAGGGCCAAGTCACCCAATTCTAGCCCAACGGCCTCACTTACCCGTAATCCTGCCCCGTAAATCAGTTCCAGAAGGGCATGGTCACGAATGGATCCCACGGTTCCTTCATCCGGGGTGTCGAGCAGGGCATCACGGGCGCCGGGGCGTAGCGCCTTGGGAAGCGATTTTGACTTTCGAATGCCGTGCGTTGAGGGCAGGTCAACCGTTGGCCCGAGGTTTCGTCTCTTAAGAAACTTTAGGAATGATCGAAAAGCACTCATCCTTCTCTGGGCACTAGACCGGGCCATCGGCGGACCAAGTTTCGCCTCATAGGCCACCAGTTGTATCGAACTTATGTCCGCCCAACTTAGCAGGCCAATTTCCTTAAAAAACTCCGAAATTTTAGCAAGGTCTAGCCGGTAGGCAGTAACCGTGTGCGGACTCGCCCCGCGTTCAACCAACAGGTGGTCTAAGAACGCATCGATCGGATCTTCTAGGGCGTGGGCTTGCGCTTCCATATAAGCACGGAGGGCTGGATGTACTGGAGGTCGTGAACGGTGGGTCCGTTCACGCCGAAGCCAGAATCTAACACGTAATCCTTCTCCAGTTGAGTTCGAAATTCTTGATAGCGCCGCACAAGGAGTTGATCCACCTCATCAAGACCGCTTAGTCCTTTGATTCGCTCTAGGTCTTCAAACTCGAATGAACTCAGAACCACGTAGCTGGGCTTGTCACCGGTCAGCAATCGAACATCAAACGAGAACGGACCACCGGCTTCGTTGGGTCGAATTCCCTCCCCACCCGGAGGGATATGATAAATCAGTTTGGGCGAACTAGCCGCGTGAAGGCTCTCCACCCGCCGCGACCACGGATACATTGGCCCAAGACCGGAGTCCGGATAAAACGGCGGGGTGTAGTACCAGGGATCGCTGGCCAAACCCACGGTTATTTTGGAGTTGGCGGCGGCTCTTTCCTTAAGAACTTTTGCGGCGGAGTCTCTTGGGTCTTCCCCCGTCATCCATAGGGTCATCGTTGCCGCCATTCTCAGTCCGCCCGGATCCATTCCGCCTAACCCAAGTATCCCTAGCCCAACCGCCAAATGAGCGGCTCCTCCCTTCCGGTGGGCTCGGTCCATTGCGTATCCAAATCCGGCCGCCACCGCCACGTACAGGGGAAAGGTGTACCGGAGGAATTTGACCTCGGCTCGACCAATGAGGAGGTAGTACGGGAGGGTAAACGCCAAAAGGACCCATAGCCAAGTCTGACGGCAAAACGCTCCCCACACCAGACCGCCCAGTCCGAGGAGAGTTAATATCGGCCCTATGCCCGTGCCAAGATTCAGAAGGTGATAGATAAAGCCGGGCGGGGTTCCGACAAACACGAGTCCGTGCCCCGTAGACGTATGAGTCATCTCGAATTTAAAATCGGTAAGGAACTTCTGGGTGTCTAAAACTGCCCCGGGAGTGGCCAACAAGAAGACTATGAGTGCCGATAAGAATCCTGTCACTACTACTAGGAGTGCTTTTTGCGGCTTAACAAGAATCACCACGGCAACCAGGCACAAGAGAACAAGAATGCCCGTGTACTTGGTTCCCGCGCTCAGTCCGGCAAAAACGCCGCACAACACGGCAATTTTCAGAGGGTTTCTCGTAGCTTCGCCATCCTTCGGAATTAGTAGAAGCGCATACCATATACTCACCGTCAAAAATAGCGCGGCAAGGATATCAACGGTTTGAAACCTAGAATGGACAACATGAGCGGGCGCAAACGCTACGAGCAGTCCGGCGGCTGCGCCACCCAATGGACTGGTGAATCTCATGACCAGGAGGCACAGCATTAACGCCATCCCGGCGCCGGCCAACGCACTGATGATCCGCCCCGCCAAATGACAGCGCGACGCCCACGCCCAATTTGAGTCTGCAACCTTCTCGTCTGGCCCCCCTGTATAAGAGGTCACCACATCACTCGCCACCCTTAGGACTGTGAGATAGAGGGTGCCATAATTATAAAATCCGGGGGTGAACTTGCCCTGGGTCGGTTCGATAGCCCGACTATATGTAAGGATAAGCCCCTCATCGGGATGATAGGTTTGGTTGTGAAGGTCGTTTTTGAGACCCCACGTGATGCCCACCAAACGAAGCAAAAGGGCAAGAGCAAACACACTGACCCCAATAATTACTTCGATTCGAATTTTAGGCACTGACTGCGTCACGTTTTCCAACACCGGTGGAGGTTAGCACAGCCTTAAGTGCAACTACCGCTTCGGGGCAATACTCAATTCCACTGCCTGCTTCAATCTCTCTTAAAGCGGCCAGTTGACCCCGTTCTCTGCGCTCCCAAACAAATTCTGTGGCAACCTTAATAATTCGGGGCCCTGGTCCAAGGCTTCTACCGAGCGGTTGCCCGCGCGTATTCCCTGGCTTGGAAAACGGAGCGTGATGGTATCGAACAATGTTGGATAAGTGGCTCAGCGCCGGAATCTGCTCTAACATCGCACCACTCACTTCAGAATGGCGCTGGTAAATTGCTTGTTCTTCAGCCGTCCAGTCTTCCTCTCGCTTGTCGTTCATGATTGAGTAAGGGACGGAACAAAGTCCAACGTCGCGGAGTCCAGCCGCCATTTCAAGGTCACGCAGGGCTCGCGCTCCTAAGCCCATCTGTTTTCCAATTTCTCTCACGAGGGGAACCACCTCAGCGCACATTCCTGAAGTGGTTGGACACCTCAGTTCGATGGCGGTAGAAAACGCAAGGACACTCGCCCTGATCCTAGCCTCGAGCTGCTGGGGAAGAATAATCGAAACGTAAACTAGCAACCCAATGGTGGTAAAAATTGCGAGGATAACTACAAATACGCCCACCCTATCTTGCAAGACCACCCTCCTTGACAACCAGTTTGAAACATTGAACAACCGCGGGATCAAATTGTGTTCCAGAACATCGTTCCAGCTCGACAATGGCCTCGCTAACGCTCATTCGCTTGCGGTAAGGACGGTCCTGACCGGGTCCATCGCCTCCAGTCATTGCATCAAAAGCATCAATCACAGCAATCACCCTACTTTCAAGGGGAATTTGGTCACCCACCAAACCTGACGGGTATCCGGTCCCGTCTGGACGTTCATGGTGGTGTTGCACCCACGCCACAATCGGTTGAAGTTCAAGGACCGGCGAAAGAATCTTCGCGCCTGAAACGGCATGGGTGCGCACATGGTCCATCTCCTCTTGAGTGAGCCGCGAGGGCTTATCCAGGATTCGCTCATCGACCGCAATTTTGCCAATATCGTGAAGTACGGCGGCTTCCCTAAGCAGACGCGCCCGGTGAGACGGCAATCCAAGCCGCCGGCCCACTTCTTCTGCGGTCCATGCCACCCGTTCGACGTGACCTTGAGTATAGGGATGGGTTCTCTCCAACATATCCGCTAAGGCACCAATCGTGTGGACGTAGTAGTCCGTCATGCGATCCCGATAGGCAACCGCCGTGCGATAGGCCCAAACTGGCACCAGAGTCAGAGGAATCGCCAAAAGCCCGTGAGCCCGGTAAAGCGCAGCGACTACCATGAACAGAACTGCGTACAGAGCAAAAGTTTTCACTCCCATTGCCATACTGGAGGGGCGAGGCTCACTCTTTGCCGCTGACTTATGGCTGCTGTTTAAGGCGGTGACGAGCAGAAAGTTGGTGACGGCGTACACCAACAGAAAAAGCAGGGCACCTAGGTGGGTAGCGCCGGTCAAACCCCATAGATTCGGCTCTGCCGTCTTCAATGAAAAATATGCTACTGGCATGGCCGTGGCCACAATCACCAAGTTAGCATAGGTCCAGTAGGGTGAGAAACGTTTGTGTCCAGAAAAGGCCATGACTAAAGCACCCACCATCGTAGCTGTAAGGTCGGTGGCGAGCGCCGCCACCGGTCCAATCGCAACGGCTACCCCAAATACAAATGGCAACGTAAAAGTAACGTTCAAACCACGATGTCTCAGAGAAATGGGTATGAGCTCGGCCAGAAAAGCAGAGAGGGGTAATAGAAACCAGTAAGCCGGAGTGTGAAAAGCAACCCCGTAGCGGGCAAAAACCAGCGAGACCGCGACAACGCTCAGCAGGCCGACCGCAAGAAGAACACTCCAAGATCCATTCCTTCGACCGAATCGAACAGATTTAACCACGCCCATAGAGTTCAAAGTTGGCTCCTCGCGCAACGCTTCGCCGCTCAAGCTCATAACCTATACGGTCAGCCACCCCTTACCGCCCAAAAATGCAAAGTACGGCCACTGTCACAGTTAATATTACTTGGAAAGGCTTAAGAAGTTGGCCTCAACCTACCGCTAGTAAACAAGTCTGACAACTTTTTCGCAATGGTTGACAATTACTTAGCGGCAGACCTTGAAACCTGACGAAGAAATGTTTTGCCCTTTAGGGAGACAGAAACCGCTGGATCCTCGGGGTCGTCCGTGAGAATCACGCTAAACCCTCCCGCACTTTTCGCTCGCGCCGCCAACGTGGAACCGTTCTTGGGATCCAGGTCAAACTCAATGGATGACTGCAATTTAAGTGGGATGGTTTTAATACCTGATTCCTCAGAATCAGGTCCCAAATTCTGATTAACGAACGCGCCTAAATCAGAATCTACATTAAGCGTGGCTTCCACACGACTCACCATTTTCCCCGCCGATTGCATAGTTCCACGATATGTAAACACGTAATCAAGCCGTTGCACCGCAACTTTTCCGTCTTTGCCTTTGAGTTTCTGGGGCGAATATCCAACCGTCCTCTTCCAGGTGTCACCCGGCTTTACGTCTTCAATAGAAAGACGGGGATTAAAATCAAGAGAACTGTCAAACGATCCGACCGAGAGAGAGAGCCTCTCTATTTCACCCACGTATTGACCAATCACGTCCTGAAACTTGCGCAATCGCTTATGATTGTTCACGTGTGCGGACACAATCCTGGATTCTTTTTTGGGCGCAGTTAAGTCGGTTTGGCTGAGTATTTCGTTGATCGGCGATACCGTAAGTTCGAATTTCAGATTTAGCTTTTCGACCTTGGTCTTAGGCGGTGCGTCAAAGGTTTCTCCCTCTACCGTCGTGAACGTCGGTCGGCTGTAGATCAATTTGGCAATCCCGTCTGCGCCTAAACTTTTTACGCGAACGCTAAAGTTGTAACTCAGATCGAGGTCTTCCGGAATTGCGGTTTTTAAACCCCGCATTTTCTGTTCTGCGGAAAGCGAAGCCCGAACCTCATATTGCTCGATGGTGCCCACTTTGAATTTTCTAGACAAGGTGATTGCATCGGGGGATGACAATCCGTTCAAAGTCGTGACAAACCCAAGCACGGCCATTAGGTACATATGGACTTCAGGCTACCCTCTGATCAAGATTTCAACATCTGCTTAGCAATCACCATCCGCTGAATTTCTGAGCAACCTTCTCCAATTTCGGTGAGTTTGGCGTCACGCCAAAGTTTTTCAACCAGATATTCTGGGGTCATTCCCCTTCCCCCGTGAACCTGAATCGCCCGATTGGTCACCCGGTTAGCGGTTTCGCTGGCGTACAACTTAGCAAACGAAGACTCTTTGATCACAGGCAATCCCTGATCCAGCCGATGAGCCCCACTCCACAGGAGCAATCTTGCCGCCTCTACTTCCATTGCGCTATCCGCAATCATGTTTTGCACCGATTGCATATCTCCAAGTTTGCGATTGAACTGTTCTCTTTGCTTGGCGTAGTCAACCATCAGCTCAAGCGCTTTTTCGGCAATACCCACTGCCATCGCGGCAATTCCTAGCCTTCCGCGGTAAAGAAGGCCAATTGCTTCTTCAAACTTGCATGGCGTGTGCCATGCTCGTGCGTCTTTCAGCCCAAATTGCACAGTATTTGATGCAGAAACCCCAACGGTTGTGATCCGCTTTTCGAGTGTAAAACCTGATTGATTGGTCTCAAGTAGAAATCCACTGAGTTCTCCATCGGGAAGACGCGCAATCAAAATGATGAGATCGGCCACACCTCCATTTGTAATGAACATCTTTCTACCGTTGAGGTGAAAATATCCGACTTCACCATCAATGGGGGTTGCGGTTGTCTTAACTCGGCGAGCATCAGACCCGGCATCGGGCTCGGTCAGGCCCCATGCCAGCTTTACTTCACCCGTTTTGATCCGGGACAAGTATTTCACCTTTTGGTCTGGGGTGCCCAAGGTGTCGATATGAGCAACGCAAAGCGCGTTGACGGCGGCGATGTTCATGGCGAGCGCCGGATCACCCTTCGCCATTTCGCGGCAGGCCTCACAGTAAGTCATACAACTGAACCCAGGGCCGCCAGACTCCGTTGAAAGCGTCATAGACAGAAGCCCCAACTCACCAAGCCGGCGCCAGATGCCGATGGGAAACGCCTGGTCTGCCTCCCACGCCCGTGTGTTTGGAAGAACTTCAACCGCCACAAATTCTCGCACCGAATCCATGAACTTCACTTCGCTGGTTGATTGGATAGGGGTCATTGTCTTGATCTCATAACGTTGTCTGTCTGAAGCCCCAGTTTACTATGGGCTCTTTATCAACTGAGCATAAGGTTTTGTACGAACCCAAACATATCATTGCAATGTATTATGTAGGCAACGTGGAAAAGAGCATTCTCAGTTTATATGATGAATCTGGCGAGCCTGCACGGCGACTCATTTTGGGTGAACTGCGCTCAGGTCCAAAATGCGTTGGCGATCTCGTGGAGAACACAAAGTTGAAGCAACCCAATGTTTCGAACCACTTGTCCCGGCTGAAGGCCAAGAAAATTGTCCGGAGCCATAAAGTTGGGCGGCACGTCTACTACTCTCTCTCAAATCCCGACGTTGAGCACGCGGTGCAGTCGGTGCTAAGCGTGCCCATCCGAGAATTTGCCAACGTAGACCTTCACGCGCTCTGCTCTTCATATGCCCACGCCGCAATTGAGGGTAAGGAACTCAAGTGCACCGAGGTCCTCGAAAACGCGTTTAGGATAGAAGCTCCCCTGATTGACATCTACTCCCAGATTCTAGAGCCCGCCATGCGGCTGATTGGTACGTGGTACACCGATGGCAAAGTGTCGATTGCTCAGGAACACTTAGCCAGCGCCATCACGGAGCGAATGATGGCAAAAGCGGCAAACCTATTTCCTCCGGCTCGTTCCGTCGGGAAGTCTGCCGTACTGGGATGCGCGGCTAACTCATGGCATACACTCGGGTTGAGAATGGTGTCTGACCTCTTGAAGCTCCGAGGATGGAATAACTATTTCTTAGGCGCAAACGTACCCACCCAAAGCTTCTGCAACACGGTGCTGGATTCCAAACCCGCCATCGTCATGATTAGTTGCGCCTCTGAAGAGAGCGAGACGGTCACGTTGGAACTGCTTGGGGAACTGGTTTCTTTGCAACACGGTGGTGCAAATTTCAAGATTATAATGGGCGGATTTTGGGTCAGCACCCATCCGGACCGATTCCTAATCGCGGGTGCCGATATCTGCGCCAACAATCTCCACGAGGTAGACGCACTCCTCACGCAAGAAGTTGCCACAAGTTCATAAGCAATCGCCCGGTTAGGTTGGAGTCGCGGGGTAATTTCAAAGGTGCCCTTTGAAATACGCATCTATAACCTATAAAGGCAACCACAAGTATTACAGGGGTTCGCACACCCACAAGATCACCCATCACCATGATCGAAAAGAAGACAATTTAAGGGCTTAAATAAAAACGCCCCCCTGACCAAAATGGCCAAGGGGACGATGATTGGATTCGCTTTTACGCGGCGACGGCTTTCATCGCTTGGTCCACGATCACCTTAAACGCGGGCATGTCGGCGATTGCCAACTCGCTGAGCATTTTTCGGTTGACCTGGATTCCGGCGGTGGTTAGACCGAAGATGAGGGCACTGTACTTGATGCCGCACTCGTCACAGGCACCCGAAATTCGGGCGATCCACAGACGACGGAAATCTCGTTTCTTGGCTCGTCGGTCACGAAAGGCGTATTGCCCCGACTTCATGACCTGTTCGTGAGCCCGACTAAAGACGTTCTTCTTACGCCCCCAATATCCGGATGCACGATCGATTATCTTTTTGTGACGCTTGTGGCGCATCAGTCCGCGTTTTACGCGTGCCATTTTATTTCACCTCGTTTGACTGTTTTACCGGGTCCCAACCCTTTGATTTGACTCGAGGGCGGTAGTGGTAGAGAGTGGGCTTAAACACAAGAAAGCGAGAGGCAAAGAAAACTTTGCTTCCCGCTCCCAAGGTTGCGGCCTACATGACGAGAAGACGCTTAATACGCTTCTGCTCGCCCCTAAATATCTCCGGTTCCTGCTCCAGCCGGCGCTTCCGCGACGCTTTCTTGTGCAAGAACTGGTGATTGTTGTGCGACTTCCGGCGCAGGATTTTTCCCGTCCCGCTGATTTTGAACCGTTTTGCCGCTGTTTTGTTTGTTTTGATCTTTGGCATCTTTCTTCTTTCCCGTGTTCGGTTTCGGCACGAGAACCATGATCATCATTTTCCCGTCTAGGGTTGGGACTCTCTCCACAACCGCCAGATCGACGCATCGCTCAGCAAAGATGTCAAGCTTTTTACGTCCAAGTTCCGGGTGAGTGACCTCACGCGCTTTGAACATGCAGGTGACTTTTACTTTATGGCCTTCCTCCAAGAACTTGGTAGCCTTGGTTACGCCGGTCGCTAGGTCGTGCTCTGCAATTCGAGGGCTTATCTTTATACCCTTTACTTCTTGCTGTTTGCTCTTCTTATCCTTACCAGACTTTCCTTCCAGATACTTATGCCGACCGTAGTCGATAATCTTGCACACGGGAGGGACCGCGGTGGGAGACACCATAACCAGGTCTAGCCCCTGATCTTTGGCAATTCCCAATGCTTGGCGGCTCTGTAGGATGCCAAGTTGGCCTCCATCCGAGTCGATAACGCGAACATCGCGAAATCTCAATATGCGTTCATTTACCGGGGGACCCGGATCGGGGCGTGTATCTCTTCTGAATCCTGCTATGTTTGTTCACCTCGGCTGTCGTACCGACAACGTTTAAGTATATCTTCAGTTGAACCCACTGTCAAACTTAGTGGGCATTTTAAAGTTGTACCGTTTTGACGCCGGATAGGTAATCTCAGTTCGGTTGAGAGTTCTATGCGAGTGAAAAACGTTTGCGTCATTGGAGCCGGCACCATGGGAGGCGGGATTGCATCACACCTGGCTAACCTGGGGATTGGCGTTACATTACTTGATACCACGGTAAAGACGGCTCAAGCCGGACTCAAGCGTGCCCTAAACGCTCAGCCACCTTGCATTTATTTAGAAGATAGAGCCGCCGGAATTCGGCTTGGCGGCGTGGATGAGCACTTAGCCTGGGTCTCCGAGGCCGATTGGGTCATCGAAGCCGTTTATGAAAGTGCAGATGTCAAGAAGGCACTCTACGCCCAACTCGACCCCCTGTTGGCTCCAGACACGTTGATTTCAACCAATACAAGCGGTTTGCCGCTTTTGGAGTTAGCCCAGGGTCGTTCCCCGAGTTTTCGAAAACGATTTATTGGAACCCACTTTTTCAATCCCCCCCGGTATCTCAAACTTCTGGAACTGATACCGACCGCGGATACAGACCCAGAAATCTTACACAGCATGCGCGAATTGCTGGAATCGCAGATTGCCAAGCGTGTCGTAATCGCCCGAGACACCCCTGGCTTTATCGCTAATCGTTTTGGAATGTGGTCAATCTACGCGGCCATGCATGTGGCAGAGCAGCTCCAACTTTCCGTAGAAGCCACGGACGCGATCACGGGACCCTTTATCGGTCGCCCCAAAAGTGGGACATTTCGGCTCGGCGACATCGTCGGTCTCGACGTGATGTCGGCGATTGCCCAAGGCTTAATTGAACGCTGCCCAGACGATCCACACCTAAGCTTCCTGCAGCCTCCAAAATCGGTCATGACATTGTTGGATCGCGGCTGGATCGGTGACAAGTCTGGTCAAGGGTTTTATCGCCGCGAAGGGCGGGAATTCTTGGCCCTAGACCTCACCACGATGGCCTACCGCCCCCAGCAAGAGCCCCAACTGCCCTCTCTCATTGAGCTGGCAAAGGTTCCCCTAGTTGAGAGGATCGAGCGGGCGCTGATTGCGAAAGATGAAACGGGAGAGTTCTTGAGGAACTATCTCATCCCCACTTTGCAATACGCAGAATATTTACGAGAGCGCGTTAGCCACAGCGCCGCGGATTTTGATCGGGTGATGATGTGGGGCTTTGGATGGGAAATGGGTCCGTTTGCGCTCATCGACGCCCTGCAAGACTCGGTTCCGCGGTCAATTGCCAGACCCGCCACCCCATATTATCAATCGGGGAACAGCCTCGGCGTGAATCATGCATGGGTCGAGTCACCCATTGAACCAGAATACCAAGGCATTCGGGATTATCCAGAAATGTCTCGATTTGATGGGTTTGTTACGCGAGATCTGGGTGATTCTGTTACCGCGATTTCCATCACAACCAAGATGGGAGTACTCAGCAAGGAACTGATCGCGGACCTCACCCACGTCATTCAAAATCATCCACAAGGTCGATATGTTTTAACCAGTGAGGCAAAGGCGTTTTCCGCGGGTTTCGACCTCGAGTATTTCAATCAGTGCATCCAGCAGAACCGTTTAGAGGAGCTGACTTTGGCGCTGATAGACCTTCAGCAACTTGGGGAACTTTTTGAAAGGACCAAGATTGTTGCCGCAATTTACGGACATTGCTTAGGAGGAGGCTTGGAACTTGCACTTTCTTGTCCCACCCTGCTGGCCCAGGCGGAAACCAAAATTGGCCTTCCAGAAGTAAAAGTTGGCGTGATTCCCGCGGGCCGCGGAACCACTCTCATGAGGCTGAATGCCCAATCAAGTGCCAAGCGCTTAGCGGAGGTTGCCATGACATTAGCTCAAGGAACGATATCCACCAGTGCCGATCATGCCCGTGCTTTGGGATACCTAAGACCCTCCGACATCACCGTTTATCACCCCGATCGATTGATCACCGATGCTAAACAGGCCGCGCTTACCGTCAAGCCCACGATGGCACCCGAATGGAAATCTGTTGAGGGCCCACTGGCGGGCATCATTGATCAGGCCCTCCGAGCCGGGGTGACCTCGGGAACGCTTACCGAATACGACGCTGTGGTGGCAGAGAGAATTGCCCATATCTTTGCCAAATCCACTTCCTATGAAGGGGCCATCACGCGGGAAAGGGAGGAATTTGTAAGTCTCTGTGAAAAGGCTTTTACTTTGGCCAGAATCCGACATATGCGGGAAACCAACAAGCCTTTACGCAATTGATGCTTCCAATTAACCCCGTGATTGCACTATGCTGGATAGATCCATGCTGGATAGAATGGAGAAAGGCAATCGCCCGGTAAACCATGCGCATCCTAGTTCCTCTCAAGCGGGTTGTTGATCCTTACGCCAAAGTTAAGCCACTTGGTGACGGATCAGGCTTATCAACCCAAGGTCTAAAATTCGAGATCAACCCCTTTGACGAAATTGCAATCGAGGAATCGGTCCGCCTCCGAGAAAAGCTTGGCAACACGGAAATCATCGTGATCTCAATCGGTTCGCCTGAGTGCGAGGAGCAACTACGAAAGGCCTTGGCCATGGGGGCAGATCAAGCGATTCTCGTAGAAACCACCGACATCTTTGACTCGCCATCAGTAGCCGATGAACTTAATGCCTGGGTTCTCAAGCTAGAGCCAAACCTCGTTTTGATGGGTAAGCAAGCTACCGATGACGACTGCAATCAAGTGGGGCAAATGTTAGCCGCCAAGCTCAATTGGCCTCAAGCAACGTTTGCATCCAAGATTGAGGTCAACGGAAGCCAAGTCCTCGTCACCCGGGAGACGGACACCGGTGATGAGGTCCTGCAATTAGACTTACCCGCCGTCATCACGGCGGATTTACGGCTGAACGAGCCTCGATACATTGCTTTGCCCGGAATCATCAAGGCGCGATCCAAACCTTTGGACTGCCAGGCACCATTAGCCACGCCGCGTTTGAGAACTCGAATCCTCTCCTATTGCGAACCACCTCCCCGCATCGCGGGGCAAAAAGTAGACAGTGTTGATGCCCTCATCTTAGCCATCAAAGCCCGAGGAGCATTGTAATGGCGGAACTCTTAGCCATTTGCTTTAAGGCGCACGAGGCGTTTCCTTTGGCGGGTTTAGCCGCCAAGCTCGGTAAGTCTTTTGATTTGCTCCTTCTTACTGGAGCGGTGCCCCAAGGCCATGGTGCAGAGAGAATTTTCACGGCAGAACTCCAAGAAATCCCTCCCGCAGATGGCATTGGATCTCCATTGGCAACGTTTTCAAAGCCTTACCGCTACATCGTAGCGGCTTCTTCTATGCAGAGCAAGGACGTGCTTGGCCGGCTGGCCGGGTTATTGGATGCTTCAATGATTACCGATGTCATCTCGGTGGATTCCGCAACCCAGTTCAAACGCCCGATTCTTGCCGGCGCGGTTATTGCCGTGGTTGAGGTTCTGGAATTCCCGGTTGTGATTACAGCTCGGACGGCAGGGTTTGCCGCTCCGGAGTCCCAACCCGATTCTCCCGTCGAAGCCATCTCGGTCGCGGTCGCTACGATGTCTAGATTGGTCTCAAGAAACGCACGAAGCGGCAGCCGTCCAGACCTAACCCAAGCGCGGGTCGTGGTCACGGGGGGACGTCCGCTTAAAAATTCCGCGACCTTTGAATCCGTCATCGGGGGCCTGGCCGATGCTCTGGGGGGAGCAGTAGGAGCCACGCGCGCCGCGGTAGATTCAGGAATTGCTCCCAACGAACTCCAAGTGGGGCAAACCGGCAAGATCGTGGCCCCCGACTTGTACATTGCGGCGGGCGTCTCCGGTTCTACCCAGCATATGGCGGGAATCAAAGATAGCAAACTAATTGTTGCGATCAACAAAGACCCCGAAGCCCCAATCTTTGAAGTTGCCGACCTCGGTCTGGTGGCGGACCTTTTCGACGCCCTGCCGGAACTCCAGAAAAAGTTAACGCCGTAGTCTCCCTTACGGGTATCCGTCAAATCAACAACACTATGAAACTTGCTCCTTTCGCCCTTCTAGTCCTCGTCAACCTCGCCCATGCACAAATCGACCCAAACCGAGTGGTTGTGAGTGTAAATGGTGAGGAGATTAAGGGGGCCGAGTATTACCACCGCATGGAATTTCTCCCCGGAGTGGGTAAGCGGATGGGGGCCAACTTCAGCGAATTCCCGCCCGGCTTTCTTACTCTTGACCAACTCATTACGGAAAAATTGGTCCTGCAGCTTGCCAAAGAAAAAGGAGCATTGCCAAGCGACTTAGAAATCACCAACGAGATTTCGATCAAGAAAGAGGAGAATCCCAATTTGCTCAGTCTCTGGATCTCGTCGGGGCGATCTGAGGAAGACCTGAAGAATCAAATGCGGTACGAGCTCGCCCAATTTAAGCTCCAGACCTTTGGTATTAGCAAGACGGATCAAGAGGTAGAGGCCTACTACACCGCAAATCCGGAGCAGTTCATTAATCCCAAACAAATGAAGCTCCGGTTGATCGCGGTTTTATCTGCCGCAGATAAAACCCAGGTTGACGCAGACCTTACAGCGGGAAAGGCATTTACCGAAGTCGCCAAGGCCAAGAGTGCAGATGCGAGCAAAATCTCGGGAGGAGACTACGGAACGGTTCCGGTTACCACCCTAGGCGCCGGACTCAAAGAGGCTTTGGCCACGGTAAAGATTGGCGAAACTAGCAAATGGATTGAAACCAAGGTGGGTGATCAGCCCGCATTCATCAAATTCTTAGTGGAGAACATCCTTCCCGAAGAGAAGCTAGAACTCACCCCCAAACTTAAGCGGGCATGGCGACGCAAGCTCATGCTTCAGGCCGGTTCGGTAAAGAACAACTTGGAAGCAGACATGAAAGAAATGCGTAAGCGGTCTAAAATTGATATCAAGCAGAAAGAATTTGCCGAGCCGTATCAGAAATTCATTGATTCGTTTCTCAAGCAGGGGTCAAGTAACTAAAAGTGATTGAGGTGATCGCGGTTCCCGCCGGGGCCAATCTCAGGGAAATAGGGCTGAGTCTGGCGGGCCGAGAGGTTTACGTTCACGGCGCGGAAGCAGGGGATGCGAGGGTCATTGCTCTCAATCTTGAACCTCATTACTTTCAAAGTGGATCTTTGCCCGATGGGGTGATCCTTCTGCTCTTTCCCAGCTATACCGAAGAACTTATCCAAGTGGTGGACCGACTGCTTGGGCCGGGTGGGTGTCCGTGGGACCAGGCTCAGACGCATGCCAGCCTTCGCAAATACCTCATTGAAGAGGCCTACGAGGTCCTTGAGGCCATTGATGATGGCAACTCTGACCTGCTTAAGGAAGAGTTGGGCGATCTCTTGCTCCAACCCGTTATGCACGGCCAAATGGCCAACCGAGACGGGATATTTTCGACCGAAGACGTTGCAAAAGGGATAGTCGATAAGCTCATCCGTCGCCACCCTCACGTTTTTGGCAATGTGATTGCCGATGACACCGAGGAAGTGTTGCGAAACTGGGACAAGATCAAGCAAGCGGAAAAGGGAAACCAGATTGCCAGCATTTTGGGCAACATTCCTAAAGGCATGCCTTCCCTACTCCGCGCTCACGAAGTAAGTAAGCGCGCCGCCCGGTGCGGATTTGAATGGCCAGACCTTGAAGGCGTGTTTGCGAAGCTGGAAGAAGAGAAACATGAGCTTCGCGAGGCTATTTCAGGGGGTGACGGAGCCGAAATTGAATCCGAGATCGGCGATATTTTGTTCACGGTGGTAAATCTTGCGCGTTGGCTCAAGGTGGATCCAGAAGAAGCCCTGCGACATATGGTGACTCGCTTTGTTAAGCGTTTCCAAACGATGGAGTCAATCACCCAGATCCCGCTCGCAGAGTTGTCACCCGCTGCTTGGGAAGGCTTGTGGCAACGGGCAAAGCTAACGACCCAATTTGATTCCGTAAGTCAACCATGAGAAAATTTCTCTCGATTAGCCTTGTCGCTGCTTTTGGCACCATGGCAACGTCTGCCTTCGGCTGGGTCGACCTTGGCCACATGGTGATTGCCGAGATTGCCTGGCGTAGCCTTACTCCGAAAGTCCGGGCCGAGTGCCGGCGGCTCCTTCTCATTAACACTGATCCAAGGTCGGCTGACTTTGTGACGGCGGCTTGTTGGGCGGATGACACCAAGACTCGGCGCACGGCTCGCTGGCACTACGTAGACCATCATTTTAGGAGCGATGGCAGTCCGACCAACAATTTGCCCGATGCTGAAAACGTTGAGACGCAAATTGCCTACTTCTCCCAGGTTCTGTCTCATCGCGAAGAGAGTGATAAAGATCGTGGCATCGCGCTGCGGTATCTCCTCCACCTTATTGGTGATATTCATCAGCCGCTTCACTGCTCTTCGAGGGATTCAGATCAGTACCCATTGGGAGATCGGGGAGGCAACTTGTTTGTGATCGCCCCGCCCAGCTCCCTTGAAATGATCAAGCGCTTGCCAAAGAACCTTCATGCGCTATGGGACCTCGGCGGCGGACTTTTGGCCATGCACGTAGCTCGCCCGCTATCTTCAGAATCCCAAATGTCGGTGTCGGACTTGGCCGACCAAGTTCTGCTCCACTACCCGCCCTCCCGACTAAAGGGTCCAAGAATTGATGATCCATCGGTTTGGGCCGCCGAGGGACTTGCTCTATCCCAAACTCTGGTTTACCCACTCACTGAGCACGGAGCACCGGGGAATCTCTATTTGAAGCGAGTCGTCCGGGCGTCATCTTCCAGGCTCTCCATCGCCGGTTTCCGGCTTGCACAAAGGCTCAATCGTCTTCTTAACTGAACGATCTTTGGGCCTAACCTAAAGTTGTTCCATGTTTTGCCGAAACTCCTACACATGGAATCAAGGATTTCGAAAATTCTTTTGATCCCCCGTGAGAGCACGAAACAAGATAGGGAGCTAGACACTTGAGCCTACGCATCAACACCAACGTTCCGGCCATGATGGCCCTGAGAAACCTCGGGAATACCAGCGACAACATCGCGATGAGTATTAGTCGACTAAGCACGGGGTTAAAAATCACCACCGCAGCCGATGACCCCGCTGGCCTCATCATCAGCGAGGGCATGCGTGCTCAGCTGAGCGGAATTTCCCGGGCCATTCAGAATTCCCAAGACGCCGTTAACATGTCCAAGACGGCAGAGGGCGCTCTAAATGAAGTGCAAACGTTGCTCACCAATATTAGGGGTATTGCCGTGCACGCGGCTAACTCGGCGGTGGTTGACTCCGCCCAATTGGAAGCGGACCAGCAACAGATTCAGTCGACGATCCAATCGATTGACCGAATTGCAAGCACCACGAGCTTTGGAACCAAAAAGCTTCTCAACGGAACGGCGGGCATTACCGCTAACGTAACTGACTCCACCGATGTGGGCGGTGCCTACTTTGGCAGTTCGTTTGGTGGCCTACAAATCTCAAACGGCCCCGTGACGGTGACTCGAACTACGGCGGCAGCTCAAACTTCGCTTCAAACCAACCGCGCCTTTACCGCAACCACCGATGTGGTGCCCGCCGGATCCTTTGCGGTGAACGGATATACGTTCACCACCGACGGAACGACGGACACCGTGTCAACGTTGGTCGCCAAGATCAATGCTCAGGCCAGTAATACTGGGGTAACCGCCAGTCCGGTAAGCAGTGGCGGTTTCTTTCATATCACTTTAACCGCTAATAATTATGGCTCTCAATTCCCAGTTAGCTACTTTGACGCAAATAACACCCTGAACACAGTGGCAAACCCCGCGCCTACGGTCGCCGGAGCAGACGCAGTAGCCACCGTCACCGCCAGCATCCTTACCAGCACCGGTGCCCTTTCCACTACTACGGTCAACTTTACCGGGGGTAGGGGCCCTAAGGAATCGGGCCTTCGTCTTAGCGACTCCCAGGGCAACATGATTTTGATGACCGGCACAGGCAATACAACCGGCACGTTATCTTCCGCAACCGGAATTGGCACCATTGCCGCCGGCAATGTTCGGTTCCAAATTGGGGCTTACTCTACCGAAAGCGTTTCCTACGGTATGCCAGACAGCCGAGCCAGTAATTTAGGCACCGGCGTGTTGGCTAATCAGAGCTTGAGCACGATTGATGTTCGCAGCTCTAATGGCGCTCAGAATGCAATGGATATCATTGATAGTGCCATCACGCAGCTAGCATCCATGCGGGGCAACCTCGGTTCGTTCCAGAAAAATTTCTTGGAATCCACCGTTCGATCTCTGGGCGTAGCCCAAGAAAATCTAACCTCCACCGAAAGCACGATTCGGGATGCGGATATGGCGGAAGAAATTACGAGGTACACCCGGCTTCAGGTGCTTCAATCAAGCGGAATGTCCGTGCTATCTCAGGCTAACCAAGCCCCCAACCAGGTTCTGCAACTTCTTAAGGGCGGCTAATCAAGTCTAAATTTCTCTACCCAATCAACCTCACTCCGGCCCCTCTAATTTAATAGAAGGGCCTGGGAGTATTTGAGGCGGGTTTAGTTGGTGCTGCCCAGGAATCCGTTCTGGCAATTCTCCGGGTTGTTGCCACCGTCGTAGCTGGAGAGGTAGGAGCAAGGGTTTGGAACCGCTAATTGGGTGGGCTTACCGTTGGAGGTGTAGCCGTTCTGGTTCAAACTGGGGTTGAATTTATTGTACTTAACGTGACCGTCAACGTACAGGAAGTCGTATCCCCCAAAGGTGAAAGAACCGGCTCGCGCGGCGGCTTCGCAGGGGCTGTCGGGGGCGTAACCGGCGGGCCGCAGGTCATCCATCGAGATGTTCAGAATAGGGAGGCCACTGGTTTCGCCTTCCATAAGCACGCTGGATGGTGAAGCAACCGAGCTTTGGTTCACGCCAACTTTAGGCTTGGATCGATACTGCGCCGGGGTCGCATTCCCGCCAATATCGATGGTGGTGTAAGTGTTTCCCGCTGGGTTGACCACTTCGCCGGTCCGTACCAATCCGGTGTTGTTATCAAAGTTGAATCCAATGTTGAAGCCATAGCCCCAGATGGAATTCAGACCGGTTGGATTGTCCTCTCCGCCTTTCTGGAAATACCAGGTTCCGTAAGCATCGTTAGCAGTCGGGCCACACACGCTCGCCAAGGAGCTCGGTGACGTGGGTCGGCCTGGGTTCAGGAGGATATTCAAGCTCTTCATGTATGGCTGAACCCAGAAGTTGAAGTCTCCCGGAAAGCGCTTAAAGTAGGAAGTCGGGAATCGATCTTCGTAGTCGTTCATATACATGAACTGAGCGAGACCAATCTGCTTGAGGTTGGATATGGACGTGGACTTCTTGGCCGCCGTTTTTGCCTGGGCAAATACGGGGAAGAGGATCGCGGCGAGGATGGCAATAATAGCAATGACCACCAACAATTCAATAAGGGTAAATGCAGATCGCTTCAAGGGAGGCTCCTTCGTGGCCCCCTACTGGAACCACGATTCTTAGTTTGCACAAGAAATTGTTAAGGCAACGTTATCGGACGGTTAACCTGGTATTTGCATCTCAAAGTGCAACTGTGATCATAGCATGAGGGAACCTGTCTTCGGTCTTCAGGGTGCTGGGACTCCGCCGGGAATTGTCGGAGTACAGCCCATGTACGTGAACTGCGTAGCGGGTGGCTAATCTCAGTGAAACTTTCTGTAAACGTGGCCCGGACCTTCTTTGAAATCAGGCGAAGCAAACGCACAGTCTAGGCTTTTAAGCGGGATTCATGCCTGTGTGCCTTAGCATTTCCGACAATAGCCTGGCACGTCCACGTTCAAATCTTCCCGAAAAAAGTAGAGAAGCCCATAGATTTCGCCGATCTTTAATAGGGTCACCTGAACTATGACGGATCGAACGGAAACATCCTTTTTGCGCAGCGAAGCCAGACGGCTTCGCACGGACGCCCAACGCAAACTGGTGGCGGCCAGCCTTAAATGCTGCCCGCTGTGCGGAGCGGTGAATGCGCTGACCAACCGAGAGTGCTTTGTTTGCCGATGGTACGGAACTTTTTCTCGTGACCCATTGAGTGTGGAAACCGCACTCAACGACCTGCTGGAACGATGTCCGGAACTCGTGGATTCGGTAATCCTTGACGTCCCCAGACGACGTACCATTTTACGCCGATTCATAGGTTGGATTCGTTCTCATTTTCACCGACCCCTCGATATCTTTGCTTAGGTGAACCCCACCCGTCGGCTACTCCCTCTACGACGGGGGATTTTGAAATGGGCCAAAGATTTGGTGCCACCAAGGACGATTACCTGCCTATAATGATCTTCCCCAATGGCGTTTAGCCCCGAAGATTTAGAACCCCTGGCTAATATAGAAGCCGAGATGAGCGCCCTTGGCTCTATGTTGCTCTCTGAACGCGCGGCCGAGGAGCTGGTCGTTCGCCTGGAAGATCGTGATTTCTACCGTCCCGCGCACAGGACTATGTTCCGAGCCATGCGTCAGCTGGTTCAAAACAATCGGCGCATTGATTTTGTCACCCTTAAAGAAGAACTCACCGCCCGGGGTGCGCTGGCGGATGTGGGGGGAGAAGACTACATTCTCCAGATTGCCGAGTTTACGCCCAGTCCGGCCAACTCCTCGTATTACGCGGATATCGTCCTCGATAAATCTAAACTTCGGCAGTTGGATGAGGCTTCTAAAATCATCGGGGGGATCGTTCGCGACCCCGAGATTGCCACGGCTGACGAAAAAATTGATCGGGCAGAGGCTACTGTTTTCGACGTCGGAAGGGGTTCCCTGGGAAAGCACTTTATCCCAATTCGATCCCTGGCTAAAGATTACTTTCTCGATGTCGATCGGATTGTCGAGACCGGAATTCCGATGGTGGGCACCCCCAGCGGATTCAAAGACTTAGATGATATGACGAGCGGGTTTTACAACGGAGATCTGGTCATCATTGGGGCAAGGCCCTCTATGGGAAAAACCTCGCTGGTTCTCAGCTTTGCCGTGAATATCGCCCGAGAAATTCAGAAAGAAGAGAGAGTGGGTAGCGTAGCAATTTTTAGTCTAGAAATGGGTGCGATGCAACTGGTGCGCCGAATGGCTTCGATGATCTCCGGCATTTCGTCTTCGGTTCTCAAGACCGCCAACATTTCCGACGCGGCCTACCAAAAACTCGCTGATGGCTGCGAAACCCTTTACAATCTGCCCATCTACATCGACGACTCAAGCGATGTCAGTCCGCTGGAAATGCGGGGAAAGTGTCGGCGTCTCAAAGCAGAAACTGGACTCTCGCTGATCATTATTGATTACCTGCAACTCATGAAGTCGTCTCGCAGAAATGAGAACCGAGTTCAGGAGATCTCTGATATTGCCCGGGGAATCAAATCAATGGCCAAGGAACTTCAGGTCCCAGTTATCGCTCTCAGTCAGCTCAACCGAAGCGTAGAAAGCCGAGACGACAAGCGCCCTCAACTTTCGGACATCCGAGAATCCGGGTCCATCGAGGCGGAAGCCGACTTGGTTATGTTACTTTATAGAGACGGCTACTATAAGGCGAAAGAAGAGCACCGGGCCGAAGCCTCGAATCCCGAAGAACCTCAGGAAGCCGAAGTTATCATCGCCAAGCACCGAAACGGGCCGACCGGCAAAGTCATCTTGGGTTTTCAGCCCGCGTTTGCGCGATTCTGCATGCTGGAGCGCGGAGGGGCACGCTACGGAGAGGATTAAGAACAAACCATGAAGATTCTCGTGATCGGAGGGGGAGGGCGAGAGCATGCCCTGGCCTGGAAGTTATCGGAAGAAGCGGAAGTTTTGGCGACTCCGGGCAACCCTGGAATCGCCCAAGATGTTGCAACCGCATCGGTTCTGGCTGATGACTTTCCCGGACTCGCAGACCTCGCCAAGTCTTATGGAGCTGACCTCGTCGTGGTCGGTCCGGAAGACCCTCTGGTCGCTGGACTGGGCGATTTTCTCAGAGAGCAAGGATTCCCCGTCTTTGGACCCTCTAAGGCGGCGGCTCAGCTAGAGGCATCTAAAGCGTTTAGCAAAGTGTTGATGCAAGACGCCGGAGTTCCCACCGCCGCATTTATGACTTTCACGGACCCAAACGTGGCCAAAGAATACGTTCGTGAGCGATTCTTGGACGGCTACGCGGTAGCGGTAAAGGCGAGTGGAAATGCGCTGGGAAAAGGCGTTGTGGTCGCCAAAACCGAAGCCGAAGCGGAACACGCCATCGACACCATGATGCTAGAGCGTGCCTACGGGCCCGCCGGAGAAACCGTGGTGATTGAGGACCGTTTGCGTGGCCCAGAATACAGCCTGCTTACTATTGTAGGCGACCACAACTACGTGAGCCTGCCGGTGGCTCAAGACCATAAGCCGGTGGGGAACGGGAATACGGGGCCAAATACGGGGGGAATGGGCACCTTTTCACCGGTGAGTTGGGTCACGCCATCCATGATTTTGGAAACTGAAGCGCGAGTGGTAGAGCCCACATTGGCCGCTCTCCGAACCCGAGGACTTCCCTACCGAGGCACTCTGTTTTCCGGGTTAATGATGGATGAAGGGCGGATCCATTGCTTAGAGTTCAACGTTCGCTTTGGCGACCCCGAGACCCAATCGCTGATGCGCCGGCTCGGCAAAGGATTTGCGCAGGCCCTCTATCAAGCCGCCACCGGTCAAGTCATAGAAGCTCCCGAGGTCCTGAATAATCATGCTTTGACCGTAGTGATTGCTAGCGGCGGTTACCCCGGCAAAATCCGCTGCGGCCGTCCCATTCAACTTCCCACTGAATGGCCCCTAGGAGTTAAGGTCTTCCACGCCGGAACGGCCCTGAGTTCTGAAGGTCAGCTGATCACAGCGGGGGGGAGAGTCTTCGGAGTTTCTGCGGCGGGCACGACTCTGGAGCAAGCTCGTTCTGCCGCTTACGCGGCGGCGCACCTTGTGAAATTTGACGGCGCATTCTATCGATCCGACCTCGGTGCCTAATCCCTCTTGGATTTACATTTACTGTGATACAATTTGGGTAGCGAGCAGGTCGCTTCCCGTCCGCGGAGAGAACTGAGTTCCCCTGTAACGCCTTGAATATTGTTGTGTTCTTGCGAACTTCCTTTCGCCCGAGCGTTGCGGACACCGGGCCCAAACTAGGGAGTCCGTTATGTCAACTGAACCAAATCGTCACTTTCCTGTGCATCCTAACCTGGAGCAACTTAGGCACCAGGCCAAAGACCTCCTGAAATCCGTCCTTTCCGGTGACCCAAACGCTACGGAAGAATTCCTTCAACTTCACCCTCGCGTAAAGACAGCCGACGCACCCAAATTAGCTGACGCCCAGCTGGTTCTGGCCAGAAGCTACGGAATTTCTGACTGGCCCCGATTGGCGGAAGCCTGCAATCTCATCGATGCGATCCGGGCCAACGACCCGGACCTCGTTCGAGACTTGGTGACTCGTAACCCCCGCCTCCTCACCGAGAACGCCCGCGCAACCGAGCAATGCAACTGGGGTCCGCCGATGTCTTACGCAGCAAATGTGGGGAGTAATTCGGTGATCGAAATGCTGAAATTTTTGGGTGCCGAAGATGTTCAGCACGCTTTTGAACGAGCCTGCCTTCAGGGAAGGTTGGAATCGGCGAAGCTACTTTACGCAATGGGAGCGCGCCCCGAAGTGGGATCTGTTATGGGTCCATGCGAAACTCTGAATGATGATGGTCTGGTTTTTCTGTTAGACCTAGGCACTTCATTTACGGATGAGAAGGGAGATTCGCTGGCACCGGTGGGATTGTTATTGCAAACCTATACAAGGAATCCAAATGGAAAGCATGGTTGCCTCGAAACAGTTCAGCAAAGAGTGATGGAATTGACCAATACGGCCCCGATGGCTGTTCATCGGGGCCTACAAGACCTTTTGGAAGCCCATTTGCTTAATGATCCGGAACTTTTTACCCGCACCTACTCTCATCATGAAATCTATCCGTTGGCCCTGGGTTGTTCTGAAGACCCATCTTATGCGCTCCACGGAACTCCATTGTCGGGAGGCACGCTCCTTCAAATGTGCGTGGATTTTGACGAGTATGAGCTTGCGGTGTGGATGCTAAAAAGTGGAGCCCGGGTCGACGCGAAAGCTGCCGTAGATGCCGACGGATTTGGTGGTCACACCGCAGTTTTTGGGACCGTGGTATCACAACCTTACCGGTCCCATTGTCGGGGTCACGAACGGTTTTTGCAGTTGTTTATGGACCGCGGAGCTGACCTAAACCTGCGGGCCTCACTCCGCAAAGAACTGCGCTTTGTGGCCGACGAAACCCTTCACGAGTATCGAGACGTAACGCCACTTGGTTGGGGTGAACAATTTCACGATCAAGAATGGGTGAATCCGGCCGCAATAAAATTGCTGAGGACCCACGGAGGTACGGCTTAACCGCCATATGGGAATGACAAACGCCGGTTACTTCTTGGCGCGAAATGCTTCTAGCTCCGCCACGCGCTCTTTTCCAATGAGCTTAAGGTGATCCTTCCAAGAATCGACTTTAGGTTCGAGTTCTTCCACGATCGCCTCCGCAATGGAGAGATCACGGAACCATTTGTGGTTTGCATTCACCACTCGCCACGGCGAGTGGTGAGTGCTACATTTGGTGATTGCGTCGTCGTAGGCTCGTTGGTAATCAGACCAGAGTTCCCTTTCCTTCCAGTCGTTCACCGAGAGTTTCCACGATTTGGTGGGGTCCTTTTCTCGGTCTAGTAGCCTCTCCCGTTGCTCATCTTTGCTGATATTCAGAAAGAATTTAAGAATCATTGTTCCCGACGCAGAGAGGATTTCTTCGAACGCGTTGATTCTTGCGTATCGATCAGAAATCGTGCCCTTGGGGGCCAGTTCATGAACGCGTACGATGAGGACGTCTTCGTAGTGGCTTCGATTGAACACGGTCATCCCACCCTTGGCGGGAGTCTGAGCGTGAACTCGCCAAAGAAAATCGTGGGCCAATTCTTGTTCGGTAGGTTGCTTAAACGAAGCTACTCGGCAACTTTGAACATTTACGTAGTTCAAGATTGTGCGGATAGCTCCATCTTTCCCGCTTGTATCCATTCCCTGTAAAACAACCAGTAAGGCGTCTTGTCCGGCCGCAAACATGAGTTCTTGAAGCTCCGCCATTCTGATCCCGAGCTTGGCCAATTCAACCAACCCACACTCTTTCTCCAGACCGTCGTGCTGCCCCGGATTGATGTCCTCTAGGGAGACTTTATCTCCCGGCTTGATAAGATGCGCGTACGCCACAATATTTTAGTGTAGACCGATCTGCAAGATTTTGCGTTGGGTGGCACTTGCTGGTACCCTTTTAGACCTTAATGATTGACCGCTACACCACGCCCGCAATGAATGCCATCTGGTCTAGAAAGGCCAAATACAACTTCTGGAGGGACGTTGAGCTTGCCATTGTGGATGGTCACGTGGCCTTTGGAACCGTGCCTGCCGAGGCGGCCGAGTTTGTGCGCAAACACTCGTCATTTGAACTCACACGCTGTGATGAATTAGAAAAAGAAACGCGCCACGATTTAATGGCCTTTGTTAGAAACCTCAGCGAAACCGTGCAGGCAGCAGAGGGTGCAGACCAAAAGGAAACCCGAGCCCGATTCATCCACCTTGGCGTCACCAGCTACGATGTCATCGATACCGCTTTGGGGATGATGTTGCGAGACTCGTGCCAGGTGATCCTCAACTCCGGCGAAAAATTAGCCACGGTCATCGCAAAACTGGCGGAAAAGCACGCAGAAACGCCGTGCATTGGCCGAACCCACGGTATCCATGCCGAACCCATCACCTTTGGCTTTAAGTGCGCCAACTGGTATGCAGAACTTCAACGCAACCTTAATCGCATTCGGTTGGCCAAAGAAGATCTCAGCGTGGGCAAGGTGTCGGGCGCGGTCGGAATTCACGCAATAACCAGCCCAGCCTTAGAAGCCGTAGTCTGCGAAAGGTTGGGCCTTCGCCCAGACCCCGCAAGTACGCAGATTATCAACCGTGATCGACACGCTAATTTTCTGAATTCCGTTGCTCTTCTGGGCGCGGGGCTTGAGAGAATTGCCACCGAACTGAGAAATCTTCAGCGGACAGAAATTTTAGAGGTTCAAGAAGCCTTTGCCGCTGGCCAAACCGGAAGCAGCGCAATGCCTCATAAGCGTAATCCTTGGAATTCCGAAACGGTATGCGGGCTCGCGCGATTGCTCCGAGCAAACTCCCACGCCATGCTGGAGAGTGTGGCCACGTGGCACGAACGAGACCTCACCAACTCGTCTCTAGAGCGCATCATCTTCCCGGACTCCTGCCACCTGATCGACTTCATGCTTAATCGCGTTACCAGCATTCTCAGCGGCATCGAGATTTTTGCGGACCAGATGCAGATCAACATGAGAAAAATGGGAGACTTGGTGTTTAGCGAGCACGTGATGATTGCGTTAATCCAAGCCGGATTATCTCGTGAAGCGGCCTACAAAGTCGCGCAGCGAAATGCGGCCAAAGCATGGTCGGGAGAAGATTTCCGAACCAGCGTGGAATCAGACCCCGAAGTTAAGGCCAGGCTGAGCCAAGACAAAGTTGAAGAAATCTTTAGTCTTGAGCATCACCTCCGGAATACCGGTCACACCCTTGTGGCCGTTGGCATCACGCAGTAAGATAAGAAAATAGACCCATGGAACTTGCAGAAACCCTTCGGAACAACTACGTATTTAAAGGCCTGTCAGAAACGGTCATTCAAGAACTTGCCGCCCTCTCCGAGGTGAAAGAGCTTCGGGGAGGAGATCAAATTGTCCGCCAATTTGATAAGAGCTATGACCTGTTTGTGATTTTAGAAGGCAAAGCATTAAGCCGGACCTTCAAAGAAGAAGTTGTTTCCGAGTTTGGCCCGGGAAGCGTGGTGGGCGAAATCGCGCTGATCGACAGGAAACCCAGGTCCACCAACGTGGTGTGCGTAGGCAATTCCAAGATCGCCGTAGTCCCCGCCACCGCAATTATCGCGATCATGAACCGAGACATTAACGCAAAGGCGCAGATTCAGGAAAATATTCTAAACGTTCTTTGCATGCGGCTACGAGCCATGAATGAGCATGTAGATTCCATGACCGTACCGTTTCGTTGATCCCAACGGTATCCCGAACCTGGTGCACCAATACTCTGTGGTTAAGGGAACTCGGGCAGAGCTTGGGCGGCGTTAGCCACACGTCTCTGCCCTTGTTTACGGCATGGCGGGCTTTAGTTGCGGGTGGAGGTCATTCGGGGGCTGGGGGGGGCTACCTCAACGTAGGCCATGGGCGGAACGATGAGGAAAATGCTTTCTCCAATCTCTTCCCACGTTCCTTCTTGGGCGTAGTTGACGCCGCACATGAAGTCAACAATCTTCTGACGCGTAACTGAATCCGTGCCGCTAAGGTTGAGAATCTGTTGCTCACCACGCTTAAGCCCATTGGCTGCGGCCATAGCGTCGTCAAACGACGTGATTTGGCGACGAATGGTAACGGTGTAGCGGTATTGGGGACGCATCTCAGTTCCACCGGGTCGAGCGGCTACAGAATCTTCTTCAGATTCCATTGAGCGTCCAAACATGCCGCTGATGCGGCTCAAAATGCCAGGTTTTTCCTGGAGTTCCAACTCTTCCATGATTCAATCCTCCTAACCTCGGGCTCCAAAGAGAGCCGAGCCAATTCTAACGTGGGTGGCTCCTTCCTGGATCGCCACGCTGAAATCGCCACTCATTCCCATACTGAGCCAAGTTCCGCCTGAGTCCTCGTTTAGCTTCCGCATTTCCCTAAAGTAGGGACGCATGGCTTCAGGATTCTCCAGAGCAGGACCCACGGTCATCAAGCCTCGGAATTGAATGCACTTGCATTGTAGGAGGTTTCTTCTGAATTCGTCAAGTAATTTTACGGATATTCCAGATTTTTTTAATTCATCCGCGATGTTCACCTCAATCAGCACTTCCCGCCCCAGATTTACCTTGCCTAGTTCAAGCACTTGAGATTCCGTGCAGATGGTGTGAAGCACGCTAAAGTGCTCCGCAACTTTGCGAACTTTATTGGATTGGAGGTGCCCAATGAAGTGCCAGATGATGTCTTTAGGAAGCGCTTCAATCTTGGGCAACGCCTCTTGGAGCTTGCTTTCTCCAAAGTCTCGGATCCCAAGATCATATGCGGCATGAATGGTCTCGATGGAAACCGTCTTGGTCACCGCAATCAATGTGATCTCAGCCGCATCACGGCCAGATGTGAGTGCACTTTGCGCAATCTCAGAGCGAATTTGCTCGAGATTTCGAGCCAGTTCAGAGGGTTGGCTATTCAAACCAAACCCCTAGTAGTTAACCGTTCGCTTAACTTGGGCGATGATTTTTTCTACCGAAGGCAGCACGTAGAGCTCAAGCGGCTTCACCCACGGTACCGGAGTATCCAGCCGGGTGATGCGCACGGGAGGAGCATCTAGTAAGTCAAAGCCCTTTTCGGAAATCCGCGCGATGATTTCACCGGCAAACCCACAGGTCATCGGCGCTTCGTTCACCACGATCAGTCGATTTGTTTTACCGATCGAGTGAAGGATGGAGTCTTCGTCAAAAGGCACCAGCGTTCGGATGTCGATAACTTCGGCGGAGATGCCTTCTTTAGCCAGTTCATCGGCGGCCATGAGACAGTGATAGACGTTCTGGCCATAGCTGACCAGAGTCACGTCCTTTCCTTCTCGCCGAATGGCCGCTTTTCCCAGCGGAACGGTGTAGTCCTCAGTGGGAAGCACTTGAGCCAAATCGTTTCGGCGGTAAAGCTCTTTGAGCTCAAAGAAAATGCAGGGATTCCCGTCCCGTAGGGCTTCCTTAAGGAGACCCTTGGCATCGTACGGGGTTGACGGGCAAATCACTCTTAGACCAGGAGAGTTGCAGAACCACGCCTCATTCATTTGGCTGTGGTAGAGTGCTCCACCGCCGTAGGCTCCAGCCGGGCCACGGACCACGATGGGAAGGTTAACCTCGCCGGCGGTTCGGTAGTGGTATGTCGCCATCGTGTTCACGATCTGATCGAAACCACACGAAATGAAGTCGATAAACTGCATTTCGGCCATCACGGTTTTGCCATTAAGCGCCATGCCCACCGCCGACCCGATAATGCAACCTTCCGAAATTGGCATATCGACCACGCGTTGGTCGCCAAATTTCTCTTGCAGGCCATCCGTAACCCCAAACGCGCCGCCTAACTTGCCAATATCTTCACCTTGACAAACCATGTCGGGGTTTCGCTCCATTTCCTCGAACATGGCCTCTTTGAGGGCCGTGAGATAGGTCTTTTTAACGGCCACCGGAGGCTCGGAGGCGATGGCGCTCATACGTGCTCCTTGAATACCCACATCGCTGCTTCTTCTGGGTTTGGCAGCGGTGACTGCAGGGCAAATTCAATGCCGGAGTTCAAGTAAGCCACCACCTCAGGCGGAAAATCTTCGTTTGTGACTTCGGTGGCGTTCTTGCCTTCTGCCACGAACCCTTCTGCGGCGGCACCCGTGAGGTAGCCCATTTCGATCAGCCTCTTTCGGCACACGGCAATGGGGTCTCGCTCTCGTCCGTGCTGAATCTCTTGGGGTGACCGATATTTGTTGGCCCGATCATCATCGTGGTCTCCGTGACCGTAAGCGCGGAAAGTTTTGCACTCAACAATCGACGGTCCCAGTCCACTTCTGGCGTGTTCAACCGCCATCATAATTTTGTCGTAGACGTCAAACACATCTTGACCGTCCGCAATGTAACCCGGAATACCGTAACCCAGCGCACGATCGGCAACATTTGGAGTTGGGCACCCTAAGTTAACCGGCGTTCCGTAAGCCCACTGGTTGTTTTCAATCACGGTGACCATGGGCAATTTGTGAACCGCCGAATAGTTGATCGCTTCGTGAAATATGCCCTGGGCCGTAGAACCTTCACCATTAAACGTGAGAACCACGGCATTGCCGCCATTTAGGCGATCCGAGTAAGCCACACCGGCGGCAACGGGGATAGTGCCCGCGAGCATGCTGGTCGAGTGAATAATTCGCTTAGCCCGGCTACCGATGTGAGACCAATTGTCTCGGGCCCTTCCCGGCGAATCTACTTTCCCCCAAACCTGAGCGCAGACCTCGTTGATGGACATTCCCATTCGGTCCGGGTCATTCCACCTAAACTTTGAGTCTTTCAAAAAGAAAGACGGCATATCTCGGTGGATCGGAGATATCCAGTCGGAGGGCTCGATTCCGTACAGCGAGCCAACCAAAATTGCTTCTTGGTTGTGGCTGGAATAAAGAGTTCCTCTCAACCGACCTCGCTTTTTCTCTTTGATTAATCGAACGTCAAAGTAGCGGGCCAAATAGAGTTGCTTAAACATCTCCAGGCAATCCTCTTTTGTAAGAGAGTCTTGGGGTCGTTTAAGGGGGGATGGTTGCGATGCGAGTTCGGACTTCTCTGCTGTCGCCGTACCAGACTTTGGGCTCAAGTGGTTGGTCTCCGTTGCAAAATAGGTTGCTAGGTTACCCTAATCGGTTGAATCTGACGACGTCATCAGGGTGAACCTATTGACCGACCGAAAAGCCGGCCAAATGGTTCCCTTTCTTCTGCGTCGTCTTACCCAAAGTTAAGGATTCAACAAGTCGTCTAAGAATTGATAGAAAGACTTTACCGTAGTGAAACCTGCTTGTTGATCAAGGAGCTTCCCTTTTTTGTCAATGATTCCGTGGGCGGGAATCGCGGGAACGTTATAGGCACGCCCCAAAGTAGGATCTACGTTCAGGTCTATGCGAAGCGGAACAATTCGAGTTTGAACTTCTCGCTTGAACCTTTCGGTCTGATAGACCTTTTCATTCAGCTTTTTCCAGACCGGGTCAGATTTGGAGCAAAAGTCCACAAAAATCTTTTTACCGGTTTTAGCCGCGACCAGCTTGGCTTCGTCAAAATCGGTTAGCCATTTCACTGCGTTAAGCTCAGCCAGGGTCACCGACTTTGCTTCGGGAGGGGCCGTGAAGGTAAAGAGCTCCATTTTAAAATCTGGATTCACCGCAAGGGTTTTTACATCCAGGATGGATGTGGTTAGGCCGTCGGCCGAATTTTGATTCACGGTGATTTGCGCCTGCCGAAGGATATGGTCTGACTCCGCGATAAAGTAAGAAATCTGTCGATCTCCATTACTGTCGTAAGTAGCTTGAACTCCGGAAAGGGTTTGGTCCTTGCGGGTACGAGATCCCAAGTTCTTGGTGACAATCGGAATGTAAGCGCCGGGATCAAAGAATCCTGACCACACATTCGCCGATTCAGTTCGAAAAATTGACTTCGCTTCCATCACAGTCCATGGACGGCGATAGTAAACGTTGTCTGACTTGTTGAGAGTGACGATGCTCTTTCCGTCGGCCACGATGAGTTCGAATGGCGTATCAATCCGGGCTAGATTTGGCTTTTTCAGGTACATGGTGTACGATTCTGAACCAGCACCGATCATCTGGACACTATAAGCGGCACTGATGGATTTGGCCTTGAACAGGGCCAAATTGAAATCGCTCAGCGGTCCTGGGGGAGTCGTAGAACCGGTCACATGACTAGCGGAGGTCGCAATACCACCAAGGACCAGTCCGGCAACTCCTACGGTCATAGTGCATTTTAAATATAAGTTGGCTTTGTGCATTAATCTTGGCTCCTGCTAAAATCCCATCTGTTCAGACGCTTGAGACCTAGCACCGGCAATCTTAATTGTAGCTTCCAACCGCATCTTCAAGGCAATTCCGGAATTCCCTTATGCCCACCCACCCATCTTCCCGCCTCACGTTGCCGATTTTGTTGGGAATCATTTTTCTCCACATTGGGTTTGCCGCATGGTATGCCTCCGTCACCCCCTATCGCACGGCGGGAGTGGTTTTGCTAAACCCATCAAACGAGAAAGACATCGGAGCGCCCGACGAAAGGCAACATGTAAATTACATTGCGCACCTCGCCCAAGGGCAAGGGTTTCCCGTGTTTAGGCCGGGGGATCCAGACCTATATGAGACTTATCAAAGCCACCAACCGCCTCTATTTTATCTTTTAGAGGCCGCCTGGTCTAAGGCTCTAGGTATTGATGAATTTGAGTCAAGAGACTCGGGACTAAAGCTGCGTGCGTTTAACATCATTTTGGGAGCGGGCACGGTTGCCGGGGTTTTCTTCCTGGGATTCTGGGGACTGAGAGATCCTTTCGTCTCCCTAGCGGCGGCTAGCTTTGCCGCCCTTCTTCCGATGTTTGTTGCCCTCAGTGGCGCCGTATCTAACGACCCGTTGCTGATGATGCTCTGCACATGGTCTTTGGCAATTTGTGCCCTTTGCTATCGAGAGGGCTGGACACTGAAACGAGTTTTGGTGCTTGGCCTCCTGCTGGGGTTTGCTTTGCTTACCAAGAC
>JBBQUZ010000011.1:0-71182 GCA_038212035.1 Fimbriimonadales bacterium
TCCTACTTCAAAAGCTCGGTCTCAAGCTGCCTACAAGCATCGAATTGGCCAAAGTGTAGTGTAACAAATCGCCTGAAAACCATCCCCCTTAGACTCAAATTTCACCGACAATACACCCCAACTGCGGAACTTGGGCTAGTGCAAAACTGATGTTTGCTAGGGCTACAATGTTTGGTGATGGAACGTACGCCTCAGGCATTTACACTCATTGAATTGTTGGTGGTGATCGCGATTATTTCGATCCTCGCCGCCATTCTTTTCCCGGTCTTTGCCCAGGCGAAAGCCGCGGCTCAGAAGACAGTTGATCTGTCTCAAGTGAAGCAACTCGCTACTGCATTCCACTTGTATTTAGCGGACAGCGACGACGTTTATCCCCAGGCAGCCGTGCTTTATCCTGGCGACCAATGGCGCCCCGACTTGCTGGTGGCTACTCCCAGCGATTGGGAGCCCGGTTACGCAAACTTTGTCTATGACTTCTATTCCTCCTACTGGGTGAACTCTCTGCAACCTTACGTGAAGAGCCGCGTAATTTTCTCTGGGCCGGCAGGCAAAGATCGTCTTTTCCGGTGGGCACCGTACAAAACCACCGCCAAGCCTTATTATAACAACAGCTACTCCATGAACGGTCTGTTGAGTTCTTATCCCGCTTCCGGCGTAAATGTGCCCTCCAAGTTGATCTTGTTTGGCGGCACGAGGGGTAACCAGAAAATCAATGGATATGCGACTTCGCAACCCCATCTGCTGTGCCCAAATCCGGATCAGCCCTGCCAATTTGTGCCCAGCAGTTCGAGCTGTGACGGCTCGGCCAACGGGGTGTGGAGTAGCGCCTTTAGCGTGCCATTTGGGTTCAGCATGTGGACCTACGGTAAGGGCGTGAACGTGGCCTCGGCGGATGGTTCGGCAAAGTATCGACGAGTGGGTTCTAATGTTCGGGGATCGACGGATTACCGAACCGACTGGATGACCCAGTACGATGAAGCTGGCCGGTCTTACACGGAATGGCAAGATTCAAATTTCTGCCACACCATGCTGTTTCAGCCCGACTTTGACTTTGAGAACTTCGGCAGTCCGATCGAATACTAAAGGAGTTCCGAGAGCCCTTCTCCCCCAGTTTTTCCGAAAATTGGGGGAGAAGGGGTGGGATAAGGGGGTTTTTCCGAACCAAACTCGTCCCTTCCGATTCTGAGCTTGTAACTACGACCTAGGAGGCAGACGCACCCTCATCCCAGCCTTCTCCCTCAGATTTCGGGAGAAATCAGAAGGAGAAGGGGCCGGAAGCATTTTAGGTGCTAGCCTTAAGGAATGCGGTTCCGCTCTCTTTTACCTTTCCTTCTATGTCTTCTCGCTTCGGCGTCCGGGGCAGATTCAGTTAAGGATCAGTATCGCAAGCTGGAATACATGATTCCGATGCGAGACGGAATCAAGCTTTACACTAGCGTGTATGTGCCAAGACATCCTCACGGCACTTCTCCCATTTTGCTTGAAAGAACCCCCTACAGTGCCGGACCGTATGGCCCGGATGCTTATCAAACGGGGTTTGATGGCAGCCCCAAGTTTGTTAAGGATGGGTTTATCTTTGCCTTTCAAGATGTGCGGGGTCGGTTTATGTCGGAAGGGGACTTTGTTGACGTAAGACCGCAATTGCCATTACATCACGATTCGAAAGACATCGACGAGAGCACGGACGCCTACGACACCATTGACTACTTGATCAACCACGTTCCCGATAATAACGGTCGAATAGGGGTTCGGGGGATCTCGTACCCCGGATTCTACGCGGCGGCGGCCGGAATAAATAGCCACCCTGCGCTAAGGGCCATTTCCCCTCAGGCCCCCGTCTCGGATTGGTTTAGAGGCGATGATTGGCATCACCACGGCGCTCTGTTTCTCCAAGACATTGTTGGTTTCTACGGATCCTTTGGCCGCCCTAGATTTGGCCCGGTTCAGGAAGACCCTCCCAGCGTGTTCCCGGGAGTCGGAAAGGACGCGTATCGATTCTTTCTGAACCTGGGTCCATTGGCAAACATAAACGAGCGGTACTTCAAGAGCCAGCTCCCTTTCTGGAATCAGGTGGTGGCTCATCCGAGCTACGACGACTTCTGGGAAGCGCGCAACATTCGAAACAAGTTACGAAACGTGCATTGCCCAGTGCTTACGGTGGGTGGATTGTTTGATGCCGAAGACATGGCGGGAGCCTTTGAAGTCTCTAGGAGCGTGGGCATTTTGAACCCAATGACGCCAAATTTTCTCGTGATGGGGCCCTGGTACCACGGAATGTGGGCCGACCCGGTGGGCGACCACTTTGGTGATCTTAGGTTTGGCCAACCGACCAGCACCTACTTTCAAGAGGAGGTGGAATACCCCTTTTTTGCGCACTACCTCAATGATGCCCCCAAGCCAAGCCTAGCCGCCGCGACTGTTTTTGACACAGGGGCCAACCAATGGCGCCGCTTTGCGGCATGGCCGCCGAAGACCAGACGTGAATCTTGGGCACTGGAAAGCGGCGGAAAGTTAGAAATGAATGCGGTTAACAGCAGCGCCTTAGCCCCCGACTTTGACGAATACGTCTCAGACCCCGCTCACCCGGTGCCGTATCAAGACGGCGTGCTAACGGATCGGACCCGCGAATACATGCTGGCCGACCAGCGTTTTGCCGCCAAACGAGCGGACGTGTTGACTTACGAAGCACCGCCGCTTTCGGCAGATGTCAACGCAGTCGGGCCGATCCACGTAAAGCTCTTTGTGAGTACGTCGGGCACCGACAGCGACTTTGTGGTGAAGGTAATTGATGAATATCCTTCCGACCCAAATCAAACTGAACCGCCCACCATGGCCGGTTATCAATTGCTGGTCCGAGGAGATATTATGCGGGGTCGCTTTCGAACCGACGATTCAAAGCCCGAACCCTTTGTGCCTGGGCAAGTGACTCCCCTTAACTTTGATCTCAATGGGATCTGCCACACGTTTAAAAAGGGTCACCGCCTAATGGTCCAAATCCAAAGTTCGTGGTTTCCCCTTGTAGACCGAAATCCTAACCAGTTTATTGATCTTTTTCGAGCGACGGAGGCGGATTTCAAGACGGCCAAAATTAAGGTTTACCACAGCGCCCGATTTCCTTCTGCGGTGGAAATCGGCGCGATTAAGTAAGTCAGACGGAAGAATATTTTGAGCAAGTTTTATTCAGGTCACGTTGCGTAAACCTTACGCTAACGTAGATCGACGAAGAATTTGGCATGTGCTCAACTAAGGAGCGATTACACGAGATGAAAGACCGAGTGATGGCCCTAGGTTCGTTCAGCGGTAGCCTCAGGCCGATCGGTTGGAAGCGCGATTACTGGATTCAATTCTAATTTGCTAAGCGTATCTGCCTCTATTTCACGTTGAAATATTTGGCACCGGAGTGGTGGACGATGATGGCACTGGTGGATTGCTCGGGGACCAGCATAAACTCCTCGCTAAGTTCTAACCCAATATCCTGCGGGGCTAAAAGCTCAAACAACTTGGCCTGATCTTCTAGGTTGGGACAAGCGGGATAGCCAAATGAATAACGCGCACCGTGATATTTGGCGCTGAAGAGGAGCTTGTGGGAATCTGGCTCTTGGTCCGCAATGCCAAGTTCCATTCTAATTTGGCGATGCCAATACTCGGCCAGAGCCTCGGCGGTTTCTACTCCCATCCCGTGAACAAAGAGGTAGTCCTGAAAGTTTCCGTTGGCAAATAGTTCTCGCTCGTAACGTGACACGTCTTCACCCACGGTTACCACGTGAAATCCGACTACGTCTGTTCCGTATACGTTTCCAGAAGGTTGGAAGAAATCACTGATGCAGAGTCGTTTTCCGTCTCTCTGACGGGGAAAAGTAAATCTTAGGCGCTCCGTTTTAAGATCTTCTTGAAAGATAATTAAGTCATTCCCCTCCGATGCGCAGGGGAAATAGCCCCACTTCACTTTGGGCTTGAGAACGTTGGCGAGGTCTCGCTTCATTCGTTCAAAGATTGGCCCCGCTTCGGCTTCTAGCCAATCGGAAAACTCCTGATTCCCCATCCCCTCCGGACGCTTAAACTGCCATTGACCCCGGATGAGCGCGATGGGGTTAATGTATTTGTACAATTCAAAGATATCAAATCGGGTGTTTTTTTGAGTGCCATAAAACGGTAATTTCGGCGGTATTACCGGTTCTACATCCGAGCGGTGGCCGGTAAATGCGTAGAGCCCAGGGTCAAGGATATCGGTTCGGTGTGAAGTCACACGCGGGACAAAGTCGGCATTTTTCTCCGGGGTAGGAAGTGCACCGGCATCTTTCGCCTCTGAAAGGTCCGCCATTAGCCTAAGGCCTTCAAATGCATCTTGCGCGTAGAAAACCTTGCCCTTATAAATTCCTTGCAGGTCTTGTTCTACGTAGCCCCGAGTAAGTGCGGCACCCCCCAGAATCACGGGGAAGCCGTGGAGACTACGATCGTTCATCTCCATGAGATTTTCTCTCATAATAATGGTGCTCTTAACCAACAGACCACTCATGCCGATCACACGACAATTAGTCGCTCTGGCCTGGTCTAAAATTGCGTTAATCGGTTGTTTAATCCCGATGTTCACCACCCGGTATCCGTTATTGGAGAGGATGATATCGACCAAGTTTTTACCGATGTCATGAACATCGCCGGCCACGGTAGCGAGAAGAATTGACCCCTTTTCGCTGCCCTCGTTCTTCTCCATCATCGGTTCGAGATAGCGAACCGCAGCTTTCATCACTTCGGCGCTTTGGAGGACAAACGGGAGTTGCATTTTGCCCGATCCAAACAGTTCCCCCACCGTTTTCATGCCATCAAGCAAGATGTCATTGATGATCGCCAGCGGCGGGTATTGGCCAAGGGCGGTATCCAGACGACTCTCAAGACTTTTCTTGATGCCGTCTACGATATGCTTCTTAAGCGAATCTTCGACCGATAGCCCTAAAAAAGGATCAGTAGAATTGTCCGCCGCGCGGACGTTTTCAAAGCGGCCCATGAGGGCAATGAGCGGATCATAGGTACATATCCAATCTTCAGAACCAGCACTCACGATTTAGGGTACCCGGCAGTGAAAATCTTCTTCATTGGCCGTAGCGGTTGTGGTACCGGTCGTACCACTTCTCGGCCTCTTCGGGGGGGATGGCCTGAGGCGTTCCTATTTGAAGCGCGAGCCAGACTGTCTTGGCCACATCTTCCACCATGACCGCCGCCTTCAGCGCGGAGCGCGGGGAATCTCCCCACGCAAACACCCCGTGGTTACCCATGAGGATGGCGGGCGAACGGTTGCGATACTTCAGGATCGCTTCTCCGATGTGCTCACCTTCGTTATCCACGTACGGCGTGCAGGGAATTTCTGCACCAAACTCGTCGGCAATCGCGGTGAGCACAAGAGGTACCGGACGGTTGACCGCGGCGAAGGCAGTAGCGTGATTACTATGGGTATGGATCACCCCGCGAACTCCCGGAATATTTCGGTAAAGAAATAGGTGATGGGGTAAATCAACACTCGGCCGTACATTTTCTGATAGCACTTCACCGGTAGAGACTCTAACCTTAACCAAATTTCCCGGCGTTATCTTATCGTAATCCATCCCCGAGGGCTTGATGAATAACAAATCAGAGTCAGGATCATAGCCACTTGCATTCCCTGAATGCATGGTCACCAAGCCGGCCGCCGGTAGGGCCCAGTTGGCCCTTGCAACTTCCAGTTTTAGCGGCGAAAGATCTCGTTCATTTCTGATTATTAACATATCAAGGTCACAGTTATTCTGCCAAGGCTAACATTCACCAATACGGGCTACCGTCGGAAACTCGTCCCATCAATCCTGCATCCACCATCTCTATCCGCATCGACGCATGGTCGTCCGAGAAATGATTTCATTAACCGGCTTTTCTCGAAACTATCGTTCTTATTCAAATTTTTCTGCAAAGTTGCTTTGGAGCAACTTCTGAGCTTCTCGCCTCTTTCTCGCGGGTTAGTGAGTGACTCGCCCTTGAGAATCCGAGTAGTCCTCGATGACTATCTGGTGATTGCTCACAATGTTCTTCTAACCCCGTCTCTAATCACAATCAGCCGTTTCATCACGGTTCCCACCTCGGATTTTGCCGGCATACCCAGCGCATTATGGAGCGTGAGATACACTGGGTAAAGGTCGGCGTAGATTTTCACGGCGGCCGCATCCGGAGTAAAGACTCGCTCCTTTACTCCGGTCATTTTGATTTGGGCAGATTCTGCATCGGGATAGACGCCACCGACTACGGAGCCAAAGATTGCGGAGCCCAATGCGCACGTTTGGGCCGATCTTGAAACCTTCATGGGCAGATTGCAAACGTCCGCGTAAATTTGCATCACCAACGGGCTCTTTTCGGCAATTCCGCCGCAATTCACCACCTCACGTACCGGTACGCCGTATTCTTCAAGTCGGCGAATGATGGTGAGCGCACCAAATGCAGTTGCTTCGATCAAAGCGCGATAAACTTCGGCTGGAGTGGTGTGCAGCGTCTGACCAACCAAAAGGCCGGTGAGAAGCGGGTCAACGAGAATCGTACGATTTCCGTTGCTCCAATCCAAAGCAATCAGACCGCTTTCACCGGGTTCAAGCTCAAGAGCGGCGGCGGTGAGATCGACATGGCTCTGCCCCACAAAGGTTGAGAACCAATTAAAAATGTCTCCGACGGCCGATTGCCCCGCCTCGAGTCCGTAATAGTCCGGCAACACCGAACCCTTGACAATTCCGCACAGGCCGGGGATGTCAGCAAGGGGTTCAGACAACGGATGGACCATGCAATCGCAAGTGCTGGTCCCGATGATTTTCACCAGGGTTCCCGGCTTGACCCCCGAGGCAACTGCACCAAAATGGGCATCAAAGGCACCTACTGCAACCGGCAGTCCTGCGGGAAGTCCACTTTTCTGAGCGACATCTGCGGTAATTCGGCCCGCGATTTGGTTGGAGGGAACGGCGGTACTAAATAACCGTTCCCGCAGGTCAGCCAGCCTCGGATCAAGAGTGGCCAAAAATTCTTTACTGGGCAAACCACCCCATTCCTCGGCGAACATCGCTTTGTGGCCGGCGGCGCAGATACTTCGCTGGAGGGTTTTGGGGTTAGCGGTTCCGGTGATAAATCCCGGGATCCAGTCCGCACACTCCACCCAAGAGTAAGCGCCCGCAAACACTTCTGGGGCCACCCGCGCGCAGTGGAGAATCTTAGACCAGAACCATTCACCGGAGTAGGTTCCTCCGCACTTGGCCAAATAAGGCAATCCCTGCGCTCTCGCCTTCTCGGTAATCTCCGACGCTTCCGCGTGGGAAGTGTGATCTTTCCAAAGCCAGGTTAAGGCGTCTAGATTGTCTTGATACTGGGTAAGAAACGCCAACGGCGTGCCAAATTCATCCACGGGCAACGGACTGGAACCCGTGGTGTCTACGCCCAGGCCCACCACATCGCAGGGGTCAATCCCAACCATGATCTCTTTGACCGTGGCATAAAAACCATCCACATAATCCTGGGGATGCTGCCGCGCAAGGTGGACGTTGTCTGGGCTGTAAAACACGCCGCTTTCGCCGGATGGGTAGTTAAAAACGGACGTGGCAATTTCGTCGCCGTTGGAGACATCAACGAGAAGAGCGCGAACGCTGTTGGTTCCGTAATCTAGGCCGATTGCGTACTTGGGCATGAGTTAACCTAAATGTTACTCTCCAAGCGCACACAACATTCCGTGAATTGCCGGAGCAAAGACCCTATTTGAAACGTCACCATAAACCGGTGGTAGCAATCATTCCCGCAGCAGGAAAGGGCACACGAATGCAGTGCGTAACCGATGGTGCGCCCAAAGAACTGCTGAAACTGGGCCATAGAACGGTAATTGATCGGATTGTTGACGAGGCATGGGAAGGGGACCCGGATGCCGTGATTGTGATTAATTCCCCGGGCAAACCCGGAATTGATGAGTGGGCCGCTGGCCGAAACGCCATCAATGTTGCGTACCAACTTGAGCCGAAAGGGCTAGCCGATGCCATTGCCTCGGCCGAAGTGATAGAAGACGCCCTGATCCTGCTCGGCGACGCCGTTTTTCGCGGGGGATCACCGATTGCCAGAATTGCGACGTTATTGCACCGAGGCATCGCGGGTTGCGTGGCGGTTGAGCCGGTGTCGGACGACCAGATGCATCTCTACGGAATTGCCGAGATCAACGAAATGAACGGGACGATCACTCGGATTTTGGAAAAACCTCGGCCGTCGGAAACTAAGAGTCGCTGGGCCGTCGCGGCGCGGTACGGATTCATCGCCCCGCTCATGGCTTCTCTGGCGGATTTCTGCCTTGATCCAGAACGTAGAGCTAAATCCGGCGAGATGTCATTGACCGAATTTCTGAACATGAGCATCAAATCTGGCGCGGATATCCGCGCAGTTCCCCTCCAATCGGGACAGCAAAGGGTGGACTGCGGGAGTCCGGAAGAGTACGCACGAGCAATAAGACAGCAATGGGACTAATTACTTCAGGTCAGGCAAGCACGGTCACCTCCTCCGCACCGGGTCGATGCGGCATCGTGGGAAATCCCAGCGACATTTACGGAGGCAGCGTGCTTTCTTGCTCCCTCACGGCACGGGCAACGTGCCGATTGACCCTCGGCACCGAGTCGTTGCCGGACGACCTCACCCTTTGGAATGCGGTGACGGCACGGTTTCCGATATCTGAGCCGGTGACGGTCGAGTGGTCAAGCAACGTCCCGCGCTCTAGTGGCTTGGCCGGATCCACGGCCCTCCTTGCGGCAACGCTGGCTTGCGTGATGCAGCTTAGGGGGGATGAGGCACTGCCGACGGTTGAATTTGCCGAATTAGTGCGGGACATTGAGCGCAACGAAGCCGGCGTGATGTGCGGCTATCAGGATGCGTACATGGTGGTTCACGGCGGACTGCAACTCATGAATTTCCGAGGGAAACACCCGGTGGAGCCGGGACCTCATGCGCGTCTAGAATCTATAACCGCACCCCTTCCCTTCTTGTTGATTACCACCGGCGTTCAGAGGTTGAGCGGATCGGTTCACGGCCCCATGGCGGAGCGGTGGCTCAATGGTGAGCCGCTTGTGGTTTCCACCATGGAGCGCCTCACCGAGATGGCCCCCATGGCCGCAGAGGCACTGGTGAAGGGCGATCTTTACGCCCTAGGCAAAGCAATGACCGAGAATCAGCGACTTATCGCCGAGCTCGGAGGATCGGGAGACCGTGTCGATCAGCTGATTGATTGTTGCCTGACAAATGGTGCCAAGGCGGCCAAACTCGCGGGGGCGGGCATGGGGGGCACGGTGATTGCGCTCACCGAAGATGCGGACGAACTCCAAAGCCGACTGGAGACCGAGGGCTATAAGTTGTTTCTGCGTCCGGCCATCGCACCCGGAATCAGAACAATTAACGAATAGGCAAGCCCTGGTCGGGTAAGTTTGCCAGCATGAATGCGGCGGTTCACTTTAAGCTTTCGGCATTTGCGGATGAGATTAGCCCTGACCTAAAGGTGCAAATCAAAACCCTGGTTGCGTTAGGTATTTCTGGACTGGATCTGCGATCGGTTGATAACGTTAACGTGCTGGGGTTAACCGATGATGACCTGAAACGAGTGGCCGATCAGACGGTTGCGGCGGGGCTGGTGGTCCAAGCCATTGGGTCGCCGGTCAACAAAGTGCCGTATTCCGTGGCGGCCCAACCGGAGGAATTGGAGAAGCTTAAGAAGTCTATTCACGCGGCCAATCTCACGGGAACTCGGCGAATCCGGTTGTTCACTCCGGAAGCGGCCGACACCGATGCGAGCAAAGTCATTGAATGGATGCGCGAGCAAATCCAGTTGGCCGCCGATCATGACGTTGTGCTCCTCCATGAGAACGATGGACGGTTCTGGGGCGCATTCCCCGCCAATGCCAAGCGACTTTTCACGGAACTCGGAGGCCCCAACTTTAAGGCGGCGTTTGACTTTGCCAACACCGTCCTCATCGGATTTAGGCCGATGCCCGATTGGTTCCCCTGGCTCTTGCCCCATCTCGATACCATCCACATCAAAGACGCGGTTGAGGCGCAGGGGAAAGTTGTCCCGGCTGGGGAAGGGAACGGAGACCTCGGTAAGACGTTGGCTTGGCTGATTCAAGCGGGCTGGAACGGTCCGCTCACCCTGGAGCCGCATCTCAGCGCCGCAGGGCCACTGGGCGGCTTTAGCGGCGAGCAACTCTTTGGTGTTGCCACCCACGCCCTGCGCTCGGTACTCTCAGATATCGGAGCCTCGGCATAATGTTGCGATTTGGAATTGTGGGGTGCGGCGCTATTCATAGCACCCATGCGCAGGCCCTGGAGGGAATCGAAGGGGCAAAACTGAGTGCGTTCTTCGACATTGACCCCGGGCGATCAGCGGCCGCGAGTGAGAGATTTGGCGCGACTTGCGCCCGTTCATGGGAAGAATTCCTCGGTCTGGCGGATGCGGTGGTGATTTGCGTTCCCAGCGGTCTTCACGCGGAGATTGGAATCGCGGCGGCCCAGGCGGGCAAGCATGTGGTGGTGGAAAAGCCGATTGACGTTTCATTGGCCACGGCTACCCAGTTGGTCAAGGCGGCCCGAACGGCGAAAGTAAAGCTCACGACCATTTCCCAGCATCGGTTTGCTAAAGACATTCGCGCTCTGCGCGACGCGGCGCAATCGGGCGAGCTGGGGACTCTGATTCAGGGCGACGCCTATAACAAGTGGTTTAGGGCCCAAGCCTATTACAATTCAGCCGATTGGAGAGGCACATGGAAGCTGGATGGCGGAGGGTGCTTGATGAATCAGGGGATTCACTACGTTGACATGATTCAGTGGATCATGGGCGGAGTGAAGTCAGTGCAAGCCCAGATTCGTACGGCGGCTCACGACATTGAAGTGGAAGACACGGCCAACGTTTTGGTGGAGTACCGGAACGGAGCGGTTGGCGTTATCCAAGGGTCTACGGCCACTTTTCCCGGCATGGCGGAGCGCCTGGAGGTTCACGGAACCTTCGGATCGGTGGTGATTGAAGCCGACCGAATTAAGGTCTGGCGGGTTGATTCTGAAGCGGCGAACGACGGGTCACCGTACGGAGCGGGTGTCACCCAGCAACCGACACCAAAAGTGCACCTTCACGACGTAAACATAAACTTAACCTCAGAAGATGCCACCACAAAGTGGGGTAACCAACATCAACTTCAGCTCACCGACTTTGTGCAAGCGGTGGCTGATAACCGCGACCCTTATTTAACGGGTGAGATGTCACTAGAGCCGCTCAAAGTTGTACTTGCGATTTACGAAAGCGCTAGGAATGATGGCAAAAAGGTGGAGATTCTGTGAAATTTGGCGTATGTTGCCCGCCAGACAGGGCCGACGCTATTCTCAGCGTAGGCTTTGACTACATTGAGATCGCGGCCTCGTCGCTTCACGGGGAGCAGGAAGAGTTTGACCTTGCCTCATTTAGTGGCATCCCCATTCTGAGTAGCAACGGCTTCTTTCCCGGCACAATTCGCCTCTACGGGCCCGATGCCACACCTTACTTAGACTATGCCAAACGGACAATTGAACGGGCCGCGGAGATTGGAATTGGACTCATGGTGCTGGGTAGCGGCGGCGCGAGAAAGTCTGCTCCGGGAGTGGATGCCGAAAAATGCTTCGTGGAAATTGCCGCAGAGCTGGATCAGATAGCGAGTCCGTACGGAATCCGGGTCGCCCCCGAATCACTAAACTTTCGGGAAACTGATGTTGGCAATCAGATGGGCAAACTCGCCCAAGACCTTAAATCGAGTGGAGTGGGATTCACCGCCGACTCCTATCACTTACTGGTGGATTGGGATGCCCATCATCGGAGATCCGGAGATACTGCGCCTCCGGAAGGATTCTGGGTGCGAGAGATCCCGTTCGCACCTCTCCACGTTCACTTTGCCAACCTGCCCCGCACCGCACCAACCGCCGATGACCCCATGGTCCAAGGATTTGTTTCACGGCTACAGGCACTCCATTACGATGCTTTGGTGAGCCTTGAGTGCTCCATTGATGACCATCCTGATGCCTTATCCCAAGCACGACAGCACCTGTCGCGGCTTTTTAATTAACCCCTATGCCATTAGTAGACCTTCCACTCGACGAGCTTCATAAGTATAAGGGGCGCAACCCACGACCTGCCGATTTTGACGCATTTTGGGACACCGCCCTCGCCGAAATGCACGCGCTTGGTACCGGGGCCACCCTCAAGCCGTCGGCTTTCCAAACCCCTTTTGCGGAGTGTTTTGACCTCACGTTCTTAGGAGTGGGCGGCGCCGAAGTTTACGCAAAGTTCCTTCTTCCCCGGCATCTGGGTGGACCGGCCCCGGCAGTTTTACAATTTCATGGCTATAGTCATCACAGCGGGGATTGGGCGGATAAGCTGAACTTTGTCGCGGCGGGTTTTTGCGTTGCCGCGCTTGATAGTCGTGGCCAGGGGGGGCGTTCAGAAGACCGAGGCGGGGTGCGAGGAAACACCCACAACGGACTGATTATTCGCGGGTTAGACGATTCTCCGGAGAAGTTGTATTACCGGCAAGCCTTCCTTGATACCGCCCAACTCGCCCGTATTGTGATGGCGATGCGGGAAGTTGATGAGCATCAAGTGGTGGCGATGGGGGGCTCCCAGGGCGGTGGATTAACTTTAGCCTGCGTGGCTTTAGAGCCTCGGGTGAGAAAGGCGGCACCCACATTTCCGTTCCTATCGGATTACCAGAGAATTTGGGAAATGGATTTGGCTACCGGGGCTTATGCGGAACTGAAAACGTTCTTTCGCCACTGGGACCCTCGTCATGAGCGCGAAGCAGAAATTTTTGAGCGACTGGGCTACATTGACGTTCAACACTTGGCCCCCCGAATCAAAGCCGAAATTCTGATGGGCACCGGTTTATCCGACACGATAACTCCGCCTTCCACCCAGTTTGCGGCGTACAACAAGATCCAGTCAAAGAAAAACGTGGTGATTTATCCCGACTTTGGCCACGAGGGCCTACCGGGGTTTAGCGACCTTGCCTTTACGTTCCTTACGAGTTGACCGTGACTATTCAGGCAAACCCGCACAATACGGCTTCAGAAATTGCCTTGGCAATCTACGCCGATGCCCTGGCCGCGGCGCATCCTTCGGTGCTCATTCCCAAGCACCTCAATCGGCAGGGCAATCATTTGCAGGCGGGCGAGCACCGGTTTAACCTAGCGATGTTTGATAACGTGCGCATTGCCGGAGCGGGAAAGGCTTCGGTAGAAATGGCCAAGGCGGTCGCGGAAATGTTTCCTGATCGCCTGGTTAGCGGACTCGTCATCACCAAAACTGGGCACGGATTTCCAATCGAAAAAATTGAGGTGATCGAATCTGCTCACCCGGTGCCCGATGAATCCTCTATTCATGCGGGGCAACGTATGCTTGCGTTTGCCGCAAGTATCACTACAAATGACCTCGTTATTTTCTGCCTATCTGGGGGAGCGTCTTCGCTCATGGAACTTCCCGCGGCGGGAGTTTCTCTTCACCAAGTGCAGCAAGCTACTCAGCGGTTACTCAGTCAAGGCGTGAGTATCGACGAGTTGAATGCGGTTCGGTCGCGGCTCTCTCGAATTAAGGCGGGCGGATTGGCCCGGGCTTTTCGCAATGTCACGGTTCTTGTCTTGGTGCTGAGCGACGTCATCGGGGATGACCTCGCCACCATTGGTTCCGGTCCGTTTGTGCCGGGTCACCGACACGTGTCGGAAAAACTCGCCGTCTGGAGTGGAATGCGGGAGATCACCAAGCAAATTCCCTTACCGTCTCCCCCGATGCCAACCCACGTCATCATTGGTTCGCTCAAATCGGCTCTGGCCGCCGCGTGGGATTCTGCCAATCGTCGCGGGCTTAAAATGGGGCCGCCGGTTCGCTTTTTTACCGGGGAGGCGCGGGCGGAATCAGAACATTTGATTACGGCGGGTAAGAGCGGTTCGGTGATTAACGGAGGTGAACCGGTGGTTACGATTCACGGGCATGGATTAGGGGGAAGAGCCCAGGAGTTTGCCCTTGCGGCGGCGGTCGGAATCAAAGGCGTGCCCAACGTTGCGATTCTCGCCGGAAGCACCGACGGAACCGATGGACCTACCTCCGCCGCCGGAGGGTTGGTGGATGGAGAATCGGTAGCGAGAGCGGCCGCCAACGGGGCCCATGCCCGAGTTTGCCTGGATGAAAACAATTCAAATCATTTCTTGAAAGCGAGCCATGGACTGATCGTGACGGGACCCACCGGCACCAACGTGAATGACCTATACCTTCTGATTCGGGGATAGAGTGGGGTTCATAATCATTAAGTGAGGCTCCTTTAGGCCCATTTCATCGGTCTTGTGTGTATCGATCCAACGTAAATGAGGCGCAGACCGCCAATGCAATTCACCCTTTCGAGGCCCAAGTAAATGTATGTGAACCTCCGTTGTCCCTGCCGGGACAAGGGAGGGTTAGTGGCCGCTAGACATCTCCTTCCCCGCAAGTCCGATGCTAAATTCTAATGCCCTGCCGGGGAACAAACTTGTTTGCTGACCGATCTTGGCATGGCACCACCTGTGCATTTGGTTAGGCATCTTAGCCCCATTTCATCGGTCATGCGTGTATCGATTTAATGTAAATGAGGCGCAGACCGCGAATGCAATTCACCCTTTCGGCGCCCCACTAAACGTATTTGAGGGTGGGAGTCACGGCATCAGGCTGACAATCCAAATTTGATCCTGCCCCTTCGTCTTAGCGTGTCGCAGAATCTTCTTACCGTGCTGCGACTACCCATTAACTCGTAAACCGGGTAAACATGCCGGAACCCGGTGCTTGCGCAGCGGGCAACTTTGTCAACACTTAAACCCATGCTTACTCCCCTCATCTCCTTGCTTCTTATAACGCAGACCCCTCTCAAGGTTGCTTCGATTTTTTCTGATCACATGGTGCTTCAACGCGGAATTTCGGTTCCCGTATTTGGCACTGCCGCGCCCGGCGCTTCTGTAATGGTGAAGTTCGGGGGTCAGAGCGTGACCTCCACTGCGGACCTTGACGGACGCTGGATTTGCCGACTCAATCCCCTTAATACGGGAAGCGCGAAGACCCTCACCGTTACCAGTGGCACCACGCTTGCGTTCAAAGACGTTCTGGTGGGCGAAGTTTGGGTGGCCAGCGGTCAATCTAACATGGAATTCACAGAGAACGCAGCTAACGACTTTGAGCGAGCAAAGTCCGAGGTGAAACCCGAAGTTAGGATGTTCACGGTGCAAAAGATCAGCACGGAAACTCCGGCGGCGGACGTTGTGGGCACTTGGGTGCCCGGCGATGCCGCATCGGTCGCTCACTTTTCCGCGGTTGCGTACGCATTTGCGGCCGAACTCAATCGAAGACTCAATGTTCCAATTGGAGTGATCCATACCAGTTGGGGAGGCACTCCCGCCGAATCTTGGACCAGCCGGGAGAAACTTCGATCGGTGCCTTCCCTTGCGCCGATGGTCACCAACTATGAGGCCACCGCCGCCGACTTCCCGGCGAAGAATGCAAAGTTCCAGGCCGAATTTGCCGCCTGGGAAGCACAAAGAAAAGACCCGCAGAACCAAGGTTACGATGGGGGATGGGCTTCAAGTGGGTTTGATGACTCCTCTTGGCGCGCCGTAAGCATGCCAACCACCTGGGATTTACTGGAGGGTAAGGACCTAGACGGAGTGTTCTGGGTTCGTAGAACCTTTGATGTGCCCGCCGGATGGTCCGGGAAGGCGCTCCGCTTGGAACTGGGTGCGATTGACGATCACGACAAGACCTACGTAAACGGTATTCAAGTGGGTTCGATCGACGAAAAAACCCCGAATCCTTATGCGGTCTTACGCTCCTATCGCGTGGCACCGGGCGTAATCCACGTGGGCCAGAACACGGTAGCCGTGCGAGTTCGGGACATCTATTTGACGGGCGGGTTCACGTCTGGGCCAGAAGCTCTCCGCGTCGGGCCGGATGGGGGCCAATCGGGCGAGTTCATTCCGTTAGCGGGATCTTGGAAGTATAAAATTGAGCGAATATTTGAGGGCGTAAGGCCAGAGCAACCCTTTGGTCCCGGCCACCCTTGGGCGGTTAGCGGACTCTATCACGGAATGATTGCGCCGCTCATGCCGTACGCCATACGGGGGGCCATCTGGTATCAGGGGGAATCCAACGCGGACCGTGCATTTCAATACCGGACCCTCTTCCCTTCCATGATTGAAGACTGGCGAGCGCATTGGGGCCAAGGCGATTTTCCGTTCTTATGGGTTCAATTGGCCAACTACACGGCAAGGCTAGACCAGCCGGCCGAAGCGGAATGGGCGGAGCTGAGGGAAGCGCAGACTATGGCCCTTCGCCTTCCCAACACGGGCATGGCAACCGCAATCGATATCGGCGAAGCCGGTGATATTCATCCCAAAAATAAACGAGAAGTGGGTCACCGTTTGGCCCTTAACGCTCTGAGTAAGGTTTATGGCAAAGAAGTCACGGCGTTTGGCCCTACCTTCTTGGATATGCGGCCAATGGGGCAGTCGGTGAGGATTAGCTACCAATCCGGGCGCGGACTGAGGACGGCTGATGGCCGAGTTCCGCAAAGTTTTGCGGTTGCTACGGATGACCACAAATGGGTTTGGGCTACCGCGAAAATCGACGGGTCCACGGTGATCCTAACTCATCCGGGTGGCGAGAAGATTGTTGCCGTTCGATACGGTTGGGCGGCAAACCCGGATATCAATCTCGTTAACGATGACGGACTCCCCGCCCTTCCCTTTCGCACCGATGATTGGCCGGGGATCACGGTGAATGGTCGGTGAGGTTGGGAGAGTTCGGTTGTTGGGGAGTTCGGATTGGTTCGGGGGTTCGGGTTGGTTCGGGGGTTCGGGTTCGGGGGTTCGGGGTCATATACGTTTAGTTGGCCTCGACAGGGTGAATTGCATTTGCGGTCTGCGCCTCCTTTACGTTAGATCGATACACCCAAGACCGATGAAATGGGCCTAAAGATGCCTAACAAAATGTACATAGGGTGCCATGCCAGGATCGGTCAGTAAATAAGTCTTTTCCCGGCAGTGGCGCTAGAATCTAGCGCCACTGTCGGGAAGAAAATGTTTGACCGGGATTAACCGTCTGTTGTCCCGGCAGGGACTTTCCCCGAGTAGCCTGGCATAAGCTCTCGCGCCAGCCAGGGCAGTTGCGTCCTCGCTAAGTTCCCCGTCAGGGGCACTAGAATCTAGCAATCAAGGTATCGAGGATCGTAATTAACACCCGCTTCTTTGAGTGGTCATTCTAACTCCTCCAGATGAGGTTTCTCATGATGGTGAGCTTCTTGAGTTGAAATGTAGCTCCACATATCGGGAATCGCCGATGCACTCACTGAAAAAAGGGAATATGCCGCCGGCCATTGGGATTCGACGGCGTAGCCGGTAGTCGTCGGATGACCGTGCCGACGTCCGGTTGCCCCGGGATAACCGACAGTCACCCGGACTCGGGCACGGTCATCCCAAGGCTACCGGCTTTGCCGACCGCTTTGGAATTCAGTTCTTGGTTGAGAATACGATGTGATAGCTCAACCTCGTATGGGTTGCAGGCATTTTGTAGATTCTAGTGCCCCTGCCGGGGAACTGACTTATTTGCTGAACGATCCTGGCATGGCGCCAGAGCTGATGCCAGGCTACTCGGGGATAGTCCCTGCCGGGACAAGGGAGGGTCACGTTTAGTTGGGCCTCGACAGGGTGAATTACATTGGCCGTCTGCGCCTCCTTTACATTAAATCGATACACAATGGACCCATGAAATGGGCCTAAAGGAGCCCAGAAAAATGTATATGGGTTCGGGGGTTCGGGGGTTCGGGAGTTCGGAAGTTCGGAGGTTCGGAGGTTCGGAGGTTCGGTCTGCTTGGTTCAACCGTTCGGGAAGGTTCGGCGGTGTCTACCGCCAAACGCCCGAACCCCCAAACTCCCAAACTCCCAAACCTCAAGAAAGGTAATCTGACAGCATGGCTACCTGGAAAGAAGGGGATCGCGTTCGGGTCGTGATCCGAGAGGTTTCGGAAGAAGACCGCAAGAAGAATCGATATTTCACGCACATGGCGGGTTTGGTCGGAGCGGTGCAACAAGTTTACAGCGAATCTGAAGTTGCCGTACGAATTGAACAGGAGTCGCTGAGCAACGTGAGCGCCGACGTTCACACTGCCGCCACTCTCCGAATGCGTAAGAAGTTTCTGGATCCGCTATCTGAGGAACAGAAGAAAATTTTGACCAAGGAAGAATTGGAATTTGACGCTCACTACGTGTTGCTCGTGCAGAGTCAAGACTTGGAGGCCGCTTAATCCGTGGCAGTAACCGAATTTAGCTTTGACATCGTATCTCGCGCCGACAAAATGGAAGTCAAGAACGCGATTGACCAATCCGAGAAAGAGTTGGCTAACCGCTATGACTTTAGGGGCGGCAAGTGCGAAATTATCCACGAGAAAGACGACATCACGCTGATTGCCGATGATGAGTTCAAGATGGACCAATTGAAAGACATCGTGTTCAGCAAAATGCTCAAGCGTGGCATTGACGCGCGCCAAATTGAGTGGGGCACGCTGGAGCCAGGTACCGGCTTAACCGTGCGATGCAAATTGACTCTCAAGACGGGGATTGCCCAAGACAAGGCTAAGGCGATGACAAAGCTGATTCGCGATAAGGGATTCAAAGTAAACGCCCAGATTCAGGGCGAAGAAGTTAGGGTCACCAGTAAAGCCAAGGACGAGCTTCAGAAAACGATCCAGTTTGTCAAAGACATGGACCTTGATTACCCGGTTGACTTTGTAAACATGCGGTAAATCCGTGGAGGATTAACTGAATCGTAAAAGACAGTCGCTTGTTTTTTGTTGAGGCTACCTTTTTGCTGTAAGACAAGCCACCCTCGCGGAAGAGGGGCTTGAGCGCCGGTTTCTCCGCCAATTGCCGGACAGGGGTATGAATATGGGCGACTGGAGCGCCAAACTCATGGCGATGGCTCAATCAACTCCAATTCGCGTCCTGGTGTGGGACGAAAACCCGGCGCATGCGCCCAAAGAACTCTATCCCGAAGGCATAAGAGGCGCGGTAGCGGAGGGCCTGAAAGAATTTGACAAGTCGGCCGAGTTTGTGGTCAACGTGGCCAATCTTGACGATGCTAACCAAGGCGTCTCCGACGAAACGTTGGCAAATACCGACGTTCTCATTTGGTGGGGCCATGCCCGCCATGGTGAAGTAGAAGATGCCCTGGCGGTGCGAGTGGCGGAGCGGGTGCGTAAAGAAGGCATGGGATTTATTTGTCTTCATTCTGGACACTACTCCAAGACATTTAAGCGAGTAGTGAACGGCGAGGGCCACTTAAAAGGCGGTTGGCGAGAATCTACCGACAGTGAGCAGATTAGAGTCTGCGCGCCTTGGCACCCCATTGCGAAGGGCGTAGAAGACTTCACGATAGACGCGGAGGAGATGTACGGAAGCCCGTTTGACGTGCCGCCGTATCAGCATCTTATCCTTCAGTCTTACTTCCCGCTCGGCGGAGAATCGTTCCCATCCGGCATCGTCTGGACGGTGGGAGACGGAATTGATCCCGAGTTTACGTCGGGTCCCGGCGGTGGAAAAGGACAGGGCGAGGGCATCGGACGAGTGTTCTACTTTAGGCCGGGTCACGAAACATACGGCGTGTACTTTGACGAAAGGGTCCGCCGCGTGATTTACAACGCAGTTCGATGGACCGGCAAACTCGTCTAGCCCGTTGCTAGCCGTTGAGGAGTCCGCCCACGCCTGCCATGGCACGCATGGCGGATTCCTCACTGAAAGGGGCGGTAAGCTCGCCCACAAGCAATCCTTCGCGCATGATCTGGATTCTCGTGGCGACGGTCAAAAGCTCGGGGAGGTCGCTAGAAACCATCAAGACGGCTTTACCCTCACTGGCAATCTCGCGCAGAAGCCCGTGAATCTCCGCCTTTGCGCCAACATCCACGCCTCGGGTGGGTTCATCCACGATGAGAACGTCACAGTGTGCCGCGAGCCACTTTGCCAGCACCAGCTTCTGCTGGTTTCCGCCCGATAGTCCGGCGGCCAAGGATTCTAGGGACGGAGCTTTAACCCTCATACGCTCGATGTATTGTCTCGCCAAGTTAATTTCTTGCTGACGTCGGATCCACGTGAGAGTTGCGATGCGATCCATAGAGGGGAGGCTCACGTTATCTTGGGCAGACATCGAGAGAACTAAACCGTGACGCTTCCGATCCTCCGGAACGAGCCCTAACCCCGCCGCCATGGCACGGATGGGATCTCCAATTTTGAGCCCTTGGCCTTTCACTCTAACGGATCCCGTGGCGTGATGGTCTAGGCCAAAAATCGCCTCCGTAACTTCGGTGCGGCCCGCGCCAACCAGTCCACCCAAGCCAAGAATCTCGCCCGCTCGGAGAGTGAGTGAAACGTCTCTAAACTTACCGGGGCTACTAAAATTTTGGACTTCTAAAAGGATATTGCCGGTCTCGGGTGCCGACCACGCTTCTGCGATCATGTCCCGCCCAATCATCATGTTAACCAGATCTCCCTGATCGTGGTCTGATATTTCCCGGCGGCCCACCACTCGGCCATCACGAAGCACGGTAACGTCGTCGCAAATGGCAAATATTTCATCCAGTCGGTGAGAGACGTAAATGCACGTGAGGCCCCCATCCCGGAGTTCTCGAATCAGCGCAAGAAGCCGGTCGGATTCAGCTTGGGAAAGGCTGCTTGTGGGCTCGTCAAAAATCAATACCTTTGCACCACGTCCAATTCCGCCCGCAATTTGCACGAGTTGCTGCTTAGAGACCGGAAGGTCGCCAACTTTGGAACGGGGATCCACATCGGCTCCAATTCGGCGAAGCCAGTCAATGGCTCGGTCCAGAATCTTTGACTCATCAATCCAAAAACCACTTGCCGGTAGGTCACCCAGGCTGAGGTTATCGGCAACCGAAAGGTTTTCTGCAAACAGAAGTTCTTGGTGGACCATGCCAATACCGGCATGTTGCGCATCTTGCGGTCCTCCAAATTTAACTTCACGACCTTCCAACTTGATCACGCCCGAATCGGCGCGGTAAAGGCCAGCTAGGATCTTTCCGAGCGTAGATTTGCCCGCCCCATTCTCACCCATTAGGGCATGAACGGTGCCCGGTTTTACGGATATTGAGACGTCTTCTAGGGCCAAAACACCGGGGAACCGTTTGGTGAGTCCTTGGGTTTCGAGAATCGGCATCATAGAAAATGGTGCCCATAGGTTGGCAAGAACCTATGGGCGCGATAGTTAACTACTTCTTGGTGGCGAGGGCCAGGAACTTAGGATCGATGTCCTTGAATCCCCATTTCTGAAGCTGGACGGACCAGTCTCCTAGATTTTCCTTAGTCACTCTTACCAACTCCATCTTATTGATGGGAGCGACCTCTTTGCCCAGCACAATTTTATCCACGATGAACCCGACTGACTTGTAGCCCCAATCGTAGACGGGCTGGGCAAGCAGAACGGGCGCCAATCCCTTGTCCACGTAGGCAAGCTGGGCGGGGAGAGCATCTACCGCCACAATCTTCACCTTGGCGGGATCTAGGGATCCGAGCAACGAGGTGTTGAACAGCGGCCAGCCGCCGATCATTGCCCACGCGGTGATTTCCGGATGCGCATTCATATCCTTGGTCACTTCGGCGCTGGCGTCTTGGGGCGATTCCTTATGGTTAAACACGCCAACAATCTTGATCCCGGGATTTGCCTTGGCCGCATCGACGACGGCTTGAGACCTTCTCTGAAGATTGGGGGCGTTCTGGTTGCCCGCAAGAATGGCAACGCTAGCTTTGCCACCGGTGACCTTAACCACTTCGTCTAAAACCTGTTTGCCCACGGCTTCGTCATCCGCGCCATAGAAGGCAAAGCGCTTAGACTTGGGGGCGTCGCTGTCAAAGGTCATCACGGGCACGCCTTTGGCCACTGCGTCATCAATGGCACCGGTTACTTTGGCGGCATCAGAACAAGAAAGCAACACTGCGTCGGCACCCTCGTTGACGCCCTGAGCAATTCGCTGGGCTTGCACGGTGCCGTCTTCCTCGTTTGGCGTGCGCCAATCGATCGTGATCTTGATTCCGTTCTTTTCGCCTAATTCCTTAGCGGCGGCCTCGGCTCCCACCTTGGCGGCTAAAAAGACCGGGTTGTTAGAACTCTTAGCGATCATCAATATTTTGATGTCCTTCTTCTTTGGCGTGCCGGAGGTCGCATCGGCGGGCTTGTCCGCCGTCTTCGTATCGGTTGATGGGGCCGGGCTTCCGCAACCGACCACCGCAATCAAAACCGCCGCAATCCATCCTAATTGATTCCACTTCTTCATGGTGTTTTTTCTCCTCGTATCTATCCGTGGCCCCAGATGAGTTCTGTATGCCAAATGCGAATGCTTCTATATTGTCCTACTGGAGGCACGTAACATTGCGAGCTCGGCCCGGCGAGCCGCCCATCGATCCAGCACGACCGCCACCACGATGGCAACGCCGATGATGATCCATTCGTAGTTTTGATCAAGTCCTAACGTTCGGATGGATTGCCGAATCATGACAATGAGCAGGGCGCCCAGCAACGCACCAAGCGCGCTACCCTTCCCCCCGTTTAAACTTGCGCCCCCCACAACCGCAGATGCAATGACGTACAGCTCATAGCCCTGGGCGTCTCCGGATGACGCGGAACCGTAAAAGCTACTCCCCATAAAGGCGGCGATTCCGGCCGTAAGGCCCGAAAGCACATAAACGCCAATTAGGATTTGTTCGATTCGCAATCCCGCGTAGCGACTCGCTTCGATGTTTCCACCCACCGCAAATATTCGCCGACCAAGAGTGGTTTTAGACAAGTAAAGCGATCCGGCGATGGTGACGGCCAGCATCACGATCATGGGAACCGGCGCAAGGTCCGCGCGAAGTCCCAGGCTAGCCTTAGCCACCTTAGTGAGAGAATCGGGAACAAGAATACTTTCCGCTTTGCTGGTGACAAACGCGATTCCCCGAAACACCCACATGGTGCCGAGGGTGATCACAAAGGGATGGACGCCCAGCTTGGCCACCATAACTCCGTTTGCCAAGCCCGCCAACAAGCCAATGCCGCACGCCATGCCAAGCCCGGCAAGCACTTGCACCGGACCCGGAACGCCGACCATTCCTTTGAGCACAATGGCCGTGAGAACTCCAGACACCGCGTAAATGGAACCCACCGATAAATCGATGCCGGCGCTGACAATCACCATGGTCATGCCCACCGCCATAATGGCAAAAAAGCTGGTATCGGTGGCGACCTGGACCAAGGTGCTAGGATTGAGAAAGTTGTTAACCTCATGACCAGAGGCCCGATCCACGTGATGTCCCGCAAAAATTGTGAGCACCACCGTCAAAACCGCGATGATGATTACCAATCCGGTTTGGGGTCCGCTAAGCCACGATGACAATCGCTTCACGGGGGCATGATATCCTGCAAAGAACACTCATGACCCACTTTTACGCAGAAATGTCGCCGCACGACGTGGATTCTTGCTGGAAGGCCCGTTCTCCGGCCATTCTGCCGTGGGGTGCGTTGGAATGGCACGGTGATCATTTGCCCCTTGGCCTGGATGGAATGGTGGCGGAACACTTTGGCAAAATGCTCGCCGAACAAGCCGATGGGGTTTTGCTGCCCACCACCTGGCTACCGATCACCACTTTGCCGCACCGACATTCTCTTTCGGTGAAGACGGAGACGCTTCAGCGAATTTTGGACGACGTTATTGCGGGTCTGGTGGCGGCCGGTGCGAAAACGGTCGTCCTTCTCACCGGTCACTACGCCCAGGGGCACCTTTCAGAATTCTACGAAACAGCCGTGCGATCTATGGACGATTACCCGGACGTACGCGTGGTGGCGGGCACTCCACTAGAACCCCTGGGCGACGATGCCTTACTCGATCACGCGGGACGCTATGAGACTTCCCAACTCTTGGCGCTACGACCCGACTTAGTGAAATTGTCTAACCTGCCGCCCGAGATCAACGCTAAGCGGGATGGTGTTTTGGGAGCCGACCCTCGACAGGGCTCTGCTACTGAAGGTCACGAGTTATTTAGGAGTGCTTTGGCGGCTTGGACTACGTGGTTGGCCATCAGCACGCGCGAGTCTTTGTATGACCACTACCGGTCGAGGTTTGATACCCTTCGGCCGTACGTGGATGCTCACTACCGGGGGTCTTGGGAAGACGCGATTCATTCTTGGTGGGAAACTAAATCCTAGGTCACTCCCTCCGAGTGCGCCGAATACTTCTCAAATCGACGCTCCACTATCACCTGCGCCATCCTCTTTACCGCTTCGTCTAATTCAGTAAACGTTGTGTACAACGGTGCGACTCCAAAACGAATGTTGTCTGGGGTGCGAAAGTCGGGGATGACCTTCATTTCTTGAATCAGGGCCTGATCAATGCGATAGGCCTCGGGGTGACCCAACGATACGTGCGACCCGCGCTGAGCGGACTTGCGAGGCGAATTTAGGGTCACCCCAAGGGGCTTTAATTCTTCTTCCCAACGAGCAATCAAATACTCCGTTTGCGCTACAGATTTCGCGCGAACACGCCCCATGCCCGCTTCGAATAGCAGATCCAACCCGGGCTCAATTGCGGCCATCGAAAGAACGGGCGGGGTACCGGCCAGGAATCGATTGATGCCGGCGGCGGGTTCGTAAACCGAACTAAATTCAAAAGGGCGTGTCTGGCCAAACCAGCCCCAAATGGGGCTAGAACACTGATCTTGCAGTTCTTTCCGCACATAGATATAAGCAGGCGCACCGGGGCCGCCATTTAGATATTTGTAAGTACAGCCGACCGCAAAATCCACGAGATCTTCATCCAACTGAATCGGCACGGCTCCGGCGGAGTGGCTAAGATCCCACACCACCAGCGCCCCCGCATCATGGGCCGCTTGCGTGAGTCGCCGCATATCATGGGTGAATCCGCTCTTAAACAGTGTGTGGCTTAAGGTGACAATTGCGGTTTGTTCACTTAGTGCGCCAATTAAATCAACCGGGTCCACATGAATTCCGTCGCGAGACGGCACGGTGACGATCTCTAAGTTATTTCTGGACGCGATACCCTGTAATAAGTAGATATCAGACGGAAAGTTATCTTTATCGGTGACAATTTGAGTGCGGCCTGGCCTTAGTGTCAAACCAGCAGAAATCGATTTGTATAGGTTTACGGAGGTTGAATCGGTCACTACCACCTGACCATGGGCAGCACCCAAAAGCTGACCCACTTTGTCACCCAGGCGTTGAGGGAGGTCTAACCAGCCACTGCCCCACCCGCCGACTAAACTTTCGGCCCACTGGTTTGCGATGGTTTGAATCTTAGCGACGGCAGCGATTGGCATTCGACCCAGTGAATTACCATCGAGATAGATTTCTTCGGGGTCGGCTCGGAAAAATCGCTCCCGAAACCCCGCGAGGGGATCGGCCGCGTCAAGTTCCCTGGCCGATCTAGGTGCCAACGAGTTCCGCCTCAAACTGGATTCGGTAGAGGGTCTCGTACTCACCGTGGAGGGCCAGCAGTTCTTCGTGTCGCCCGCGCTCCACGATTTGACCGTCCACCATCACCAGTATTTGGTCGGCGGCCTGAATGGTCGAAAGTCGGTGGGCCACCGCAAATGTGGTCCGACCCTTCATGAGTGGGACCAAGGCAGATTGGATGAGTCGTTCGGACTGGGAGTCAAGAGAAGACGTGGCTTCATCCAAGATGAGAATCCGCGGATCTTTGAGGATGGCCCTCGCAATCGCGATCCGTTGCTTTTCGCCTCCCGAGAGTTTATAGCCTCTTTCGCCCACCACGGTATCAAATCCATCCGGTAGCCCGGAAATATGGTCATAGATCGCGGCCGCGCGGGCGGCGGCTTCCAGCTCTTCATCGGTTGCGGTGGGTTTTCCGTAGCGCAAGTTTTCTCGAATGGTGTCATGGACCAAATAGGTTTCTTGGGTCACCACCGCAATCGCGTCCGAAAGAGATCCTAGCTCTATGTTCCGGATGTCATGACCATCAATGGTTATTTGGCCTTCATCAACATCGTAGAGGCGCGGAATGAGATACGTGAGCGTGGTTTTACCCGCCCCACTTGGCCCCACCAGAGCGATCAATTCACCGGCCTTGGCGTCCAAACTAACTCCGGTTAGGGTGGGCTCCACTTGGCTCTCCTCGTAGCGGAACCCCACGTTCTTAAATTGCACATGACCCTTCACTTGCTCAATCGGAATGATCTCGGCGTTAGGGGCATTAACAATCTCTTGCTTGAGGTCCAGGTATTCAAAGATTCGATCAAACAGGGCCATCGCACTGGCCAATTCCACCTGAACGCTCATCAGAGAGGTCAGCGGAAAGAACAGACGAGACTGCAGTGAGGTGAACGCCACGATGGTGCCAATGTTGAGTCCAGGGTCTCGTTGGCCGATGATGAGGTAGCCCGCCAGCCAATACACCAAGGCAGGCGTGATGGAGAAGGTGAGGCCGAAAAGATTAAAAAAGATTCGAAAGATCAGGGCCAGCTTGATATTGACCTCGGTAAGCGCAGCGTTTGTGTGGCTGAACCGGCTTACGGCCATGGCTTGACGGCCACTGATCTTGGTGAGCAAGACGCCGCTCACCGAAAGCGTTTCGTTGGTGGCCGAGTTGAGATCGGCCAACTGCTCTTGTGACGTCGTTCGCAACTTGCGCATCATCTCGCCCACTCTAAACGAAATGAGCGCGAACAACGGCAACACACCCAGGGAGAGCAAAGTGAGGCGCCAATCCAGGTACAGCATTGCCGCGATGGTGGAAAGCACCACGGTGACGTTGGATAGCACGTTGGCAAGCGTGTCGCTTACCACGCTCTGAATTCCTCCGACATCGTTGGCCAACCGGGATTGAATTTCACCGGTTCGGGTGCCCGTAAAGAACTTGAGCGACATCCCCTGGAGGTGCTCAAACAGCTTGTTCCGCAGATCACGCATGATCTCTTGGCCCACTTTAATGCTGACAAAGCCAAAACCTAGGTTGAGTGCGGTGGTGGTAAGCGTTACCGCAATTGAAAGTAAAGTGAGCTGGGTGACGAGCGGTAGATTCTGCTTCATCAAGCCGTCATCCACCAATCGCTTAAGGAAGAATGGGATTAAAACGCCCAGGCCCGCCGAGATAAATACTAAAACTGCAATCAGCACAACCTGAGGTCGGTAAGGCCGAAAGTAGGCTAATACACGCTTTAGGCTTGCCCTATTGAGGCCCTTCTTTGGGCCTTCTTCTCGGGAACCACCGCCGCCACCAGATCGCATCATAGAATTTAGTGTACGTTCTTTAGGAACAAGATGGCGGCTTCTTTATCGTTTGAGGCCAGGGTTCCGTCTAGCACGGCTTCGGTTAGCAAGTGCTTAATCTGGCCCACTTGAGGCCCGGCGGCAATTCCCATCAAACTCATGATCTCTTCCCCCGACAGGGGACTTTCCAGCGATGGTTTCGGTTGTAGCATCTGGACTTCCTTCAGCCTTTGCTTGATTGGTTCTAGATCAAGCGCTCGCACACCCGGACGCAGGGAGGCAGCATCGGCTTCTACTAAGGCCAACAATCGATCGGTTTGGTCTCCGAGGTCTCTTATCACTCGCCGCGCCGCCGATGCTGTGAATTCCGGCGTGGAACCGAGTCGCATGTGGTTCTTCACGAGCATTACCACTTCATCAATTTCTCGATTGGGCAATTTGAGGCGCAGAAGAACATTCTTGGTGATTGCCGCACCCACCGATTCGTGTCCAAAGAACCGGGTCTGCCCTTTCTCGTCTCGGGTTCGGGTGGGGGGTTTGCCGATGTCATGAAACAGCGCGCCCAAGCACAGACTGAGATCTTGGGTAGGTTGGACATTCCTCAGCACCAACAGGGTGTGCTTCCAAACATCCAGGTGGTGAAACTTTCCCTGTTCACAATCCACCATCGGTAGAAACTCGGGGGCAAAGATTTCGAGAAGTCCAAATTCAAGCAGTTCTTGCAGGCACTCGGGTCCGGCCGGAAGGATGAGCATCTTTAGGAATTCGTCGCGAATTCTTTCGAGGCTGATTACGGTGAGCCGATCCTTGCTGGATCTAATTCCCTCCACCAATCCCGGCGCGTAGAAAAAACCCAATTTCCCTTTAAAGCGTATCGCCCGCAGCATTCTCAGGGGGTCATCCGCAAATGTGGCAGCGGGATCCAGCGGGGTTCTGAGGGTTTTTGACTTGAGGTCATCAAGACCGGTTCCGAGAGGATCGAGGATCTCGCCACTATGGAGCCCAATCATCAGCGTGTTCACCGTGAAATCTCGACGGGTCGAATCTTCTAAATAGGTTGCGGGCGTCACCGAGGGCTTTCGAGAATCGGGGTGGTAGCTTTCCTTTCGTGCCGTAACCAATTCAATGGCGGCGCTGTCCACGCTGAGCATCGCAGTACCAAACCGAGGGTAGGTGACCGGGGGATGAAGAGATAGGCCGCTCTTATATAAATGCCCTGCGAGTTGGATGGCCGAGTGCCGGGTCACCAAATCAAAGTCATTGCCAGGCGGAATTCCGAGCGCAAAATCACGCACCGCACCCCCAACCAAGAAGAGGTCTCCTTCAAAGACCGTCGCCGTGGTCACCTTTTTTATCTTTTCTAGGGCAGGGTGCACATCCCAAGTTTACGATGCGTGCGAAGATTGTGGTTTTTGGGGTTCAATATATCGTCCGAGAGTGGGGGCATAGCTCAGTTGGGAGAGCGCTTCCATGGCATGGAAGAGGTCAGGGGTTCGAACCCCCTTGCCTCCACCACTCTACAACCCGGTCGCATAGCGAAATTTACCGGTGAGGACGGACCTGCCCCTTTTACTCGCCCGTGTGCCGTCAAAGGGTTGTTATATACTTTTAGCTAAGCCTCGACAGGGTGAATTGCATTTGCGGTCTACGCCTCTTTTACGTTAGATAGATACACCCGAGACCGATGATAGGGGCCTATAGATGCCTAACTCAATGTAGATGTGGTGCCATGCCAGGATCGGTCAGCAAATAAGTTGGTTCCCCGGCATGGGCACGAGAATCTAGCAACGGACTTGTTAGGGAGAGAATGTTTGACCGCGACGAGTCCTCCCTTGTCCCGGCAGGGACTATCCCCGAGTAGCCTGGCAAAAGCTCTAGCGCCATGCCAGGATCGGTCAGCAGCTAAGTTGGTTCCCCGGCAGGGGCACCAGAATCTACCAAGTGCCTACAACTCATAAGAGCTTGAGCATTCACGTCGTATTCTCAACAAAAACTGACCTCCAAAGAGGTCGGCGGAGCCGGTAGCCTCGGGATGACCGTGCCCGAGTCCGGGTGACTGTCGGAGGTCTCGGGGCAACCGGACGTCGGCACGGTCATCCGACGACTACCGGCTACGCCGTCGAATCCCAATGGTAGGCGGACTATTCCGTTTTTTCAGGGCGTTGATTACGATCCTCGATATCTTGATTGAAAGGTTCTGGTGCCCCTGCCGGGGAACTTACCCAGGACGCAACTGACCTGGCATGGCGCCCGAGCTTATGCCAGGCTACTCGGGGATAGTCCCTGCCGGGACAACGGAATGTCATATACGATAAATTGGACCTCGACACGGTGAATTGCATTGGCGGTCTGCGCCTCCTTTACGTTAGATCAGTGCACAAACGACCGATGAAATGGGCCTCAAGGAGCCTAACTAAATGTATATGCAAGTGGTTGTCACTCTGGCATACCTGTCATAATTCATTTTATGCCCATTGCCTCCGCCCAAGACATTCGTTTTCGACTCAATGAAGCTCAGGCGAAAGACTTGGTCGCAAAATTTGGCACGCCACTCTATGTGATAGACGAAGTTCACCTTCGCCATCGAATCCGCACGTATATTGATGGATTTAAAGCGGCGTATCCCTTAAGCGAAGTGAGCTACGCATCTAAAGCCAACTCAACCTTGGCCGTTATGGCCATTGCTTATGCCGAGGGATGCACCATTGACGTGGCCTCCGAAGGCGAATTGCGTGCCGCGCTTGCCGCCGGGGTTCCGGCCGCTAAGTGCCATGTTCACGGCAACAACAAGACGCGAGAAGAGTTGCAATTCGCCCTATCCGCCGGGGTCTCCCACATTGTGGTGGACAATTTTCCGGAGATCGAAACCATTAACGAGTTGGCGACCGGCGAGGCGCGTAACACGCGTTTGGTCTTGCGATTGGCACCCGGAGTAGACCCGGTGACTCACGCCAAAATTTCCACCGGCCAGGCCGACACCAAGTTTGGATTCAACATCGTTGACGGCTCCGCGGAGCGGGCGGTTCAGGCCGTGCTGGGTCATGGACTTAACCTATACGGGTTTCATTGCCACGTGGGTTCGCAACTTCTGGACCCCGAAGCGCAGCGATCGGGAGGTGAGTTGATTGCCCAGTTCGCTCGAGAAATCAAGTTTCGCCACCCCTTCACCGCTCGTTACCTCAATGTAGGCGGGGGCTTGGGTGTTAGGTACACCAGCAAAGATGAACCGATGGCGGTGGATCAATATTGCCGACTCGTCACCGAATCTGTGCTTGACGCCCTGGGTGATCTCGCCGAATGGCCAAATCTCGTGATTGGCCAAGAACCTGGCCGATCGATCATCGCAGAAAGTTGTGTGACCCTGTACAGCGTGGGAGTTCTTAAGACGGTTCCCGCCAAAGAGCGGGGGACTCGCACCTACGTTTGTGTGGACGGTGGCCTGAGTGACAACCCCCGTCCGGCGCTTTATGGATCCAAATACACCGTGGAGGGATTCACCGACGGGGCGACTCAGACGGTTACGGTATCTGGCCGACACTGCGAAACAGATAAACTGTTTGAAGACATTGAACTGTCCGCTGGGCTAAAAGTCGGAGACCTTATTCAGGTGTTGTGCACCGGGGCGTATAACTCTTCGATGGCCAGCAATTACAATCGATTTCCTCGACCGGCAACCGCGCTGATTCGTCCTAATGGCGAGTCAGTATTGGTTCAGCGGCGCGATTCTTGGGACGAGATGATCGCCCGCGAGATTGTCCCCCAAGGACTGGCATAACCTCGTGCTGAACGATCCCTCCACAATCGTGTCCTTTGGCATCATCATTTTCTTTGCGATTGGGCTCCACGAGTTTGCCCACTGCTTTTTTGCCGACCTCGCCGGCGACCCCACCCCACGCTACTACGGCCGGGTTACGCTGAACCTAACCAAGCACTTTGAGCCGGTGGGCACCATGATGATGATCTTGTCCAGCATTGCGGGGGTCGGAATTGGTTGGGGACGACCAGCGCCGATGAATCCCGATAAAATGAAGAATCCTCGGTGGGATTTCTTTGTTGCGATTTTGGCCGGGCCAATGTCAAACATCCTTCAGGCCGTAATCTGGGCGCTCTTAGCCAAGGTTTGCATTCTCATGGGATTGATAACGCAATCCGACCTTGAGCAATATAATGGCCCAATTGCCACCTTCTTCTTCCTCGCGGTGTCCATTAACATTGGCCTCGCATTGTTCAACATGATCCCGTTAGGTCCGCTGGACGGTCACTGGCTGATTGGACTTTTGATGCCGGAACAAGCCCGACTGAAATGGTTTTTATGGAACAGGAAAGTTGGCAACACTCTGCTACTGGTGCTGATTATTGGTGGCCAATTTGTTCGCCAGGTTGATCAAAGGTTAGATATTTGGTCCTACCTTATGCCCGTGAAATCCGCCGCAACCAAGCTATTTTTAGGCATTCCCTCTCAACATGATGAAATCACGAATTCTTAGCGGCATGCGGTCTACCAACCCCAAATTGCATATAGGCAATTACGAAGGAGCATTGCGGAATTGGGTAGACCTTCAGAATGAAGGCTATGACGTATTCTGCATGGTGGCAGACTGGCATGCGCTCACCACGATGTTTGAAGACCCCCGTGAGGTAAGCCGCAATGCACGGGAAGTGGCAAAAGATTTTGTGGCGGCAGGGATTGATCCAGTGCGTTCGCCCGTCTTTATTCAATCGCACGTTAAGCAACATGCGGAACTGCATCTGCTCTTCTCCATGGTAACGCCTCTGGGTTGGTTAGAACGCGTACCCACGTATAAAGAAAAGCAACAAGACATTGGCGGAGCGGAGCGGGAACCTTACGGCCTATTGGGATACCCCGTTCTTCAAACCGCAGACATCTTGCTATACAAGCCTTATGGCGTGCCCGTGGGTAGAGACCAAGCCCCGCACTTAGAGATTGGGAACGATATTGGGTCGAGATTCAATCGACTCTACGGGGTGGATGTATTTAGTCCCTACAAGTATCTCATTCCAAAAGAGGAAGAAAGAGCTAAGGTTCCCGGCACAGACATGCGCAAAATGAGCAAGTCTTACGATAATTGTATCTACTTGAGTGATTCAGAGGACGAGACGGCGGCCAAGATCAAAGCCGCGTTTACCACACCTTCCAAGATCAAAAAAACTGATCCAGGGATTCCGGAAGGGTGTGCGGTTTGCCAATACCTAAAGCTTTACTCTGGGGTCTGGCAGACGCTTTGGGATGAAGATCGCAACGGAGAACGCGGATGCATGCAGAACAAACAGGCCTGCACAGACGCGGTGAATGAATACTTTAGACCCATGCGAGAACGGCGAAAGCTCCTGGATGATGCGACCATTGAAGACATTCTGATTCAAGGTGCAGACAGAGCCAGAGAAGTCGCCGAAGGCACGATGATCGAAGTACGAGCCGCCATGGGGCTACGATAATGGCCGCACGGTTTACCGACGTCAAGGCGATCTTCTTTGACTTAGACGACACCCTCTGCGCCTACTGGGATTCTTCGAAAGTTGCCTTATGCGAAGCGTTTGCCGAACTTGGCCCGGAGCGACTCAGCCCAGAAGAAATGGTTGCCCACTGGGCGGAGACATACAAAGAATTTGCGCCTAATCTGCGCGCTCTGGGGTGGTACGAGCGCTATCTGGAATCTGGTGAACCCACGCGTACCGAGCACATGCGTCGCGCGCTGGTCCGTATGGGAATTGATGATCAAGACCTGGCCTCAAGATTGTCTCACCGATACATGACGCTTCGAGACGGATATCTCCATTTGTTTCCCGAGACAGAGGAAGTGTTGCAGAATCTGTCGCGACGCTTTCCGCTGGGTCTGATGACAAACGGTCCCGCAGATGTTCAACGTCAAGAAGTAGCAACACTCAACCTTCAGCCCTTCTTTAAGCACATTTTAATAGAGGGAGAGCTGGGGATAGGAAAACCTCACGAGGCGGTATTTAAACAAGCGGCCAGTCTGGCTGGAGTTCCGCCCACAAACCTACTCTTTGTGGGCAACAGCTATCATCACGATATTGCCCCCGCGCTAAAGTTTGGATGGAAGGCAATGTGGATTCGCCGGGCCAGTGACGTGCCCCCTAGCGCGGGGGGACGAGGCGCCCCCGAGGCCCTGCCGCCGGGGGGTGCCGATCCGGATGCGATTATCTCCGACCTCAGAGAGGTTCTGGCTCTGCTTGAACCCTAACGCGAAAGCGCGAGTTCTGCACTTTGCACCGCATTCAGCGCGGCTCCCTTGAGTAACTGATCTCCAGCGATGAAAAGGGAGATTGCGTTAGGGTTGCTGATGTCTTGGCGAATCCTGCCCACCAGTACGTCGCCTTGGCCAGAAGCCATTCCGGGCGTGGGGAATTGGTTCTGGTCGCGATCATCCACCACCCGAACTCCGGGAGCTGAGGCGAGAACTTCTCTTACGGCAGCTTCGGAGGGGGCGGGGCCGGTAAATTCCACGGTTACCGTCTCGCTATGCGCTCGCAGAACGGGAACCCTCACGCAGGTGACATTTATTTTGAGATCGGGAAGTCCAAGAATGCGGCGCGTTTCTGCGATGACCTTAAGTTCTTCTTCGTTATATCCACCCGCTCCAATGGGCGTGTTGTGGCTAAAGAGGTTGAATGCATAAGGGGGCAAGTTGGGGTTTGGGCTAGGATGCGTAGTTCCGGCTAAAGCATGTCGAGTTTGCTCTTCTAGCTCATGCATCAGCGCGGCTCCGCCCCCGCTCGCACTTTGGTAGGTACTCACAATTAGGCGATCAAAAGTGCCTAATTTTCTAAGGGCGTTAACGGCCACTACCAGGATAATGGCGGTGCAGTTTGGCACGCTAATTAGGCGGTGATGCGGCAACAGGGCCTGTGGATTAACCTCCGGAACCAACAGGGGTACTGCCTCATCCATGCGATACGCGCTTGAGTTGTCTACAACCAACGCGCCAGCTTCCATGGCAGCGGTGGCCAATTCTCGGCTACGAGTGGCCCCCGCACTAAAGAACGCAACGGTAACGCCGGAAAAGGCGGAAGGAGTTGCCAACTGAACGGCATAATCGGTGCCTTTAAAGGAGATGAGCTTTCCTACTGACCTTTCGCTGGCAAGCAAGGTCAATTTGTCAACCGGAAAGTTTCGCTGCTCAAAGAGCCGGAGGAATTCCATGCCGACTGCGCCGGTCGCGCCAACGATCGCCACAGATTGCGGTTGTATCACGAAGCGTATTCTTACCTTGTTTTCTTCACAATCAAATCAAGAATACGTTTGGTTTAAACCATTTTTAGATAAATCAACAGTTATTGCAGTAGAATCCAAGCGAAGGACCACGCCCATTTGCGAGTAGAAACGACAGACTCAAATATTGATATCCAATTTGATTGTGGCGCATTTCCTGCCACATTTAAGCGGGCAGACCTTCCTGGACTAACCCACATTCGTTTTGAAAATGTTACAGGTGGGGTGAGTAAGACCGCTTCTGGTTCCGCGACGGTTCCTCCCGGATTCAATGCAATTCTAATCAATCGTCGGGGAACCCTCTTGTTACGTACCAGCACCAGAAATAGATTAATCCTGGTTCCGCCGCAAAGTATCACTTACCTTAGAAGCTGTAGACTCATCGCCCAGGCCGCCAGGGGCGACCATTCTTGTCAGGTCATTAGTTGGCCCACTGCGGCCCTACCGTTTCTGGAGCATTGGCTGATTTCTCGAAACGCTACCCGAACTGAAAAAGGTGCACCTAGACCCATCGCGACCCAACCGATTGACCACGTGCTGAGAAATGCATTGGATTGGCTGGACGCAGCCACAGAACCGACGACTGAGGTGACGGAGCCCCTCATCGTCTCCTTCATATTTAAAGTAGTCCCTAAATTGATTACGATGGGTGACCAATATAAGCTGACCGGAATTCCGCAGGGCCTGCCGGAAACCATGCGAGAGTTAGTCGCCAAAGTGAGTGCATCACCGCAGAGTCCGTGGCCACTTAAAGATGCGGCAGACCTGGCGGGCTACTCACCATTCCATTTCTCGCGAGTCTTCAAAAACTTGGTGAGTTACGGCTTTCACGAATACGTTGATCGCTGTCGCACGGAAAAGGCAGTAGAAATGTTGATTTCGTCCGACGTTCCCGTTGATGTGGTGGCGGCTGCCTCTGGATTTGGCACCACTCAGGGGTTGCGAGAGTCGGTCAAGGAGTACCTTGGCCTTAACCCTTCTGAGCTAAGAACCGCTCCTGACCCTGTATCGAGCTAACACGCAAACAATTTCAAACTCGGGAATTGTGCACATGAAATACCGAACTGCCTTACTCCTTTAGGTTTCCTTAACACTCGTTGCCTTGGCCTATAACGCCTGGATCGGCGCGAACTTGCCCGACCGAGTTCCAACTCACTGGAATATCCAGGGCCAAATAGATGGCTACGGTAGCAAGTGGGTCAGCATTTTGCTCATGCCGGTGGTAATGGTGCTCCTCATTGGCCTCACGATTTACCTGCCGAGATGGACGAAGCGGTCGGTTAAAACTGAAGTCTTTGACTCGACCTACCATTACGTCATGGTTCTTGTGGCGGGCCTCATGCTCGCTATCCACGTGATGATTCTGCAGGCAACAGCGGGTCAAATGCTGGACATGGGTCGGTGGATGTTGACGATACTGTTTTTATTCTTTGCCTTAACCGGAAATGTGATGGGGAAGCTTCAACCTAATCCGTACATGGGAATCCGCACTCCGTGGACTCTGGGGAACGAATCTGTTTGGAGAAAAACTCATGAGAAAGCGGGCCAAATCTGGCGGTGGGGCGGGGCCTTAGGAACGGTGGCTTGCCTGTTGGGGATGCCGCTTGGCCTGTGCCTTACTCTGTTGTTGGTCCTCACCCTTTGGCCCATCTTGCTTTCCTACGTCATTCACCGCAAGCTGAATTTGTGATAATCGCCGGCTTTGCCGACCTATTTCGAATACGGTAGTTGGCGGATGACCCTGCCGAAGTCCGGGTGCTCCGCGACCTCCGATAGGCAACCGGCCTCGGGCAAAGTCATCCCGAGGCTACCGGCTTCGCCGACCTGTTTGGGATTCGACGGGGTAACTTTGCGAGTAGACGCATAATTGCGCCAAAGACGCCCCCATGAAAAAAGAAAGCTCCACCCCTAATCACCACCTGACTACACCGATGAGTCTCAAAGAGTGGAAGGCCCGGCGGAAACCGATGAAGAATCCGCGTACGGAACACAAGGAGCAACTATCAGTATTAAATAAGCTTGCCTGCGTGATTACCCAAAAGGTGGGCACCATGGGGTTCTTCCTGATGATCCTCGTTTGGACGGTCCTCTGGACGGGCTACAACATTTTGGCAACCCTTGTGCCCAAGCTGGGGTGGCCGGCATTTGACCCATTTCCCGCGTTTGTGGCTTACCTGCTGATCAGCAACGTAATCCAGATTCTTTTGATGCCGCTTATTATGGTGGGGCAGAACGTCCAGGGCCATTTCTCCGACGTTAGGGCGGAGCACGATTTGGAGATCAACGTGAAGGCGGAGCAGGAGATTGAAGTGATTTTGGGCCACTTAGAGTATCAACAAGCCTTGTTGCTCAAGCTGGTTGAGCAACAAGGAATCAAGTTAGAAGAAATCATAAGTGCGGCTAGTAACGAAGAAAAGGCCTAAGAGGAGCTAAGTTCCATAGTGGTGACGCTGAGAGCGGGTGCGTCATACGTCATGGGGGATGCGGCACGGAGCGGCGATATTTGCACTGAGTTTGCCGATGAGCCTGAAACAACAAAGTGCCTTTCCGAACGGGCGCGGAAGCCTTTTAACTGCCACGCAAAGTGCCTTACCGCGGAAGTTTTATTGATGATAACTAGCGTCAGTCGCTTAGGATTGTGCTGATCTAATGCGGCGTAAATTGATTCCTCGGCGGCCTGCATACCGGTAACGGCTAACCCCAAATCCCCAAAGTGGGATCCCTTCCCGTCGTAATTGAGGAACGATTTGAAACCCGCTAGGATGAACGGATCCTTCACGGTTGGGACCCAGTGGCTGGCGGCGAATACCCCGTACCGACCGTAGATGCCCAGAACATCTGCTTCCGCAATCGCTCCGCTGATGGACTGCCCACCGCCGAAGTTGTATTCGGTGAGAGCAAGCTTAGTGCCCGGATAGTTTGCTTTGATCTGATTCTGGATTGAGGGTAGCAATACAATTGGCTTGCCGCCTAGGCTCTGGGCAATCCAGCTGTCTTCCACATATGTGGGGTCCCACAGGGATCGGGGGGTCTGAATGCGCGCTTCGGCGGTGCCCGGTTTATCCGGACCATCGCAAACTCTCACGCCGCCTCCTTTGGCCTCCGGGTACCAATGAATGTCCAGAACGTCTAATAGACGACGTTGTTGCGCCTTGCCTTGTAACTTCATCTCGGACAAATACACGTCAAGAAAGTCTCGATTATTGGCATCTGCGGCACTTTGGAATCTTCTAAACCCTTGCCAACCGTAGCTGGCGGGTCCAAAAATAAGCGATTGGGGTGCCACATCCTTAATGGAAGATGCCCAGGCAATAGACCGATCAATAAATTCGCGGTAGGTTGGATTATGGTCAACGATGCGCGAATGCGTTCCCGCCCAAATATCCGGTTCGTTATCCAGGGCGTACCAAACTGGCGTGGCACTGGATTTAATTGACTCTAGGTAGTGGACGTATTCATCCTGATACACTACGCGATCCGTTAGGTTTGGTGGATACACAAATGGAGTGGGCTTCTTAGCTTTGGAGATGAAGAAACGCTTATTCAAATAGTCTGGCGTTTTATTCACATCATCGTCCGGTCCCTTATCGGCAGAAACATAGCCCGCCATGGGAATGGTTAGCAGGACGGCGGCCTTATGAGACTGCGACTCCTCCAAGAAATTTTTCCGACCAGACCAGGAGTGTCGCTGGTTGACATGTAACCGTCATTTTGGTTTCGGTAGTCATTTCCCGCATTGCTGGCATTGGTCTCCCAGTTGTAAGCGGTCATTCGGTTTCCGCCCTGTCGAACAAACGGAAACGGCAACTCTAGCCCCTTCCAATCCGGAAAATTGGCCCCATAAATGTAGGGAGAAATCGGAGTTTGGATCGTGGCGTCAATGATGATTGAACCCAGTTCCAGACGAGCGGCGGCAATCACGATGAGAAGTTCGCAGAGCATTCCCCAGTATAGGCGCACGATTATAAGCGCACAGGCCAAAGAGTTTCAAGAAAACGGCTTCTGGAATGATTTCAGGGAATCCGGGGTGGCCAATAACAGGGTTCAAAATGGAATCGGCGCATGGGCAACGCTTCGCAAATCTAAGCCTCAGTTGCAAGCTCCCGGCAAATTTATGGTCAATCTTTAACATTTTCTTAACATTTTCGCAAAATCTGAGTGATGATTATGAATCGGAGCCAGCGCGAGCTTCCGAAAAACTTGATTTGGAGGTTCCATGAACCATTGTCGGTCCGCATTTACGCTCATTGAGCTACTCGTTGTCATTGCGATCATCGCAATCCTTGCCGCCATTCTATTTCCCGTGTTTGCCCAGGCGAAAGACGCCGCAAAGCAAACAGTCTGCATTAGTAATACTAAGCAGATGGCCATAGGGGGACTTCTTTATGCCACCGATAATGAAGATGTTCTTCCGCGCCACGACAATAACGGGTCTTGCTACTACGGGGAAGCCGAGTGTGACACCCCAGATTGGAGCGACTTCAGGGCGCCCCAGAAAGGGGGGGGCCTGCGGATGTTATGTACTTTGGTGTGCTTCATCCGTACGTAAAGAGCGATGCAATTGGATACTGCCCCAAACTGGGGGTCACCGACTGGGCTTCGGTGATGAACAATCCGGGAACCTACGGCATCACGCCGCCGGCAAATGGCTACCAGAAGGCAGATGAAGGTTATTACATCCACACGTTGAGCCAAATGGCCCTCAACGAGTACATATTAGACTTCGGGCTACCCGTATCGGCCAACTGGGGTCCTTACGATGCCAATAACCGACCGACTGCTCCCAAGGGAAGACTAGGCATGATCGCACGGCCTGCGAGTGTGATTATGTTCATTGCAGAAAGCGCATGGGACTGGAATTCATCTCGCACGGCTGGTCTGGGCAATGGCTTAACATGGCCATCCGCCAACGATCAAGATTGCGACCACTACTGGCAAGAAGGATTTACTGAGTACCCTCACAAGGGCGCTTCGGGACCTACATCCACCCCGCCCGGGTATCCCAACAATCAGGAGGCCTACAACCCAAATCTTCGCGGGTACGCTTCTTTTGCGTTCTGCGATGGTCACGCCCACGCCATGAAGTTTTCTCAGGCGGAATCTTGCGTTGCGGCACCCCAGCCGTTTGTAACGGGTTCCGGGGGATTCTCCATGGCATGGCCCAAGTACTACCCCTATTGGACGCCCGATTTCTAATATGAAGCGATTACTCGTCTCCGCCGCCGCGCTCGCGATCACTCTCGTCGGCGGTATGGTCTTCTCGGTGGGATGCGGAGATCAGGTAGATCACGCCATCCCGCCGCCTACGCCGTTGATTCCGCCGCCCAAGAACTTGCCCGGTGCCGTGGGTAAGCCGCATCCTGGGGGCGAGATTAAAGTCAAGGAAACACCAAAGGCGGACAGTTCTCCTGGGTCAGCAGAGGGAAAAGCCGACAAGGCAATGACCAAACCCTGAACTACGGGGCGTTATGGTTTCTCGACGACTAAGAAGTGGTCGGGAAACCATAACGCTTACTCGCCGTGCGAAACCGATACTTCTAACACTGTGATCCTGTCGCTTGGAAGAACTTGGCAAACCCCGATCTCGGACGGGATCAGATATACGTCGCCTTTACGAATGGGATAGGATTCATGACTTGACGTGATGTGACCGCTACCTTCCACGCAAATCACTGCCCTTAGCTCGTTTGTTTGCCCCACCGCAAAAGCTCCGCTGGCTTGATATCGATCCAGACGGAAGAATTCGCAGGAGAACATGAGTTCCCTTTTCGGGGAAGATTCTTTGATGACGGCTGGAATCACCGGTCCAACGGGACCCTTGTTAAAATCCAGGCAGGCAATGGCTTTCTCAATATGCAACTCTCGAGTGAGTCCGGTCTTGGCATCTACGCGATCCCAATCGAATAATCGAAAGGTGACGTCGCTATTCTGCTGAACTTCAAAGACCACAACTCCGCCTCCCAGAGCATGGACCGTTCCCGCTGGGATGAACAGGCCATCTCCCACCTGAGGGGTGAAGTGACCCAGCATTTGGGGTGCCGACGCGCTATTCATTTGAGCGAGTCCCGCTGGCGTTGCTCCCGGATTCAGGCCCGCAAAGATCGTGCTTGTGGGATCGGCCTCTAGCACGATCCAGGCCTCCGTCTTTCCGCGCTCGCCCGGTGGTAACAGATCCTTGTGCTGATCGGCGGGGTGCACTTGGACGGAAAGCATTTCTCGGGCATCCAAAAATTTGAGAAGGAGCGGAAAGCGAGAAAAGGAACCGGATTGATTGCCCAGCATTGCATCTGGGTAAGTGGCTAAGAGTTGCTGGATGGTTTTCCCGGCCAGGTGACCGTTTTCCACTTGGCTGGCAAAATCGTCCCGGTCGCTCAGAATCCAAGATTCTCCCACCGGGCCATCTACGGGTAACGGATCTGCATCGTAAGCTTCCAGCTTTCTGCCGCCCCATAGGCGGTACTGGTAGATAGGAGCGAGCTTGAGCGGGTAGAAGCCAGACGTCTCACACATTAGCTCCACCATACTTGTTTGGGACTCCACGGCGTAGCCGGTAGTCGGCGGATGGACCGTGCCGACGTCCGGTTGCCCCGCAATCACCGACAGGCACCCGGACTTGGGATTCGGTAATCGTCGGATGACCGTGCTGACGTCCGGGTGCCCCGCGACTACCGACAGTCATTTTTTTGGGTGGGCTTCCAATATCTATTCACGGGCTTATTCAGTCAGAATCCCGGAGGCGAATGAAGACCTTCTCCTTCCTACAAATTACCGACGGGCGGATTACCCTTTGAACAGGGCCACGATTGCGGCGGTGCTTGTTGGTGCCGTGGTGGTGGCCATTGCTCTGCAACAAAGTGAGAATGCGGTAAAACGTCCGGCCGTACCGAACAAGGTCACGGTGGTCTATTGGGAAAAGTGGACCGGATCCGAAGGCGAGGAAATGCGGAAGGTGGTGGACGCCTTCAATCGCACTCAGAACCGAATCTTTGTGCGATACCTCAGCATTTCTGGAATTAATGACAAGACCATGCTGGCCACCGCAGGAGGAAACCCTCCGGATGTAGCGGGACTATGGGCAGAGCAAGTCACCCAATTTGCCGATGCCAACGCACTCACCGATCTGACCGAAGTGGCCAAGCAAAACGGAGTCGCCCAGAGCAACTACATTGCCAGCTACTGGGACATGCTTACGTATAAGGATCGTTTGTGGGCCCTTCCCAGCACGCCGGCCTCCACCGCACTCCACGTAAGGCGAGATCTGGTTCCCCCCGAGTACCGGTCGCCCGAAACGTTTCCCCGCACCATTGAAGGGCTAGATGCCCTGGTGGCCAAGGTGAGTAAGAAGGACGCCAGCGGAAAGCTTCAGCTCGCGGGATTTCTCCCCTCGGAACCAGGCTGGTGGAACTGGGCGTGGGGATATTGGTTTGGCGGCAAACTGGTAGATGGCAATAAACTCACCATAAACACTCCAGAAAACCTAAGGGCCTACGAGTGGGTAGGGAGTTACGCAAAACGCTTTGGCAGCCAAGAAGTTCAGAATTTTCAGAGTGGATTCGGCGGCTTTGCATCGCCTCAGGATGCATTCATGTCTGGAAAAGTTTCTACGGTTCTCCAGGGCGTTTACAAGAGCAATTACATCAAGATTTACAAGCCAGAGCTAGACTGGTTTGCCACGCCGTTTCCTCACCCGGCCAATCGCCCGGACCTGGCTAACCGATCTGTATTGGGAATGGACGTGTTGATGATTCCACACGGAGCCAAGCACGTTCCGGAGGCGTTTGAGTTTATTAAGTACGTTCAGAGGCAAGACGTGATGGAAGCCCTTTGCATGGCGCACGGAAAAAACTCTCCGTTGGCCAAGGTCAGCGACTATTTTCTGGCCCATCATTCCAATAAGTTCATTAAGTTATTCGACCAGTTGGCCCGTTCCCCGGGTGCGTTTGCGGCGCCAAAAATTGGGATGATCGCCCAAATTACTCAGGAAATGGGCAACGTTTTTCAGGAAATTAATACCGGCCAGAAACCCGCCAAGGCGGCTTTGCAAGATGCACAAGTCCGATTAGACAGCGAGTGGGATACCTATCAAACTCAAATACTGGGCGAGAAATGAAGCACAGAGATGCTCGAATAGGCTGGTTGTTTGCCTCACCGTGGATCATCGGATTCTGCTTGTTTCTGGCGTATCCTTTGATTGCTTCACTCTATTACAGCTTCACCAGCTATTCGGTGCTCAAACCCGCTCAGTTGGTGGGCATTGCAAACTATCAAGAATTGGTCCAGGATTCAGTGTTTTTGCTGGCCCTTAAGAACACGATTTTCTACGTTCTGGGGGCGGTACCCCTGGGAACCGTGGTGGCCATTGCCTTAGCCCTTTTGCTTAACACCAAGGTACGTGGGATGGCGTTTTACCGAACGTTATTTTTCTTACCGTCCTTGGTTCCCATGGTGGCTTTAGGAACGCTTTTCCTATGGGTGTTTAATGGCGACTATGGGTTCATTAACCAAGGTTTTGCCGCCCTTCACCTTTCTCCGCCCAACTGGCTGGGAGACCCCGCTTGGTCTAAGTGGACGCTGATTCTGATTTCCACTTGGGGTAGCGGACAGTCGATGGTGATTTACCTGGCTGGGTTACAAGACGTGCCCATTTCCTTGTATGAGGCGGCGGAACTTGACGGGGCCAAGTTGTGGGCTAAGACCCGATTTGTAACTTTGCCCATGATCTCCCCCGTGATTTTGTTCAACGGAGTTATGGGAATGATTGGCGCGCTCCAAGTATTTGCGGTGCCCTACGTGATGTTCCCGGGAGGAGCACCGGCGAGATCGACCTACTTCTTTGCGAGTTATCTTTACGACAACGCCTTTCTGTTTCAGCGCATGGGCTACGCCAGTGCGATGGGGTGGGTAATGTTCCTGATCACTCTGGCGCTAACGGGGCTATCTTTACGAATTTCGGAGCGACACGTTCACTACGAGGGCAGCTAACATGTTGAATCCAAAATCTTCGCGCGGCCGAACCAACAAACAGGTGATGATCATCATCACCCACATCACGCTGGTTTGCCTTAGTATCGTCTTTTTTATGCCGCTGTTGTGGATGCTATCTACCGCAGTTAAGCCGATTAATGAGACGATGTCTGCTCCGCCTCGCTGGATTCCTTCTCGCTTTCTGTGGAGTAATTTTCCCGACGCGATCACGTACGGAAGCAAGACTCTGGGCTACATTCCATTCTTGGTTTACGCCCGAAACACTTTGGTCATTACGATATTGTCCGTGGTGGGATCGGTGTGCTCTAACGCGATAGTGGCGTATTCATTTGCCCGCTTAAAGTGGCCGGGTCGGGACTTGTTCTTTGCGGTGACTCTAGCCACCATGATGATTCCCTTCCCCGTTCTCATGGTGCCCACCTTCTCGCTATTCAAGGCGATAGGTTGGGTGGGGACTTACCGTCCACTTTGGGTTCCGGCTTACTTTGGGAGCGCCTTCTCAATATTCCTGTTGCGGCAGTTCTACCGAACCATTCCCATGGAGTTGAGCGAGGCTGCCAAGATTGATGGTTGCAATGAATTCAAGATTTTCTTAGAAGTCATCACGCCCCTCTCAAAACCGGCTTTGGCAGTGGTAGCCCTATTCACATTTATGGGTTCTTGGAACGATTTTCTTGGACCTTTGATCTACTTAGTGGACCAGCAGTCTTTCACCCTTTCTTTGGGCTTGCAGGCCTATCAGACCCAGCACGGCGGCACACCGTGGAACCTGCTGATGGCCGCGTCTTCCATGGTAATTCTGCCCATCATCATCGTTTTCTTCTTTGCTCAAAAGCTGTTTATTCAGGGCATCGCCACCAGTGGTCTCAAGTAGCCCAGGTGTTCGGGATGCGACGGCGTAGCCGGAATCCGGCGGGTGCCCAACGATCACCGACAGGCACCCGGCCTCGGGCACGATCATCCCGAGGCTACCGGCTTCGCCGAGGGATCGCAGACAACTCACGCGGCTTTCTGAACATGAACCGACTCACCGCCGTGAAAATAGTCAGTGATCTCTTCCAGATTCTGCGTGGATTGAGTCAGTTGCTGGACCACACCCGTCATTCGCTTTAGGCTATCGCTTTGATCCGAGACGGCCGTAGAAATTTCGGTAACGTGGTGGGCAACTTGCTTGGAGGTGGCGGTCAGCTCATTTGCGGCGGCTGCCGACTCCTGACTGTAGGATTCCGAAGTCTTTACGCTTCCGGCAAGGTCCTCTACAACTCCCACCAACTGAGCGACCGCGGTTTGATTGTCCATGGCTGCAGTTCCCACCATGGCGATGGATTCGAGAATTTGGGACAGCGCGACGCCCGCGTTTTCACTGGCGCTTGTGCCCACTTCTGCCTCCACCTGGCTCGTTTTCATTGTGTCAACCGACTGCTTCACACCTTTCTGGATGAGGGAGACGAGTTTGGTGATCTCGGTAGTGGATGCGGAAGCTTTCTCGGCCAACTTCCTCACTTCATCGGCAACCACGGCAAAGCCCTTACCGTGTTCGCCGGCCCGCGCCGCCTCGATTGCGGCGTTGAGGGCGAGCAGATTGGTCTGTTCAGCAATACCGTTGATGGTAGAGATAATGCTACCGATCTGGTTGCTGCAAGAACCAAGTTCTTGAATGAGTTGCCCCGAATTTTCTACCTGGTCTCGCACCCGCTTCATACTGGCAACTGCCGACATTACGGACTTCTGACCTTGGGTTGCGACGGCGCTTGCCTGTTCTACCGCCCCTGACTGTTGCTCCACGCTGGCCTGAACGGCATCTATAACGGTGGCAAAGCGTTCCATACTCCGCACGGCTTCATTTACGGTTCTGGCCAATTGTTGGCTCCCGCTCGCAACCCGGTTGGAAGTGTCGAATGATTCGTCGGCATTTGCCGCGACCAGTGAACTCTTCTCCGCGATCCCGTCAATTGCCCTTCCCGAATCATCGATTGCGGCAACTAACGTCCGAGTGGACCGGTGCATCGTTTCGGCTTCTATCACGATGGATGAGACCACGCCAGCAAGTTTGTCCGCCATTGCATTGAACGAATGACCCAGGATGTCTTCTTCACCACGAACTTTGAATCGGGCAGCCAAGTTACCTTGGGACAACTTTTCTGCGATACCCGTAAGTTCCTGTTGGTATTTGACCACGGCAGCCACGGCAAGAGGAATGTCACCCGCTTTCTCCCCCTGCGGGATATCGGCGATGGATGCAACATCACCCTTAGCCAGGGATTGCACAGAAATAGAGACTTGAGCCATGGACTTTGCGTGAGCGTCGGCCGAGCGCTTCATGAGGAGGAGCATGATGAGGATAATGATCGTCGCTCCGATACCTTCTCGAACCGAGCTACTCGCGTCTTGGGCACCCAGACTGGCCCAAAACGTGGCGTTGGGGCGTCCCGCCCAAAGCACCCATTTCCCCGAAGAGTCGGTAATGTCCAAGCCAATGGCTTCAGAATAAATCAAATTGGAGTCTACTTCGCCACTTTTGGCGGCCGTACTGGTGAGTGCCGCGCCGCGGGTTTTGCCGGCGGCAAAGTAGTCATCTTCTTTGATCACGAGGCCAAAATCTCCGTTCTTTAACAAATCTTGGAGCATTCCGGTTAGGAAAACTCCACTCATGCATCCTTTCAACTTTTCATCGGGGCCGTAGAACGGAACGGAATAGACCAAACCCGATCGGTCCTTATCGTTGGGTTTTTTCGCATCAAAATGCGAGTTGTCGCAGGTAATAACCTCGGGCCCCATGGCCGCCGGGTAGTGCAACTTGTCAATCTTGCTGAGGGTTGGCACCGTTTGATCGAACCGGGCCAACTGCTTCTTCATAAGGCGATATTCATAAATCTCAACCTGCTCAACTCCCGAATCATCCGCCCCGCCACCCGCCTTATCGGCGTTGGAATTCCCCAGGATCATGTGATCAAAGGTAGTAATGGGGATTTGCAGTTTCTTTGTTTTAGGGTCAATCTCATCGGGTTCAAGGGAGCGAGGCACAATGTATATCTCTGAGAGGGCCACATTGTTGGCCAAACAATTGTAGATTTCTTGCACTGCACCCTTGGCGTTGGCATCAAAATTGTTGCCGAAGCGGTCAATTTGCCTGACTCCCGGAAGCCGTGCCATGGTGCGTAAGCCCTGATAGATTTGGTTGATTGAGCTTTGAACCTGAGTTACTTTGACCTGAGTTGCGTGTTTTGCTTCTTCCCGAAATTGCTTTTTCGCATTGGCCACGTCTAAGTGGAAGCGAAAGTTAACTCCCAACAATAAAATAGCCCCAACTACTACAATTAACCCATAGGAGAGACGCAACTTCATTTTTATTAGACCACGCATTAGGTTCAGTTCTTAATGATCGGATTGCCACCAACATATCATCAGTTTTCTGGACACGAATCCAGGTACAGCCTCCACCTTTGCGAGCTCCCCGTAAAAAGACCCGGGCGATTGCTTTAACCCCATCCAACAATAAGTGTGTTCCCGATAGGAATACAACTATGTCTGCGACTTCCTCTTGCACTGGCGTCGGGTCATACGGTAGTGGCGGCGCGAGTTCGGACTATGAGGTCAAGACGATTGAGAAGCAAATCCAAGATTGGAAAAGCTGTCCTACCACGGATCCACAAACTAAGCGAGACATCGTTGACAAACTCCAGACGAAACTCAACTCGGTAAAAGCGGTCATTGAGCAACATTCCCAAGACCGGGTGAAGATGCACGATGCGGAGGCAGACACTTCTGAGGCTACCGGTCTAGGCCGTCGCCTAGATCTACGGGCCTGATCTACAATCGAAGAAATCAGGCCGAGAAGAACAGACTAAGAAAGAGTGAGTGCCACAAAGGCAAGGGGAGGCAAGGTGAGCATGGCTTCGCCATCTTTGAAGCAGACTTCGTCAAATACCTGCGCGCAAACTTTGGGCGACTGACCGAATTCGTTAAACGCCTTCGGGTCAGTTCCAGTCACGATTTCGCCATTCACTCGCTTTGTGAGTCTCCTTCCGGCAAAGTCCACCACCACGTCGTGATCTTGATCCACACTTCGATTGACGAGGAAGACCGAGAGTTCAGACCCATTAATGATCGCACTTGCATCCAACTGGGTTGCTTGGGGCCGGCTTGAGTCCACGCACTTGGTTCCCGTAACGTGAGACTGGAGAGCCGTGCCTTCCCTGCGCTTGGACATCATTTCGATGGGATAAAAAATGGACTGGTACACCATATCATCGCCTCGTGTTAACAGCGGGGCGATCACGTTGACGATCTGGGCGAAGTTGGCAATCTTCACCGAATCTGCGTGTCGAACAAAGCTGTTCATGAACTGGGCCACCACGAGCGCATCCTCTAAGTTATAGACTTCTTCCAAAAGGGGAGGAGCAAACTTGCCTTTTCCGTCTACGTGGTGTCCACTTCGGGCTCGGTACCAGACGTTCCACTCATCAAAGCTAAGCCCCACGCGCTTCTTGGCTCGGGTTTTGGCTTGGACGAACTTAGAAGCTGCATCCAACTCTTCGATCTGCTTGTCTATGTCTACGCCAACCGTCAAGTAATCCGATGTGATATCGGGTTCATTACCCACGTAGGAGTGCAGGCTAATGTAGTCGATATCATTGTAGCAGTATTCAAGCACCTTGCGATCCCAATCCATATAGGTAGGTAGATTAGTCGCGCAAGAACCGCAGGCAACAAGCTCCACCGAAGGATCGAACATCTTCATTAATCGCGCGGTCTGCTGCGCTCTAATGGCATATTCCTCGGCGGGAACATGACCAATCTGCCAAGGACCGTCCATCTCATTGCCAAGGCACCAGAGCTTCACGTTGTGAGGCTCTTCAAATCCATTTGCTACGCGCTTATCTGCCCAGTAGGTTCCCTTCTCTCCGTTGCAGTATTCCAGCCAGTTGCGAGCTTCCGCGGGGGTTCCGGTTCCTAGGTTTACGGCCAACATCGGAGTCCAACCCATCTCACGCGCCATCACCATAAATTCGTCGGTTCCAAATTCATTAGTTTCTAAGCTTTGCCAGGCAAGATCTCTCTTCTTGGGTCGATTCTCGCGAGGACCCACCCCGTCTACCCAGTCGAACCCACTCACATAGTTTCCGCCAGGGTACCGCATGGCGGTGAACTGTAGTTTTTTCAGTGCGTTCAATACATCCCATCTGAATCCCCGTGCATCGGCGTGCTTACTTCCTGGATGATAAACACCCTCATAAACGGCGCGACCCAGGTGCTCCAGAAATCCACCGAAAACTCGGGGGTCAACTTTATCTACTACGAATGATGGGTGTAAGGACAGGGTGGATTTATTCATGCGACTATCAGTCTTTGAGTCCGGAGGAGCTCATGCTTTCAATAATTTGTTTCTGAAAAATCAGAAATACGATAAGAAGGGGCAACGTTGCCAAAATGCAGGTGGAGAGGGTCAAGCCATACTGGGTGGAATAGCTACTTTGGAACAAAGCAATCCCTACCGGGAGTGTGTAATTAGTGATCTTCTCCATAAATACCAAAGGTGTAATGTAATCATTCCAAGAGGCGATAAACGTGAAAACTGCTAATGTAGCAAGGGCCGGACCACACAGCGGAAGCGTTATGCGCCAGTACACTTGGGGAAAGCTGCATCCGTCTATCAAAGCAGCTTCTTCTAAGGAAGGGGGCAAAGATCTCATAAACTGACTCACCATAAAAATGCCAAAACCTCCCGCCGTAGCGGGCAAGATAAGCGCGTAAGGCGTATCCAAAATATGCATTCTTCCCAAGATCACATACATAGGGATTAGAAAAAGTTGAGACGGAACCATCATGGTAGCAACCAAGATGTTCATGAGCGTCTCTCCGCCTTTCACTCTGATTCTGGTGATGGCAAACGCGCTCATAGAAGACATGATCACTACGAGCAGAGTAACCGAGCAGCTCACAAATAAACTGTTGAGACCCCACAGCATGACCGGTGCTTCCGCGGCACTGTGAACGGCCTGCTCGTAGTTTGTGGTGGTAAAGGAGTGCGGGAACAACGAGGCAGGTTCTAACACTTCTTTCTCAGACTTAAATGAGGTCAGCACCATAATGAACATGGGCACAAGAAAGAGCAGGCCAATCGCGTACATGATCGCTCTGAGGAACAGGCGTTTTTGCTTCATGCCTGCCTCCTAAGAAACGCGGCCTGGATCACGGCAAACACCGCGATCATCCCAAAGAGTAGCCAACTTACTGCCGCACCATATCCAAATCTAAATCCGTTAAAGGCAGTTTCAAACATAAACTGCACCAGGCCACGGGTCGAAAATTCGGGACCACCTCCGGTGAGGATCATGGCTTGGCCAAACATCTGAAAAGCGCCGATGGTGGTGGTGATGAAGACGAAAAACAGTACCGGGCGAAGAATTGGCAGAATGATTCTGGACACCATTTGCCTGCCGCTCGCTCCGTCTAGAGAGGCGGCCTCTAGGAACGAAGTCGGAATCTGCTGCAAAGAGGTGAGTATCACAATAGCGGTGGCACCAATTGTCCACCAAATGCTCATGATGACCACCGCCGGCATTGCGTAGGCTTTATCTGATAGCCAAGGCAACGCCGGAAGGCCAATTTTGTGGGCGACAAAGTTTATCAGTCCAAACTCGGTGTTGAAGAACCATTGCCACAAGATTCCGGCCGCCGCCACGTTGAGCATTCCGGGAACATAGATAAAGGCCCGAACCGTGTCTCGCCCCTTGTTCATACCAAATAGGCCAAACGCCAGGAGAGTGCCAATCAACAAAACTGCGGGCACCATCAGAGCCGCATACCGAAGGGTTGCACTGGTCGCTTTCCAAAATAGGTCGTCTTTAAACGCATCCTGAAAGTTTTGAAAGCCCACCATCTTTGTGTGCGTTGCGTTAGATAGGTCTAATTGCACTACCGATAGCCACAAAGACATGCACACGGGCAGAAATACAAAAATCAGGAAGGACAGCAAGTAGGGAGCCAAAAACGCGTATCCCACCCAGTTAGATCGCTGACGAAACGTCATGAGCCCTGATCCTCTGGGTGCTCCACTTTGTCGCGATTTAGGATGTCGATCACGGCCTTGTTGGCTTCTCGCAAGGCCTTCTTGGGCTCCGCTTGGCCGCGAACCGCCTTCTCCACGGCAAGATCTAAAATCAACTGAAACTCAAAGATCACCGGAGTTTTTGGAGGGTATTGCATGTACGGAATCTGCTTTGCAAACGCATTTTGCACTTGCATGGCTCGAAACTCAGGGGTGGCGCGTAACGAGCGCCGGGCGGGTACCTGACCCGCCGCCGCCCACTCCAGACTGTGATTGGACACATACTGAATGAACCGAACGCATGCAGCCTTCTCCTTATCCGTCAGCCCTTTTCGCAAGCACATTACGTGGGAGTTGGCCATCGTTCCCGGATGATTGCCAATGGTGGGAATCATTCCTCCCAAATAGTGAAAGGAGTTCATACGGGTGAGATCTCCCAACATGAACACACCATCCCACACCATGGCCACTTTTTTCTGTCGATAACCAAACCAGCCCAGACCGTTGGAGGGTGGTGGCACAGTTCCGTTCTTGGCGAGATTCGCCACAAACTCTAACGCTTTGATATTTTCTGGGCAATCTAAAACCGGGCTTCCGTTTTGATCCACGTAGCGACCATCAAACTGGGCCATCATGCAGCGCATGTTAGATCCCCAAGCGGTGAGCGCGTAGCCCCATTGCTTCTCCGGTTGATTGGCCGACACCTCAATCGTGGTCGCTTTCATCGCATGCAGAAATTCTTCTTTGGTTTGCGGCACGTGAGCGTTTCCGTTGGCATCCACCATTCCGGCCTGCTTCAACATCTCTGCATTGCAGTAAAGCCCCTGAGGGTGGATGTCCAGGGGAACTCCGTTAAACACCCCATTGAACTTTACGCGATCCAAGACGTACGGGTCAAAGTCAGCCCGATTGAGCGCGCCTGGACCCTGGAACGCCTCTTCGATCGTGGCAACAAATCCCGCGCGTCGCATTCTCGGAAGGGCATCGGCATGAACAATGAAGAGGGCGGGACCGCCTCCATCGCTCCCAGCTACCGTCAGTTTATTGTAATACGTTCCCCATGGAATTCGTTGCATGGATACGTCAACGTCAGGATTCGCCTCGTTAAAGCGCTTGATGGTGTCCAACATCACCACCCCATCCGGCCCGGTGAAACCGTTCCAGAATGTGATGTTAACTTTTTTGCTAACCGTAAGTCCGCCCGTAAGCACGGATCGAGTGACTCCGGATGCTATGACAATGAGGGCGAGTCCGGCGAGCAGTCCATGGATGCTAAAGCTTTCTAATCTTCGCATCCCGCTTCACTCCCCGGATAACCGCCCCCGTCTGATTTCGACCCGCGTAGAATTGGCAGGTGTCATCTAGCACCAACGAATCTACCCAGTGATCGGCAGGACTATCTGCTTTAGGCCATTCAATAATCAGAGAATGTCCTTCTTGCTTCCAACGCCCGGTTTGGTTTCCTGAAAGTGCGTTTCCGTTGGGCAAGAACTCTAACTCGGCCGGATCGGAAAAATCCACCTGAACGAGCCACTTTCCGATCAGGCTGTCACTCTGAGTGTGAGCCGCAACTAGCTCGCATCCGGTAGGAAGGCCGGGCAACGGCCACCCGTCTGCCCCCCAAACCACGCGGCGAACTTGGAACGTGGGTTTTCCCCACATATCGCGTATCCAGTGCCGGGTGGAATCGTAATAGTGGTAGGCCATCCACCAATCGCCTTTCTCGTCTTGAAAAAGGTTGCCGCCGCCCGGGCCAAACATCGGAGGCGAACTTTTGAGGAGGTCAGTATGCCCCCCTTCGTTCATCGGTTTACCATCAAATCCCACAAACGGACCTTGTGGCTGCTGGGACCGACCTACTACCGTTCGGTAGGTGCTCCGAACTCCTTGGGCCGCCAATCCGTAGGTGACCATTAGGTAATAGTAGCCATCGTGATACCGCAAGACGGGGGCTTCTAACGGGTTGCCCCGTTCGTCTGGGTTGCTGGCTACGTGGAGCGGCGCTTTCTCGGGGTGGGCAAGCAATCCGGTTTGGGGATTAATTTCCACTTCAAACATACCACCCCAGTAAGAGCCGTAGGCCATCCAATGGCGTCCATCTGGGCCCACCATTACGTCGGGGTCGATCGCATTAACATTGTCTTTGCCCGATTCGCTCTGAATCAGCAGTCCACGATCAACCCATCCTTGGGTTGGGTGATGTAGATCAAAATGGTCATTCTCCACCATCCCAATGTATGAGGTGTTAGATCCAAATTTTTGACTCGCGCAACAGTAAACGCGAAGGCTTCCATCAACCCACAAGGGGGCCGGTGCCCAGATGGATTGATGTTGCGGAATTAATTTCCTAAGCCACTCGGGAGATTGGCTTAGGATCGGGCCTTCCGCGTGCCAGTTCAGCCGATCTTTGGAAGTCCAAAGTGGAACAAACTCGTGCCCGCTGGTAGCAACCATGATATAGGTTCCGTTAACCAGAACCACACTGGGATCATGGGCATCCGCTCCCGACGCATGAAAGTCATCCGCCGGGAAGATCGCATGGGATAATACGCGCAACTCAACGGCAACGGTTGCATCTCTTCCTGCGGATAATAAACTCATTGTGCCTGCCACCAGAGAAGAGAGAAAAATCAAGTTTGTTGTCCCAAAACGATGATGACCTAGCCACCTGCAGGCTTAGGTGCCGGGGGTGTGGATTCAGTCGGATTCCCAGAAGCCCCGGGCTGAGCGCCCGCGGCGGGCATGGTTCTCGGTCTTTGAAGCGCGTCGGTTACGCTCTTAGGCGGCATCGGATCTTCATTGCTGCACCCGTTGAGTACGGCCATCGCTCCGAGGGCACCGAGAGCCAGTAAGCAAAGAATTACGTTGTTTTTCATGGATATCTTTTTTTCGCAGCGTTACCGCAAGCGATTGAGGTTGGAATCAAGGGGATAGAAGGTTTCCGCACCGAAAGGATCTCGGTGCGGAAAGCCGGTCAGACTGGCTGAGTAGCCTTACAGGCCAGCAACGTCTACATTGCCGTACGTCTGCCAGTTGTTAGACTGGGTGGGACTTATCGCAGAGAGACCGGTGGTGTTGGGTACATCGGCAACAAATGAACCGTTGTTGAACTGGTGGACAACTCCGCTCAATCCAAAGTTTTGGTAAGTGACGGCCGCTCGCTTAAGGGCCTTTGCATGACCATCGGAGAACCCGTAGTTGTCGCCATCACCATAAGTGCTGCCGGCACCCACGATATCAATTCCGTTTGCAATTTTCAGCGTCGGGTTAAACGTCGGCTGAATATTGGCTTCTCGGCTGGTTAAACTTCGACCCTGGAAAACAATCAGAGCCGCGCTGTCGCTAATCTGAGTCTGTGAAATATCCATGGTGGCGCCATTGACCATATAGCTGGAATTTCCGGCACCCGACGCATTGGTGTAGCCCCAACCAAAGGTTGACGGATCATGCGCCGCAGAGGATGTGTACAGCGGCAGGGATTTAACATACGGATAGGTTTCCGCACCCCAGTTCGGCCAAGCCCCTAGCATCTGGAACCCGAGAGCACAACCACCCGTGGCGTCTACTTTGGAACCACAACCGGGAAGGGCTACGTCGTTGAGGGTGTTGGCCGCAGCTACCGGAAAGTTGTTGGAACCGCAGAACCAGTAGGGCCAGCCGTTTTGGTCGTAGGCAATGGTGCCAAACTTATCGTCATTGTCGCCCGCGTACATGACGTTGGAGAGCGATAATTGCTTGACGTTAGAAAGAGACGAAATCTTCTTAGCGGCGGTTTTGGCCTGGGCGAAGACGGGGAATAGAATGGCAGCGAGGATCGCGATAATTGCGATGACGACGAGTAATTCGATTAACGTAAATGCGTGTTTCTTCAATGACATGTTCTCACATGTGAGATCCCAAACAAAGCGACGCCGGATAGCTTTGCCTGTTACCTACCAGAGCAAGAAGGTCCGCATTAACTCACGCTAATGGACGAGATCCAACCGTTCCGGCAGACTAGCCAACAAGACGCTTTGCGCCTTCCCGACTTATCTGACGTTCATAATAACACACTAAATAGCCAAACGGCAATATAGTTATTTGCCTTTTGCGGTTCTAAACAAAACACGGGGTTTTACGCGTCAGCAACTCAGCGGCTCGCGCGTTTGGGTCTGCCCTTAACCTGAGTCACCGGGGGAAGGTCGGCGGGCTCATGTTTCAACCTCAGAATCAGTCCCATTTGATAGTTGCCAAACCCGTGTCCAAAGAGGGTGAATCCTCCCTGACAGGCCGATTTGGGTGAGTTTCCTATCCTAATCTTGCTGACTTCCCACGGATGAATGTTCAAATCATTGATCTTGACCTTAGACATCTGGACGCCATCGATCGACGATCCGGCATCATCCACGGACCACGTTTTGAGCACGCCCCATTGGTTCATGTTGTCCGGATACCAGCTTGGGTTAAGGTGGCCTCGGGTGCCGCCGTAGTCTCCGAGAGACCGCCAGGTGCCAATTTCCACCCCATTGACCCACACGGTGATGTCACTGGGATAATCATTCTTGTATCCCGGGAATTCAGAACTTGCCTCCATGAGGAGCTCCATTGATTTGATACGCGCATTGAGAGGCAGTGTGTTAGGAAAAGCGTATTCCACCCACCCGCCCGCCGACCAAATGATCTCGGCTTGAGCCCGTTCCGGAAGGAAAAACGCTAAGGGACTGTCAATTAAACCAACGAATTTATCTTTGGTGGCCAAGCCGCAGGTGGGAACCACCGAGATATCCGTATACATTCCGATGGGCAACTCAGACTCGGCGTAGTTCTCCTCTTCGGATGCCTTTGGGGCCATGTCAACTATCAGCCTTTCAAACACCCTCCGGCACCGTTTTTGGGTTCCTTGGGGGGCCGCAACATAGTCGCTCACCACAATTCCCGCCTCTTCTAGAATCTGAACGTGCTTAGTAACGCTGGGTTGCGTGAGGCCCAGTGCTTGGCTAAGTTCGCCGATGTTCATCTCGTGAGAAGATAGCAGTTCTACAATCTTGACCCGAGTCGTTGAACCCAGGGCCCGGAAAACCGCAACACTGCTGTGTGCAGTCAGATCCTTAATGTGTTTCAGCATTTCTCGAAACTTAGATTCAAGTTATACCTATTGGGACTTACCAACCCAAAAAGCGGGTAGGGGACAATTTGATGGACACCCCTTATTTATATGCACGTTTTGGAATACACTCTGTACGGCTAATTTAACAGTTTGAGGGTTCAGGCCATAGCTCAAATCTCATGAATTAGCTCAACATTGAATAGTAATGAACAACGAAGTTGAAATTTGGTTTGTCACGGGTAGTCAACGTCTCTATGGTCCGGAAACCCTAAAGCAGGTGGCGGCAAACACCGCCCAAATGGTCAAGTCACTTGGTGAATCCCTGTCGGTGCCGGTTAAGCTCGTGGCCAAGCCGGTGATGACGGATCCCGACATGATTCGGACTCTGTGCCTAGAGGCAAATGCGTCTCCGCAATGCGGGGGACTGATTCTGTGGATGCATACGTTTTCTCCGGCCAAAATGTGGATCGGCGGCCTTATCCAACTCGTCAAGCCGGTTTGCCATTTGCATACTCAATTCAATAAAGAGCTCCCTTGGGCCACCATTGATATGGACTTTATGAACCTGAACCAAGCGGCCCATGGAGACCGTGAGGCGGGACACCTCCACACGAGAATTGGTTTGCGCCGGAAAGTGCTGGTTGGGCATTGGAGTTCAAAGTCAACGCAGAATGACCTCGCTAATTGGGCCCGCGTTGCTTTGGCTTGGCAAGACTGGCAGGGGGCAAAGTTCGCTCGGTTTGGCGACAACATGCGGTTTGTTTCCGTGACAGACGGCGACAAAGTTTCCGCCGAAGCTCAGTTTGGATTTTCTACCAACGGCTTTGGAGTCGGTGACCTGGTCAACGTGATCAACTCGGTGAGTGATGCTGAAATCTCCACGTTGGTTGCCCAATACGCCGACGAATACACCGTCGCGCCGGAGTTACGGGTCGGAGGAGACAGGCATGATGCTTTGAAAGATGCGGCCCGCCAAGAACTAGGGATCAAAGCGTTTCTTGACGCCGGGTCTCTTAAGGGATTCACCACCACGTTTGAAGACCTTCACGGGTTGAACCAACTTCCAGGATTTGCATGCCAGCGATTGATGGATCAGGGCTATGGGTTTGGGGCAGAAGGTGACTGGAAGACGGCCGCACTGCTTCGTGCATTTAAGGTGCTGGAGAAAGGTAAAAGGCCCGGCACTAGCTTTATGGAGGACTACACTTACGACCTGACGGAAGGTTCAGAGTCGGTTCTGGGGGCTCACATGTTAGAGGTTTGTCCGTCCATCGCTTTGGCCAAGCCTCGTTTGGAGATTCATCCGTTGGGGATTGGAGGCAAATCAGACCCCGTGCGACTGGTATTTGATTCTCGAACCGGGACCGCGACCAACACCACGCTGGTAGATATTGGCCACCGTTTCCGGTTTATCGTCAATGAAGTGGATGCCATCACCGTTCCGCCGATGCCTAAATTGCCAGTGGCAAGGGCGCTCTGGAAAGTAAAACCGGATTTCCGCCACGGCGTAGCCGCGTGGATCTATGCGGGTGGCGCCCACCACACCGTCTTCAGCTTCAATGTTTCGGTAGATCAAGTGAAAGACTTCGCCAACATTGCCGGGGTGGAATGCTTGGTCATTGATGCGGACACGCGATTGAGTCACCTTCAAGACCAAATTCGATGGAACGACAGTTCTTACAAAAACCGAGGTTAAAACCCATGCACAACGCCAAAGTTACGCTGACAATCAACCCAAAATCGCCCATTATTGACCCCAATATATACGGCCAGTTTGCCGAGCATTTGGGGCGCTGCATTTACGAAGGACTTTGGGTGGGTGAGGACTCTAACATTAAGAACGTCAATGGTCTGCGCTCCGATGTAGTGGATGCTCTGAGGCGGCTAAAGATTCCCGTTCTGCGGTGGCCGGGCGGATGCTTTGCCGATGAATACCACTGGAAAGACGGCGTGGGACCGCGCGAGACTCGCAAGCGAATCTACAATTCCCACTGGGGGGGCGTGGTGGAGAGTAACCACTTTGGCACCCACGAATATTTTGAACTCTGTAGGCAGTTAGACTGCAAAACCTACATCTGCGGCAACGTGGGCAGTGGCACGGTTCAGGAAATGTCGGAATGGGTGGAGTACATGACTTCGCCATCAGAATCCCCCATGGCGGATTGGCGCCGGTCGCACGGGCGTGCCGAGCCTTGGAAAATTGACTTCTTTGGCGTGGGCAACGAGAGCTGGGGATGTGGCGGCAATATGCGGCCCGAATACTACGCCGACGAATACCGACGATATAACACGTTTGTGCGAACGTATGGCCCCAATCCGATTAAGCGGTTTGCCTGCGGCGCCAACACGGTTGACTATCATTGGACCGAAGTGTTGATGGAGCGCGCCCATCAGCACATGGATGGATTGTCACTCCACAACTACACTTTGCTGAGTGCGAATTGGCCACCGAGCGGATCTTCCACTGAATTTGGCGAGGCCGAATGGTATGCGATTCTAACGGCGGCGATGGCGATGGATCCACTCATTGAGCGCCACGCTGAGATCATGGACAAGTATGATCCCGACGGCAAAGTTGGCCTGATTGTTGACGAATGGGGTACGTGGTATCCGGTGGAGCCGGGAACTAATCCGGGGTTTCTGTATCAACAGAACAGTCTTCGCGATGCCATGGTCGCCGCGTTGCACTTCAATATTTTCCACCGGCATGCCAAGCGAGTCACCATGGCGAACATTGCTCAAATGGTGAATGTTTTGCAAGCCATGGTGCTAACCGACGGACCTAAAATGTTGCTAACCCCCACTTATTGGGCGTTTGAGATGTATAAGTGCTTCCAGGGAGCAAGGCTAGTAGAAACGAGCCTGGATTGCACTTCCACAAATTCACTCCCGGCGGTGAGCGTGTCGGCGGCGGAATCTGAATCGGGGCTCCATTTGAGTGCGGTGTGCATCGATCCGAATCAGGGCGCAAGTGTTTTGTTTGAAGTTCCGAATGGATCCCGGGTGAAGTCAGCCCGGATTCTGACTTCGGCGCGGATGCAGGATCACAATACTTTTGATGCGGTGAACAAGGTGGAACCGTCTGACTTTGCGGATCTTAATCAGTCCAGAATCCAACTTGAGCTCAAGTTGCCGCCCATGTCGATTGTTGTATTGACGCTGAGCGCGTGATGAAGTTTGCCCCTCAAATGTGGATCACCCCGTAGCCGCACTATGAGATCATTTGATGGGCAAACAAACCCAAACGCCCCCCAGAAACATAGAGTAATCCCAGAAAAACATTTCTTTTTGACAAAAACCTAGGTTTTTATCAAATCCCTTGTAGACTAAGGGCGAACCAGAGGCAAATTGCCTTTACGTGGAGATACAGCAACGGAGCGAATACCCATGAATCCTATTTCAACGTCTCAACGCGCAAGTCGCGGATTTACCCTTATCGAGCTTTTGGTCGTGATTGCAATCATTGCCATTCTCGCCGCCATCCTCTTTCCCGTTTTTGCGCAGGCCAAGAAAGCCGCTAAGAGCGTGGCTTCTCTTTCTAACGCCAAGCAAATTGGACTGGGCGAGAAGATGTACATCAATGATTTTGATGACGCCTATCCCACGCTATACACCACCAACCCCTTGGCCGCCGGATTCCCCGGCGGAACCACCGATCCTGGTAGCCAGGACGGCGGATGCGCGCCACAACTGGGCTGGTTCACGGCAAATGGCGGCTGGGCCGCAATTGTATTCCCTTACATCAAGAGCGGCGATATTTACCGGTCGTCGGGAGCCGAATCCCCATTCTGGCTCGCAAATGCACCCGAAGGCTGGTGCGGAACCCCCGTGCAGTCGTTCGTGGATGCCATTAAGGCAGCGGCGCCTCACGGCGTCTCATTTATGTACCGCAAAGCGTTTGGCGGAGCAGGCTGGTTCAATGGCGGACCGATTACTGACTCGATGGCTTCTCGCCCGGCGGCTAACTTCGATCACTACGAGTACGCATCCTGGAGCACCGACCCGAATTACCATATTTGGGGTCAATATCCTAAGTCAGCGGTGGGCCAGAATATGGCTCTCAACGTAGTCTTCATGGATGGTCATGCCAAGAAGCTTAAGGGCTTTGCGTTCCGGCAACTTCAGCACGCCAAGGATCTGGGCTGGGAGAACGGTGCAGGCGATGTAGGTATGGACCTGGACTGGTTTGTGAAGCAGGCGGATTCAAGTGGCGTGGTTCACAATTCCTCCTCACCTGCTGATGACACCAGCGATATCGACTAAACTCATGAAGGTAAACCTACCGATGCCCGTGGTCGTAGGTTCGGTTGTGGCGGTGTTGTTCCTCGTGGCGTTCTTTATGATAAAGGGCGTCACGGCGGAACCGCACACCCCGCGGCCGGATCGATCGATGTTTATGAAATACACTAAGACGCCAACCCCTTAGGCGTTTGCCTCCGATATTCCCTTATGCCTCAAACTACCGGTGAGAAATCCGCACGTCCTTTCCTGAGAATTCTGCGGGATATGGAGGCGAGGATCGACAGGCGGGAGTTTGCCCCCGGGGATTTCCTTCCGACCCGCGACGCTTTGGCAGATCAGTACAAGGTAGCCAAAGCTACCGTGGACAAGGCACTGGTTGAACTCGGTCGCAGAGGGGTACTAGACAGCCGAAGTGGTAGGCGAACCCTTGTACTAGACAGAAAGGCCAAAGCCAAAGACGTTGCGAACATTGGGGTTCTTTGGCATTGGCCAGAAGATCAAGAGCGGCTGGGTAGCGACTACCTTGACCTCTTATTTCGCGGCATTAGAGAAGCGTGCGCGGAGTTCATGCTGGAAGTTCACTTTCGCTCTGCCCCCCTTTATCGGTGGAAAGAGTTGGTGGATGAAAAGGGTGCCCAGGGCCTTCTTATTGTTCGCCCCGACTACGCGGATGAAACCGTGATTGACGGCATTCACCAAGCAGGAGTTCCGGTTGTATTGGTGCCGGGAGTGCTCGACGAGAGTCCGGTGGCTTCGATATCGGCGGATAACACTTCCGGTATTGGTGCCGCGGTTGATCATTTGGTTGACCTTGGCCACCATCACATCGGCTTGGTATGCCTAACGGCAACCCTGCCCGACCACTTTGAACGCCTCCAGGCTTTTTTGAAAGCTAACGCCCGACGACGGCTGGTTGTTCAACCGGGTTGGATTTGTTTAGACCACGAGAGGAATCCATCCCTTTTTCGCGAACGCCTAAGCACTTGGCTTTCGCCAGACGACCACCCATCGGCAATTATCTCATGCGATTTCATTATGACCCTGGCGCTTTTAAGCCGACTATCTGAACTAGGACTCAGCGTGCCGAAAGATATTTCCGTAGTTACGTTTGATGACCCGATTATGGCTTCGCAAATGGTTCCCGCTCTCACTTCAGTTAGCCAACCCACCCCTCAGCTAGGCTTTCGCGCCATAGAACGCTTGCGCGAACTCATTGCGGGCAGAGATGTTCCTCACGTGGAAAAGCTGCCCACCACATTAATCATTAGAGATTCCACGACTACCCCATGCCGCTAGACCCTTGCCACCAAATTACCATTGAGCGCCTCTTTGACGGGCGCCCCATTTTGCCTCCTTCAGATCAATGGTGGGATTCTGGAACCACCTTTAACAGCGCCGCAGTTTTATTGACCGCCATCCCAGAGAACCTGTCTGCATTCCACGCCCTTATGGGCGTAGATCAGGAGCAACGAGACATCGTGGCGCTACATTACCGAGCGCGGCCCAAATCTGACCCCAACTACCCTTGGCCAAGGTCATTCATCGGGCTATCGGTACACGAACCAGACCTCACCTTAATTCGTCGTTTTTCTGACCCTGTTCTTTCACCCGGGGAGCTAAGCACCGACGTTGATTACCTTGGCGTGGAAGATCCTAGAATCACTTGTGTAGATGGTTCCTGGTGGATGGTTTATTGCGGAGTGATGCCCATTACCCGCGAGGATCCACTGGAGAAATGGCTGGGATCGGTTTGCCTGGCTAAGTCAGAAGATTTAGTGCACTGGACCAAATACGGGGCGATTAGGGGAACGGGGGATGGGTTTTCCACCGAAGCCGGGCCCGCCCGCGTGAGTAATAAGGACGCAGTTCTGTTTCCGGATCGGATTGATGGCAAAGTGGTGAAACTTCATCGCCCTATGTCCGGGCCTGCGGAAAACTGGGGCACCTCAATTGCAATTGCCGATCACGTAGAAGGGCCGTTTGAGGACCTTGGCTTGGTGAGAGGCGCCATCCGATCTCCCGATTATGAAACGAGTTGGGTAGGTGCCGGCGCAGTACCGGTGCCCATTGGCAAAGGTCGATATCTTTCGATTGAACACACGGGAAATCTCATTAGCGGGGTGGACCGAAAGTATGTGCTGGATGCCCTGCTTTACGATTTTAACAAGTGGGATAAGAGTAAGCCGCAAAGCCTAGTGGCGGCACGAATTGATGACTTTTTGAGGCCGGAAACCTATCATGAACTGAATGGCCCTACGCCCGACAGTGTGGCCAATGTGGTGTTCTCGTGCGGGTCCTACGTTCATGACGGGTGGCTCTATATTGTTTACGGGGGAGGCGATTCTTACGTTCTCGGCGCTCGTTTGCGATTCGACGAATTAGTAAATGCCCTAGAGAAAAGGGTTCATGCTTAGTGCGGTCGTTCTGCTTTGTTTAACCTCCCTAGAACCGCGTCTGGCTCCCTCCCCTTTGCCGGTTCGCCAAGTTTCGATTGCCCGAATCGATCAGTTGCCAAATCAACCTTCACCCTATGTGGTGAAGGACTGGCGCAAAACCGCTCTGGACCTCGATCATTTCTTACTTGCTCCGAATGCTTCGGGGCAGTTTCGTCCCCTAGTGTGGAGGGTTCCCAACGTTCCCAACCTAGGTGATGGTGAGTTTTCGCGACCAGGGTTCGGCATGCCGTCTTACGTTGGCCAAGAAAAGATGCGGGGTCAGAGCGGGGAGGCAATCACTCAGTTGGGGGTGTTGCTGGGCGGAACTGCGGTTGGCCAGGATGAATCCAGCTGGGTGCAACTAACTCCTCAGTTTCTGAACGCTAAAGAAGGGCTGATTTTAAACAACGTGGGAGGTAAATCTGGGGGCAGTTTCTGGTACGAACTCCTTCCCAGCCTAGACTTTATACAACTGGCCATGAAGTATCCCACCTGGTCTGAGGGCAAGGCAATTAGTCGGCGGATTGCGGATATTTGGCAACAGCGGCAAGTTGCGCTGGGAGATAATTTCAACCACACTTCTTTTGATCCCGTGACCAACAAAGGTCTGGATAATGGGATGTGGCGCGAGCCCGATGCCTCCGCAGCGGTGGCCTATCTTGAACTCGCCGAAGCCTTGAAGTCGGGCCAGACGAAGTATTTGACCGGAGCCCGACGGGCGCTGAAGTCGCTTGCCTCAAATAATGACAATCCCACGTACGAAATTCTGACGCCCTACGGAGCGTTAGCGGCAGCCTATCTTAACGCCGAACGTGGCGACCATTGGGACGTGGATAAGTTGATCAGGTGGTGCTTTGAACCTACTTCGCCCAACCGAACGGGATGGGGCATGATCACGGGCAAGTGGGGCGGTTTAGACGTGGGCGGCCTCATTGGGTCGACCACCGATGGCGGAGGCTACAGCTTTGCCATGAACACTTACTTAAGCCTAGCCACTTTGGCTCCCATTGCGCGCTACCAGCCCCAATATTCGGCCACCTTGGCCAAGTGGGTGCTCAATGCGACCAACGCTTCGAGACTATATTACGGGGATGGATTACCGCTCAAACAGCAATCCAGTGGCCAATGGCGGGAAGATTCCGACCACTGCTTGGCCTACGAGGGCCTAAGAAAAGAATGGGAGCACCAGTCTCCCTACGCCGCCGGAGACGCGAAAAGATCGGGTTGGGCGAAGACAGATTTTGGGCTCTATGGCAGCGGGTACGTAGGGCTACTAGGTGCGCTAGTGCGTCCCACTAACGTCCCCATGATCCTGGAAATCGACCTGCGAGCCACCGATTTTCTGCCGATCAAAGCCAACCCCACCCGCCTCTACTGGAATCCTTATTCGGAGTCCAAGACGGTTAAGCTCGACCTGGGTCCAAAGCCCGTGCGGGCGTATGACGTGATCGCCAAGAAGTATCTCACGGGTCAGGCAACGCATGGATGTCTAAATCTGAAACTCCTCGCAAACCAAGCGGTCCAACTTGTGTTTCGCCCAAATTAGCCGCAGAAGGTAGCTTTGACGGCTGGCATTGACGGGCGTCTTGACTGGGGTTTTGCGGAAGGGACAGTTTAAGGACCGGAATTCACCCTCACCCTGCCCCAATGCGGTTTAGTTAAGCATGGAAAGGGCGAATTAAATTGGCGGTCTGCGCCTTTTTTACATTAGATCGCCACACCCAAGACCAATGAAATGGGCACAAAAGGAGCCTAACTAAACAGTATTGCACCCTGCCCTCTCCCGCAGCGGACATGCACCGCCGCAGGCGAGGGTTCTGAGAGCCGCAGGCGAGGGTTCAAGGCGTTACTTGCCGGGCTCGCTGACCTTGGGTGGTTCCAAAACCAGGCCATCTTCGATGAACGTGTATCGGTAGAGTTTTCTCCCGTCTGGCATGGAGACTTCTTCTCTTAGCATTTCCAGCGGATCGGCGATTTGCTTGGGTTTTAATTCTGCCATTTGAGACCTTCTAGGGCAAGCGCCGCACCGCCGAGCATGCCGGCGTCTTCGATCTGCTCGGCGAGCAAGATCTTGGCGTCCCTAAACAGTGAATCTACCGCAATGTTGCGCGCGGTCTTGATCGCCGACTTCAGAATGAGGTCTCCGGCTTTGGCAATCTGGCCGCCGATGGCAACAATGTCGGGGGCAAAGATGTTGATGTAACTTCCGATACCCACGCCGAGCATTGTGCCAACTTCCTCAAAAATCTCAATCGCCACTTCGTCACCTTGGGCGGCAGCTTCGCTGATCATGAGCGGAGTGATCCTTCCGAGATCGCCACTTACCATTTGCGAGATCAGTGAGGTTCGACCGCGTGTGATTCGGTGCTGGGCGCGGCGAATGATGCTGTCTCGCTGACAATACGCCTCAAGAGAGCCATAATGGCCGGCGTTGCAGTCAAGGCCCTGATACGCCACGATCATATGCCCAAGCTCCGCCCCACCCTTATTTCCGCCCACCATAACCAATGGACCCCGAGCATCCCCCAGCACGGCGTCGGGGGAGAGGATGACTCCACCGCCCACGCCGGTTCCCAGGGTTAGCATCACCAGGCACTTGGCGGAATTCTTTCCGGTGCCAAAACGGTATTCGCCCAGGGCGGCCATGTTGGCATCGTTGTCCATAAGGATCGGCATGTTGATCTGCCGAGAAAGGGGTTCTCGGATGGGAACGTCTTTCCAATGCATAAAGACGCCATTCACCATTTCGCCAAAGTTAGGGGCCCAGCGCACCACGCCCGCTTTATTGTCAATGTGACCAGGAATGGCCAGGCCCACCGCCTTGGGGGGCTCTTTGGCCCCCTGGGCGGCCTGAAGAATGGTAAGCGCAACCGCATCCATAATGGCTTGGGTGCCTTCTTGAGCTCGGCTTGCGTTCTGAAAACTCGGGCCCGCTTCCCGACCGTCCTCAAAGTAAGCTCCAGCTCGCACATTAGTGCCGCCTAAATCAACGCCGATGACCACATTTGCCACGAGGCCGAGGATACCGGAACCAAGGCAGACATAGCCGCATTACCCATTTGTCTGCGGGTGATTCTTGTAAGGCAAATGGCCGTGCAGAACGAATCTATTAACGTATAACCTTAAATAAGTCGACCAAAGTCGAACAGTGCATCAGAATAATGTCGTCTGCAGGGTGGCGGCATAGAAAAGACCTAACTTATCGGGGCTGGGTAACGATATCCGGTGCAGGATCTTAAGGATAGGAGAAAAGGGGAAACCATCATTTGAACGTAACATCCATCGCCGCTCAGTCTCTAGCCATCATCGAGGAAGTCGAACGCGCCATCGTGGGAAAGCGTGAAACGGTTACTCAAGCGGTGCTTACCCTTCTTTGCGGCGGCCACCTATTGCTTGAAGACATTCCGGGCGTGGGAAAAACCACGTTGGCCAAGGCTTTGGCTAAATCCATCGGTGGAGAATTTAGGCGAATTCAGTTCACTCCGGACTTGCTTCCAAGCGATATCACGGGTAGCAGCATTTTTAACCAGAAACAATCCGAATTTGAATTTCGCCCAGGCCCGATCTTTGGCAACGTGATCTTGGTAGACGAAATTAACCGGGCGACTCCCAAAACTCAATCCTCGCTCCTCGAAGCAATGGAGGAACGACAAGTGACCAGCGACGGCGAGACGAGGTTACTGCCCAAACCGTTCTTTGTGATTGCCACCCAAAATGCCATTGAAATGACGGGAACCTATCCCTTGCCGGAAGCCCAATTAGATCGCTTTTTCGCCCGGCTCTCCCTGGGCTATCCAGACCGTGAGAACGAAACGGCGATTCTGGGCGCCCAGCAGGTTGCGCATCCGCTTGAACTTGTTAAGACCGTGGTGACGCTAGAACAGATGTTGGAGATGCAGGCGCAGGTTCGCGATATATTTGTTCACGAGACGATCAGAAACTACATTGTGGATGTGGTTCGGGCCACGAGGGAGAGCAACTTGTTGCTGATGGGAGCCTCACCCAGAGGCTCTTTACATCTGATGCGCGCGGCCCAAGCGAGTGCGGCCATTGCTGGTCACGACTATGTGCGTCCTGATGACGTGAAGGCGATGGCCTGCGCGGTCCTGGCCCACCGAGTGCTTCCGCGGGCCGAGTTGAGATCTAAAGGTCAGACCACAATTCAAGTCATTGAGCGAATTCTGGACACCGTTCCCGCACCCGTCCCGGTCGGATAACGCGCTTCGGTACGAGTAAGCATGAGAAATATTGCGGGATTTGCGCTCACCACGGCATCCGCCTTCTTGGCGGTGGTTGCTATCATGCTCAACGCACCGTCGCTGTTCTACATGGGAACGGCGCTGATTGCGACTTTGGGAGCCTGTCAACTGCAGGCGTGGTTGTCTGTGCGAGCCCTGAAATTTGAGCGAATTGCACCCGAAAGCGTGCGGGTGGGCGAGCTGGTCACGGTGGAGATCATGGTATGGAGTCTCCAAAAAATTCGGCGACCGCTGATTACCGTGAACGACGAACTTCCGGTGAAGCTATTAGTGAGCGAACGGTCACCCAGCCTGCCCATTGCCCCGGCTTATGACTTGCCGATTCGGACGCAGTATCAGTTTCGACCGTTGCGTAGAGGTCGCTTTAAGTGGTCGCGGCTATCCGTCGAAGGAACCGACGCCTTAGGTTTGGTGACGAAGCGACGAACGTTTGATACGGATCTCGCCGAGATTACGATTTTGCCTCGACCGATTCCCGTAGCCATTGACCTTCCGATGGCCGCAGGATGGGGGATCAGCGAAGCGGAGAGTGGGCAGACGCGAGGGGCGGGCATTGAACCGCGTGGGGTTCGGGCATACTCATATGGAGATTCGCTTCGCCACGTTCACTGGCGATCCTCGGCCAAAACCGGCCAACTGTTGGTTAAAGAGTTTGAGGCGGGTACCCATGCTTCGGCTTCTTTCCTAATCCAAAGATCTACCGGTTCAGAAATCGGAGGGGGGGCCAACACCTCGCTGGAACTCATTTGCGGTCACGTGGCTTACTTAGCCGAGCAGTTCCTGAGAAGAGGTGCCCGCGTGGATTTTCCCGCCATTGAAGATAAACCTTCGATGTCCGGTTCCGGAGAGCGTCTTCACGAAATCTATGATCTTTTGGCGGGCGTCCAGGCCAACCGCACGGAATCCATTGGACACGATGCCGCCGATTTGGTAGGAACGTTGCCCCCCGGCAGTGCGCTGATTGTTGCCCTAACCGTTGCCGACGATTTTTTGGTGGATGCCGTGGCACGCCTGGCGTCTCACGGAACTCAGGTGGTGCCCCTACTGTATGATGCGGAACGATTCCTCACTAAGAAAACCATGCGGCACCCCCCATCAGCGGTCGACCCAACTTACATTGAACAACTAAGATCTGCGGGAGCGTTTCCCGTGGTCATGCCCACGGAGGACCCGGTTGGTTAAGCAGCGGGCCCGAGATCGGAGCCAGATCAACGCCATTGATTACATGCTCATGGGAGTCGGAAGCTGTTTAGCGGCGTTCAGCGGCGGAATGAGTATTGGCCAGCCATCCGTAGCGGGATTCTTTGTCGCGGTCATTTTGGTGGGTACGAGCTTTAGCCTCTTGGTGCGCACCCTCATCAAGAAGAGTTGGCTGTTAAAGGTAGACGGGCTGTTCTATGCCCTTGGGCTGATCTTGGCCATCGTCTTCATTACCGATCTCAACGGAATGTTGGACCAGGGAGGTTTTCCCAAGCCATTGATCTCGGCGGCATGGTTATGCTGGATGCTTGCTTTAGGCAGTTTTGCCACCTGGCGAGACGGCACGTTGTTGTTCCAAGCCGTACCGTCCATTGCCCTCTTTGGATTGGTAGGTTGCTATGACACCTACCGAGACGTGACGTTTCCGTTTTTTGGCTTTCTAATCTGCCTTGCCATTCTGTTTGCGAGAATTCACAGCCGAGACATGCTGCGAATGGCCACGTTGTCAGGTTTTTTTAACCGAGCCGATGCGCCCGGTGAGCTAGCCAAGTTGCCTGATCAAGACTCAGAACTCTTTGAAAAGATTAAGCGGGGACCGTGGCGCTGGGTGGCAGGGCCAGAGTGGGCGCTGGCATCTGCACTGATCATTATTCTTTTGAGCCTGCTGGGTGCCCCAGTGATTCGAGAGTCTGTAAGCTCCGTCTCTGGCTTTGTTGCGGTTTCTCAGCCTGTGGTCAAGAGTGCGGGAATCACAGCCGCACTTAAAGAGGTAGAAACCCAAAAAATTGGTCAGGGCCCCAACAACAGCTTAACTAAGAAACCCCTGTTTGAGATTACGGTATCCGGCAATCGATACCTGCGTACGGAGGGCTACACCAATTACAACGGGCACGGTTGGCAATCTTCAACCGGCGACATTAGGCCCGATACATTGGATAAGGACTCCTCGCAGGCAATTAGCGAAATCAAAGATCCCGTGGAGGTTCCGTTTACCGTTAAGGCGCTGGTTGCTACCCGCCTCATTCCGACTCCGTGCGAGCCCGTCCTGTTATCAAACTCCGAAACTCTCCAGCCCATAACGCCCGGCATGTCGTTGGCTGCCGGTACGGCACCCGCCACTTACGAGGGCACATCCATCGCGCCGAAGAATGAAAATATTGCCACCGACGCTCAACTGAGTGCACCCCATTCGGCCCAGACCCTAAGTATTTCGGGAATCACGCAGGCGGTGCAAGATTTTGCTAAGTCCGCCGCCCAACCCGGGAAGTCTGACTACGAAAAGGCTCGATTGATTCAGCATGCCATCGAATCTGCGGCTAAATACAACCTTCACGCCGCCGCCACCCCAAATGATAGAGACCCCGTGGCTTACTTCTTGTTTGAGCAGAAAGAAGGGTATTGCGATCTGTTTGCCAGTTCAATGGTGCTGGGTGCACGCTCCATTGGAATCCCCGCGAGATATATGACCGGATTCCTGCCGGAACTGCCAAACTCAATCGGCGGCAAGCAACTGGTCCTAGAATCTGACTACCACGCCTGGGCTGAACTCTACTTTAAAAATGTGGGATGGGTGGTGTTTGATCCCACCGAGGGAGCCCAAGCCGTAGAAGATGGTGCACGAGGCTCTTCTAATAACATCCCGCCGTGGTACAAATCTGACACTTTTAGAATTGGCATTTACGTGTTAATCGGCTTGGTGATGGTCGCGGGGTTGGGCTTCGCCGTTGTAACTCGGCACAGACCAAACGAAAAAAATATTCGGCAAGCTGAGTTAGAAAAACACTATCTGGCCTACTCTCGCGCGCTGGAACGTGCTTCCAGAAAGCGACGGCTAGTGAGCCAGACCCCGGATGAATACCTGAATTCGGTTAAGACGTTGGTGCCTTGGCTGGTCAACTCCGCCACGGAACTAAATTTGAGGTTTATGAACGCATTCTACGGATCGGGCGCGATTGATGAGGCATCACTCGCTAAACTTAAAGCCGACGTGAATTTGTTTAGGAAACTCGCCAAGGAACTGCCTCCAACCCCCGCGAAAGCAGTGGTGCGCACGGAAGTTGAAGATAAGGAACCCGTGGGCCGTAAGTGAAGCTAGAGAACCACCGACTTATTATGCTAGCGGGGGAAGAAGAGGTGCTAAGACGCCGTTCTTTGGATGAGATTCTCCAAAACTTCAACCTGACTAAGGACGATTTTGATCTGGAAATGGTGGACGCCGATTCCTCTGAACCCTCCTCTTGGTTTGGATCGGTGAGCACGATTCCGTTTATGGCGGAACGGCGGACCCTCATTGTGAGGCACCTTTTGAAGCGAGACCCCGCAACTCTGGGTTCGGTAGATCTGGGAAAGGTCCCTGCGAGCGGGCTCCTTATTCTGATCGGAGATTCTGAAATGTCTGCGGAAGACCGCACGGCAAAGCACCGAAAAGCTTGGGAAAAAGTGGTTACCGCCGCAAAAGGTTTAATCTTAAACTTTGACCCTGACCCCAAACGCGCAAAGGCAACGGTAAAAGCCGAGGTAGCCCGACTTGAAAAGACGATGACGGACCGGGCCATGGATACTCTGGTGGATATGACCGGGGGAAGTTCTAGCCGAGCGCTGGATGAATTAGAAAAACTAACCATCTATGTGGGTTCAGAAACTCAGATTCAGGAAGACGACGTTCGCGCCGTGGTCTCGCCGTCGCGTGAATGGAATGTTTTCAAGATGGTGGATGCGGTGGTTCAGAACCAGCCCGGCGAAGCGCTCAAACAATTGCGAATCCTTATCACGTCTAGTTCCAAGGCGGACGAAGCGGCGTTTCGCCAGATCCTGCCCCAAGTTTCGCGCAACCTGAGATTGCTGTACCAAGCAAGAATTTGCGTGGAAGCCCATTGCTCACCCAGCGATGCGCCAGCCGCCATCAAAGCGCTTTTTCCGGATCGACCCAACTTGGCAAATGAGTCTCCTTACCGACAGGGGCCGATGATGCAGGCGGCTCAGAGACTGACTCTGGTGCAGATCAGCCGTGGACTCCAGATTCTTGGCGATGCGGATGCACGGCTCAAGGGAGCACTGCCGGGATTCTCATCCATGGAGACGCTGGAGCGCATGATTATGGAACTCAGTAAGTCGCTGGCCGTACGCTAGGGTAGCGTCTTACAAATCTTCCGACGTCCTCCCACATTCAAATAGGCAGGAAACCGTGGCGGCGAATTAGTGAGACACACCACTAGCCCAAGTTCCGCAGTTGGGGTGTATTGTCGGTGAAATTTGAGTCTAAGGGGGATGGTTTTCAGGCGATTTGTTACACTACACTTTGGCCAATTCGATGCTTGTAGGCAGCTTGAGACCGAGCTTTTGAAGTAGGA
>JBBQUZ010000012.1:0-65938 GCA_038212035.1 Fimbriimonadales bacterium
GAATGCTAAAGCCAGTTTTTGACGCATTAGGGGAACAATATCCTTACGAGGTCCTTAGACTGGTAAAGAGTTTTCGGGAGACTCAGGGTTCCCCCTAGGGAAGTCCATTAGATCAAGGACTTCTGCACCGGATTTGGCCCTAACCGCAAACTGAATTGGCTGCGCAATCTCGGATAATCTGAAATTAATTGGCAACCTGGCATTTGAACCTGTTTGGAGAAGTGTGCCTTGCGGGGCCAGACCTCATGGTCCGGCAGTTTGGAACCGTGCGTGCGGCCAAACTCTTGGTTCTGTTGGCCCTCTCCCGAGACGGCAAGCTTCGCCGGGAGCAAGTTGCGGAACTTCTCTGGCCGGATGACTTCTATGACGCAACCCGTCTGAGGTTGCGGCAAGAAACGCATCGTCTGAAGAAGGTTCTGGGACCCGCTGAAGGACTGGTTACGTCTACTCACACCGAAATTTGCCTGGCGCGCCAAGGGTTTGACACCGATCTTGACCAGTTAAGGCGTCAAATTCAAGCGGATTCCGTTGACGCTTTTCAAAATCTCGGCTCGAGTTCATGGCTCACGGGCGAGTTCTTGCCGGGATGGGACGACCCGTGGGCGGTAGCAGAGCGCGCCCAGGCCGATCAAATTCAGCTTACGGCTGCGATTGCGATGGGAGAAGCCTACATTGCCGGTCATCGGCCCCAGGCCGCACTGGACCTTGCGCGCTTAATTATTCGCCGACACCCCACGGATGAAGGAATACGCCTTATCGCAGTACGGGCGCACGCGGAACTGGGCAGCATGACCAACGCAGTGGCAGAGTATCAAGACCTCCGCCGCCAGTTGAAAGATCGACTAGGAGCAGAACCCAGCCCAGACACAGACACTGCTTTCAAAGCAGTGGTAAAAGGCAAGATAAAACCGAACCATCGATCTGAGAAGTTGACGATGGATGTTCCATGTCCGATTGATCGGCTGGTGGGTCGAGACGCCCTATTGGCCCAGGTGATCTCGGAAATTTCCCCGCCTGCCTTGGGTCGGTTGGTCACATTGGTGGGTCCCGGGGGCATCGGCAAAACTCGGCTGGCCATTGAGGCGGCGCTGAGGTTGAAGGAGATGGGCAATCGGCAGGTTGCATTTGTTACGTTAGAAGAGGTTCCGATTAATCAGTGGGTTCGCGCAGTGGTGAATCGATTGGGTTCTCAAGCCCCCACGGATGCGGACCCGATGAGCTACTTAGCGCGAATGCTGCGGGGTGAGCGATTAATCTTGGTTTTGGATAATCTGGAACATCTGATTCCCGAGATTGCGGGTGAGATTAGAAAGCTTCTAGAAGCGGTTCCTGACTTAAAATTGCTTGTCACATCTCGATGTCCACTTAAACTGGGGGGAGAAGTTTGCATTGGACTTTCGACCCTTGATCCCTTAGTTCACGGGCGAGCCATGCTTGTGGATGCACTGAGATCTTTCCGGCCGCGAGCGGCGGAAATTTCAGAACAAGACTTGGCTCTGGATGAGTTGGCCATTCGGTTGGATGGATATCCGCTCGCCATTCGTTTGGCGTCCGCTCGTTTTCGCACCCTCACCCCAAAGGCCCTTTTACAGCAACTAAAACAACATCCAGAGATTCTCAGCCTTTCCGGTTCACAGGGGCCAGATCGCCACGCGTCACTGGAGAAAGCTTTGGCCTGGAGCCTAGACAGCTTAGACTCAGTGGAGCGAGCCGCCATTGACCTCATCGCGGGATTTCCGGGCGGCGTGGGTTTGGAGTTGGGGAGCTTTGCTTTGGGGGCAAACCATGCGGTTGAAATTTTAGAGCGATTACTAGACACCGCAATGCTTCAACTGGATGACCGAGGAACTCATATTCGATTTCGAATGTTGGTTCCCGTTCGAGAATACGTTCGGTCTACCCTGTCTGATTCCAGATGGCACGCCGTTCAAGACCACTGCGCCCAGGCCACCGTGAGCTTTGTTAAGAGTCTGGCCGTAGGGCCGCACGAACCGTTAACCGAATCTAAGTTGCTTGCGCTGGATGATGATCATGAGAACCTTGAATCAGCCATGTTATGGCTCGTTGATCAAGCCCCCCTTGCGGCCGTCGACTTACTTCACCGGCTTTGGCCCTATGAAAACCTAAGGGCCCGGCATCGTCAGACGCTCAACCTAATTCAGCGACTTGAGCCGACTTGGTTATGTGCGGATGATGCGTCACGGGTTTCTATGCAACTGGCTAAGACGGTTATGCTTGCCAGTTTGGCCCAAGAGCAAGAGGCGTTACCGGGGTTGGAGGATGCAGAGCAACGGGTTCAGAATATCAATGACCCCACTGCGGAGGTTCTCACCGCTTTTGTGCGGGCCTATTGGATGATGCGGCGCGATTTCCTGAACAGTCGGGAAGCGGCTGAACGCGCGGTGGAAGTGGCGAACAAACTTGATAACGTTTTTCTAAAGGCCCGGGCCCAACACTTGGCGGGCATGGTCTCTTACTACACCAACGATATCTCCGCGACAATCGAAAATTTGCGAAGCGCGTACCAAATGTTTCAGGACGTTGGAGAACTTGCCTACGCGGGAACCTGCGGACTCATGTTATGCGGTGCGCTCTCCCAAGCTAACCGCGGGAGTGAAACTACGCAAATCCTGGAGGAATCGCGCCGAAAGCTACAGATTGCCGGAGACCCGGCGCGGATGGCTTTTCTCTATGAGACAGAGGGACGCATTGCCCTAGATGCCGGAAACGCAGAGATTGCAGAAGCTTCCTTTCGGAAGTCGTTGGAGATTTGGGAATTCATCGGGAGTGCCTATCAGCGGGCAGACCAACTGCTATCCATTACCCGTGCGCTCCTTGCGCAATCTCGATTCCAAGACGCAAAACAAACCTTAACTGAGTCGGCCGATCTTTGGGTTCAGGACGACAATTACGGAGGTCTGTCTCAGTCCGTAACCTGCGTGGCCTGTATTTTGTTTTCCGAGGGGCAAGCAGAGCTTGCAGCCAGAACCCTCGCGGCAGTATTGGCGTTTGAGCGGGAACAGAACGTGAAGATTATTCAGCCCGAGGTTGACTTCCGCAATCGGATCATTGACAAGGTGGGGCTGCTCCCTCCGTTTGAAGGAACGATCACCGTTGCCGACGTTCGGCAACTGTTTAACTTACTTCAAGGTCCAATAGATGGTGACTGATAAATGCGTACAACATTCCCCAGTCGGCAACTTCTTCCGCAGTTAGCGGTGGCTTAACCAGTCGCTCAAATTCCTCAATAACCAATTGCCCAACCAGCGTGAAATGTCGTTCTAGAGCCCTGGATGTTGAGTTGGAATTCCCAAACATTTCCCTTTGAACGATATGTCGGCATTCCGACTGGAACTTTTCTGGGCACTGTAACAGGTCTACCGCTTGGGCAAGCACCTTTATGAGCATTTGCGCCTGATCCGCCAAACTGGTGTTGGGCAATTCACGCCTTAGTTCCGGCGCAAACTCCCACAACCTAAGATAAGCAGACTCCGCCGCCTCTTGGGAATAAGGAATTATTCGGAGAAATGAAGTGCGCAACAGGGTTTTGGTTGCGGCAGAAGGCCACAAACCACGATTGATAGATTCTTGTTTTATCCCCACACTTGCCTCTCCCAATTAAATTATGGGTGCCGCTAGGTTAGTGTTTGCGGTTGTAACGCGTTTGTAACCGCACCTGCCATTACGTTTAACGCCAACATCCGAAACTGTATGTGTCGATGGGAATTAACCCGTCGCAAAGCGCTGGGTTCTCTGAGGGGAGTTTTTAAGAACGCAGCCATGAATATGAGAGGAGAGGCCCCGATTTCGCGCTAGCATTGATTTCAAAGCGCGGAGTCGGGGGTTGCTACTTTTTGTGATCCGAATGATCCAGATTCATGTGAATGGAAACTTTGCTCATTCCCCGCGCAATCTCAACTTTGGGGCCCGTCTTACCGTCAAATTAGGAAAATGCTCTCATCTGCCCTGTTTGCCATTGCGATAGCTCGCTACGGCGATTCGACGGGAACGGTCAGGGTTGAGGGGTCGAAGTTAGGTTACTTGGTTCAAGAGCGAAGAATGCCGGGTTTGGTCATCGGCTCTTTTGTTTACTATCTTCGCACCCTTTCCAACAATGTGCGCAAGCATTTTCTCTTCTACTTTGTGGGCTAGGTAACCTCTTAGAGTTGTCGCCCACCGTCTGCCCAATCTCGCCGTTGTTCACGCTATTGGCAACATCACTAGGTCCCGCTGTGTGGGCAGGGACGGAGATGGTCAAGGCAAAGAGGATTTGCCCGTGACGGCTAACCAACGTCTCACCTGGCTTTGTTACGGCTCCATGATGGCGCTTGCGGTGGGGATGAATCTGCTCCCCGTTTTTCTGTCCAGCCTGAGTGTGACTTTTGGCGGAGCAAAGGGTCTTTCATCTGAGCAACTCGGTCGTCTTGGGGCGGCAACATTCCTCGGGCTCGTAGTGGGGATTCTGATTTCTGGTGCATTGGCCGACCGATTTGGAGCCAAAGTCTTTGCTCAGGTCGGCAACTTGCTCACCGTGATTTGCCTGGCTCTGATGGCGGTAGCCCCAAATTATTTCAGTTTGATGACGGCTCTCTTTTTCTTGGGCATCGGGGCCGGAATGCTGGACATGATTCTGAGTCCCGTGGTTGCCGCGCTGAATCCCGATCATCGCGCAGCGGCCATGAACTGGCTGCATTCGTTCTACTCCGTAGGCGCCGCCTTCACCATTCTGGAAGGAATGCTGGCCCTGCGCGGCCATTGGGGTTGGCGCACCGCTTGCTTTGCGCTCATTCCGTTGCCATTACTTCTGATCGTCGGGTTCTCCGCAATGAGATTTCCGGAGATGGGAGAAGAAAATTCTGTACCGATACCGTTGAGTAGCCTGGCCCGGAGTCGATGGTTCCGCCTCGCGGTTTTTGCGATTTTGCTCGGAGGAGCTACCGAACTTGGCATGGCTCAGTGGCTTCCGGATTATGCGGAAGTTTCCCTCGGTTTCCCCGCGTGGGTGGGTGCGGTTGCTCTGCTTGCCTTCTCCGTCGCTATGACTCTGGGCCGAATGGTCGCGGGCTATATTGGCGGGCGCGTCAACCCTTTCCGGCTCATGGCGTGGGGTTGCGGGGCTTCGGTGTTCCTATTTCTCACCGCATGTTTCATTCGCCAGCCGTACATCGCCCTTGGCGCGGGAATTCTGGTTGGGTTTACGGGCAGTCCGTTGTGGCCAACTGTGCTTGCCGTCACCGCAAATCGCTATCCCGAGGGTGGGACCGCGATGTACTGCGCCTTAACGACTTTTGGCAATGCAGGGGGAATTTTTATGCCGTGGCTGGTAGGCTGGGTGGCCGATCGAAGCACCTTGCCCCTCGGCGTATCCGTCTCCGCTCTGGCCCCGTTGATCATGATCCCCATCGTGTTAGCGATGGGACATCGGCCCCAGCGTGGGGTGGTACGGCACTAGTCTGCGGGAGAAATTCTTCCGTAGTATAGTGCCGATTTTCCAGGTTAATTATTCAACTTTATGGCAAATAGGGAAGGGAGGAAAGAATTCCGGAATTCGGATATCTTTGCCTCCCGTGCCCACCCAGCGCAGTCACTCTGGAGTAAACGTAAGCCACATGACTTCGCTTACGACCCGTCATCTGGGGGTCTAGGCGTGGTCCGTCATGGCATGGTCAGAAACCACGTGCCGCACCGAATCGATGGCGTTTTTGGCGACATTATGGGCCATGTCTACTTCCTTATGGGCTGCTGTAGTGACTTTACGGTTAAGGCCGTCTGCTCGATCACCTAACTCAATCACGCGATCCTCGGCGTTGGCGGCGAGATCACGAGTTTTGTCTACGATACGGTCGAAATCGTTCTGCTTGTACGTCGCGTACACAAGTGTGCCCAAAATTCCTGCTCCGAAACCAACAAGAACGGACATAAATTCGAGACCACTGTGGCCACTGTGGGGTGTTTGATCGGTCATTTGGAACCTCTTCTGGTTACGGGATTGAGGGCAATTCTCACACTGCCCGGGTTTGATTTTACATAGAGTTGGCCCACGAGTGCCAAGGGTTGGGTGGTGATTTCTACGGTTCGCGTCTGCTCTACCCATTCAACTTTTGCCCCGAGGGATTCACTGAGAAACCGCAACGGAACCATAGTTCGACCCGCGATTTCTTTAACGGATGCGTCAAGGGGCACTTGCTCATTGTTAATGGTGGCGAAGCGTGAATTTAAGGTGAGCGTCATATTGGTTTTGCCGTGACTTGCGGCTACCGTCTGATTGGCGGCATCCCAGCTCATGGTGATGCCCATTTTTTCAAAGATGCCGCGAACGGGGACCATCACATGGCCGTGAATCATGGTGGGCTGAACGTCTTTGAATTCGACAGTTTCGCCGTTTACGCTGGCCCGAATCTCCTGCGCGCTTGACAGGACGGATGCGCAAGCGCATCCTATGCCAAAAAGAATGTGAAGTGTTTTCATTTCACATCATGGTTACCGGTTCCATGACCACCAAACCAGTCTTCCAATTCATTGTCAGTGGAGTGGCGTCTAAGTCGCCTCTCGTCCCAAAGGGAATGCGCGGTAGCTTGAAGGACCCCAAACATTTAATCGGCGGATCCAAAAATGAAAAGTCGACATTGGATCGTCGTGACAAGGTTGTTGAGCCGAATAAATACACCACTGACGATGATAACGAGGGCTTAGATAGATTTCGCAGCCCTACCAGGGGAAACCGCAATAAGCACATCCCAACCACGGGATTGCGGCATTCCTTCAAACCGCGATCTGAATCTCGGGCCTAAATTTTTCTTGCGGAGGGATATTGATGTTTTTAGGCGGGACTTCGTTCTGGCGATGATAAATGCGTCTGAATTTCATGAAAGCCACCTGGGCCAGCGAACCGGTCCCAGGTGCGAAATTTGAGGCTCACCTCAAGCAATCGACGATACTGCATATGACTGTGGCATTAAATTTAGCTCTGCTAATCTCATGAAATGGAGGCTTTTCAGGCGTGATCGGACATCGCTTTTCTTACCGAGTCAATCGCGTTAGTAGTCACTTGGTTTGCTCTGTTGACCTCTGAGTGAGCTGCGCGGGTAACGTCGCGATTCATATCTTGTGCACGGTCACCCAATTCTTGCATACGCTCCTCCGCGTTCCCCGCGAGGTCGCGAGTTTTGTGAAGTACAGATTCAAATTCTTTCTGCTTATAGGTTGCGTAGATCAACGTTCCCAGAATCCCCGCACCAAAGCCCAGGATGAGGGACGCGGCTTCAAAGCCGATTCGGGTTGCGTTAGGTTGGTTCTGGTTCATTTAGAAAGTCCTCTTCATAGGGCAACTCTCTAGTTGCCCGTTTAATATTTTTGCCGCATTGTAAACGGCCAAGCCAGTCGTTTCATTTACCGTCAGTGCGGCGGCGTCATTGGATTGGGCACGGTCATCCGCCGGCTATCGGCTACGCCGTCGACTCCCAAATAGGTCGGCGAGGCCGGTAGCCTCGGGATGACCTTGCCCGAATCCGGGTGATTGTCGGTTATCCCGGGGCAACCGGACGTCGGCACGGTCATTCACCGGCTACCGGCTACGCCGTCGAATGCCAAACAGTTCGGTGAAGCCGGTAGGCTCGGGATGACCGTGCCCGAGGCCGGGTGGCTGTCGGTGATCGTTGGGCAACCGGGACGTCGGCACGGTCGGAGCCTTTGCAATGGATTTTCTGCGGGCGTGGTCGCCTACGATTGTTAGGCACTACTCAAGATCCAAGCCCATCTCAGTACTTTCTGAGCCTCAAACCTCCCGCAAAACCCTTCCAGGGCAACAAGGCTGCTAGCAATCTGAAATGATCACCTTCGATTGTTTTGCGGTGCAGATTGGAAAGTTTCCATTGCAAAGGCTCCGGTCATCCGACGGCTACCAGCTACGCCGTCGAATCCCTAGTTTGATTGGTGGAGATGATGGGATTCGAACCCACGACCTCTGCAGTGCGATCAGAGACGCATCATTCAAAAGGTAGGGGTCGCGGAAAGGCTGCCAAGCGTAAATACGATGACTGACCGTAGGTTCAACAAAGATTATTAGTTGTCAGATAAGTTGACGGCCAAAGCGCCTTTCTGGTCGAATGCTTTGTCTTTCGACCGCTCTACGGTGAGAGGATTGGCCCCACCTTGGCAGCGATAATTTGGCAAACCATTTCCAAGTCGTTAAGTGGCGGCTGGATATTGTTCTTTCGCACGAAAGCCGTCCAGCGGAGCTTAACTGCCTCATCACTCCAGAATGCGTCGGTCAGAGCCGTTGGTAGATCAGTCGGCAGATCAGTCTTGCGACGCGAGAACGTTGCATGAATGGCTTGCCTTAATGTATCCAGACCAATGTCAGCGTCGTGGCTGAGCATTGCAAGATCAAAGAAGTCCTTCATGCGGCTGTTCGTCAAACCGAGCCTTGTCATTGCTTAAACTTTTTCTGCAAAGGCCGTTTCCACGGGGTAGCTTGCAATAGTGCAGCCAGGTACGTCACGGATCATCGCAGGAATAGCGACAGTTTGGGGACCAGGTGTAACCGCATCACCGAAGCCAACATCGACTTGAACTGGAATCCGCACCGTGCCAATGTAGCCAACCAAAGTGATCCTGACACCGCCGTAGGCTTGCTCTTCGCGAATCGGCTGCGCATTGATGCCGGCTACATCAAAGATCACACCGTCCTCAGGGCACGAAATCATGGAGTCCTCTATGAAAGCTCTCTTGAGTTCTTTGATGTCTGCCATTGTTCCCAGCAGGTCAAAATCTCGTGAGGGGCGATGCATTGCTCCAAACCAGAATAGAAACATTGTTGCTCCTTTGAGCATGAAGCGGTCGGCGAATCGTGATCTGGTGAGTCGATACAGCAGACGAAATCCAACGTAGCGATCCAGGGTAGCGTTGAAGGGCTCGCCTGTTCGCTTCGCCTCGTTTTGTAGTCTGGCCATTACGGACGCAGCGTTGGCGGGGTTCATTCCGCTCATGTTATCAACGCTTCAATGTATGGTTTCATGACCTTATCAACCCGATTCAATTTTGCGTACCGGATCAGTTCATCGGGAGTAAATTTGCGGTTTTGCCATCCTTCTCGCAGTGCTTCAACTGCTACATCGTAACCAATTTTCCCGCGCATTTTAAAGCAATCTGCGACAGTCTTAGCGGCGCTGTAAACCCTAACCTTGACCGATTCGATTTCGTGTTCTTCGATTCCCGCGGAATAATAGGGTTCGTCAAATCGGGTGACTCGAATCCGATGTGATGTGCGTGGCGTTCGCGATCCTTTTGGTAGAACAATCCATGTCTCGTAGGGAATCTGTGTGCCGATGTTGTGAAAGGCCAGCGCGGAAATGAGCCCTATTACTGCGCGGGGGGTGACCTTCGAAATCTCGACAAGGTCATGCCAGGATGTGAGGCTGTGTTCTGGCAAGGTGTAGAGTCCACGACCAGCGCGGTGAATCCTTCCTTGCCTTAGCAGGCGAGTCAAGGTCACCCGATGGAAGCCTTCTTGAACCAGTTCGCGGGTCCTGGCAATTCCTTTCTGAGATATGAAGTTCACAATCCTCCCGGATTCGCCGCCTTGTTCCATAACGTCACTCATTATGCACAATCAAATGCACATTGGAACAGCCTCTGCCGAGCGGATCGCCTCCATCGCCCAACGATCTGGTTAGAATACTGCCGGCTCGAATCGATACGCCTTTATCTGATGCGGAACCTCGTCGTCAAGAAGGTGCGGGATTTCCACAGTTTCGGGCTCGGGACTAATCGAGTCTCCGTAGCCAACATCAATTTGCAGCTTCTGTCGTGCTGACCCCAACTTGGCTAGCACGGTGCATCGGACTCCGCCATAGGCATTCTCCTCTCTGATCGCGACAGTCTCGACACTTTCGGCATCGAATGTGAGACCATCAGGGTCCACTGACTGTGAGCAAATGTCCCTTATGACTCCCGCGAGGTTGGCGAGATCGGGTGCTGCGAAACCCAAGAGGTCAATGTCTCTAGTCGGACGGTGGGTACTGCCACCCCAAACCAAGAAAAGAGTTGCCCCCTTCAACAAGAAGTCGCTTGTAGGGTTAGAGACTGCTATTCGGTGCAGGAAGCGCAAGCCGACGTATCTAGCGAGCAACAAGTTGAAACCCTCTTCGTTTAGCTTTGCCCGATTTAGAAGACGCTGGTGAACGGAAGCAGCCTTGGCATCGTTCACTGCGTGAGAGCCTCCAGGTATGGCATCAGCAGGCTCGTTACTCGGAGCTTTTTAGCGATTCTCAGGAGTTCGTTGATGTCAATCATCCTTTTTCCTAGGGCGTCCTTGAGCGCTTCTACACCTACGTCGTGTCCTACGTGACGGCGGAGCCTGAAGCAATCGATGATCGTCTTTTCAAGTGAGTAGACCTTGACCGCAACACCTTCAAATTCGTGAGATTCCACCCCTTGCGAATATTGTTCTGGCGACATTCGGACGACCCGAAGCTGGGTACCCCTACTCTTTGGCGGTCGCTGATCACGGGGGATTGCTACCCAAACTTGGTGTGGATTCTGGGTGCCAATATCGTGTACTCGAAGTGAAGAGAGAAGACAGAGCACGGCCTCCGGAATTGCTTTGCATACTTCGACATAGGAGTGGTTTTCGGTCCACTCAAAGTTTGGATGTTCATAAATTCCTCGCCCTGCTCGAACAAGAAGACCGATCTTTGCCAGCTTGTTTAGGTTCTCAGGTGCCAGCCCCATGGCTCGAACATCGGCGGGCGTAATCGCGCCTTGCTTTCGAGCTAGCTCCAGAATGCCTTGCCATGATCCGCGATCCACGGTTAGATTATGTACCCATTCACGGCTTTATGGATACGTTTTCTAACCCGTTGTTGGCTTCAACTTGACTCCGATTCATCCGACCGCTTTGTCTTGTCCTGAATTGCCACCTTGTTCTTCATCCGCTTGATTAACGAATCACTCGGCTCGGGGGGTTGGTCAGCTCAGTCGAGATGGAGTAAATATTACGAGTTGCGCGCTAGAGTGATCGATAAAACCTCTTGTTATCAATCACCAAATCGGTAACCTATGATCGATAAACGGGATGGATATCGATCATGGCATGGAATTGGCAACAAACGGACTGGCCGAAGTTCACCTGGGACGAGGGGCGGCTTGCCGACGCCGAACGCCAGTTTCTGATGGGTGGTGGCATTCTGGTTGGCGGCTTAACTCATTTGGAAGACGAAGACCGAATCCAACTGATCGTGGACGCCATGAGCACGGAGGCTATCACAACTTCCGAAATTGAAGGGGAGATTCTCAATCGCTCAAGTGTTCAGTCTTCCATCCAAAGACAACTGGGTCTCGCGGTGGGAAAGCAACGTTCAGGTTCTAAGGAGCAAGGCATTGCCGAAATGATGGTGAATTTATACCAAACAATTCGGGAGCCGCTTTCCAGCGAGGTCCTGTTTGCTTGGCACCGTAGTCTAATGGCCGGAACCGGAAGTGTCCTAGATGTTGGTCAATACCGAACGAGCAGTGAGCCGATGCAAGTGATTTTCGGTCCGCATCACGCTGCGCGCATTCACTTTGAAGGGCCTCCCGCTGAGAGGGTGCCTTCGGAAATGGCTGAATTCATCGACTGGTTTAATCGCTCGGCCTCACCGGGACAAGAGTATTCAAACGCCCTTACCCGCGCGGGGACGGCCCATCTGTATTTCGAGTCTATCCATCCGTTTGAGGATGGAAATGGCAGAATCGGTCGAGCGATTTCCGAAAAGGCTCTCGCCCAAAGCCTGGACCAGCCCGTCTTCATCAGTCTTGCTCCAACAATTCTTTCCCAGCGACCGGCGTATTACCGGAGCTTAGAATTGGCCAGCCGGCAGAACGACATTACAAATTGGCTTGCGTGGTTCGCGGGAGTGGCAATCGAATCTCAGCGGCGAACTATCGCAACCGTAGAATTGGTGATCCAAAAGACAAAGCTTTTTGATGCACTCAGAGGTCAGCTCAATCCAAGGCAGGAGAAAGCCCTTGTCCGAATGTTCCGAGAAGGACCCCAAGGTTTTAAGGGGGGCCTAAGCGCCGCCAACTACGCTACTATCACAGGTACCACTACGGCCACCACAACTCGAGACCTATTTGATCTTACACAGAAGCGAGCACTGGTGCGAACCGGCGATCGCAAAACTGCCAGATATCACCTTCCTTTGCCGTTGCAATTTTCGTTCAAGATCACGATTTGCGAAGATGGCTCTATCCGTGAAGAGTAGGCCTTGTCGGCCAAGCCTGACCTTGATTTCGCGATTTCGGCGAAGCCGGTGGACCCCGGATGAGGGTGCCCGAATCCGGGGGACTGTCGGCGATCTCGGAGCAACCGGACGTCGGCACGTCATCCGACGACTACCGGCTACGCCGTCGAGTCCCAAATTTTAGATTGGTGGAGATGATGGGATTCGAACCCACGACCTCTGCAGTGCGATTGCAGCGCTCTCCCAACTGAGCTACATCCCCGTATTAAGAGAAACAGGATACCTGGGATGGCGGCTCAACCTTGCCGCATTGACTACGATCCATGCTCAGCCAAGCCCGCCCGCCAGTCAGACTCCGTAGCCACTGCCTCGGGGCGGAGCTGGCTTCGGCACAAGAAACCCGCCCCGTGCTCTGGCATGCGACCTTGGTCCGTGGGTTGATAGCGCAGGTCTACACTCCACCGAACGTGGTCCGACAGGTTGGGCGTGGACATATGGATGCAACGATCATTGAACAAAATCGCGCCGCCCGCCTTAAGGGGAAGGGTCACCTCCTGAATCTTCTTAAAAGCGGCAAGCGCAGAGTCCGCCACATTCACTTCCAGATAGCGGGTACCCGTAACCGACTCAGAATGATGTTCCATCAAGGCCGTATTGTGAGTTCGTGGCCAGATATGGAGGCAACCATTCACCTCATCCGCATCCACCAAAGGAACCCAAACCGTAATCACCGGGTTCGCATTGGCACCGGGCCAATACGACCGATCTTGGTGCCACGGCACGGCACCCGCCGCCACTTTGGGGACTTTGGGGCGAGAGTTGTAAACCGGATTAGAAAACAACTCCGGTCCGAGCAAAGATTGCACGGCATCCAGAATCTTTGGATTGCTTATGAACCTAAAATATCCCGGGTGCCGATCTCGCCAAGAGCGACCATAAAGCAGAAAATCTTCGTCGCTCAATCCCGCAAAGAGAAGCGCGAGCCTCATTTTAAACGGCGCTCCCTCGTACTTGTCTCGGACCTTTCCGTCTGAATACAGGTCATCCGCAATCATAGAAACCTTGTCTTCTAAAGCCTGCCTAACGGGGGCCATGTCTGCTTGCGACAACAGTTCTGGCAACACCAGGTAGCCCTCGTCGCGATAGAAGGCAATTTCCGGGGCCGAGAGGCTCCCGGTCAGGTGGTTCAGGTCGGAGGCGGCATACCGAGGCTGGCTCATAACGGTCTAAGTGTACTAAGCACGTTCTGAAATTCAGAATGGATGCCTAGTCGATATCGGCCGAAAATGGATAAATGATTTGTTAGCCTTCTGCGCCTCCGGGCTGACGCGTTGCAAAGATTCCCCGACGCCAACCGGGGACCTTCCCATCATTCTTTACGCAGACTTCTTGTGTCGGCGAGCCATCACGAGGCCAGAGCCCAGCGCCAGGGTGAGCATGGACATCGGTTCGGGTACGGGCGGTGCACTCTGCACAGACACCGTAAATTGGTCGCTTCCCAAAAGCGAATCCGCCTCGCCAGATCCAGACTTGGATCCGAATATCTGCACGGTGCCAAAGTAATTGGATATTGGCGTGGTCGCGTCGGCGTGAACGGTAAACAGATTTCCCGTGGTAGGATTGTTTACAACCGGGTCCATCCTCGCGGGAAAGTTCAAAAAGAACGGGCCGGGATCCGCCGTCAGAGGGCTGTCCAAACTGATCTGGATGCTGTTCAAGTCATAAGAATCCAAAGTCGTATTCGTTAACTTGGCGAGAAAAGACACGTCACCGCCCTGGACCACGGTGTGAGCGTTGGGAAGAAGCTCCACCGTGATCAAGTCAGCGCAAGCCACCGAAGCGATTCCGGCAAGGGCCAGGGTCATAACGACGCGAGATAAGAGAGTTTTCATGGGGTTCACTCGGCAGATACAAGATTATACAGATTAAGGCAATGTGATGCGTTTAGCAAAACTAATGGTTCCGTTGGCATATGAACCACTTAGGGTCAGACTGGTAACAAGTCCGGATGCGCCCGCCGATAGCGGAAAGACCAACGTCTTGGTAACGCTAGTTCCGGGTGCGATGTCTCCAAGCGAGATCGGCATTCCGCCTAGACTGGCCGAACCCAACTTAGCCAAGGTCAGCTTAGCCCCGGCAGCCGTGGCCAATCCAACGTTAGACGCCGTAAGTGTCACGGAATACCCTCCCGCAGTCTTCGCAATGGTCGCGCCGTAATTAAGCACAGTCTGCCCGGCGGTCGCCACATTAACCACTTGGTTAAACGGAGTGGCCCCGGCAAACAATCCTGCGTTACCCGAGAAGAATCCACCGATGGAGTGCGTTCCAACCGAAAGGTTCGCAATTGAAAACTTGACCTTGCCGTTGCTGGCCGCGGTCATGTTAGTGGAGGTGAGGATCATCTCAGAGTCTTGGATGTAAACCGTGCCCGTGGGTGCAACGCATCCGTCAGGAACGGCGACCGTGGCCGTGAACACCACGGGCTGGCCGGCAAACGAAGGATTCACCGAAGGGGTAAATGTCAGGGTGGCAATGGTGAAATTCACCACGTGGTTAAGCGGTAATGAATAGCCGCCGTTGTAGTTAGCATCCCCAGAATAGACCGCAACAATGTTGTGGTCCATAATCGGTTGCATGCCGCTGTAGACAAAGGCCGCCTTCCCGGTCGCATCAACCGTGACCGTTCCCAGGTCCGTTCCTCCGCTCGCATAAGGGGTGGCTCCTTTATCCACAAACCGCACGGTCCCCGTGGGAATCGCCGCTTTATCTTGGGTAATGACGGCCGTAAACACCACATTCTGAGTCTGAAGGCTCGGGTTTGGGGTGTCGCTGAGGGTGACATTACTCGGCACCAAGAAAATCTGATGCAGGTGAGCCAGAGAAGCAGCGTAAACATCGCCTCCGGGGAAGCTGGCCACAAAGTCGAAGTCGCCGGCCGGGATCGAGAGGTTGTCCGGGGACGAGAAGGTTCCGGTTCCGGTTGAGTCCAAAGCTACCGGGAAGGTGAAGCCAGGCGAGGTGGTTACGTTCACGTTTCCGCCCGGCGTACCAGATTGGGCGGTCACTTTAATGGTGAAGTCCACCCGATCACCCGGAACTGCTCGGGCCTTGGCGCTCGTAAATGTGGTGCTCGTAGTGATCAGTGGCACCGGAACTTTCTTCACCACCACGTTGGCTTTAACTGCCGCATTGAACCCATAAACGGTTGCCGCATCGGCGGTTTCCGTAACATTGCTGGCTGGCGCCGCCGTCGGGATTTCAAAGGTGGTTGAAGATTGACCTACCGGAACCGTGACCTTGGTTGGCCCTTGGAGAATGTTATCTTGGCTCTCGTAGAAAACCGAGACCGGCACTCCGTTTGAAATGGCAACATCACTCAATCTTACGGTCCCCGTCACAGAATTGCCGCCGATCACGGAGCTGGGAGCAATGGTGAACCCGGTGACGATGGGCGGAACCACAATGTTGAGGTCGGCCGATGTCTGGCCCCATTTGGCATCACTGCCTAGGTAGGTGGCCGTGACGGTTGCCTTATAGGCAGAGGGGAAGTGGCTACCCAACGTAATGGGGAACTGAACCGACTGCTGGCCCTGAGGAATGGTTACGTTTCTGCTGTAACTGTAATCACTAAACGGACTGATAAGCACGCTGAACGGCAAGTCTGCCGGAGCCGGACTGCTCATGCTGAGCGTGGCTACCGTCGTATCCCCTTGATCGCCAGAATAGATCGTAGATGGATTCAGCGTAATGCCCTTAATGGTTGAGGGGTCTACGGTCACGTCAATATAGAAGGGATAGTGGTAGATATGCGAGGTGCCGGCGTGCGTAGATCTAACGTCTACCCGATAGAAAAACACCGTGCGTTGGGGCACGGCGGGCACGGCCAAATCTATAATTGCCTTATTTTTGAAAAATTGGCCGATGGATACCAATTTGTCCGAGGGCTTATCAAATTGATACAGGTCTGCGTAAACAGAGTCGGAGGCCGCTCCCGCAGTTAGGTCGGTCCTAGTTGTTACCGCAATCCGCACGGTGGTTCCGGCACTCACGGTCGCGGTGCGTCCAGTGGAGCCTCCCGGAGGCGTAACCGTAAAGTTGGTGACCGGAAAGTCCGACCCTACTGACTCCAAATCAGTGATCAGGTTTTTCCCGATAAAGGATCCCAGGCCAGTCGCCGCGTCTAATCCAATGACCGCTTTGTAGTACCCGTTGGTGCTGGAGTCATTGATATCGTGAAAGTCGGCCGCATACATCGTGGGGTCGCTGGCAATTTGGTAAAGGGCGGGCGTGGTCAACCCAATGGGCTCATTGTATGAATTCTTTTGCCGGGCCTGGTTCACCAGAGAGTTAAACGCCGCCCAGAGAGGGGCCGCCGCGCTCGTTCCTCCCACCATTCTTGAACTTAGGTCATGGGTAGAATTGGCCGAATAGGTCCAATATCCGCTGGTGGGACTCGCATTTAAGCTGACGTCGGGAACCATCCGCCAGTGAAGCAAATCCGTGCGGCCGTTGGGGTCCGTTCCAAATGACGAACTGTGAGTGGCCAAATAATCGTATTGCCATTGGGGAGGGGCAAAGTATTTGCTAATTCCGCCTCCCCCGGCAGAGTTCCCTTTGTCAGACGCATTATTCGTACGGTTAGACCAAGTGGTTTCATTTGACCACAGCAAATAATCAGCACTCAAGAAGTCTGCGTTGTAGCTAATTTGGGTTCCGCCAACGGCTACCGCGTAAGGTAGATTAGCGGGAAACTCCACCGTGAGGTCGTAGTTGGTATAGGTGCCATTGTCCTGCTTCTTAGGAACGTAGGCCCCATCATCGCCCGAGGACACAAAGACGCTTTGGCCCTGCATCGCCATCTCCAAGAGCAGATAGTTGATGCTCTCGCCGCTTCCTTCTTTGCTTCCGTAGGAGATGCTGACCTGCCGGCAGTCATTATCATCCCGAATTTGGCCCAGAATGTTGTCATACCCGTCCGCTCTAGGCGCTTCATAAACTTTTAGCTGGTCTAGGCGATCTGCCATCGCCTGAACCATGTCGATGTCCAGTTCGGCTTCACTCTCAATATCATTGAGCGACCCATCAAATCCATTGACGAGCACGTTTTTGATCGGGATTGTATGCAAATCCACCGCCACCAGTGAGGTGACCACCAGGTTATTGTTCTTGCTGTGGCTAATGTAGGGGGCTACGCAATCCGCGTTATAACCGCCAAACTCAACCAGAGCAAGTTTTTCGCCCTGGCCGCCCAGAACGGTTTTATCGCTAAATGTGAGGCAAAGCCCCATTCCATACATTTTGCGAATCTCGCCCGCGGGAATTCCGTCGTAAAAAGGAAATATATCGGTGGCCGCCAACGAACTCAGAATTGCGGATAGGTTGGGCAGGCTAGTTTTGTGGTGGGGCCGTTGTAAAGGGCTTGTGTTCAGGTTGTGCACGCTCAAAATGAGGGGCGCAATGGAAGCCGGCAGTTCCGGAGCCCGATCCACATAGTGCCAACGGCGGTTTTCAGCGGGTTCCTGAAACTCACTCAACCTTACGTTGAGCGCGTCTTCAATCTGCTTTACGGAACCTGCTAGCGTGAGAGTGGTGCGGTCCTCTTGGTGGTCAATTACTTTAAGTCCCTGACTCTGAAAGTATCCCGCCACCGCCTGAAAATCTTGAACACGCGGAGAGAATTTAGCTCTTCTTTCTTCCACCGAGAGGTAACGGTGAAACATTGAGTCATGAGGGTTATAGATGCGGTTAAGCGTTGCCACCATTTGCGCTTCGTTGTGGCGATGAAGCACAACGGTTACCGACATCGGTTCCGTGGGCGACATTGGCTTAACCGCACGGTCTGATGGTGAACTTGTTACTTGGAAGTTGGCGAGGGGAACGCGTGATTCGCCTTCGCTAATCTGGTTTGGATATCGCGTAAATATGGGCCGAGCCCCCATTCTTTCCGTGGGAATGTTGGGAGCGGGATTCAAAGACCTCCGGGGCGCGGCCGTCGCAGGAGCACCCAACACCACCACAAAAAACGAGAACGCCAAGGCGCGCGTAACCTGACCAACCCATTCAAATCTCATAATAACCAGTAGTCAACAATAGCGGGCTAGATGCTTAAATGCATCAGCCACGACGATGCCTATGGGTATTATAGTGATAAATCTTAATCGTGACAATATTCGGACGTAAAAACACCACAATCAGAAAATGCCAGCATTTTAAGGGGGTCGCCCATATTGCATTCTGGTTGGATTGGAAGCAATGGGAGATTGGAACTTGATTGTGATGCCACCGCAGATTTAGAGATCAACACTAAGATGCTCACTTTCTAATCGCCGTCGCGACAGCGCTAACTGATTCACCTCCCGAGATGGAATCAACGATGGTCGAGCGGGGAGTGAAATTTTTAATTCTGAGTCTTAGAGAATGAACGGGTTTCAATATGACGATGAGGCAGACTTTGGCAAAACCGCACTTACACGATTGTCTGCGTATCCGATGGATCCTTCTCCTGCGGTCCGGGAAGGTTTGAATAACGGTCACCGCACGCGGACGTCGGTGCGATTACCCGACGTCTACCAGCCTCGCCGACTTCTGTAGCGATGGCCCGCTACCTTAATTGCGGGCCTCGTTTAGAACACTGATGCACCCAACCGGTTCATGAGTTTCGTTGAGAATGGGGGCTACATGAAGAAGCATATTAGCAAACTCCCCGCGGAGTCGTACTTCGGTTTCTTGGCCCATGAGTGCGGCTAAGTGGGCCGAAATTGCGAGGTCTTTCGCGTCATGAGTCTTAAAAATGTCGTAGACGGTCTTGCCCACGTCCCACACCACTCCGTTGTGCGTAGAAGGGAACTTGCCGTTGGCAATGGTGTGGATTTTTAGGTTAGCATCCGTTGCCCAGACGGTGGAATGGATTTGCTCCATTGCCAAACTGAGTAGCGCCTGCGCCGCACGCAACCGCAAGTCGGTATTTGCTTGCTTATCAATGAGGTTGCAAAGGTCTTGCCTTTCTACATTTGCTTCCCTCAGCGCCGCTTCTGCACGCTCCTTTACAATTTTGACCACCGTATCGGTACGGCCATTCCCGCCTACCTTTAGCTTTATTCTCAGCCAGTAGGTGTTCACCGTGCCTACACTTAAGCCAAGTCGATGGGCAATACCGTCATTGGTAAGGCCTTCCATGCATAGTTCGACAATCTGATCTTCTCGGGGAGACAATTTATGGGTACACATTTTAATTGACAGAAATCCAGTCAGAAACCACGGAGTGAAGACGCTTTTGGTAGGGCGTCGAATAAGTAAATCGGGCCGCTTTGGGGCGAGGCCAACTTTGCCTTCTCCGGGGTAACTCATCAGCCTTGAGGGAGGCGTCATAGACAATCACGGCCAAGGTATTTGCGTCAACCCGTCCGGGTCGGCGCGGGGCCACCTCGGAACCTTCTCGTTTGGGAATGTTGAAATTCACAAGCACGATAGACGGAGCAGGGTCTGCACAAGCGAACAGAATTCGGCAAGCGGAAGCATGGTCGGGAACCACTCGAATGTCGCACTTTAGCGAAGATTGCCGAATTGCCCGGCGGGCCAGCATTTCTTCGAGGGGATCATTTTCCACCAACAGAGCCGTGGGTTTGGACTTCACGATTTCATGTTGCAATGATTGGCCAACCCTTGCCAAGTGCCATTTCACACCTCAGATTTCACCGTGCGTCCTAAACAGCACGGGGGACTTTGCAGGGTAAGTTGTCCACAGAAAAGCAATTGCGGATATTTGCGTGTATACTTATACAGTCATAAAACGAGACTCCCTAAATGAAATCTGACCTCTCTGCTCGGGAGCTATCTGTACTGCTCTACGCTGTAAAGGGATTTACGGACGATATGATTTCTAACGAGTTGAATATCGAAGTGGGGACAGTAAACAGTTACTGGGTTCGCATTAGAGGGAAGTTGGGCAACTTTAGCCGAACCGAATTAGTGGCTCGATTTGTCCAAACCAACGCCGACTTGGTGTACGCCGAGCGCAAGAAGCAAGATCAAATTGATGCCGCTAGTCTCGCCGATGAGAACCGTACCGTGCTGGCCGCCGCCCAGGCGCAAATTGATGTCCTTACCAGTAACGCTGGCTTGGCGCAAGCCGCATACAAGAAACAAGACGAGATTGACGCAGCCATCCTTGCCACCCAGAATCGTGAGGAGTTGGACACCGCGAATGCGATGATTGATCTGCTTACCACCAAGGCAGAATTGACGCAACCCGTCTTAACGGAGCAAGCCGGAATAGGCGTAGCCACCCTGGCCACCGAGAATCACGAGACTTAGGCCACGGCCCATGCAGAGATTGCCCGCCTTAAGCAATTGATCGCAGACGCAACCGAATAGCTTCTCCGACCGTCGCCGCAAAGTCTGCATCCTTAAATATCCGTGGAGCGGTCTGATTGCGTTGGTGGCAATCTCCGATGTCCGGGAGCCTACTTCGTATCATCCAAAACCACGCCCTGCCCGCTCCATCAGATGTACGAGGGGTTCTGAAGGTTCAAACCGGCAAAAACTCAGTTAGAATGAACCTGGGAGTTTATGGAATCGCGATTGCCAACGGGGACCGTAACGTTCCTGATGACGGACATAGAGGGAAGCACTCGCCTGTGGGAAGAAAAACCACGCGGGATGGCCGCCGCTATGCGTCGGCACGATGAGTTAGCCAACCAAGTTGTCTCTACCACCAGCGGAATCATCATTAAGAGTCGGGGAGAAGGGGATAGCCTTTTCGTGGTATTTCCCACCGGCAGTCAAGCCATTCAAGCCGCTCTCTCCCTGCTTAGAGCGATGGAATCTGAGCCTTGGCCCGACGGAATAAAGCTTAAAGCACGGGCCTCTGTTCATTCCGGAGAGGCCCTTACGGCGGGACAAGATTACTACGGCCCCACGGTCAACAAGTGCGCAAGGCTGCGGTCGGTGGGCCACGGAGGACAAATTCTGATTTCAGGTGCCACCAAGGCTCTGGTCGGCTCCGAATTGCCTGACGATTTGGGGTTGCGATTCCTGGGTTCCTATCGGCTAAAAGACATTGAACAACCCGAAGAAATCTGGCAAACCTTGGCTCCGGGTACGCCAACCGATTTCCCACCCCTGCGCACCTGGGCAGATATCCCCACCAATTTGGCGTCTGACCTCACGACATTTGTGGGTCGGGCCGCAGAAATCATCGAGATCACGTCACTCTTTGACCGTCATCGGTTGGTGACCCTAACCGGTACGGGAGGCGGAGGCAAGAGCCGACTGGCGGTAGAGATTGCTCGGAACTTGATGCCTCGCTTTCCCGACGGAGTTTGGCTCATCGAACTCGCCGATCTCAGCGACGGCGACCAAGTGGCGAGGGCTATCCAATCCAGCCTCAAACTTCCCCCGGCCTGCGTTGCGCAAGGAATGTCCAGTGTGGTGCTCGCGATCAAAGACCTTTCGGTGCTTCTGATTCTTGACAACTGCGAGCACCTGTTGGAGCCGGTAGCAGAAGCTGCCGTGGCCCTCTTGAGGGGAGCGCCCGAAGCGAGAATTCTTGCTACCAGCCGAGAGCCGATTGGGGCGAAGGGCGAGGTGGTTTGTCGCGTGCCCTCGTTGGCTCTGCCGTCTAAAAAGTTCGCAAATCTAGACGCTTTGGCGGGGAACGAATCGGTGGCGCTGTTTGTGGATAGGGCGCGGTCGCATGCCGCGAATTTCAGCTTGACGCAAGAAAATGCCGATGCGGTTGTGGATATCTGCCGGATGGTCGATGGCATTCCCCTTGCGCTTGAGCTTGCGGCCGCCCGGATACGCGTTCTGCGTCCCGATGAATTGGCACGGCGCTTAGAAGATCGATTCAGAATTCTTACCGGCACCAAGGGTGCACTCCCGCGTCACCAAACGCTAAGGGCAACCATTGAATGGAGCTGCCGAATGGTGACGGACCTAGAGCGAGAAGCGTTTGAACAGCTTTCGGTTTTTGTGGGCGGCTGGACCCTGGAGTTGGCCGAGCGAACCTGTGGCGATCCCATCGACGAATTTGATCTGTTGGATTTGCTCACGGCGCTGGTAGATAAGTCGCTGGTCAACTTTGATGCTGGAGATGAGGGTCGGTATACCTATTTTGAGTCGATCCGTCAGTTTGCCCGTGAGCAATTGGCCAACCGGCCCGATGCGGAGACGGCAGCCTTATCTAGGCACGCAGCCGCCATGGCGCGCTATGGGATGGATCGAGTACTTAAATTCCGAACCACGGCGGAGCCCGAAGCGCTCCAACAGTTGGTGCGGAATCTCCCCAACCTAGAGGCCGCCTTGGGTTGGGCCAAGAAGCAAGATGACCTGAGTTTAATGGCCCAACTTGCCTTGGCCATTGGGTCATCTCACCAAAGGCGAGGCTATCCGCGAGATGGGGTGGGGCCAATTGAAGAAGTCCTGTCTACCGGGAGTCGTTGCATGGACCTTGATCCGCAAGTGTACGCCCGCCTTCTTTGTGAACGCGCTAGCTTGGCTCTCGACTTGCTGGAAAACGAGGTAGCCGAGCCATTAGCCACCCAAGCCCGCGAGATTGCGCGAACCCTGGAAATTACGGAGCTTAAGATTTGGGCGGACAATTTGTTGGGCCAAGTCTCCATGGCGAACCAAGATTTTGAGAAAACCAGAGACCATTACAATGAGGCGCTTAGGCTCAGCGAGGAATCGCAAAACTGGGTTGAGATGGCCCGGCTTCGCAACAACTTAGGCATTGTGGAGCGTCGAGATCCGCAGGGGGATAAGGAACTTGCCGCCCTCCACTATCGCGCGGCATTGGAAATCCAGCGGACTCAAATGCACTCCCGAGGAGAGGCCGAGACGTTGAATAGCCTGGGCGTACTTGAGCAAAGCCGAGGGCATTTAGCGGAAGCGGCCGCACTGTACATTGAGGCCGGCCAGATCGAGATTCTTCTGGAGCACGTGTTTGGAGTGGCCAAGACCCTCTCCAACTACGGGGAAGTTCTCGCTGAACTGGGCGAGAACCAAAAGGCGGTGCAGCCGCTGGGTATAGCAGAACAGTTGTTCGGCCAGATCCGATCACCGTATCGAGAATACACCGCCTCCACCTTGGCCCAAGCCGCTGCCCTTCTTGGGTGGTCCGGCACTCAGCTTGAAGAGTTTCGCGCTCGGTGCGGCCGGGTGGAGCTTAAAGACGCGGTTACCTCCAGTCTCCAAGCAGAATAAACGGAGCCCAGTAATAGGGGTGCTGCCATTTGGGATCATTGCCCGCGGTCTTTCCCCGCATAAGAGACAACGATGCGCTCCGTAATGCGGCCCCTTTGCTTTTCCCGTTCTTCAGTTGCGTGTAAAACCGAGTCATTAGAGTTGCCGTCGCCCGATCGTCCACCGACCATTGGCTGATCACTTGGGTGGGAGCTCCCGCCGCAAACAGCGCCCAGCTGAGTCCAACAATCCCGTCGCCCGATCTCTTCTCGCCTCGTGCGGTGTTGCAGGCAGAAAGGACTACGAGGTCGGCGTTTAGTTTGAGGTCAAACAGTTCTCGGGCGGTGAGGTAGCCGTCGGTTCCCGGAGCGTTGGGAAGGGCCAATACAATGCTGCTTAACATCGGCGATGCATCGTTGAAAAAGGCGTGAGACGCAATGTGAAGGTATCGGTATTTACCCGCGTTTTGGACGAACGCCGATTCTTGGGCTTTGTCTCCGGTGAGAACGGTGGCGTGAGGGAACAAACGGGTCAAGTTGTCTGCCTCCATCTGGGTTCCGGGCAGTTCCACAATGCCAGAAAGAAGCGCTACCCCAAGGTCTCGTGAAGGCGGTTCAATGGGGCGGCTGGGTGGTTCAATCGGGCGGGATGGGGGTTCAATCGGACGTTGTCCAGGAATAAGAGGGTTGTCCCCAAACCTTTGTGCTCCCCCAAAGTTAGGGTTCGCCAGAACAAGCAGTGAGTTCGCGGGAGAACTAGGGTGGTGGGGTTTGAATGCGGCTTCGGCGGCCGTGGCGCTGTATGCGTACGTGATCTCGAACCGTTCGGCCAAGAATTTTTCGTGATAGAGCGTGGCAAACGGAATGTCCCACAGGGATCCATCGGGGCAGATAACCAGCCGGCTTGTGCCCCTCAGCCGGGCTTCTAGGGGTTTGATGAGCGCAGAGTACAGCTTCTTTGCGGAAGTTTGATAAGGCTTCTTGGGATCCGCCACCGAATCTCGGAGTGCGGCATACGCAAGGAGTAGATTGTCGCCCGTCAGGTTCAAAGGGGTGGCGCTGACCGTTGCCACGTGATTCTTGGTCGTTACTACGAACACCAACGGATCGGTTCCGTAAACAAATTCAAGGAGTGCGGTGTCCGCCGGAATCGCCGTTCCAATCTGCGCCAGGCTAGCCGTGCCAGCCGAACGTTTACGGCGAAGTTCGGGGTGCACGGCAAACAGTCGTTGGGTAAAGGCGGCCAGTTGGTTTTCTGCGGTCTCCAGAGATGCTCTGAGGACTGAGTACCGCTTCTTTGCCCCAACTTCATTTTGGGCACCTTCTTTCACCATCGCTGCGTTAAGTTGATCCGCCTTTATTCTAAGTTGGTGCTCCTCGTCACGCTCCGGTTGAGTCATTTCTTGCTGGAGAGAGACTTTGCCCCCGTTGAGCATGTCCATCAGACTGCGTGCTTTGGTTTTCTGGGCGAGCGCAAATGCTTCGTTAATTTGGCCCCGTTTGACCAGCAAGGAAATGTAACTCTGATAGATGTCCTGCATTTCACCAAATAGCGCTGATTGACCTTCGGCTGATGCGCCGAGGTTTGATCGAACATCTTCTCCCTCCTGAAGGCATTGCTTATAGGTAGCCGCTGCTTCCTGTAGCTTGCCTTGGTGTACCAGGGACCAGGCCATATTCCCGCGGGTATTGGCGGCAAATCGGCGGTTACCCACCGCCTTGTACATTTCAAGCGCTTGGCGATAGTTGGCCATCGCTTGGGGATACTTCCCCTGAATCGTGTAGATATTGGCCAGCCCGTCTATGGTAGATGCCTCATTTTCCGTTTGGCCAATTTCGTGGAGGCCCTTCACGGCCAAGTTCAGGCAATGCTCTGCGGCCATGTACTCGTGTTTCTTTCGGTAGATGGCGCCCAGTGTGCCGTTGCCCGCCGCAAGAATTGACTTGGATCCAGTTTCGCGGGCCAGCGTTATCGCCGCCAACAGGGGTGGAATGGCTTCGTCAGATCGATTGGCTTGGTCCAGACAAACTCCAAGATTTAGAAGTTCATTTGCTTCATTGGGTCGATCGCCCAGTTGGTGCGAGATGACCGCCGCTTTTTTGAAATCCTCAACCGCCAGCCGAGACTGGCCCAGTAACGCGTAGACCACCGATAGGGCACTCAGCGCCGTCGCCTCGTGCCTCTGGTCTTTGGTTTCAATCCTTAGTTTGAGGCCATGTTGAATGCAATCTAAAGCCGGAAGGAGATTTCCCTGCATCCGATTGATAACCCCCTGGCTAATCCATGCCGCCGCCTCTTGAGGTTTTAAGTTGTACTGTTTTGATCGCTCAATGATCTGCGCGTAGGTAGCCATCGCCTCGGCGGGATTGTTGACATGGTCTTGGTAGCTTGCAATCATGTCAAGGCTGGAAATTTCTAAATCGTGCCGGCCGATTTCTTGGCTAAGAATGAGGGCCTCGCGTGCGTACTTCACCATCTCCTCGCTCTCATCGATACCGTCATCCAGAATCGCAAGGTTAATGAGCATTCGGGTGACGCCCACCTTGTCCTTCTGGTTTCGATAGGCTTGGAGTAGCTGAAGGTAAATCGGTTTTGCTTTGTCGGGATGCCCCGTGTTATCCAGGATGATCGCCATGTTTCCGAGCATCCCCATCTCGTTTTTTCCATCGTTGGCCTTAGCGTAAAAACCTTTTGCCTGCCCAAAACAATCGCCCGCTTCGTCTAGTTTGCCTTGTTTATAGAGAGCTATCCCTCTATCCTCCCACGCCCACCCTCGACCTTCGTTATCATCAAGTTCATCCGCCTTTTTCAGCGCCATGGCATAGCTTTTTAGCGCTTCATCCATCAGAAATGTTTTGGCAAAGGCATCGCCCTGATCAAGCAGAACCTGCACCTCGGGTTTAGGTTTTGGTTCAGCTCGGATGGCAGTAGCCTGGGCGTAAATTGACACGCTGAGCATCCGGAAGAGTCCGAGGATAGCGGCGGATCGAAATAGGGTTTGTTTGAGATTCATGGGAGTCAGTGGGGCCACAGAACTATTTTTGTTGAACGAGATGGGTGGAACCTAACCAGAAAATGTGCGGGGTGGATTTAGCTATTGTAATGCCAAATCTCGGTAAACCTCACCTATCCTAGATTTACCCCCATCTTTGCCCCTTAGGCGGTATGGTTACAGCAACCGATGGTCTCCTTTTTGGCTGCAATGATTCTTTCTACCGTGCTTCCGCGACCCACCCCTCAGCAACTTGCCTGGCAAGACGCCGAGATTGGGATGTTCCTTCACTTTGCTCCCAACACTTGGCAGGACAAAGAAGGAGACGATTTGAGCACGCCGCTCCGCGATATCAATCCCACCAAACTGGACACTGATCAGTGGGCCCGCACGGCAAAGTCCATGGGGGCAAAATCGTTGGTGTTTGTGGCTAAACACGTGGGAGGGTTTTGTTGGTGGCAAACCAAAACTACCGATTACGGGGTGGCCAATACTCCTTGGCGAGGCGGCAAAGGCGATGTGATGGCCGATGTGGCCAAGAGTTGCCACAAATACGGATTGAAACTTGGCGTATACCTTTCACCGGCAGATGGCAAGCACGGCATTGATGTGGGCGGAAAGGCACCTAACCCAACGGCTCAGGCGGCTTACTTAAAGGTGTTCCGAACCCAATTGACGGAGCTACTCACCCAATATGGGCCGATCTTTGAAGTTTGGTTTGACGGCAGTTTGGTCTTTGATGTGGGCGACATTTTGAAGGCCCATGCTCCCAACGCGGTGATATTTCAGGGCCCCCAGGCCAGCATTCGTTGGGTGGGTAACGAGGAAGGTTATGCGCCCTACCCAGCTTGGAACGGGGCGAAATTTGATCCAAAAACTTGGGGCACTCTCACGTCGGCGGATGGGACTCCCGATGGCGATAGGTGGCTACCCAACGAAGTGGATTGCCGAATGAGGGATACCTGGTTTTGGAACACCCACAATGCCGGATCGGTTAAGTCACTGGACAAACTGATGGACATGTACGAAAACAGCGTGGGCCACGGTGGGGTGCTGTTACTCAACAACACCCCAGACCCTTCTGGACTGATTCCCAAAGCCGATGTCGAAAGGGCGGCTGAATTTGGCGCCGAAATTAAACGTCGTTACGGATTTGCAATTGCCGATGTCAGCGGAACCGGGACAGACCACGCCGTTCAGCCCTCTGCACCTACGCTTATTGATGCGGTGATCACGATGGAGGATATTTCCGAAGGGGAGCACGTGCGAGAGTACGTGCTGGAAGGTCGCGTGAATGGCGAGTGGAAGCCGCTCGCAAAGGGAACGGCAATCGGGCACAAAAAAATCGATAAATTTGAGCCGATCAAAGTGTCCGCCGTGAGGTTACGGGTCACTAAAAGTGTGGGTACGGTAAGGATTCGGAAACTTGCCCTGTACAAAACTCAGTAGCGGTTTTTACGATGACAACCTTTCCTTACTACGGCTTCAACTTCCTGTGGATGTATTCGGCGCACCCCGGCGCGGTTCCCGAACGGCCGGACGAGCGAGCGTTGGATTTTTGCGCAGCCCGAGGATTCAACTTTGTGCGGATTCCGACCAGTTACTGGTTTTGGACCCAGAACTTTGATTACGATCACCCGGATGAAAACATCCTGGCGATGTTTGACGATTACCTAAAGGCAATCAATCAGCGCGGGATGCACATGTCGCTCAATGTCCACCGTGCGCCAGGGTATTGCATCAACGGTCCAGAGTTGGAGCGGGATAACCTATGGGTGGATAAAATTGCTCAAGACGCCTTTGTATCCACTTGGGTGAGATTTGCCGAAAGATACAAAGGAGTGCCCAGCGACCAACTGAGCTTTGACCTCCTCAACGAGCCTCCCAATGTGGGGGAGCGAGGCTTTACCCGGGACATTCATGAAGCGTTAATGCGCCGAACCGTTGGCGCAATTCGCAGGGTAGACCCCAACCGAATGATTGTGTTGGACGGCCTGGGAGGCGGACACCTTCCGATGCCGGAACTCGCCGACCTAGGCGTGGTCCACAGCGGGCGTGGTTACCAGCCTATGCCGGTTAGTCACTACGAGGCAGGTTGGTGGTCGGGAAGTAAGGGTTTGTCTGCGCCGGTGTATCCCGGAACCGTTTGGGATGGCAAGGTTTGGAATCTTGACCAACTCCGGGAGTTCTACGAGCCCTGGCGCGAAGTCCAACGGGCCGGAGTTAGGGTGCACATTGGCGAGTTTGGTTGCTACAATCATACACCCAACGATGTTGCCCTTCGGTGGTTTAAAGACCTGTTCACGGTCTATCGAGAATTTGGCTGGGGCTACGCCCTTTGGAACTTTGAGGGTGCCTTTGGCGTGGTTAACCACGGCCGGTCGGGCACGGTCTATGAGAATATCGACGGGTACCAGGTAGACCGAGAGTTGTTAGAGCTACTAATGCCAAATTAGCCTCGGAACTCTCGTCTTTGGCGCTTGATGACTGCTGAGGGTAGTACCGCGCCCATATATATTCAGTTGAGCTCCTTTAGGCCCATATCATCGGTCTTGAGTGGGTCAACCTAACGTAAAGGAGGTGCGGGCCACGAAGGCAATTCACCCTGTCCAGGTCCGATTGAACGTATATGACCTTCCCTTGTCCCGGCAGGGACTATCCCCGAATAGCCTGGCATAAGCTCTTGCGCCATGCCAGGTCAGTTGCGTTCTGGCTAAGTTCCCCGGCAGGGGCACCAGAACCTTTCAGTCAAGATCTCAGGGATCGTAATCAACGCCCTGAAAATAATATGCCGACTGCCGTTGGGATTCGACGGCGGAGCCGGTACCCGTCGGATGACCGTGCCGACGTCCGGGTGCTCCGCGACCATCGGCAGTCACCCGGACTCGGGCACGGGCATCCCGAGGCTACCGGCTTCGCCGACCTGGCTGGGATTCGACGGCGGAGCCGGTAGTCGGCGGATGCCCGTGCCGACGTCCGGTGACCCCGAGATCACCCGCAATCACTCGGACTCGAGCACGAGAATCCCGAGCCTACCGGCTTCGCCGACCTCGTTGGAATTCAGCTTTTAGAAAAGTAGCTGAGACCCACTTAGACGAGTCCCTCCTAAGGATTCATGGAGATGTCCGCGCCGTTGTGCGTGGATCTTTGGCTAACGATTCTTGGTTGAGAATAGGATGTGATCGCTCAAACTCGTATGAGTCGTAGGCATTTGGTAGATTCTAGTGCCCCCTGCCGGGGAACAGACTTATTTGCTGACCCATCCCGGCATGGCGCGAGAGCTTATGCCAGGCTACGGGGGGAAAGTCCCTGCCGGGACAAGGGAAGGTCACGTACGTTTGGTCAGGCCTCGACAGGGAGAATTGGATAGGCGTTCTGCGCCTTCTTCACGTTAAACCAATTCACGAAGGACCGATGAAATGGGCGTAAAGGAGCCTAACTTAATGTATATGAGTGCGGGGTCCACTCCGATTCTGAACTTTTCTCTCCTCAAAACCCCATTCCACGTTCGCATGGATCCGGGGCGTTGGAGCTACTTTTTTGGTTTACTCACGCACCACAATCTGGACAGTGGCCGACCCCCTCATCCCAACCCTTCTCCCCCAGTTTTCGGAAAAACTGGGGGAGAAGGACTTTCGGAACCCTTGCTTGCGCTTCATTCCAGTTGGGTCGATTCGCAATGACGGGTGAAATGGGCCTGAATAACCCTACATAAATGTGTACATGGGAGAAGCGCGGTCACTAACGTTTTGATCTGACACGGTTATTCTTACCGTTGTGTTCTAACTCTACGAGGCCGAGAACTTCCAGCAAGGGTGGGACGTACATTCCAAATCGGCCCCGGAATCCCTTTTTGTGTCCGTACCAACCCCCAACGGGGTTAGATTCGGCACGGCCCCACGCTTCAACGGTGCCGTCCTTGGCCGGCTTCTGCTCATCGGCAGAGCCGAGTTCCACCCAGTCTCCGGCGGCGGTTAACATGGCGGCCAGGTCCTCAATGCACCGGGCCAAGTAGGTCAGCTTTGTCGTGCCCACTTGGCAAACTAGCAAAGGCGGATTCGCTTCGGAATCTAAATACATCGTGTATTCCGAGGTCCCCGGTGCGGTTTTTAGTTGCCAAGGATTTGATTTCGTGCCGCTAACGTCCGCCATATCGCCAGTCTAGCCGATGAGCGCTTCTTCAATCACTTGGCCCTCCCATTGGCGAGCGGCGGGGATGCCGAGAATGTGGGCGAGGGTGGGGGCGGTGTCAAAGATTTTGACCGGTCCCTCAATGTTGTAGCCCGATTGAATTCCTGGACCGTGGAGGATCCAGGGGATGGTCATGTCTTCTGGCATGTCCGTACCGTGAGACCTTCCGTGGCCTCCGTGATCGCTCATGACCAAGCTAATGATGGGCCGTCCGGTGATTTCTAAGCCTTTTCTGACGTAACCAATGCACCGGTCCGCCTCACCGATTGCCTTCAGGTAAGCCGGGCTCATCCAGTCGGATTCATGACCGGACGTATCGGTGTAGCCTAAATAAACAAAGGCAAAGTCGAGATCGTGCCCAAACTGCACGGCGGCTTCTGCCACATGACGGTCGCCCTCGGCAAGGTGAGATTCACCAAAACTAACACAGATGTCCAAGCTTTCTGGTGAGCACAGGTCTCGAAGTTCTGGCCAGTTTAAGAAGAAGCCCGTGCGCAAATGGTTGTCATGCGCCACATCAAACACACTCGGAACTGGCCGGGCCAACGGCATGAAGGTATTGGTGGTGATGCCGTGCCGCGGCACATCCACGCCCCGATGCATGGAAGTGTGACAGGGCAACGTGACCGATGGCATCACGGTTTGGGCCACCATGGTTGAAGCTCCCTCGGCCATTAGCGCGTCAAGATAAGGCGTGTGAGCCTGTTGCATACCGTCGGGGCGCATGCCGTCCACGGAAAACAGGAGAACAATTGGGCGAGGTTTAGTCATGTTCACCTTACGAGGTTTGCATCCAGGCGTCGATAGTTAATTCCCATGGCCGCAAGGCGAGGTAAGTGACGATTAAGTCGAATGACAAAGCTATCCCAGCCTCGGGCGGCCGGTTGCGACCAACCGACCTCGCTGATCGCGCACAGCCTTGGAAACGCCATGTACTGAAGATGCGAGGGGGTGGAAATGTACTCGGCCCACAGCTGACCTTGAACTCCCATCACGTGCTTGGCTTGCTCGGGGGTGAGTTCAGAGGGGATCGGTTCGTAGGAGTAAACCTTCTCTAGGGGAAGAAATCCTCCGATCGCCGCGGGTTCTTTGGCCGTGTCTTGAGACTGATAGTAATCAAGGTAGGTGTTGTCGGTAGGCGCCATCACCACGTCATGACCCGACTGTGCGGCCTTGATTCCGCCGGAGATTCCTCGCCAAGACATCACGGTGGCCCCAGGAGCTAATCCGCCCTCCAGAATCTCGTCCCAGCCCACCAACCGTCGGTGATGGTTGGCTAGGAATGTATCCATTTGCTTGATAATCCAGCTTTGGAGTTCATCCGGATTTTTAAGGCCCAGTTGCTTCATCTGCGCCTGAGCGGCCGGATTGGCAATCCACTGCTCCTTCGGAACTTCGTCGCCGCCGATGTGGATGAACTTACTGGGGAAGATTTCCATCACTTCGGTGAGCACGTCTTGCAGAAAGTGAATCGTCTCCATGGACGGATTGAAGATGTCTCCGTGAACTCCCCAATCGGGCTTCACTTCCAATATTTTTCCTGTGTTGCCGTATTGCGGATAGGCGGCAAGGGCGGCACCGGCATGACCAGGCATCTCAATCTCGGGGATTACCGTAATGAAGCGGCTGGCGGCGTAAGCCACGATCTGCCGGAGGTCGGCTTGAGTATAAAAGCCTGCGTGCGCAGTTCCGTCGCCGATCGCGGGCGCTTTTCTGATCGAACCCTGGTCGGTGAGGCCGGGGTATTTCTTAATCTCGATTCGCCATCCCTGGTCATCCGTTAGGTGGATATGGAGGTGATTCAACTTATGGAGCGCAATCACATCAATGAATTGGAGGACAGCGGCCTTGGGAATGAAATGCCGAGCGGGGTCAATCATCGCGCCCCGCCAGGCAAATCGAGGATGGTCTTCAATCTCCACGCACGGAATCGAAATCGCTTCTGAACTGGCGACGCTCCCAAAAGTATGGACCGGGAGAAGCTGGCGTAGGGTCTGCAATCCGTAGAAGAGCCCGGCTCGACCGGCGGCGGTTACCTTTACCCCCCTGCTGTTTACACTCAACCGGTAGCCCTCTGGCCCTAACTGGGTGAGACCAGAATTGAGGCTAAGGGAAATGGAAGATGCTTTGGCTCGGCTAGAAATAGGGAGTTCTAGGCCCGTGCCCGGCTTGACCCAAGACTGAAACTGCTGGGCCAGATCGTCCTGAGATTTGGGTGCGGCCAGAGTTGTCTGGTTAGACAGCGTAAAGTTCCCCTCTTTCCAGGTCACGTATCCCGGCATTGGAATTAGGGCAGGGGGCACGAACGCCGAGTGAACAGAAAGCAGGGTCGACATTATGAGTGAGGTAATCATTGCAAAAGTAGAATTCAGAGCGTGGAACGCACTGGAAAAAGCATGACGTATTTAGGACACTAAGCGTATCCAAACAATCAAAAAACTTCCCGAATCAGGGTCACCAACTCAAATTCCTTTACGGATTCCCATCGGCCAATCGGCTGCGTAATTCGGCTGACCTCCACAAATCCCAGAGATTGATAAAAGGGGATCAAGCGCCCTACATCGATGGCTTCTAAAGTGAGTCCCTTTCTGTCACGGTCTTTCGCAAACTTCGTTGCAATATCCAGCAGTTGGCTTCCCAGGCCATGTCCGCGATATTCCGGTGCCACAGAAAGGAGGTTGACGACCACGTATTCCTCCTTCACTCCCAGTGCCTGAGTTCCAACAATTTGGTCACCGTCTTGCAGCATCACCATGGTAAAGCCCGGATATTCCTCGGTGAGCGAGACCCCGTCTAGCCGTTGCTTGGGAAAGATTTCCCAGAACGGGGCGTGCTCTTTGGAACTGGCCCGGTTGATCACCGCAGTTAGCTCTATGGTGTCGGAGAGCGAAAGGTCTTCAATGGGGGTGATTCTGCAAGTTAACATCCGCAACTCTCGCTATTTTGCACACTTTAGGTTAGATCGAGTTGTCCTGAGTGCGATAATCCGTTCATGATCACCAACGCTCAATCCCAGATTTCGCTCCCCAGGACTGCACCGGAACTTCAGGGAGTTTCGTCACAATCGATTCTCAACTTCATTGATGCCATTGAATCAGAAAATCGGGAACTCCATAGTTTTATGTTGTTGCGTCACGGAAGTGTGGTCGCGGAGGGTTGGTGGCATCCTTACCAAAGCCAACGACCGCACATGCTCTATTCTCTGAGTAAGAGCTTTACCGCCAGTGCGGTGGGGATGGCGGTTCACGAGGGAAGGCTGAGCGTTGAAGACAAAATAGTCTCGTTTTTTTCCGAAGACCTACCCGCCGATCCGAGTGAGCATTTGCTGAACATGGAGGTGAAGCACCTGTTGAGCATGGCCACAGGCCACGAAACGGAGCCAAACCTGGGGGCGTCAAGCGGAACCTGGGTGCAGGGCTTCCTGGCTCATCCGGTGGAAAATCAACCGGGGACCAAGTTTCTTTACAACACTCCCGCCACTTATATGTTGGCGGCGATTGTGGAAAAGTTGACCGGTGAGAGTCTGCTGGATTACCTAAGCCCGCGTCTGTTTGTTCCGCTAGGAATCACCGACCCCACTTGGGAGAAGTCGCCTCAAGGCATCTGCACCGGCGGTTACGGCCTCAGCATTCGCACCGAAGACATCGCAAAGTTTGGCCAGCTCTATTTGCAACGGGGAAACTGGAACGGCCAACAATTAATTGAGGCTGACTGGGTGGCGGCAGCGTCGTCAGTTCAAGTTTCCAACGGCACCGATCCCAACAGTGAATGGGCCCAGGGATACGGTTACCAGTTTTGGAGATGCCTGCACGATGCGTACCGAGGCGACGGCGCCTTTGGCCAATACTGCGTGGTCATGCCCGGGCAAGACGCGGTCATCGCGATCACGGCGGGACTTGGTGATATGCAGGCGGTTTTAACGCTTTGCTGGAAGCACTTACTCGGCGGAATGTCGGATCAAGTTCTCAAACCCGAGGCCGCAGTTCACCGGCAACTGGCCGAGCGCTTAGCGGGCGTTGAAATTTCTGTACCCTCCGCAGTCTCACCGGCCCAATCGGCGGTTGAACATCTTGTCGGCAAGGTCTTTCAATTCTCCGAGAACGAGTATGCGTGGCGCAGTCTGGAAGTCGCCTTAAAACCCGAGGCCGTGAATTTTGCGTTAACTACCGAGTCGGGGTCCCACTCAGTCAACGCGGGTTTCGGAGCGTGGGTCACGGGCACCACCGATCTGTGGCCCGGTGGCTCTATTTCGGCTCGTGCCGTCTGGAGTGCGGCGGATACGCTGACGATTCGAATTGCTCACGTAGAAACGCCATATATCAACACCTACTCGGTAAAGCTGAATGGCCAATCGCTTGAAGTTTTGAGAAGTCTAAGTGCGAGCTTTGGACCCACCGAGTTTGGTCCCGTATCTGCTTCTCAGAAAAGCGGTTAGATGGCCCAAGATGCGGGTAGCATGGCGCATTCAAGGCTAGAACAGCTGTTCCTTTATTTTTGGAGTGCAGTAGCGAATGCGGCCTTTGCTAATCGGGTAATAGATGAAGATTAAGGCAACATTATTAGGGTCAACCATCGGTCTGGCCATGCTCCTTTCCGGAATGGCTTGCGGCCCCAGCGGAGATAAATCGGGCTCGGCTGATGCACTGAAACCAGGGAATACCAAGGTCGGTGATTCTAAAGCGGTCGCCGCAACGGCTCCGCAAGCCCCAACCGGCACCTCACTGAAGGGCGATCTGGAAGTTCAAGCGTTTCAAGGTGGCTACGGAATTGATTTTTATCAGACCGCGGGCAAAGAGCTTCAAGTAAAAAACCCGTCTCTTAAAATGAAGGTGGAAGGGAACCCCCGAATATGGGAACAGTTGCGCCCTCGATTGGTGGGAGGAACCCCTCCCGACCTGATGCTCCCGGGCTGGGGAATGGACCATTGGGCTTTGGTGGCCGAAGGCCAAGTGTTAGCGCTGGATGATGCCATCAACAGCCCCGCATACGACGGAAAGACGCCCTGGAAAGACACCTTTGAGCCTTCTATGCTGGCTTTGGGCCAGCAAGATGGTCACCAGTACGTCTTGCCCTTCTACTTCAGCATGATGGGATGGTGGTTTGATCCGAATGTATTTGCAAAGAACGGCTGGACCGTGCCAAAAACTTACGATGATCTCTTAACTCTGGGCGAGAAGATCAAGGCCAAAGGGATGGCGCCGATCACGTTTCAGGGCAAATATCCCTACTATATGATCGATGGGATGCTGTTGCCGTGGCTGGTGAGTATTGGCGGACCGGATGCGCTTAAGGCGGCTCAGAATCTTGAACCGGGGGCATGGAAATCCGCCGCAATGGTGCAGTCCGCCAAGATGATTGATGACCTCAACAAGAAGGGCTTTTTTGAGAAGGGCGCGGTGGCCCTAAGCCACACCGAGAGCCAACAAGAATTTCTGCAGGGCAAGGCCGCCATGATTCCCTGCGGCACGTGGCTGTATTCTGAGATGAAAAACGTGATGCCGCCCACCGCCAAAATGGAATACATGAGGCCGCCCGTAGTGAAAGACGGCAAGGGCGATGCGCTCACCGTTCAAATTGGAATTGAGCCGTGGATGGTGCCGAAAGACGCCAAGAATCCCGATGGGGCCGTTGCGTTTTACAAGTACATGACATCTTTGCCTAAGGCTAAACAGTTTGTGGAGGCTAAGGGAACCCTCACCGCAATCAAGGGAAGTTCAGAAACCAAGCTGCCGGAAAGTCTGGTGGTGCCCGCTAAAATGTTCAAAGAGAGCAAGGCCATTTGGGCGGTTCAGTATCGGCAGTGGTATCCCGCGTTTGACAAAGAAATTCAGAACGCGCTTACTTCTATGCTGAACGGTGAACTCACTCCGGAGGCATTCTGCGACCGCGTGGAAGTCGCCGCGGAAAAGACTCGAAAGGATGACAGCATTCCTAAGCACAAGGTTGCCGGTTAGTAGGTTGCTTCAATTGTTGGGACGGGTGAGTGGGTTGGGCCAAAAATGAAAAAGCGGGCGGCGAGAACCGTTTTCATCGTTTCATTTCTAGCCCCCGCCGTGCTCATTTACGGGCTGTTTGTGGCCTACCCCGTTTTACAGTCATTGGTTTTGGCGTGTTACCGGTGGCGAGGCGTTTCCGCTCAACGGAAGTTTGTTGGTTTAGAAAACTTTAAGAAGCTGGCTCAAGACGATGTGTTTTGGCGCGCCATGAGCAACAACCTATGGTTGCTAGTGGCCGCCGCTATCGTCATGACCGTTCTGGCGGTGGGTCTTGCCCACGCAATGCAAACCTCGGGCCGGGTGGCTCGGGTTCTGAGAAGCGTTTACCTATTTCCGCAGGTGATTTCCCTGGTCGTGGTGGCCATCCTGTGGATGTTCCTGTACAACCCTTCATTTGGCCTCATTGCGGGTTTGCTTAAAGTCGTGGGGCTGGGGGCATGGGCGCGGCCTTGGTTGGGAGATCCTCAATGGGCTTTACCGGCGGTGGGGATTGTGTTTCTTTGGCACGGACTTGGATTCTTTACCATGCTGTATTCCGCCGGGCTGCAGTCTATTCCGGCTGAGGTCACAGAAGCCGCCGGACTGGATGGTGCGGTGGGATTTCAGCGGTTCTGGCGAATCACGTGGCCGCTGCTCTGGTCGGTGAAACGAATCTCCGCCGTGTACATCGTGATCAACGTGATGAACGTGTTCGCGTTGGTATATTTGATGACCCAGGGCGGACCCGATCGGCGCACCGAGGTGATGCTGACTTATCTCTACGAGCAGGCATTTCAGAACAGCCAGTTTGGGTACGCCACTGCACTTGCCGTGGCTAACTTTGCCCTTGCGATGTTGCTGAGTTTGGGGTTGATGTTTGCCTTTCGCCGTAACCCAGAGGACGCTAAATGAAAAAGTTCCTCATTGCGATTGCGCTCACTCTATTTGCGGGTTCGGTGGTCATTCCGCTGCTGTGGGTGTTGCTAACCTCGCTCAAATCCGGACCAGAAATCTTCTCCGCGCCGTGGTCTTTGCCCAAAACAATGCATTGGGGTAACTACGGAAAAGCGTGGGAAGAAGCGGGAATCGGCCGCTACTTTCTCAACAGCGTAATCGTGGTGCTGGGCACCCTCGTGGTGTTATTGCCCGTGGGGGCAATGGCCGCTTACGTCATGGCGCGATACCCGTTCCGGGGCTCTAAAACGCTTTTCGGCGCGTTCTTGGGGGGCATGATGTTCCCCAATTTTCTCGTCATTGTTCCGCTTTTCTTCCTGTTACGATCCATGAGTTTGTTAGATACGCGGATTGGCCTTATTGCGGTGTACGTAGCCTACTCACTCTCATTTACGATCTTTGTGCTCACCGGCTTCTTTCAGACCTTGCCCCAAGAACTGGGGGAGGCTTCTATGCTGGACGGATGTTCTCATTCCGCAACTTTCTGGCGAATTATGCTGCCGCTCGCCCGTCCGGGAATCCTTGTGGTGGGCATCTTTAATTCGATTGGCCTCTGGAACGAGTACGGTCTTGCCTTGGTGTTGGTGAATCGAGATGAGAACCGTACGTTGCCACTGGGAATTGCGAATCTTGTGATGGTGCAGCACTACCAGGCTGACTGGGGGGCTCTGTTTGCCGGTCTCGTGATTGTGATGCTCCCCATCCTGTTTGTCTACTGGATCTTCCGAGACAAAATCCACGAAACCATGCTCGCCGGTGCCGTGAAGTAAGCAAAGACACAAGAATGATCATTTTCGCTTTTCACAGGCGAAAACGATTCTTGCGGTACTCAATCGATCCTTTATCGCATCGGTGATCAGGGTAGCAAGTTTGTCCCGGGTGTCCTCTGTCAATTCCCGACAGGGTATCTCGCAGTGAATGTGTGAATATAGATCGCCCGGACTCTCGACTAATGTGGGTACGCCGCATCCTGCATGGGTGAAGATAGATGAGTCTATCTCCAAGACGCCGGGCAGCGTGAGAGAAGTGGACTTTCTGCGCAGGGTGTCAATGTCTTGGTCTGTCCATTCTGCGGGCCGAAGGTAAAATGATAATCCTTTTTCCAGTTCTCTGCATTCAAATAAAGCCCCGTAGATACGTCCAAAGCGATCTATCTCGGAGGCTCTAATGTATTTCCGGAGATACAAGTAACACCCTTACATATCGCTCGAAATGCCCGGCAGAGCTTTCTGGCGCAAAGACTTTAGCTCGTCTTAACTCTCCCAATTGAGAAAAATTAATAACTATCCTGCCCGGCAACAGGGCAAAGTCGAACACAATTGCGATATCGGAATTGGAATCAATCGACACGCCTAGCCCTGGCATATACTTGGCGTCTCCGTACTCAAAGCACAAAGAGGCAAGCCCCCTGACAAATTCTGCCGCGCTGGCCTGAGACTGATCAGACGGCACTTTGGCCCCTTCGTGTCGACACTCAGCCAAAGCTTGGCGCAAATTTGCCATATAGTCTTCGGTAAAGCGGAGTTGTACTGTATCCAGATTCAAATTATCTTGACGCTCTAAGGGACCCAATAACTTTGCGTAGGGCTGGCGCCCCTGCAACAAAGTCTTCTGATCGAAGCTGGGTTCTAGCAAAATTGGAACTGCGCTAAGTTCGGACATTGCCGGATCAACAACCTTAGGCATTCAACCCCCATGATTCGCGAGCCAAATCACTGATCATCTGTAGAAATTGAATTTTCATTGAACTGTGAACGAGGTCTAGGCGCTCTAGGGGTTTCTTATCTTCGGTGAACAGCGCCCCCGTCGTCGTAATTTGCAGCTGGTCGTCTCCGCCCGTCAGTTGATACCGAAAGGTGACTTTTTCGCGTGTTATGTAGCCGGCCGAAATCTCCATTGTGGGAACATCTCCGTCAACGATCTGCGGGAAAAATTGTGGATTAATGTGGTCCCAAACGTTTATGCCCGTGACCGATGGGATCACGAGATTGTAAGTGATGCGGACGACTCTGACCGGCGGGCTGATTATTTGCAGAACTTGTTCCAGTGGCCGTCGCAGTGATTCATATTTCCCGTAGACATTTGAGCCGTTTGACCACCAAGCGGCGACTGCCTGAGATGCACGGAGGTCCAATTGATTTCCAGTAGATCCAAGCCATGTTGCTCCTGGCACAAGGTTCTGAGGCGAAGATATCAGCGAGTGATTTGGAAGCCACAAATCTCGAAGAACTGGAAAGTCCATGCCGAGTGAAGATTGCACGCTCATCACCTCTTCAAGGGTTGGCGCCTGAAGCACTGACATAAGTAATGCCATTTCAACGTTTACGAGCGGAATGCTACGGAACGAAATTTCGTTGTCAAAGCTCATAGTAACTTACTAGGGTGACTGGGGATCATGGACCATTGCGCACTCTAGGCTTGTCAAATCTCTTGGGACCACTGCCTAGTCCAACGTATATCTTGACGGATTCGACACATGATGCAAGGGTTTTTATGTTAGCGCAAAGGTGAATTCTCCTAAAGCGCGTTGTTCCAGGTGTCGCCGACTTGGTCCATGAGGACGTCGATCTTGCTATTGGCGTCTCTTAACCGCATGCAGAGGACTCGGGACAGGTTGGCGAGGACGGTGAAGCCGAGCTCTTTGTTGCTACTCATGAGTTTCCGCAATTCCTTAGTGGGAAGCGACGCGACGGTGGTGGGGCCCACGCAAAACGCATCGGCGCCGCAGGGGCGGGCGTCCATCAACGAAATCTCTCCGAGCACGCTTCCGGGACCTACCTCCGCCAGTTTGTCGCCGTCTGCCGTCAGCACATTGGCTCGTCCATTGATGATTACGTAGAGGGCGGTGCCTTCTGTACCCACCTTAAGCAATTGCTCTCCGCCCGACATTCGGGTGACGGTGGCGAGGTCAAAGACTTCCTTTAAATGTTCCTCAGAAAGGCCCACCACCAAATAGTTCCGCTTAAAGACATCGCTACTCTCAGACATTGCGGTCATGGTACACGAATCGGGGCAGGATTACCCGATGACAAATCCTCAGAACCCACCCGTCAATCCTGATGGTGATCGGTGGGACGGACGCGTTTACACCCTTTGCCGACCGACCACTACGTAGCGACCGATCGCGGTTGAAGGGCTCACAAAGAATGTAGGTTCGTAGCCTTTTTCGATGTACAACTGCGCGTATTGAAGGTCGGCCGAATCCATCATCACCAGACCTAATCCCTCTACCGGGTAGTCGCCCTTATTGATGGGTTTGCCAAGTTCGGTGTAGGTCACCAAAGTGATATGGTCGCGGATTTTTTTCAACCTGCGATTCTAGCCGATACGGCCGCCTTAACCGTAAAGCGGGCCGTAGTTGGCGCAGGCGCGGTAATCCGCCCCGACGGAATCCATGCCCGATCCAAACCGATGCCAAGCCGTAGGTCGGAACAAGTCAACGTCTGGCACGTTGTGCATGTCCACCGGAATTCTCAGCATGCTGGCCAGCGTGATGAGGTCGGCGCCAATGTGACCCACGGAGATCGCGCCGTGATTAGCCCCCCAGTGCGCCATCACCGTGTACACGTCTCTAAACGCCCCGTTGCCGTTAACTCGGGGCACGAACCAGGTGGTGGGCCAAGTTGGGTTGGTACGAGCATCAAGGGCGTCGTGAACCTCCGAGTCCAGCGCAATGGTGGTGCCCTCGGCAATCTGAAGCACAGGGCCTTGACCCTTCACCATGTTGATTCGGAACATGGTGCACGGAATACGGCCCGCAGTCGTAAAGTCGGTAGACCAGCCTCCTCCAGGGAAGTATTCGGTTATTGATGGGCACCACTTGGTGTCATCGAGAGCCTTGCCCGCATCTTCCGGCGTCACGTTCCACCACGGCTTCAGTGCGTGGCCCGTCCAGTCCAGCGCGGAGGGACCCGAGTTAATGAGGTGCAGAAACCCGCCCTGGGCAACTCCGGTAAGGGTGTGGCCGGTCACCCGGCGCACCGCATCGGGGCTCCAATAGGTGCGCACGTCGCTGAATAGTTGCGCCGTGCCGGTAAGCAGATGACCCAGCAGCATGGAAATTCCGTTGAGCGCGTCATTCTCGGTGGCCACCACATAGGGTTGGCGAATGCCGTTCCAGTCAAAGCTACTGCAAAGCATCGCTTCCAGAAAGTCGCCGTTAGGGAAGTAGTCGGTCCACTGCCGTTGCCCCTGGAATCCGCCCGCAATGGCGTTGTGGCCCAGCGCTTGTTCTCTAAATCCTGCCTCGGCCAACGCGGGGTTACCTACCATGAGGTCTCGCGCGATCAGTGCCATCTTCACGCTGATGGCCCACTCTTCGTCTTTCTGACCCCGCGACCGCACCTTACTCGGCTCGTTCTTATCCGCCCCTTCGGGGCAGTTCTCGTGAACCCACGCAATGGCGCGATCAAACTCGGCGCGGTCGTAGATGTTGTGCTGAATTCGCCCGATAAACTCGGTCATGTCGATGCTCACGGTGCGCAAGCCCAGGTATTCCTGAAGGAAATCTTGGTCAACAATAGAGCCGGCAATGCCCATGCTGGTTCCCCCCATGGCCAGGTAACTCTTTCCCTTCATGCTGGCCACACTAAGTCCGGCGCGGACAAAGCGCAATAATTTTTCGCGCACATCGTGCGGGATTTCGGTGTCCCCAAGGTCTTGTACGTCATGGCCGTAAATTCCAAATGCGGGCAACCCTTTCTGGCTATGACCCGATAGCGCGGCGGCCAGGTAAACCGCCCCGGGACGGTCGGTGCCGTTGAATCCCCATATTGCCTTCGGGAGGGCGGGGTCACTATCCATGGTCTCGCTGCCGTAGCACCAGCAGGGGGTGACGGTAAGTGAAACGCCCACGTTCTCTGTTCTAAATTTGTCCGCGCATTCGGCCGCTTCGGCCGATCCACCAATGCAACGGTCCGCGATGACGCACTCTACGGGGAGTCCACAGGCGTGCTTGAGTTCCCGTGTGATCAGCTCCGCCGTCCGGCGAGCCATGTCCATCGTGATGTCTTCCAGAGATTCCCGCACTCCGCCGTACCGACCATCAATGGTGGGCCGAATCCCTACTTTGGGAAGTGAACCGCTCAATCTATTGACGGGTGAATTTACGTGGAGTGAGGCGATATTTGCCATGATCGGGGTCTTTTTACCTGACCTGAACCCGTCACAATGTGGTTTCTCTTCGGTTCTCTCCGAAGCCAGTTCAGTAATCGCCGAGAGCGGTAGACATTTCGCGTCTCATACCGCGTTTGCCGCGCGACAAAGCATCTGTAGCGTCAGAGAACTTGCCGCATGACCTTTGTGAGTTAAGAGCCATAATTAAGGATTGAGGTTGGCCCATGAGTTACGACATACAACTTAATATTCCCGAAGACAGCCAGCGAGGACATATGATTGCCTCCCTAGTTGCCGACCAACAGATAACGCCGAGCCAGGCGGTCGAGAAGTTGATTGATTGGGTCGTGGCAAAGCAGTTCACGGGAACCAGGAGTCCTAATCGCCGAATACCAGGGCTCCCGCGTGAACCCATGGACGACGCAGACGCAGCCCTGGTTGATGAAGCGATGGATTTCGTGATGCAAGCTCGGCGTGAGCGATCGCAGCGGTTACTGGGTGCGTAACGGAGTTAAAGGTCAAAAAGACGTTAAGCCTTGGGATTGCAGTTACGGAAGAATTTATGTGATTTTTCAACCGCACACCGCAATGGCCGCCGTCCGAAAAGCTTCCGCCATCGATCCACGCTGACTGCCCCTGTGGGCCGAACACATTCTTTAGGGTGCATTCGGCCGCAAAGCGAAGTGACTCCCTCGTACAATCAAACTTTACCGAACGGGGAAACCCTTCACATTATTCGTTGCCGAATTCCAGGTATCGAACTTCTTCCGGAGTTAGCTCCAAATCCAACGCGGCGAGGGTTTGTTTTACGTTGTCTACATTGCGCAGGCCGCACAGCGCGTAGATGTCGCCGGGTTGGGCGAGGGTCCAGGCGAGGGCGATTTGGGGAGCGCTCAGGCCATGATTGTCTCCGACCTCCACCGCTCGAGCCTTCCGGGCTTGGCTTGTGGGGTTGTCGTACACGCGGTTCACGTCTTCGCCCGTCACCCCGGCAAAGTAGCCGCGCGCCATGCTACTCCATGCGCACAAGGGGAAGTGGGTCTCGGCGTGCCACTTGCGGCCCTCGGGATCAATCGTGTAAGAATCCGCCCACATCGGCTCGTTGACCACCGCCAAAGAAAGGTTCGGGTTGTTAAGGCTCAGCCCCTGTTTACCGGCTTTGATCGCGTACTCATTGGCCGCCGCAATTCGGGTGTGGTGCCAGTTAGAACCACCGAATGCGCCAATAAGCCCTTCGGCTTTGAATTCATTGAGCCAGTCAATGATTTCGCCGACGGGAATCTCTGGGTTGTCCCGGTGGAGCACAAATAGATCTGTGTAATCCACGCCCAGTCTCTCGTGGTTCTCCAGAATGTCGCTCTTCATATCCGCATGAGTCACGCGGGGCTGGCCGTAAGGGTGGCAGCCCTTATCAAAAAAGATCACGTCTTTGGCCACGCCGTGGGCGGCCACCCACTCTCCCAACACACGGCTATTATCGCCGTAGCAGTGCGCAGAGTCAAAAGACCGGCCGCCGTCGGCCCAGTACGCGTCATAAGACGCAAACGAGATGGCCTTATCCTGCCCCAGCAGAAAGTCGGAGCCCACGATAATTCGGGGCATGGGTTTGGTTTGGTGGGCAAGTGTTCCGTACTTCATTTCAATTCCTTAAAAACATATCCGTGGGTTAGGATTTCATTTCCATGGCAAACGCCAGACCGGCACTCTTTCTCAAGGCATCCAGGGTCTTCATGTTATTAATCGTGTCTTGAATGGTCATGTACGGGCATTCTTTGTCGCCGATAAACTGGGCCACCGTGTCGGCTTCAATTCCGTAGAGTTCATCGTTGGATGAGTGCAGGTCAAACTTCTCGGTGTCCTTACCGTATCGATCCACCACCACCACGCTGTCGTTACATTTCCAGGGTCCCGGAATGTGTATCTTTCCCTCCGTACCGTAGATGGTCGCGTCGTTGGTCAGGTTCACGTGGACTCCGGTGCCAAAGTGGGCGAGCGCCCCGCCTGGGAACTCAAGCAGTCCGGCGCCCGATTCGTCGTAGCCCTTCTCGGTGATCTTGGCAACGTAATGGGCCTTAATGGGTTCTTCTCCCACCATCAGCCGGGCGAATGACACGCAGTAGGTGCCCACATCCATCAGCCCGCCGCCGCCCAACGCGCCATCGGCGCGAAAGTTGTCCCAATCTCGGCCCGCAGCAAAGCCAAATTCGGCGTTGATCTGTTGTACCGTTCCAATCGCTCCGCTCGCGATCAACTCTTTTACCTTTAGGGTTTGGGGGTGGCACCGATACATAAACGCTTCCATAAAGAACACGTTATGTTTCTTCACTTCCACAAGCGCTTTTTCTGCCTCAAGGGCATTGAGCGTGAACGGCTTCTCGCAGAGAATGGCCTTGCCTGCCTCGGCGGCCTTAATGGTCCATTCGTAGTGCAGATGATGGGGGGTGGCAATGTACACCGCGTCTACATTGGGGTCGGATAACACTTCCTCATAAGACCCGCAAGGTTTGCCGCCGTGTTTGGCCGTAAATTGAGATGCCTTTTCTAGGCTCCGAGATCCTGCGGCGTGCAGCAAGCCTGTCTTGGAAACCGCCAAACCGGATGCGAATTGGTGGGCAATGCCCCCGGTCGCGATAATGCCCCATCGAATTTTCCCACTCATGTCGGGGCAAAGCTTACAGGACCCATCCCCTTTGGTTCAAGGCCAAAGGGGGCAATTGCCTTATTTGGCCCGAATTAAGTTGAAATCTGCCCCTCCGGCCTAGCCTTTCAGAGATTCACCGTGGGTCCGAATCACTTCGGTGTACCAGTGGGCGCTGTCTTTTGGCGTTCTCACCTGGGTTTGATAGTCTACGTGAACCAAGCCGAAGCGGTGCTTGTAGCCCTCGTACCATTCAAAGTTGTCCAGGAACGACCATTGGAAGTAGCCCTTGATGGGAATTCCTTCATCACCGGCACGCCGAAATGCGGAGATGTACCGATCCAAAAAGTCGATTCGCTGGGGATCGTGAACTTTTCCATCCAGCGCAATCCAGTCAGAAAGGCCAAGACCGTTTTCTGTGATCACGATGGGCTGATGGTATCGCTCATAAAAGAATTTGGCGCCCCAGTAAAGCGAATCGGGAGTGACCGGCCAGTGGTAGATTGTTCGACCCACACCCAACGGTTGGGGAACCTCAATCGGTTCTCCGTCGTCGCCGGCGCGGACGATTTGGGCATTATAAATATTGGCTCCGTAGAAGTCAAGGGGTTGCTGGATATTTTCCATGTCCCCCGCTCGAACTTCGGGCGCATCGGCACCAAATGCTTCTAACTCGGCGGCGGGATATTGGCCAAAGAACACCGGATCGTTCCACCAACTGTTGCTCCACACATTCTTGCCTCGGCGCACAAACATCGCCTTCTTCGCCGCTTCAATATCGGCGACCGATTCGGTCAATGGCGTGTTCACGGACCCCACCGGAGCCCACCCGACCGAGGCCGGAGTCTTAGCGTAAGCACGAATGACCTGAACTGCTTTGCCATGGGCCATCAGCGAGTGGTGGCCGGCCAACAAGACTTCTTTAAAATTCAGTTTGTCGCCGGGCGCGTGGATGGCATCTTGCATACCCAAGCCGATAAAGCACTGGGGTTCGTTCAGGGTCATCCAACTACTCACGCGGTCGGAAAGACGGTCGATAACGACTTTGGTGTACTCGGCAAACCAGTCAGAAGAGTCGCGGTTGAGCCAACCCCCTCGCAAATAAAGTTCGTAGGGGGTGTCCCAGTGGTAAAGCGTAATGTGCGGCTGAATTCCCGCGGCCAGCAGTTCATCTACCAGCTGATCATAGAACTCTAGGCCAGATTCATCAACTTTTCCCGTTCCGTTGGGGATCACGCGCGGCCAAGAGATCGACATTCGGTAGTTGGGAATGCCCAAAGATTTCATCAGCGCGACGTCTTCTCGAAATCGATTGAAATGATCGCAGGCCACGTCTCCGTTACTGGCATCGCTAATCGCCCCCGGGCGGCGGCAGAACATGTCCCACACACTGAAGCCACCCCCTACTCGGTACGGCGCCCCTTCAATCTGATACGATGCGGTAGCGACGCCCCAGAGAAAATCTTTTGGAAATGGCATGTGGCAATTATGATCAACTCAAATCAGAGTTGGATACACGATGACAAACATTGAACTTTCGACAAAGCTGAAGGATTTGCGAGATTTTTTGATCATCGCAGGCTATGAGGAATCTCACGCCACCCGGTACACGCAGATTGCTCGGTTCATCGAAAAGATGCCCGAGCCCATCGAAACCGTGGTTGCCGAAGGACGTTTGACCGAGATTCCCGGAGTCGGCAAACTCGTTGCTACGTATATTCGGGAGATCCTTGCCACCGGCGTAAGTTCTAAGCAGAAGGATTGGGAGGAATTTGCGCCTCTTTCGGTTTTGGAACTCGTGAGAATAGAGGGCATCGGGGCCAAAACCGCACGTAGATTGTTTCAGGAGTTTGGAATCGACGGACTGGCTTCGCTGAAAAATGCGTTAGAGTCGGGGATTCTGGACGACGCGAGCGGCATCGGGCCGAAAACCAAAGCCGAGATGTCCCGTGCCGTCGGCATCTAAAGTGTCCCCATGCGTCCCGCCGGGAGAGGAGCCAGTAAGGGCTATCTTTTGACTTTTAACTTCACCCTTTTCCCGCAACGGGACAAGGCAGGGGCGATTTACGTTTAGTTGAGCCAATTGCAAAACTAGGCAGAGACAAGGATTCCGTTACCTACTTAGGTTCAAAATAAAGATCCAAGTGCTCCGGTTTTGGAGTTTTGCAACTGGCTCAGTTAGGCCTCGACGTGGTGAATTGCCTTGACCGACTGCGCCTCCTTAACGTTAGATCGGTACACAAAGGACCGATAAAATGGGCCTAAACATACCCAACTAAATGTATAAATGGTGCCATGCCAGGATTGAACAGCAACTAACTTGGTTCCCCGCCAGGGGCACCAGGATCTGGCAACGGAATTGGTGGGAAGAGAATGTTAGACTGCGATTAGCCATCCCTTGTCCCGGCAGGGACTCTCCCCGAGTAGCCTGGCATAAGCTCATGCGCCATGCCAGGATTGGTCAGCGACTAAGTTAGTTCCCCGGCAGGGGAACTAGAATCATTCAAATGCCTACATCTCATTCGAGCTTAAGCTCCTATTTTCTTCGCGGACTCATGCGTTACTTGTCTAATCAGTGTCGGCAACATCTCTAAACACTGAATTCCAAACAGATCGGCGAAGCCGGAAGCCTCGGGATGATCGTGCCCGAGTCCGGGTGACTTTCGGTGGTTGCGGAGCACCCGGACGTCGGCGCGGTCATCCGACGATTACCGGCTACGCCGTCGAATCGCAATGGTAGGCAGCATATTCCGTTTTTTCAGGGCGTTGATTACGATCCTCGATATCTTGATTGAAAGGTTCTGGTGCCCCTGCCGGGGAACTTAGCCAGAACGCAACTGCCCTGGCATGGCGCGAGAGCTTATGCCAGGCTACTCGGGGAAAGTCCCTGCCGGGACAACGGAAGGTCATATACGTTTAGTGTGGCCTCGACCGGGTGAATTGCATTGGTGGTTTGCACCACATTTACATTAGGTCGATACCCAAAAGACCGATGTAATGGGCCTACAGGAGCCTATTTGAGCCAATTGCAAAACCAGGCATGGACAAGGATTCCGTTGCCTACTTAGGTTCAAAGTAGAGATACTAGTGCTCCGTTTTTGGAGTTTTGCAATTGGCTCAACTAAATGTATATGAGGGCAGGGGCGCAGGTTTCGCTAATTGCCCCAGGTGTTGGCGCGATCATCGGGGAGGCCCGATAGGTCGCAGGGCATATGATAAGTGGGGCACGGTACGATTTCGCTTCCGCATCCGGTGGTGGAAGTCGTTGCAAACGACGCATTTTCTTTCTTGAAGGTGGAGTGACCATCCGCCCATGCAATGTTGATTCCACCCATCACCTTGGTGTCACCGGGAAAGTTGTTCGTGGAGAACGCATCAGTAGGTCCGGGTGAATTATCTTTGCACCACTGACTATAGGTTGGCGGAACCGGGTTGGCCAGAGTTACGTAGGTTGCCGTGTAGAACGCCACCGTTTCTGCGGGCTTGGAGAGCGACGAAGCATTCACCACACTGATGCTGAGTCCAGCCAAGCTTGGGTCAACCAACTTTGTGGAGGCAAACAAAGACGGGTCTTCGAACAGCGAAAAATTGGGCGCGTAAGAAGCATGCGTAAACGTGCCCTGTCCACGAAGGCCAACGGAAGTCAGCACGGACATTTTAGGCGGTGGGGAGGCAAAGTCAATTCCGGGCGGATTGGTCGGAGAGATCAGAATTTGCGCGCTCTTCATGTACGGCATGATCGAGTCGTAGACCGTTCCCACTACATCTCCGCTTCCGGGGACCAGGTAGTTAGATTGGGTGTCGTAGACACTCATCGGATAGGTGTCTTCGCTGTCGTTGATGTACAGCATCACCGCGATTCCAATCTGTTTAGTATTTGATAAATCGGCCGACTTCTTGGCCGCCAATTTGGCTTGGGCAAACACCGGGAAAAGAATCGCGGCGAGAATCGCGATGATCGCAATGACCACCAGAAGTTCGATGAGAGTAAATGCTAGTTTCGGCTTCGTTGCCATAAATTCCTCCAAACGCTAATAGCATATACAAAATTTTCTTATTCAAGGGGTTCTTGCTGCGATTGATTCTGGTTTGTGTGTCACTTTTCACGATCCTTTGCGTAAAAGTGCGCTCTCAGTGTAGCGGTTAGAGGGGTTCCACAGGAGGAAGTCTGCGTAGCCCGCTTCTTTTGCCGCCGCAATCTGTGCTCTTACTTGGGCGGCACCGTACTTTGCTCCCAGGCTAAAGTCTTGGAGCCAGGGTCTTACTTTAGCCTTAGGCAGCCTCTTTTTAAAGTCGTCCAATGATTTTTTGACAATGGCGTGGGGAGATGTTCCGGGGTTGGCAATGCCGTACTCGCCCATCGCAAAGTGCGATGGGTAGACCATGGGCGAAATAACGTCAAACGGTTCGGCGACCTTCTCTAACCGTTGCCCAATGCCTTGGTCCGACTTAGATGAGGAGATGATGCCAAAGATGTCTGCGGACAGGACGCCGTGCTTGGCCTTGACCCGATCCCGGATTGATTTTGCAAACGCCGCAATAACGTCTTCGGGCTGAGCCTTAGGGTCGGGGTATTTAGACTTGGATGGGAACTGCTGACTGGCCGATTTGCCTTCGCTGGGGAAGCGCACGTAGTCCAGCTGGATTTCTGGAAATCCGATGTCGAGGGCGTAATCCACCACTTGCCCGATGTACTCCCAGTTCCCTTTGTTGTAAGGGTCGAGCCAGGTGTGCTTAGATCGATCTTGCCAGGGCTTTCCGCTACTTTGCTGAACCGCACGCTCGGGCTGCGCTTTGGCCAGCACGGCATCGCGGAAGCATGCGATTCGGGCAATCGGCCAGATGTGATGCGCCTTGAGTTTTTCCAGAATGAGTTCCGGATGCCGCATCGCAATTTCGTTTGCTTTGATCTTAGTGGCCAACGGAATTTTCGGGTCTAAATAGTTTGAACCGTTATCACGTACGTCAATCACCATTGCGTTGAGTTCGGTTCTATTTTCCAGCGCAATCAGCTGATCAAATTTTTTGGGAGTGGCGGCAGACCATGCCGTCACATAAATGCCCTTCACCGTGGCGGGCATCTCAAACGGTGGCCCGCCCGCTTTGGCAATGGTTGGCGTAGGCGGGGGAGAATTTGGCTTAACCGGTGTCCCAGGAGTTGATGATTTTGGGCCAGTTTTAGGGGTCTGCACGGTAGAATCTGGGCGGGTGGCCGGGGTTGAACATCCGACTAATACGGCTGCAAATGCGCACCCAACCACGGGACGATGAATAAATTGATGAAAAGGCATTTTCTAATCTGGATTGTACTGATCGGAACCCAAATTTTGGTGGGTTGCGGTGGAAATGTCGATCCGATGAGCACGATTTCTCCGCCCTCCGCTTCGGTCAGCACGAATGGCTCTGGAATTCGCCCCGGGTCGCCCAAAGCCGCACCGATTTCCACCGAGCGAGTGACCCAACGAAAACCGAACCTCTCCGGTCGGATTTTGGTGACGGAGTACCACCACATCCTTGCCCATTCGGGCCCCATGTATCGATCTCCGGATGCATTTCGAAAAGATTTATCCCGATTGTATCGCCTCGGTTTTCGACCCGTAACGGTCTCTGAGTATCTCTCCAACCGGATGTCGATCCCCCATGGCGCTACTCCGGTGGTGTTCACTTTTGACGATTCTAATCCCACCCAATTGCGATTCAACAATGCGGGCAAACTTGAATCTAGCTGCGCGATGGGTATATGGGTTGAGTTTGCCAAGACCCACCCAGGTTTCCCTCCCAAAGCAACATTTTATGTGTTGCCGGGTGTGATGTGGCAACAGCCAAGGTGGGTTACCCAAAAAATCAACTGGATTCGTTCCAATGGCGGCGAATTAGCCAACCACACCATGACCCATCCTAAGCTCAGTCATCTTTCCGATGTGGAAGTAATGGCAGAAATTGGTGAAGCAGAATTCAGGCTCAAAAAATTGGGCGAGATGCTTCCCAGTTCCCTCGCGTTGCCCTTTGGCATTTCACCTAAAAATCGATCTTTGCTCGCGGGATTTACCTATAAAGGTCAGCAGATCCACCCGAAAGCGGTCTTTATGGCGGGTGCGGAGCCGTCTCGCGTGGTGACGGACAAGAAGTGGAGCCGATTAAGAATTCCGCGAGTTCAGGCTTGCCTAGGCGAGGACGGATTGGATTATTGGCTTGAGCAAATTCAGCGTGGTCGGGTTCAGCTCTACGTTGCGCCGTAATCCAAACGGTACTGCTCGCCCCCAGCGCACAAACCACCGTCGAGGTAGAACGGAGTTCGGAATCCTCTTGTATGCAAGCGCGAGGTAAAAGGCCATCCTGGCCTATGCGCCCGCCATTCCGTTGGCAAAGTTAGAGACGGTGCAGGTCGACCAAACGAACCGCTAAATTCTTATCGTCATGCCGTCGTAACCCGGCTGGATGTTGTGTTTGCCTAAGGCGCGCTCCAAATCGCAATGCCTCGCACCCCCGGTGCTGGCATGATGGGTGGTGACCACGCGCGAGGATCGGTCAAGAACTCCAGTCTGCCGGAGGGCGTCCACCACTTCTACGCAGGCTTCCAAATCCAGGTGGCCGGCGTAAGTCCCCTTCCTAAGGCCATCTGTGCACTCAATCACCAGCAGATCCAGCTTGAACTGGGTTAAAAATTCAAAGGTTTCGTGCGACCATAGGCCGGTGTCTGTGGCATACAACAGTGTCTTGTCGTCGCGTTGAATGATCAGATTTTGGCAGTCTTCGTCTTCTTTGTGGCGTGCCTGAATGGGGGTAATGGTATATGAAGCGTGGTTATACGGAACAAAGCTGTGGGTCTCCACCAGATCCATGGGCCAGTCTGGATACCGTTCGCGAAACTTGCTGCAGACCTGAGCGTTGCCGTAGAGGGAGAGTCCCAGATGGTCGCGGTCGGTAAATGGAAAGAGTGCGTACTGAATTTCCGCTACCGCCAAGTGGTCTTCGTGACTATGCGTGAACACAACGCCCGTCCAGTCTCGCGGATTGAGTCGATCTCGTACCGCTTGGTGGAAGGTATCGGGCGGAAAGTCAATTTTGAGTACGCCATCAACCACGGCACCACTGCGGGTGCGGATGTCTTTGCCGCCGTTTTCTCGGGCCCAGCGAGAGACCTCGTTGTCTACAAAGAATCCGGGGATCCCATCGGCGGCGCCTGTGCCTAAGAGTCGAATAGTCATCTAATGGTATGAAGCCAAAATTGCCCGGGCAGATCTCCTCATTAGGTCTTTTGGTCTGGTTTGACTCATTCTTTGGCTCCACGGAAGCCGGGCCCGAACCACCGGTTCGCAGGTAAGATTTCACTCATACCGGTTAAGTGTACCGACGGGGCAAGTTAGCCTAAGTAGACATATGTTCATAGAGTTGACAATCCGACTTAAGGCCTACGCAGACCAAGTCGATCAGCGGCTCCAAGCCCTACTTCCATCCGCCGAGGCCCGTCCGGAAATTCTGCATGCGGCCATGCGGTATTCCGCCCTTGCCCCCGGAAAGCGAATCCGTCCCGCTATTTGCCTGGCGGCTTGCGAAGCGGTAGGGGCAGATTCTGCAATCGCGATTGATGCGGCATGTGCGGTAGAGATGGTGCACGCATTTTCTTTGATTCACGATGATCTGCCTGCCTTAGATAACGACGACCTTCGACGGGGCCGCCCCACTTGCCATGTGAAATTTGGGGAAGCAGTGGCAATCCTTGCCGGTGACGCACTTTTTTCACTCGCATTCCAAACCCTTGCCGAGGGTCCTTGGACCGCAGAAAAGACGGTCGAAGCGGTCCGACGACTTACCGTAGCCTCGGGAACTCACGGCTTGGTGGGAGGAGAAACGTTGGACATTCTGGCGGAGGGCAAAGACGTGGATGCAGAACTGCTTGCCGCGATCCACTCCGGAAAGACCGGTGCCCTCATTGCTTGCAGTGCATCGTTGGGTGGACTATTGGCGGGCGGCTCTGGTGCGACCGTAGATGCCTTGGACGGATACGGTCAGGCCCTTGGTCTGGCTTTTCAGATTGCCGATGACGTGCTGAACGAAACGGCCACTCCAGAACAGCTCGGAAAGTCTGCGGGTTCAGATCGAGAACGGGGAAAAGCCACCTATCCCGCTCTTTTTGGTGTATCCGAGGCAAGGCGGATGGCCGATGACGCCGCCGATCGGGCGATTGAGATTCTTCGTTCGTCAGATCTCAAATCGTTGACGTTAGAACAGTTCGCCCGGTTTGCAGTTGAACGGCTTCACTGAGCGTGAAATCTCAACCTCCCCCGAGAACCGCCGCCGTGAATATCTCCACCTGCCCCCCCGAACCAACCTGACCAAAGAGATTCTCCCCCGCGCGAATTCTGGGCTATATTATCAGTGTCTCGAAAGATCCTAATATCGTGTTAGGGCTGAAAGATGGGGAAAGCCGGTGAAAATCCGGCGCTGTGCCGCAACGGTAACTCGAACGCGAGGAGTCCGAATGCCCGCTTTTGAGAGTGTCAGTGAGTTTGTTGCCTACGAGCATAGGTGCGCCGCGGTTTGCCGTTTTGGCTGACTAGAGCTAAGCAAGAACATCTCACCTGTCTGCGCATCCATGCGCACAGGAGAAATGCATGTTCTTATTTTCCCGAAGGGCGTTCACGCTCATCGAATTGCTCGTCGTTATCGCGATCATTGCCATCTTGGCCGCGATTCTGTTTCCCGTCTTTGCCCAGGCAAAAGAATCCGCCAAGCAGGCAACGTCGCTGTCTAATCTTCGCCAAATTGGCGTGGCCTGGACGCTGTACAACCAAGATTCAGACGGAACACTCATGCGGGTGCGCACGGTGGAGAGTGGTCAAAAGGTTCTGTACTGGTGGGGAAGTTTTGATGGCACCACGCTCAAAGAAGAAGAAGGTTTGCTGTACCCTTACACCAGGGGGAAGGGAATTCAGAGCGATCCATCTTTTCCCAACAAATTGAGAAAGGCGATTGGCTTTACTGGCTACGGATATAACTATTACTACTTTAGCCCCTCTGACTATCCGGCTCCAACTTACTCCGAAGTTCCGATCGCGGTAAACGAATCCCAGATTAACGGGGTCTCTGGGAAAGTGGCATTCGCGTCGTCGGCACGAATTAATCCTTGGGCCTATTCCGTTCCCACCCTGGAAGCCAACACGTATCTTGACCCCCCTTCCCAAGACAACCCAACCTTTCAGGGTCGGCACCACGGTAGGGGCAACATCGTTTGGGTAGATACCCACGCAACGAGTCGCGCACCGAGACTTCGGACGGGAAAATTTGGTTACGGAGACAGCTTTGACTCCAAGGATTTTGTCGCAAATACGCTGGGCGATATTGATTCCGACGGTGATCTGACCACCGATGAACTCTTTAGGTTAGATTAGGTCGCGGCCCTTCCAAAAAAGAAGCCTGCAACGTCCCGCAGGTTTCCGGGCGAGCATAATCAACCGATGCTTTCGGTCCAGCGTGCACTGCGGCCGTCTGGAACCGGCTGGACGCACTGGGCTACTTTTTCCCGTTGGGACGTCATTCGGATGGGCGAGGCCATCGACGCAATTCAGATCACCTCAGGCCAAACCACGCTCATATCGATTTCTCTCGCAAACACGATCGCAATGTTTCCTTGTTCGGTTTGAGCGACGCTTACCGTGGCTTCTATCCGTACCGGAGATCCATCGAGGCGTCGGGCGGTGACGCCGCTGTGGTCTCCCATTTTTGCGCGGGTTCCGCTTTCAAAGAACAATCGGCGATGTTCTCGGTGAGTTGCTTGAATGTCGTCGGGAATGAAGTGATTCACCGTGTATGTTGGGAAATCGTTAGTTGCGCACCCGAACATTTTTCCGGCCGCTTCATTTCCCGCAAGAATCTGCCCCGATTCCGCAATAAAGAGAACTGCATCAGGCGCCTTTTTTACGAGTTCGAGGATGGAGTGAGGGTTTGACTGAAGGCTTCCCATCGATTTGGGAATGGCACCCAGTTGCTGACGTAACGCCTCGTTTTCGGCTCGCAAGGCATCCATTCGAACCTGAGATTCTTTCAAAATGTGATGCGCCACCAGTTCCGGCCGGGATAGCGGGCCCATTTTAATTCGGATTCGGCCCCAGTAGGTGGCCACTGTTGGCACACTGATGCTCAATTGGTGAGCGATGGCATGGTCAGTGTGTCCCCGACTGGCTAGTTCCAACAGCTGTTGTTCACGAGATGATAAGCTTACGGAAGTCATTATTTAAAAAGGATCGATTGATAAGGCCACACATTGCATAGGCCTCGCGGCACGGGAATCTAACGGGAACTTAGAGCAGTCCAACCCATTCTTGGGTAGGGTTCAAAGGCTTGAGTGACGTGTGCGAGGATTCGTTCCAATTCGCTGAGATTGATCTTGCCGATTTCGAGAACTGCCGTTTCGGGAAACGGTTCCTTGTGGTGCTTGGCTCATGGGCAACCCTGAACATCATATCATCATTCTTAAAATGCTGGGCCAACTTGAAAAAACTTCCAGCTTGGAAAGTCTTGACGTCACGATTTTCTTCCCCCAACTCAGAGCCTTTATTCTTTTTTCGACGGGTTACGCGAAATGCTGATCCTCGGTTTTGACGATTGGGATATGGAACCGAGTTTAATGGTGAACATGCGTTCATTTGAAGAGAATCTGGCGTTGCTGGCGAAATTGGCCGTGGTTGAAGGAGTGAACCTTCAGCCGGGCCAAGAGTTGATCCTTCGGGCGGACATTGGCAATTCTCAACTCGTTCATTTGGTCACTGCCGAGGCCTATCGCGTTGGCGCGAAGCAGGTTTCCGTGATGTACTCGGACGAATCCGTTTCGGTCATTCGGTTTGAAGCAGGTTCAGACGAGGCAATGTCTTACGCTCCAAATTGGATTTACGATGGTATGACCCGTGCGATAGAAGAGAACGCGGCGGTGCTATCCATTTCTAGCGCTAATCCATCTTTACTCGCTAATATCCCTCCAGAAAAGGTCGCAGTTTCTAGTCGATCTCAAGGAGTCGCGGCTAAGAGAATCAGCGAGTACATCGGCGGTTTTCAAATCAATTGGAGTATCGTGGGTGCCGCTTCCCCCGCATGGGCCCAGCAAGTTTTTGCGGGCTTGCCAGAGGAAGAGGCTCTTCAAATGCTGTGGAACGCCATCTTTCTCACCTCAAGAATTCTGGAGGACGATCCCATTGCGTCGTGGACGGCTCACTGCAACCGGCTTGCGGAACGGATGTTATGGCTTAACGAACTCAAGCTAGATGCAGTGCGCTTTCGTGGGCCCGGAACCGACCTGCACGTGGGACTTATTCCCGGCCACCGTTGGATTGGGGGGAGAGGCCAGTCCAAGAACGGAGTCCAGTGTTCTCCCAATATCCCCACCGAGGAAATTTTTACCATGCCGCACCGGGAACGAACCCACGGGGTGGTGCGCAGCACCAAACCATTAAGCCTTCGCGGCCAGATTGTGAGCGGCATTGAAGTCACGTTTGAAAACGGCTTGGTCACTCAGGCGAAGGCGGCTCGGGGCGAGGAAACCCTCCAGCGATTAATCCAAACTGATGAGGGATCGGGTCGCCTGGGAGAAATCGCCCTCGTTCCCAATAGCAGTGCGGTGTCTCAATCTGGCGTCTTGTTCCTGAATACGCTTTACGATGAGAACGCCGCATCTCATATTGCGCTCGGAAGCGCAATCGGGGAGAATTACCCCGGACACGATGATTTAACGGATGAACAGCGCCTCACGGCGGGGGTTAATGAAAGCCTCATCCACGTTGACTGGATGATTGGTTCCTCGGAAATTGATGTGGATGGTATCCATGCCGATGGCACCTCAACCCCGTTGATGCGGGCCGGGGAGTGGGTGCCCTCATAGGGCGTCGATCCGTTTAGTTGCGGGGTAAATCCATCAAATCAAGCGCGATGCCCCCAACTATCCATAGTGTGAAGTACGATGTTGCTATTGCATTTGACAAGTGGAAGGCACGGGCGGCTACGGTCGTTTCTCAAGATCGATGAATCCGTAGTATTTCTCTGCGGATATTGAAGCTCTTGAATCCCTGATAAAGGCGATGCCCCACGTTAAGCCCAGACCTAACTGAGAAAACAAACCTGATGAACCTAATCAATCGAATCGTATTCGCCCTGATCGCAATCCTTGCGATTTGCAATGGCGCGATGGCCCAATCTTGGCGCCCGTTGGCAAACCGAGCCCCTTTTGGTGCGGGTGTTCCTCTTCTCCTGACGGATGGGGCCGTATTGGTTCAACAATCAGGAACTTCGTCTTGGTGGAAACTCAAGCCGGACGCAACCGGCAGTTATGCTAACGGAACCTGGACGCAGGTTGCGAGTTTGCCCGCCGGATACGCGCCTCTGTACTTTGCGTCCGCCGTCTTGGCGGATGGAAGGGTCGTGGTGTTTGGTGGCGAATACATAAACTTCGCCTCCACGTGGTCAAATCGCGGTGCCATTTACGACCCGTCTACCAACGCTTGGACTGAGCTGCCCCCACCATCGGGTTGGCAGAATATTGGAGATGCCCAGTGCTTGGTTCTGCCCGACGGAAAGTTCATGCTGGCCAACCCGTTTGATATGCGAATGGCGGTTTTAGACCCCACAACACTAACTTGGACGGCGCGATTGGGGACGGGCAAATTAGACCGTTTTGATGAAGAAGGTTGGACCCTCATGCCGGACGGATCGGTTCTTTCTTTGGATGCGACCAATAGTCCATCCTCAGAGCGATACCTGCCGGCGACAGATTCGTGGATTTGGGCGGGCACTTTGCCTCAATCTCTGGTAGACCCCGGATCCCAAGAAATGGGGCCGGTCATTCTGCGGCCCGACGGCACGGCCTTTGCCGCTGGGGCCACCGGCCATAACGCCATGTATTTCCCGGGTGCGACCATGACCGCAGTAGGGACCTGGGTCGCAATGCCGGATTTTCCCCTCGTGAACGGCGTTCCGCTAACCATTGCTGATGGACCGGCCTGCCTTTTGCCCAGCGGGAATGTTTTGTGCGGGGCCAGTCCGGGCGTTTTCCAAGTCGGAACCCACTTTTTTGAATTTGACGGCACCAGCCTTATCCCGGAACCCGCGACTCCTAACTCAGGAGGGAATTCATCCTATCAGGGAAACATGTTGATGCTTCCCACCGGCCAAGTGTTGTACACCGACTTTTCTAGCGATGTGCAAATTTATACGCCGTTGGGAAGTCCAAAGGCCGCATGGAAACCCACCATCTCTACTGTTCCGGCTAATGTGACCACCGGTCAGTCATTCGCGATTGCCGGCAACCAGTTTAACGGGCTATCGCAGTGTTCCTTTTACGGCGACGATTCCACCAATGCGACAAATTATCCATTGGTGAGAATCACCAATTCTCTAACCGGCCATGTGTTTTACTGCCGAACCCATGATCACAGCACGATGGGAGTGGCAACGGGGGTAAAGCCCACGTCAACGACGTTTGATGTGCCTACCACTACCGAGTTTGGAGCTTCTCAACTAGAAGTCGTCGTCAATGGAATTGCTTCTGCTCCCGTTTCTATTATTGTGGGTACGGGCACCTCGGCACCGGTGATCACGTCAATTTCTCCGAGTTCCGTCCCGGCTAACTCAGCGGCATTTACGCTTGCCGTCGGCGGGATTCAGTTTGTGAATGGGGATACGGTTCTGTGGATGGCAGGAAACTTGTCATCAACCTTATCCACAACATATGGCTCCGCTTTGGAGTTAAGCGCAACCGTTCCGGCTAATCTGGTCGCTTCCGTGGGTACTGCTTCAGTTTCGGTTCAGCACCCCGATGGTCGTCGCTCGAATGCGGTTCCGTTCACGGTGACTAATCCGGTTCCCGTGCTGGGCGCGTTATCTCCATCCTCGGTTCGGTTTGGTTCACCTAGTTTCACGCTGTCCCTGACGGGTGGGTTCTTCATGAACGCGGCCACGGTTCAGTGGAACACGGGTGGGGGTAACAAAACGTTGCTTGCTTCCACTTGGATCTCCGCCACTCAAATAACGGCCGTCGTCCCGGCATCGTTGGTGGCGGCTACCGGTAAAGCAAATATCGACGTCACAAATCCGGGTCCGGGGGGAGGAACGGCTTCGTTGCCGTTCTCAATTAGTGGTGCGGTTTCGATTAAGTCATCGAATCCCACGCAGATTGCCGCTCTCACCGCATCTACCCTTACGGTAAATGGGGCTGGATTCCAAGCCGGAGCGCAGGTTTTGATTGGGTCTGTAATGCTGCCTACGGTGCTGACTTCGGCGGCCCAACTATCGGTAGCCATACCTTCCGATGCCATTGCTTCTGCGGGCACGGTTTCACTGCAAGTTGTGAATCCCGACGGCGGAGTTTCGAATGCGCTGAGTATTCGGGTAGTGAATGGCAAGCCGACGGTCACCTCGGTTTCACCATCGTCAATCACGGCCGGGGGCCCGACCTTCACCCTCACGGTGGCGGGAACCCGGTTTATGAGCGCATCTGTAGTGAAGTTTGGAGGCAAGGCGGTGGTCACCACCTTTGTATCTAGCGGCCTGCTTCATGCCGTCATCCCGAGTGCCAGCTTTGCCACGAAGGGTTCATATACGGTCAGCGTAACTAATCCAACCCCCGGTGGAGGTAACTCTAGCAGTCTTACCGTCATGGCTAGGTAAGCCACCGGTCCGACCTCCTTAAAAAACGGAATGTTCCGCGCAAACCTGGGTTGAACTATGAAATGTAGGCCGCGGATATCCGTGCCGCGGTCTGGGTGACCTGGATTAACCGCGGAATCGTATCCTTGACGCTAACAAACAAAATCCGATAGAGCCCGTAAGTCACGGGCCGAACCGCCTTTGAACTTCGATTGTGATTAAGGGATCACGGGTCTCGGTACTCGTAAATAGGTTGAGGCCATTGGCGGATTTGGCCATCCCACAAAGAATCCCGGAAGCGGAGAATGGGAAATGTTTTCTGGGGTGGTAGGGTAGCGAATCATGCTTGAGAATCTTCAATCACGGTGAGGTCCGCAATATCTTTCGGACGGCCCGCCGCAACTTTATTTTTTATCAGAGCTCGCTTGCTGAGATAGCGCACAGGCACACCAAACATCTCACCCGCCACTGAATCACTCACCGCGTCTTCAAATGTAATGCCGCTCATCCAATTTAGGAGATCGACTCGCGAGGGCGGCGTCCCGAACGTTACGGTCAGGCCGGTTGATGCCAGGTCATCTACGGACAGATGCGCAGTGGGGGTGCCAAATTGCCTTAAGCACCGAAGCAGCGCGTGGGCATTGTTTTGGGTAGGCTCAAAAAAAAGGTCAAGGTCACCCGTGTACCGGGGTTGACCGTGGTATGCCATCGCCCACGCCCCAATTACCAGATACTCAACTTGGTTTTCGGCGAGTAATTCGAGGAGTTCGATCCAATCTTTGTTCAATCTGCTCCGATGACCTCAAGTCAATCATGATTTGAATTCTCTCTTGTGGGGTCAGCGAAAGGTAGTAGGCTTGGTCGTCCTTATCAGGAGTTTCAAAATTCCGATAAATCTTTGTTGGCCAATCTTTTCTCTCCACACTCTATTGTACAAGCATTCGCTCCTTTCGAATTTCCTTTAGCGAACCTGCATTTAGCTCAAAGGTCGATATCCTTCACCCATGATCTCTCCCCACGTATTTCACCTTCAAGCTTACGGTGAACGGATCGGATATGCCGGCCCGATGGAGCCAACGTTGGAGGTTTTGAGGTCAATTTCGGAACGGCATGTTTGCTCCATTCCGTTTGAAAATCTTGATGTTCTGCAGGGGCGTGAGATCAATTTGGACCCCGCCATCCTCGAACAAAAGCTCGTAAACTCCCGCCGAGGGGGCTACTGCTTTGAGCAAAACGGCCTGATGTTAGGCATTCTCGCTCAGATAGGGTTTGAAGTTACTCCTCTATCCGGGCGGGTTCGCATTGATGCCCCCCGCGACTACCTACCGCCCCGAACTCACCTATTCTTAAACATCCACCTGGAGGGTCAAGACTGGATATTTGATGTGGGTGTCGGCGGATTCTCGCTCACATCACCGATTCTCCGGCACGCGGAAGGCAAACAGGCAACCCTCCACGAACCACGCCGGGTGATCTTTGAAGAGGGCCGATTTTTTCATCAAGCATGGACGGGTAAGGACTGGGTTGACGTCTACGAATTCACCGGAGAACCGATGCCATTGATTGACCGCGAGGTCTCCAATTGGTGGACTTGTACCAACCCCAATGCCAAGTTCAGGCGAATCTTGGCTTGCTCGCGATCTGGTGAGGACGGGCAAAGACTGAGCATTCTTAACAATCGCTTCACCCGGCGGTGTGGTGCGGACGTGCTAGAGCAGTTTGAGGTTGATTCTGCCGATCACCTTCTAAGGGTTCTCTCATCGGAATTCCGTCTGGATTTTCCGGCCAGAACCCGATTCGGCTCGGGGGATCAACCATGGCCCACGGCCTAGCCATTGAATGAGCCGAATTTTGAAATGCAGGACCGATTTGCCGGGAATACAGCTAGGATCTACCATCGACCGTCCATTCAGCCCCTAAAGTGAACAAGATTCCGGTCAACATATACGAAGTGATATGATCCGGAGTGACGAGATCCGCGAAACTGGCGAATTGCAGAGGCTGTTGGAGCGATGTAAGCGCGGCGACACGGATGCTTGGGACCTGCTCGTTCGTAGATTCAATGGATTGGTCTACTCAATCGCCCGCAAATATCGACTTAACAATGACGACAGCTCTGATGTGTTCCAGGCCACATTTACGGCTCTCCATCGAAATCTCGACAAAATTGAGCACGGAGCCGCATTGCCAAAGTGGCTATCCGTAACGGCCTCTCGCGAATCACAAAGAATCTATCGAATTTCTACCCGTACCGAGTCATTTGACGCGATGAGCCTAGATGAACTGGTATCGCGTGAGGACGAGGTGGCGGAGCGGGACGCTATTGCCAGCATTCGCGGGCAAGCGGTAAGGGATAGCCTCCTAGAACTACCCAAGCGTTGCCGAGACCTGTTGACCGGACTCTACCTTGAAGAATCCACCGATTATGCATCCGTGGCATCGCGCTTAGGAATTCCAATGGGAGCGATCGGGCCGACCCGGGCGCGTTGCCTTGAAAAATTGCGGAAAAACCTCGATAAAGTTGGGTTCTTCGAAGAGAATGTGTATTAGTTTAAGGGAAACCTCCTTATTAAGGACAATATGTCGAATCAATGTTCCGAATACGCCGAAGTGCTAGCGGACCTAGCGGAGGGAAAAACGCTGCCCCATGCCCAAGCGCATGTAGAACGCTGTCTGGATTGCAACCGAATTGTCTTCGAACTTCGGTCAATCATCGAAGTTGCTCGCGCAAGTGGTGTTGTCGCACCGGCTGACGTGGTGAACCGTGCTATCGCCATCATGAAGCCGCTGGCCAAGCCCTCTTTCGTCGCAAAGTTACTTCGCTCGTCCTTCGCAACGGGCGGTGCACGAAACCTGTCTAGAGACTTTCAATTACAGGTGGAGGCAGATGGCGTTCCGATGAGGTTTAGCTATAACCAATCGGGTGGTCAGTGGTCAGTTCTCGGCCGAGTTCCTCTTGAATTTGATTTGGTGATGCATCACAAGGGTGAACAATGGCCCGATGAAAATGGTGGCTTTCAGTTTCGCGTGCTAAACCTTAATGAAACTGCCTTTGACCTCGTTTCGTCAGATCGAGTGATCCACGTGCCGGCGGCAACCGATCTCTCACCGGGACTTTGACGAATGGCATTCAACGCCGAGTTGGATGCCCTTGAAAGGGCGGAAACAAAGACTGATGCTCGATTGGCTTTGTCGGGGATTACCGATAATTCGGGTTTAAGCGAGGCGTACTTTGCTCGCCTATTAGAAAGTTATGCGGTAAATCCGGCCCAGACCCTTCAATTAGCGCGTTGGTGGCAACAAGTTTTGGTCAAGGGGGATGTGCCGTCGTTGGCGTATCGAGCAAAGGGTGCGTCCGATAGACTTTCTGGAAAATGGGCTCAAAGCGCCCAGGCGTTTATCAAAGCGGGGGCCGTGGCCGCCAATCCCGTGGATCAGTTCTCGTATCCCGCGGGGGCGATCGAAGCACTGGCCCGATCCGGCAAAGTGTCGGCCGCAGAAGCCCTTGGTGTACAACTTAGTGAAGGTCTGCTGGCATTGGGGCAAAGAGAACTTGCCGGTCGAATTGAACTCAACCTTGGCAACGCAATGCTTTGGGCAGACCGCAATGAAGATGCACGCAATTGGTTCAACCGAGCGATTGCCCACCTTGGAGACCAACGGCCACTTGAAACTGCATCGGCCCATTTGGGTGGCGCAACCAGCAACCTTTACGGAGGGAATCCTAACCAGGCTAAACCACTTGCCATATTGGGTCGCCAAATTGCCACGGACAACGGACTGGACTACCTGGCTAGCCTTTGCGACTTAACGTTAGCCCACGTTCAAATCATTCAGGGAGTTCCCGAAGAAGCCCTAAACTTATTGGTGGGAATTCGGGACGAATTTGAAGGTTCACCCACTGATCAGGCACAGGTTGAAACTTCATTAGGAGATGCCTATTATTGTTTAAATCTCTTTTCTGAATCCATTGATGCCTACCGAATGGCGCTGACTCATCATGCGATCTTGCCCGCCACCGACCGTGCAGACATTCACCTTGGATTGGGCCGGGCGCTTCTGGCTATGGGTGATCAGGATGGACTTCAACATTTGGCGAAGGCCGTTCGGCAGTATCGGCAAGTCAATAACCGAGTATTCGAGAGTGCTGCCCTATGGTCTCAAGCAGAGCAAATGCTGACCAAAAGCCCTAGACGAGCTTTGGCCCTCGCCACTCGGGCTTCCCTATTGGCGGCAAAGGCTGTCTCGCCCTTCTATGAATGTCTGGCACTGCTTACGTGCGCGCAATCATCGGTTGAGCTTCGGCTCCCCATAAACGTAATTCTCAAACGCGCTAAGCGTCTGGGTAAAACTTACAACCTTGGCTACTGCGTGTGGAAAATCCATTGGCTGGAAGCAAAGGTAGCAACAAATCCCGGTGGTCATTATCGAAAGATGATGAAGGCAATTTATGCTGCTCGACTGGCTCAAAAATCGGTGATTGGCCGAACCAGTTTTCTGAGAGACAAAGAACTTGCAGTTAGAGACTACATTAATTACCTTCTCGCTCGAGGTTCGGCTTTAGATATCAAAGAAGCGTTGTCGGTTATTTCACAAACCCGCGCGGTAACTCTCATTGATGAAATTCTTGCCTCGGGAAATACTCCATTAAACGCAAGCGCTATCGCTCGGTTGAATGAGCTTAGAACAACAATTCAAACGGAAACCGTCTTTTTGTCGGATCAAACTTCAGCTCGGTTCGGGCCATACCGTACTACAGTGTCTAGCTTGCAAAGGGGCTGGGCGGAAGCGAATGTAGGGGCATCGCTACTTGACGCTTGGGTTCCTCCGTATTCGGGTCACCCAGCCGTGGTGTGCTACGAGGGTGCACGGAATTTTGGTTTCTTCGCAACGGGCGACTCGTTGGATCCTACCTTGGCCAAGGCGAGCTATTTAAACCTTGCTGTAACTCCAGACGCGATATCTCAACAGCTGGCGTGGTTGCGGTATTCGCTACTTGAGCCGCTGATGAATCCTTCTGCTTCTCCGACGGATGCCGTGAAAGATTTGGTCACCTTGGGTCATCTAGTGCTTTCGCCCTGGATAAACAAGTGGTCAGGTATGACCGATATCTGTCCGGATGGCCGACTCTGGCGTGTTCCCTGGGATGCCTGCGCTTGGGCGCTTGGAATAAACACTACCTTTGCCACCTGCATGCATCCCGGATTTGCGGGCCCAATGCAAAACGCCTTATCATTGCAAAGGGTTGCAATATGGCTCAATTCGGAGGCGAGTCTCAGTAACGCAGAACGCGAGAGTAAAGTGGTTTTGAAAGCCTTCCCTCACGCCGCCGTGTGCCAAGGCAGGGACGCGATCATTGCATCCCTTGATCATCCTTGGGATCTCATCCACGTGATTGGGCATGCCCACCTCAATATGGAGAACCCCATGTTCTCCTATTTGGATGCGGAAGGGGGAGCCGTTTATGCCACCGAAATTGCCTCCAGCCGACTGAGAGTGGGTACCGTATGTTTATCCGCATGTGATACGGGGGCACTGTCTTTGGCAGTACCTCTGGAACCAAATGGACTCATCCGGTCGTTTCTGGCTAAGGGTGCTAATTCTGCTGTTGCTAGCCTCTGGCCGCTGGATGATGAAGCCGCTTTTCGCTTCTATGAGTGCTTTTACACTATAATGAAAGGGTCTGGAATAACAAATGCTTTAACAGAAGCTAGGGCCTGCGTTAGGGGTTGGCAACCGCATCCGTATTATTGGGGCCCTTTTTCTCTCTTTAAAGGATATCAACATTCATGAAACTTCACGTTATGTTTGCGAGTGTAGTGTTAACGCTAGTGTCGGCAGTGGCCTCTGCGCAACTGCAGATTATTGCGAGAATTGCTCCCGGATACGATCCAGCAGTAATTGCAAATTCGTGTGGCATTATCCTCAAAGATGTAACGACCCCTTCTCCTTTCGTTTTGTTTGTGGTTCCATCATCCGTGTACGGTGATGTTGATCAACAGAAATTACAGAGTTCGCCGGGAGTTGTTTGGGC